>NZ_CP073346.1:2037984-2717313 GCF_024397895.1 Pseudomonas benzenivorans
CAGACCTACGAGAAGACCCTGAGCCTGCTGATGGAGCAGGCCGACAGCGAAAAGCGCCTGAAAGAACTCAAGCAGCAACTCGACCAGGCACCGCGCCTGATTGCCGAGGCGCAGCGCGAGCTGGGACAGCTCAAGGCCAGTCAGCCGCCGCCGGCGGCCCAGCGCCATGCCAACTCCGCGGTGCCGCAGCTCGAGCAGCAGATCGCCGAGCGCAGCAGCCAGCTGGGCGAATGGCAGAAGCAGCTCAGCGACGCCAACAGCCTGATCATCACCGCGCAGACCCGCCCCGAGCGCGCCCAGGCCGAGATCAGCAGCAACCAGACCCGCACCCAGGACATCAACAACGCCCTGAAGAGCGGCAAGGAAAGCGGCAAGCCGCTGACCACCGAACGCCGCGACCTGCTCAGCGTCGAGCTGGGCCAGCTCAACGCGAAAACCCAGCTGCGCCGTCAGGAGCTGGCCGGCAACAGCCTGCTGCAGGACCTCGGCAATGCCCAGCGCGATCTGCTCGAGGAGCGCATCAAGCGCGCCGAGCAGGAGCTGCTCGACCTGCAGACCCTAGTCAACGAGAAGCGCCGCGCGCAATCGGAGAAGACCGTCGCCGAACAGTCCCGCGAGGCCGAGAAGGCCGGTTCCGACAAGCTGCTGGCCAGCCAGAGCGCGCGCAACCTGAAACTCTCCGACTACCTGCTGAAGGCTACCGACCGGCTCAACGAGCTGACCCAGCTGAACCTGCAGACCAAACAGAAGCTCGACAGCCTCAACCAGAGCGACCAGGCCCTGGACGAGCAGATCAGCGTGCTGCAAGGCAGCCTGCTGCTGTCGAAGATCCTCTACCAACAGAAACAGGCGCTGCCCGCCCTCGAGCTGGACAACAACCTGGCCAATGAGATCGCCGACCTGCGCCTCTATCAGTTCGAGCTGAACCAGCAGCGCGAGCGCCTCAGCAACCCGACGGCCTATGTCGAGCAACAGCTCGCCAAGCAGCCGCCCGAGGAAGTCACCCCCGAGCTGCGCAACGCCCTGCTCGAGCTGATCAACACCCGCCGCGAACTGCTCGATCGCCTCAATCGCGAGCTCAACGCCCTGCTCAACGAGTCGATCACCCTGCAGCTCAACCAGAAGCAGCTGCAGAGCACCGCCAGCGCGCTGCGCGCCACCCTCGACGAGCAGATGTTCTGGATCCCCAGCAACAAGCCGCTGAATCTCGAGTGGTTCAGCAGCGCCCCGGGACTGCTCAAGCGACAGATCGCCGAGCTGCCCTGGGGCGCCAACCTGCGCGCCCTGGGCGCCGGGCTGATCGAGCGGCCGGTGCTGTTCCTGCCGCTGCTGCTGCTGATCGGCCTGCTGCTGTGGAAGCGCGGCTTCCTCTACCGCAAGCTCGGCGACCTGCACCAGGACATCGGCCACTTCAAGCACGACAGCCAACTGCACACGCCCATGGCGCTTCTGCTCAACGTGCTGCTGGCCCTGCCCGGCACCCTGTTCCTGGCACTCTGCGGCCTGGCCCTGCAGCTCGACGCCCGCGGCCAGAACGCCAACCTGGGCACGGCGCTGTTCGGCATGGCCCTGGCCTGGCTGGTGTTCTACACCGTCTACCGCATCGTCACCCCGGGCGGCGTGGCCGAACTGCACTTCCACTGGCCACGCCGGCACGTGAGCTTCCTGCACCGGCAGCTGCGCTACCTCGGCCTGGTGGTGATGGCCCTGGTCGCCGTGGTCGCCGTGGCCGAACACCAACCGGCGAGCCTGGCCGAAGACGTCATCGGCATCGCGGTGGTGCTGGCCTGCTTCGGCCTGATGGCCTGGCTGCTGAACAAGCTGCTGCTCAGCGGCCCGGCACGCGAGCATGCCTCGAATTTCCGTACCCTGGTCGGCCTGCTGTTCAGCCTGCTGCCTTTGGCACTGATCGTCGCGGTCGGCTTCGGCTACTACTACACCGCACTGAAGCTCAGCGACCGCCTGATCAGCACCCTGTACCTGCTGATAATCTGGACCATAGTCGAGGCCGCCTTCGTTCGCGGCCTGGCGGTGGCGGCGAGGCGCCTGGCCTATCAGCGGGCCATGGCCAAGCGCCTGAACCCGCCCAAGGAGGGCGCGGAAGGCGAAGCGGTGGTCGAGGAGCCGACCCTGGACATCGAACAGGTCAACCAGCAGTCGCTGCGGCTGATCCGCCTGACCCTGCTCGGCCTGTTCATCGCCGGCCTCTATTGGGTCTGGGCCGACCTGCTGTCGGTATTCGCCTACCTGGACAACATCAGCCTCTACGAATACACCAGCGGCAGCGGCGACAATGCCAGCCTGGTGCCCATCAGCCTCAGCGACGTGCTCGGCGCCCTGGTCATAGTGGCCATCACCGTGGCCCTGGCCCGCAACCTGCCGGGCCTGCTCGAAGTGCTGGTGCTGTCGCGCATGAGCCTGGCCCAGGGCAGCGCCTACGCCACCACCACCCTGCTGTCCTACGTGATAGTCGGCGTCGGCTTCGTGGTCACCCTGTCGACCCTCGGGGTCAGCTGGGACAAGCTGCAATGGCTGGTGGCGGCGCTCTCGGTGGGCCTGGGCTTCGGCCTGCAGGAGATCTTCGCCAACTTCATCTCCGGCCTGATCATCCTGTTCGAGCGCCCGGTGCGCATCGGCGACGTGGTGACCATCGGCAACCTCTCCGGCACGGTCAGCCGCATCCGCATCCGCGCCACCACCATCACCGATTTCGACCGCAAAGAAATCATCGTGCCGAACAAGACCTTCGTCACCGATCAGCTGATCAACTGGTCGCTGAACGACACCGTCACACGGGTGATCATCAAGATCGGCGTGGCCTACGAGACCGACCTGCCGCTGGCCCGCGAGCTGATGATGCAGGCCGTCACGGAGAATCCGCGGGTGCTGCGCGACCCCGAGCCGCAGCTGTTCTTCCTGACCATCAGCGCCAGCACCTTCGACTACGAGCTGCGCTTCCACGTGCGCGAACTGGGCGATCGCAACGCCTCCACCGACGAGATCCTCACCCGCATCGCCCTGAGCTTCCGCGAGCACAAGGTCGAGATGGCCTTCAACCAGGTCGAGGTGACGCTGAAGAACCAGCACGGCCAGGAGCTCGACCTCGGCACCGGCCAGGCCACCCTCGCCCAGCACCCGCAAGGACAGCCACAGCCGGCGGCGCCGGCAGTCGACCCGCAATGAGCCACGGGGTATGGTCAGGGACTCGGCTCCCTGGCCACGCCGCGGCCGAAACCGAAGCGCGCGCCAGCGGTTCGCCCACCACCCTCCAGGAGAGTTGTCTTGAAGTCGCTCACCGACCTGACCTTCGATAATCGCTTCGCCCGCCTCGGCGACGCGTTTTCCACCGAGGTGCTGCCCGAGCCGATCGCCGAGCCACGCCTGGTGGTGGCCAGCACGGCAGCCATGGCCCTGCTCGACCTCGACCCGGCGGAGGCCGAACTCCCGGAGTTCGCCGAGCTGTTCGCCGGACACAAGCTGTGGAACGACGCCGAACCCCGGGCGATGGTCTATTCCGGCCATCAGTTCGGCGTGTACAACCCGCGCCTGGGCGACGGCCGCGGCCTGCTGCTCGGCGAGGTGCTCAACGACGCCGGCGAGCACTGGGACCTGCACCTCAAGGGTGCCGGCCAGACCCCCTATTCGCGCATGGGCGACGGCCGCGCGGTACTGCGCAGCTCGATCCGCGAGTTCCTCGCCAGCGAGCATCTGCACGCCCTAGGCATCCCCACCTCGCGGGCGCTGTGCGTCACCGCCTCGAGCACCCCGGTGTGGCGTGAGAAGCAGGAGAGCGCCGCCATGCTGCTGCGCCTGGCGCGCAGCCACGTGCGCTTCGGCCACTTCGAGTATTTCTACTACACCCGCCAGCCGGAGCAGCTGAAACAGCTCGGCGAGCACGTGCTGAACTGCCACTTCCCCGGCTGCCTGCCCCAGGACGAGCCCTACCTGGCGATGTTCCGCGAGGTGGTCGAGCGCAACGCCGCGCTGATCGCCCACTGGCAGGCCTACGGCTTCTGCCACGGGGTGATGAACAGCGACAACATGTCGATCCTCGGCATCACCTTCGACTACGGCCCCTACGCCTTCCTCGACGACTTCGACGCCAAGCACATCTGCAACCACTCGGACGACACCGGACGCTACAGCTTCAGCAACCAGGTGCCGATCGCCCAGTGGAACCTGGCCGCCCTCGGCCAGGCCCTGACCACCTTCGTCGAAATCGACGCCCTGCGCGAGGCGCTGGCCCTGTTCATGCCCCTGTATCAGGCCCACTACCTCGACCTGATGCGCCGGCGCCTGGGCCTGCGCAGCGCCGAGGAAGGCGACGAGGCCCTGGTGCAGCGCCTGCTGCAGCTGATGCAGGGCAGCGCGGTGGACTACAGCCAGTTCTTCCGCCGCCTGGGCGACAGCCCGCCGCAACAGGCCCTGGCGAGCCTGCGCGAAGACTTCGTCGACCTGGCCGGCTTCGACGCCTGGGCCGCCGACTACCTGCCGCGCAGCCTGCGCGACTATGGCGAGCAGGACCAAGGGCAACGCCAGGCGCGCATGCACGCGGTCAACCCCAAGTACATCCTGCGCAACTACCTGGCCCAGCAAGCCATCGAGGCCGCCGAGCAGGGCGACTATGCCCCGGTGCGCGAACTGCACGCCGTACTCAGCCGGCCCTTCGACGAACAACCGGGCATGGAGCGCTATGCCCAGCGCCCGCCGGACTGGGGCAAGCACCTGGCCATCAGCTGCTCCTCCTAGTCCACGTCGGGCCTTTCTGCAGGGTGGATGGGTGCAGCGTCATCCACCCTGCGCATCGGCCAGCAGCCATTCCAGCCCCATCGCCACATGCCGCTCGCAGCTGTCCAGCAGCGGCAGCGGCGAGGCGACGCCCTCGAGCAGCAGGCCGATCTCGGTGCAGCCCAGTATCGCCACCTCGGCACCGTCCTCGCGCAGCTGCTCCAGGCACTCCAGGTAGAAGGCCCGGGCCGGGGCGCTGAACTGGCCGCGGCAGAACTCGGCGAAGATCAGCCGATCGATCTCGGCCATGGCCGGCACCGTGGGCACCAGCAGCTCAATGCCGAAGCGCTGGGCCAGGCGCTGGCGGTAGAAGTCTTCCTGCATGGTGAAGCGGGTGCCGAGCAAGGCCGCGCGGCGCGCGCCCCCGGCCTGCAGGGCCTGGCCGACTGCGTCGCCAATGTGCAGCAAGGGAATCTCCAGCGCCACCTCGATGGCTGGCGCCACCTTGTGCATGGTGTTGGTGGCCAACAGCAGCGCCTCGGCCCCGGCGCGCTGTACCCCCTGGGCCGCTGTCGCCAGCACTTGCCCGGCGGCCTGCCAGTCCTCCTGCCGCTGCAGCTCGGCGATCTGGGCGAAATCCACCGAGTGCAGCAGCAAGGGGGCCGAATGCAGACCGCCCAGGCGCTCGCGCACCCCCTGGTTGAGTAGCCGGTAGTAGCTGGCCGTGGACTCCCAGCTCATGCCGCCGAGGATGCCTAATGGACGCATGGATCGCACCTCAAGAAAAAAGAACCGAGCCTAGCCCGCAGGCGATTTCAGTCACAGGCACAGCGCCTGATCGGATGAGCATTACAGCCTTCTCCATCAAGTAGAAAAGGCATATAAACCTTCTCAAACATTCTTAGACTATCTAAGCAAAGGCCACTATCTTGGCGACCTTGCGCGGCCGCCGCTTGGCGGGCCTGCCACCTCACACGAGATTCGCACGCTAAGGACGAAGATGTTCTGGGACTCTCTGCCGTTGCTGTTCGTCGGCGCTCTGCTGGTCTGGGTGCTGGTTGCCTTTGTCCGCGAGACGTGGAGCCCGGACGTGGTGGCGGCGATCGCCGTGGCCGCCCTGCTGGTGACCCAGCTGCTGGAGCCCAGGGAAGTGCTCAGCGTGCTGAGCAACTCGGCGCCGGTGACCATCGCCTGCATGTTCGTGCTGTCCGCCGCCCTGGAGCGCACCGGCTGCATCGACGCCCTGGGCAACTGGCTGGGCAACCTGGTCGGCACCAGCCCGATCCGCGTGCTGACCGGCCTGACCCTCACCGCCCTGGTGATTTCCGCCTGCCTGAACAACACCCCGGTGGTGGCCATCCTCACCCCGGTGGCCATCTCCCTGGCCCGCCGCGCCGGCACCCAGCCGTCCAAGCTGCTGATCCCGCTGTCCTACGCCACCATCCTCGGCGGCACCCTGACCATGATCGGCACCTCGACCAACATCCTGGTCGACGGCGTGGCGCGCAAGGCCGGTCTGGCGCCCTTCGGCATCTTCGAGATCACCGGCGCCGGGCTGATTCTCGCCGCGGTCGGCATGCTCTACCTGCTGACCATCGGCCGCCACCTGCTGCCGCAGCGCGAAACCCTGTCCAAGCAGCTGCGTCCGGATCTGGAGCGCACCTTCATGACCGAACTGCTGGTGCCGCAGGATTCGCCGGTGGTCGGCAAGACCCTGGCCGAGGCCAGCCTCAACGGCGGCGCCGGTCTGCAGGTGCTCAAGCTGTTCCGTGAGGACCTGGAACTCACCGAGCCGCCCCATCACACCCAGCTGGCCAGCGGCGACCGCCTGGTGCTGCACGGCCAGGTGAAGAACGTGGTCGAACTGCGCGAAAGCGGCCACCTGTCGTTCAATCGCGGCGATGCCTTCGAGACCATCAGCAGCCATGACGTGATCCTCGCCGAGGCCATAGTCGGGCGTAACTCGCGCTACAGCCACCGGCCCATGCGCGACCTCGACCTCACCGCGCGCTACGGCATCGCGGTGCTCGCCGTGCACCGCCAGGACGAGAACATCCAGGGCAACCTCGACGACTTCGAACTGCAGTTCGGCGACGTGATGCTGGTCGAGGGCACCCCGGCGCAGATCAAGCGCTTCGCCGACAACGGCGAGCTGATCAGCCTCAATGCCGTGCAGGAGCGTGCCTTCCGCCGCGACAAGGCGCCGATCGCCATCATCGCCACCCTGGCGGTGATGCTCCTGGCCGCCCTCGGGGTGATGCCCATCGAAGGCCTGGCGATCATCGGCGCGGTGACCGTGCTGGCGACCCGCTGCCTGGACGTGGAGGATGCCTACAAGGCGGTGGACTGGAAGATCCTCAGCCTGATCTTCGGCATGCTGGCGATCAGCATCGCCATGGACAAGGTCGGCCTGGTCAAGCTGCTGGTCGAGAACATGACGACCCTGATGCCCGGTGCCGGCCCGCTGCTGATGCTGTCGCTGATCTACCTGTTCACCTCGATCCTCACCGAGGTGCTGTCGAACAACGCGGTGGCCGTGCTGGTCACCCCCATCGCCATCGGCCTGGCCCAGCACCTGGGGGTCGACCCGCGGGCCTTCGTGGTGGCGGTGATGTTCGCCGCCAGCGCCAGCTTCGCCACACCGATCGGCTACCAGACCAACACCTTCGTCTACAACGCCGGCGGTTACCGCTTCACCGACTTCATGAAGGTCGGTATTCCGCTCAACCTGCTGCTCTGGGCGGTGGCGTCCGTGGTGATTCCGCTGTTCTGGCCGCTGACCCCGGTCTAAGCGACAACGATCGGTCGTTGCCCTTGGCCACGCTCAGCCCTACCGACATTGACCGGGGCTGGACGCTTTCTTCATGCTGCGCTCCTCGTCACTTGCCCGAAGGAACGTCGCATGAAACTGGAAACCCTGGCCATTCACGCCGGCTACAGCCCCGACCCCACCACCAAGGCGGTGGCGGTACCGATCTACCAGACCAGCTCCTACGCCTTCGACGACACCCAACACGGTGCCGACCTGTTCGACCTGAAGGTCGCCGGCAACATCTACTCGCGGATCATGAACCCGACCAACGACGTGCTGGAGCAGCGCATCGCGGCGCTGGAAGGTGGCGTCGGGGCACTGGCCGTGGCCTCGGGTATGGCGGCCATCACCTACGCCATCCAGACCGTGGCCGAGGCCGGCGACAACATCGTCTCGGTGGCCAAGCTGTATGGCGGCACCTACAACCTGCTCGCGCATACCCTGCCGCGTTTCGGCATTCAGACCCGCTTCGCCGCCCATGACGACATCGCCGCCCTGGAAGCGCTGATCGACGACAGGACCAAGGCGGTGTTCTGCGAGTCCATCGGCAACCCGGCGGGCAACATCGTCGACCTGCAGGCCCTGGCCGATGCCGCGCACCGTCATGGCGTGCCGCTGATCGTCGACAACACCGTGGCCACGCCGATCCTCTGCCGGCCCTTCGAGCACGGCGCCGACATCGTCGTGCATTCGCTGACCAAGTACATTGGCGGCCACGGCACCAGCATCGGCGGCATCGTCGTCGACTCCGGCAACTTTCCCTGGGCCGACCACAAACAGCGCTTCGCGCTGCTCAATACCCCCGACCCGTCGTACCACGGGGTGACCTACACCGAGACCTTCGGCCCAGCTGCCTTTATCGGCCGCTGCCGGGTGGTACCGCTGCGCAATACCGGGGCGGCGCTGTCGCCGTTCAACGCCTTCCTGATCCTGCAGGGTCTGGAGACCCTGGGCCTGCGCATGGAGCGCCACTGCGAGAACGCCGTGAAGGTGGCCGAGTTCCTGCAGAGCCATCCGCAAGTCGCCTGGGTCAAGTACGCCGGCCTGAGCGATCACCCCGAGCATCACCTGGCGCAGCGCTACATGCAGGGCAAGCCCGCGTCGATCCTGTCCTTCGGCATCCAGGGCGGCTTTGATGCCGGCGCCAGGTTTATCGACGCGCTGCAACTGGTGGTGCGCCTGGTGAATATTGGCGACGCCAAGTCGCTGGCCTGCCACCCCGCCTCCACCACGCACCGCCAGCTCAACGACGAGGAGCTGGAGAAGGCCGGGGTACCCCGTGACATGGTGCGCCTGTCGATTGGCATCGAGCATATCGAGGACATACTCGCCGACCTCGACCAGGCCCTCGCCGCCGCCCTGCGCGGATAGCGGCGCCGATGGCAGCTTTCAGCCGGCCGCCGCACGCGGCGCCTGGCTGGAAGCCTGCTCCAGCCAGGCCAGCTGAACGTCCCACCGCGCCGCCACCGTCTTCATCCCTCTGCTCTCATTGGTATCGTTTGGCTGAAAGCATCCCGCGCATCGCTTCGGCCCACGGCCCCAAGCGGCTGCAGACCGAGCGCACTTTCCAGCCAATCCAACTGCTGGTTCCACAGCGCGCGCGGCGTATCGCGGCGGAAGAAACCAAAGTGCCCGAGCTTGCGCAGGGCCCAGTCGGCCGGATCGACGCTCAGCACTTCGCGCTCCGCAGCTGTATAGAAACCGGCCAGGGCCTCCACCGCCCGACGCGGCCCAAAGGCCTGATCGTCGGTGATCGCCAGGAAGCGCGCCGGCGCCTGCAACTGGGCGAAATGCGGGCGCCAGGCCTTGCCATCCGTGGTGCTGATAAAGGCCGGCGTGCGGCACCAGCGCGCCCACTCCAGCGCCACCTCGCGCGGCAGCGCCTCGCCGCCGATCAGCCAGCCCGGCAACTGGCCGCAGGCGCGACTCAGCAGCGGAATCGCCGCGTACCAGTTGAACGCCAGGCGCGGCTGCTGCAGCGCCGGCCACAGCCGCCAGTAGCCAGACTGCGCGGCCACCCCGAGAAGGCCCCGAATGCGTCCGACGTTGTCGGCCAGGCCCGGCAGCTGCCCGCCCACCGAGTGGCCGAGCAGCGCCAACGGCAGATCGCCGGGCAGATGATCGAGCAGACTCGCCTGGTCGATGCTGCCCCAATGTGCCATGGTCGGCGCCGCGCCTGTCCAATCGCTCGCCCGGCTGGCCGCGATGCCCCGATAGTCATAAGTGAACACCCAGGCTCCGCGGCTGGCCGCATGTTCGGCGAAGCTTTTGTAGAAGCGCTGGCCGACGCCCGTGGCGCCGTTCATCAACAGGCTGTAGCGCGGTCGGGCCGGGCGAAAGGCCGTGACCGCCAGCGGGTAGCCATCGCGGGCGGGCAACTTATAGGTATCGATACGCATGGCGGACTCCTCGTGCAAAGACCGCCACTCTTGCCGACCGGGGGCGACCGGAAAAGCGAGATTTCAGCCCCCCAGTACTGAGAAAAACTCAGCACTACGCGCCTCCATCTCAGCCAGACGCTGCTCCAGCCGATCAACCACGCGCAGCAGCGCCGGGGTCTCCGCCGCAGCTGGCCAGACTGCCCAGAGCGCACCGCCACTGACCTCGCGCCCCGGCCACAGCGGTCGTAACCCGCCCCGCTGCAAGGCGTTGATGCACAGCGGCAGGAAACCGATGGCCACCCCCAGGCCTTGCTCGGTGGCGTTCAACACCGCCGCGTAGCTGTCCAGCTCCAGACCGTCGGACGCTGGCTGCCAACCGTGCACCGCGGCCCACTGCCCCCAGCCGTGCTGCTCCTTGCTCAGGCGCACCGGCAGCAGTTCGTCGGTCGGCGGCCAGGGCACATCCGGGAAAGCCGCCGCCACCAGGGGCGTCAGCTGAAAGCCGCTCAGGCGCCGCGCCCGCAACTCGCCCCAGTGCGCCGGGTCGACGGCAAAGCGCAAGCCGAGGTCTATGCCATGTCCCTCGAGATCAAGAATCTCGCGGCGGGTATCGAGGCTCAGCAGGCGCTCGCCGAGCAGCGCCTGCAGTTCACCCAGGGCAGGCAGGACCACCGACTGCGCGAGGAAGGGAAAGCTGGAAATGCGAAACGGCCGGCGCACCTGGCGCGCCCGGCTGGCGGCTTCCAGCTGGCGAATCGCTGGCGCCACCTCCGCCCAGAACGACCGCCCGGCGTCGGTTAGCGCCAGGCCGCGAGGCAGGCGCTGGAACAGCCTGCAGTCCAGGGCCGCCTCCAGATCGCGCAACTGGTGGCTGACCGCAGTCGGCGTGACGTGCAGGCGCTCGGCAGCGCGCCTGACGTTGAGGGTGTCGCCGAGCACGGCGAAGGTGCGCAGCAAATTCAGCGAGGGTAGTGCCATGGAGCCTCCTGTGCCGCTCACTCTACCCTTGTTTTCGGCCCATTCCGCCACCACCTTGAGAGCAGCCTAGGAGTACGCCATGAATCAACCCCTGCTGATCCCCTGCCCAGCCTGTAATGGCCTCAACCGCGTCCCCAGCCAACGCCTGGGCGACAAACCCACCTGCGGACGCTGCAAGAGCGCGGTGCTGCCCGCGGCGCCGATCGAGCTGAACCAGGCCAACTTCGCCAGCCAGCTGAAGGGCGACATGCCCCTGCTGGTCGATGTCTGGGCGGACTGGTGCGGCCCGTGCAAGGCCTTCGCCCCGACCTTCGCCCAGGCCGCCAGTCAGCTCCAGGGCAAGGCGCGCCTGGGCAAGCTGGACAGCGAGGCCAATCGGCAACTGGCCGGCCAGCTCGGCATCCGCTCGATCCCCAGCCTGATCCTGTTCAAGCACGGCCAGGAGGTCGCCCGGCAGAGCGGCGCCCTGCCCTTGCCCCAACTGCTCGCCTGGCTCAGCGGTCAAGGCATCTGAAGGGCGGCCTGGGCACATGTCCTCACAGGACAGGCGAGGGATTGAACGAAAGGGAAATTGAGCGAGGACAACGGCCAAACAGCGGCGAAATGTCGCAATTGTGCGCGCCCTGACGCCTGACCTTGCGGCAGGTCAATACAGCAGCTAAGCCTGTGGGGATAATTTCTGTTCTCATTGGCCGGAGCGCCCGTTCCCATGTTCAACCATATCCTCGTCGCCCACGACCTGCGCGACACCGCCGATCTGGCCCTGTGCCGGGCCGCCCAATTGGCCCGGCAGCACAATGCCCGGCTGACACTGCTGCATGTCCTCGACCCCAGCCTCGGCGCCCCAGAGCAGGACCAGGCACGCCAGGCGCTGGATCGCAGCCTGACCCGTTACGCCCCCCCTGGCAGCGAGCTGTGCCTGCGCAGCGGCAAGCCCGCCGAGGTGGTGCTGCAGCAACTGCAGGCGCTCGGGTGCGACCTGCTGGTGCTCGGCGCCCACCATCAGCGTCATGACTTCTTCTCCGGCACCAGCCTAGATCGTATCGCCCGCAGCTGCCCCGTGCCCCTGCTGCTGGTCGCGCGCAACGACTTCCAGCCGTACCAGCGCGCCATCGCCGCCCTCGATTTCTCACTGTGCGCCTGCAGCGCCCTGGGCCGGGCCTACCACCTGCTGCCGGCAGGCGCCGAGCTGCATGCCGTGCACGTATTCGAGCCGGACAAGGGTACGGCGCAGCAGGTGGAGGCGCAGCTGCAGATCCAGCGAGCACTGATCGAGCAACTGCTTACCGACGAAGCACAGAACCTTCCCAGCCAGGGTCCGACGCTCAGCCACGAGGTGTTACAGGGCGGCATCCTGCGCTGCCTGCAGGAACAGCTGAAGACCCGCCGCAGCGAGCTGCTGGTGCTCGGTTGCCATGGCCGCAGCGCCCTGTCCCAGGCGCTGCTGGGCAGCCTGGCGCAGCACTTTCTGCACCGTGCGCCCTGCGACATCTTCGTCGTCCGCTAAAACGGCGGCCGAGGGCCGTGGCCAAGCACCTCGAGGCCACAAACGCACAGGGCGCCCGTCGGCGCCCTGTGCGTTCAGCAGGAACCGCTAGGTCTCGGCATTGAGCAGGTCGTGCAACTCGACGAACTGCTGGGTCAGCTTGTGCCGGGCGTCCAGGTGGATCAGCGGCGTGCAGGCCTGGTGCGACTCGCGCATCTTCACCGAACTCATCAGGTTCACCGGCAGCACCGGCAGCCCCTCGGCGATCAGCTCATCGAGCAGCATCTGCGGCAGGGACGCTCGCGGCTGGAACTGATTGACCACGATGCCTTCGACCTCCAGCGCCTCGTTATGGTCCTCGCGCAGCTCCTCGATCTCCTGAAGCAGGCCATACAGGGCATTGCGGGAAAAACTGTCGCAATCGAAGGGAATAAGGCAACGATCGGCAGCGATAAGCGCGGAAACCGCATAGAAATTCAAGGCTGGCGGGGTGTCCAGGTAGATCCGGTCGTAGTCCTCGCCCAGCTCATCCAGCAGTTTGCGCAGCTTGTTGATCTTGTGCTTGGCCTCGAGCTTGGGCTGCAGATCGGCCAGCTCGGCGGTGGCGGTGACCACGTGCAGGTTGTCGAACGGCGTCTCGTAGATATCGACCTTGCCCTTCTTGGCGAAAGGCCCGCTGGCCAGGGTCTGCTTGAAGAACTCGGCGATCCCCGTGGGAATCTCGGCGCCGGTAAGCCCGGTGAGGTAGTGGGTGGAGTTGGCCTGGGCATCCAGGTCCACCAACAGCGTCCGATAGCCCTGCGCCGCACTCACCGCCGCCAGGTTGCAGGCGATGCTGGACTTGCCCACGCCTCCCTTCTGATTGAATACCACGCGCCGCATCGCACATCTCCCTGAGCCCGGAATGGAGCTGGATTCTATGCAATGCGCGTGACAAGCGCGAGGTGAGCGGCCAAGAAGAGCCGCCCGCCGATCCGAAGCGCCCCCGTAACAATTGCGCAGAATGCGCACCATCTAGATAATGCCGCCACTTCGCCATGGACCGTCCACGCCCCTGCGGCAGAACGGGACGGCCGCAGTTGACAAGGATGCCCGAAGGGGCCGGGAAGCTTTCCGAGTGATGCATTTCAGGATCGATCAATGGCGTGCCTGGGCCCCTGGCCTGGATAGCACGGACGACTGGCGCGCGTGGTGCCGGGCTCCGGCACCACTGGAGGACGGCCAGCAGCAGCCGGACGTCGGCTTTCTGCCCGCCCTGCAACGCCGCCGCCTGAGCCGCCTGGCGCGAATGATGCTCCATGTCGCCTGGCCACTGGCCGAGGGCCACGAAGCCCTGCCCCTGGTGTTCGCCTCACGCCACGGCGATGCCCCCCGCACCTTGGCGCTGCTCAGCGAACTGGCGCGCGGCGAGCCCTTGTCGCCGACCCAGTTCAGCCTTTCGGTGCACAATGCGATCATCGGTTTGTGGTCGATCCAGCGCGGCGACACCAGCGAAATGACTGCCCTGGCGGCCGAAGGTGACGGCCTCGAGCAGGCCCTGCTGGAGGCCGTCAGCCTCCTCGGCGAGGGCGCTCCGGCCGTGCTGCTGGTGGTCGCGGAAGAGATGCCGCCAGCCCTCTATTCCCCCTATGTCGACGACGTGCCCTTTCCCTACGCCGTCGCGCTGCGCCTGACGCCCGGGGTCGACTGGCGACTGCAACTGCAATCCGGCAGCGGTCCGCGCGCCGACTGGCCCCACGCCCTCAACCTGCTGCGCGCCCTCTGCGACGAGCGGCACTGTCTCGAGCATTACTGGAAGAATCGCCAATGGACCTGGTCACGCACCACGGCCTGAGCCGCCACAGCGCCCCTTACGGGTGGCGCCTGATCGCCACCGCCCTGAGTTTCGCCCTGTTCGGTATCGGCGGGGTACTGCTGCGGGCGCTGGTATTCCCCCTGCTCGCGCTGCTGCCCGGCGACTCCACGATTCACCGCACCCGCGCCCGCGTCACGATAAGCCGGGCCTTTCGGCTGTTCGTTCAGTTCATGTTCCGCACGGGCGTGCTCACCTACGAGGTCGAGGGTGTCGAACGCCTGGGCCGTCCCGGACAGATGGTGATCGCCAACCACCCTTCGCTGATCGACGTCGTGGTGCTGATCGCCTTCATTCGTGACGCCAACTGCGTGGTCAAGCAGAGCCTGTGGGACAACCCCTGCATGCGCGGCCCGATTCGCGCCGCCGGCTACATCAGCAACAGCGGAAGCCTGGACATGCTCGATGAGGCCGCGGCCTCGCTGCAAGGCGGCCAGACCCTGATCGTGTTCCCCGAGGGCACTCGCACCACGCCGGGGCAGGCACCGCAATTTCACCGTGGCGCCGCCGCGATTGCCGTACGCGGCGCGCGCATCGTCACCCCCGTGGTGATCAGCGTGACGCCCACCACCCTGACCAAGGCCGAGCCCTGGTACAGCATTCCGTCGCGACGTTTTCACTTTCGCCTGCGCGTCGGCCAGGATATCGACCCGCAGGCTTTCCTGGCGCAAGGGCCGGCCCCTATCGCCTCGCGCAAACTTAACGAGCATCTGCACCAGCACTTCATAAAGGAACTCGCCCAAGATGAGTGATCTACACACCGAGATTAAGCAGCTGATCATCGAGGCCCTGGGCCTGGAAGACATGGTCGCCGAGGACATTGCCGCCGACCTGACCCTGTTCGGCGAAGGCCTGGGCCTGGATTCGGTCGACGCCCTGGAACTCGGCCTGGCGATCCAGAAGCGTTTCGGCATCAAGATCGACGCCGAAGCCAAGGACACCCGCACGCATTTCGCCAACGTGGCCAGCCTCGCGGCCTTCGTTTCCGCCCAGCAGACTGCCTGAGGACACCCCCATGCAAAACCGTGACGAGATCTTCGCCACCCTGCGCGATGCCATGGTGGAACTGTTCGAGCTGGATGCCGAGCGCATCACCCTCGAGGCCAACCTGTATCAGGACCTGGAAATCGACAGCATCGACGCCGTCGACCTGATCGACCACATCAAGCGCCAGACCGGCAAGAAAATCGCCGCCGAGGAGTTCAAGTCTGTGCGCAGCGTCGGCGACGTGGTCGAAGCCGTACACCGACTGGTCAACGCGGACGGCCTATGAATCGGCTGCTCGGCCTGGTGCTGGTAGTCGCCGGCCTGGCCTACCCCTTTGCCGTGTATTTCGGCATCGAGCACCTGTCGCCGCGGGTCTTTGCCGCCCTGCTCGGCGGCCTGTGGCTGGCGCGCCTGCTGCTGGCAGAACGGCGCCCGGGTGGCCGCTGGATGCCGCTGGGCGCCCTGGCCTTCTGCCTGCTGCTAGGCGTTGCCGGCGAGCCGGCACTGCTGCGCTGGTACCCGGTGCTGCTCAGCGCCCTGCTGCTCGCCCTGTTTGCCCTCAGCCTGAAGTTCGGCCCGCCGTTGGTCGAGCGTCTGGCGCGCCTGCGCGAACCGCAACTGCCTGAGCGGGCGGTGCGCTACACACGCCAGGTGACCCAGGTCTGGGCGCTGTTCTTTCTCGGCAACGGCCTGATCGCCGCCGCCCTGACCCTGTGGGCGCCGCTGTCCTGGTGGACCCTGTACAACGGCCTGATCGCTTATGGGCTGATGGGCCTGCTGTTCGCCGGCGAATGGCTGGTACGCCGCCGCGTGCGGAGGCCGGCATGAGCTGGATCGCCCTCGCCGATATCCTGCGGACCCCGCATGCCGCGCGCGCCGTCACGCCGGACCTCGACCATTCCGAGCTGTGCCGCCGTGCCCTGCGCCTGGCGGCCGGTCTGCGCGCCCGCAACCTCGAGCGAGTCGCCCTCTACCTGGAGGACGCCGGCGACCTGGCCATCGCCCTGCTCGGCGCCTGGCAGGCCGGCGCCCGCGTGCTGCTGCCCGCCGACGGCCAGGCGCAGACGCGCCAGCGCCTGGCCGACCAGGTCGACCTGTGGCTGGACAGCCTGGACGACGAAGACGACACCGCGCCTCTCGCGGCCACCGCCCTGGACCTCGACAGCTGCCAGCTGATCCTGTGCACCTCCGGCTCGAGCGGCGAAGCCAAAGCGATCAACAAGACCCTGCGCCAGCTGAGCAACGAGGTCGAGGCCCTGGAGCAACTCTGGGGGCCATCCCTGGGCGCGGCGACCCTGGTCGGCAGCGTCGCCACCCAGCATATCTATGGCCTGCTGTTCCGTGTGCTCTGGCCGCTGTGCGCCGGCCGCCCCTTCCTGCGCCGCGCCCTCCCCTTCCCCGAGGACCTGCAGCGCGCCAGCCTGGATCAGCCGAGCTTTGCCTGGGTCGCCAGCCCGGCGCTGCTCAAGCGCATGGGCGACAACCTCGACTGGCCGGCCCTGCGTACGGTGCGCCGGGTCTTCTCCTCCGGCGGCGCGCTGCCGGCGCAGGCCGCAGCCGCGCTGCACCAGCGTCTCGGACAATGGCCGACGGAAATCTACGGCAGTTCGGAAACCGGCGGCATCGCCTGGCGCCAAGGCGATGAGACGTGGCAGGCGTTCGCCGGCGTCGAGCTCAGTCTGAACGCGGAAGGCGCCCTGCGCCTGACCTCGCCCTACCTGCCCGTCGGCCACTGCGAACAGACCGCCGACGCCGTCGAACTCCAGGCCGACGGCCGCTTCCTGCTGCGCGGGCGCCTGGACCGCATCGTCAAGCTGGAGGAGAAACGCATCGCCCTGCCCATGCTCGAGCAGGCCCTGATCAACCACGCGTGGGTCGCCGATGCCCGCCTGGGCGTGCTCCAGGAAGGACGCGCCTTTCTCGGCGCGCTGCTGGCCCTGAGCCCGGCTGGGGTGCATGCCTTGCGTAACCAGGGCCGCCGCCAATTGACTGAAAACCTGCGCCGGCACCTGGCCGGCTACTGCGAGGCCATCGCCCTGCCGCGGCGCTGGCGCCTGTTGCGCGAACTGCCCTACAACAGCCAGGGCAAACTGCCCCAGGCCAGCGTCGACTCGCTGCTCCAGGCACCGCGGCCGACCGGAATCACCCCCTTGACCGCCAGCGAACAGGACGGCGAGTGGCAACTGCAGCTGGAGGTGCCGCTGGACCTGGCGCACTTCACCGGCCACTTTCCCCAGACACCGGTGCTGCCCGGCGTGGTGCAGATCGACTGGGCCCAGCAGCTCGCCCGCCAGCTGATTCACGACCTGCCGCCGCGTTTCGCCGGCATGGAAGTGCTGAAGTTCCAGCAACTGGTGCGTCCCGGCGACCGCCTGCAACTGTCCCTGCGCTTCGACGCCAGCCGCGGCAAGCTGTATTTCGCCTACCGCAACGGCCAGGCGGCCTGCTCCTCCGGCCGCATTCTCCTGCAGGCCGCCCATGCATAAGCCCTGCGCGGTGATCCCGGTGTACAACCACGAGCACGCCTTGCCCCAGGTGGTCGCGGCGCTGCGCGTCCGTGGCTTGCCCTGCGTGCTGGTGGACGATGCCTCAAGCCCGGCCTGCGCCGCGGTGATGGACGCGCTGGCACTGGCAGAGGACTGCTTCCTGGTGCGCCTGGCGGTCAACCAGGGCAAAGGCGGCGCGGTGATGGCCGGCCTGCGCGAAGCCATGCGCTTGGGTTTTTCCCATGCCCTGCAGGTGGATGCCGACGGCCAGCACGACCTCGGCGACGTCGCCCAGTTTCTCGAGCGTTCCCGCGCGCAGCCGCAGGCCCTGATCTGCGGCTACCCGCAATTCGACGCCAGTGTGCCCAAGGGACGCCTCTATGCCCGCTACCTGACCCATGTCTGGGTGTGGATCAACAGCCTGTCGCTGCAGATCCGCGATGCCATGTGCGGCTTTCGCGTGTACCCGCTGACGGCCACCGTGGCACTGCTCGACTCGGCCCGACTGGGCAGGCGCATGGACTTCGACCCGGAAATCCTCGTCCGCCTGGCCTGGCGCAACCAGCCGATGGATTGGCTGCCGACCCGCGTGCACTACCCGCTGGACGGTCTCTCGCACTTCCGCCTGCTGCACGACAACGCCCTGATCTCGAAGATGCACGCCAAGCTGTTCTTCGGCATGCTGCTGCGCGCGCCGCTGATCCTCTGGCGACGGTGGCCCAGATGAACGAGCGGATCAGGCCCGAGCACTGGGCCCGGCAGCGCGAGCGCGGCAGTTTCCTGCTGATGAAGTTCACCGCCCTGGCCGCTCGTCGCCTCGGTCGCCGCGCCCTGAGCCCGCTGCTGCACGCCATAGTGCTGTACTTCTTCCTGTTCGGCGGCAAGGCGCGCCGCAGCATCTGGGACTACCAACGACACCTGGCCGCCTGGAGCGGCCGCGCCGAGCTGCGTCCGAGCCTGGGCTCGGTATTCCGCCAGTTCATGGCCTTCGCCGACGCCCTGCTCGACAAGCTGGACATCTGGCGCGGGGCCCTGGGCCTGCAGCAGGTCACCTTGCTCGACCCCCACGGACTGCGCGAGCAATTGCGCGGCGCCCGCGGCCAGCTGCTGGTCGGCGCGCACCTGGGCAACCTCGAGGTGTGCCGGGCGCTGGCCGAACTCGGCGAAAAGGTGCGGATGAACGTACTGGTGCACACCAAGCACGCCGAACAGTTCAACCGCCTGCTCGGCGAAGCCGGCGCCAGCCACCTGCGTCTGATTCAGGTCAGCGAGCTGGACCCGGCGATCATGCTGCAACTGTCCGAGCGCCTGGAGCGCGGCGAATGGCTGGCGATCGCCGGCGACCGGGTGCCGCTGCACGGCGGGCGCAACGTCACGGTGGACTTCCTCGGCCGCCCGGCCGCCTTCCCTCAGGGCCCCTGGCTGTTGGCCGGGCTGCTGCGCTGCCCGGCCAACCTGCTGAGCTGCGTGAAGATCGACGGCCGCTACCAGGTGCTGCTGGAGCCTTTCGCCGAGCAGGTGCAGTGGAAGCGGGGCGAGCGCGACGCGGTGATCCGCAGTTGGGTAGAGCGCTACGCCGAACGCCTCGGCCGGCGCTGCCTGGACGCCCCCCACCAATGGTTCAACTTCTATCCCTTCTGGAAATCACATGACGACACATCAGCCTGAGCCGGTGATTTTCGGCGAAGCCCACCTGAGCATCGAACAGCTGGTCAGCCTGGCCCAGCGCCGCGCCCAGCCACTGCTGCAGGACGACCCCGCCTATCGCGAGAAGATCGCCAAGGGCGCGCGCTTCGTCGACAGACTGCTCGACAAGGAAGGCGTGATCTACGGCATCACCACCGGCTATGGCGATTCCTGCGTGGTGCCGGTGCCGTTGCACCAGGTCGAGGCGCTGCCACGCCACCTCTACACCTTCCACGGCTGCGGCCTGGGCCAGCTGCTGAGCGAGGAAGCCACACGCGCGGTGCTGGCCGCACGCTTGCAGTCGCTGTGCCATGGCGTCTCCGGGGTACGGGTCGAACTGCTCGAGCGGCTGCAGGCCTTCCTCGACTTCGATGTGCTGCCGCTGATCCCCGAGGAGGGCTCGGTCGGCGCCAGCGGCGACCTGACGCCGCTGTCCTACGTGGCCGCCACCCTCTGCGGCGAGCGCGAGGTCATGTTCCGCGGCGCCCGGCGCAGCGCCGCCGAGGTGCACGCCGAGCTGGGCTGGACGCCGCTGGTCCTGCGCCCCAAGGAAGCCCTGGCGCTGATGAACGGCACCGCGGTGATGACCGCCCTGGCCTGCCTGGCCTACGCCCGCGCCGACTACCTGCTCAAGCTGGCCACGCGCATCACGGCGCTCAACGTGGTGGCGCTGCAGGGCAACCCCGAACACTTCGACGAGCGCCTGTTCGCCGCCAAGCCCCACCCGGGGCAGATGCAGGTGGCCGCCTGGCTGCGCCAGGACCTGGCCATCGAGGCGCCGACCGCACCGCTGCACCGCCTGCAGGACCGCTACTCGCTGCGCTGCGCGCCCCATGTGCTGGGCGTCCTGGCCGACAGCCTGGGGTTGCTGCGGCAGTTCATCGAGACCGAACTGAACAGCGCCAACGACAACCCGCTGATCGACGCCGAAGCCGAGCGCGTGCTGCACGGCGGCCACTTCTACGGCGGCCATATCGCCTTCGCCATGGACAGCCTGAAGAACCTGGTGGGCAACCTCGCCGACCTGCTCGACCGCCAGCTGGCCCTGCTGGTCGACGTGCGCTACAACCACGGCCTGCCCAGCAACCTGTCCGGCGCGCCGAGCCACAGCGCGATGATCAACCACGGTTTCAAGGCGGTGCAGATCGGCGCCAGCGCCTGGACCGCCGAGGCGCTGAAGAACGGCATGCCGGCGAGCCTGTTCTCGCGCTCCACCGAATGCCACAACCAGGACAAGGTGAGCATGGGCACCATCGCCGCCCGCGACGCCCTGCGCAGCCTGGAACTGACCGAACAGGTCGCCGCGGCGACCCTGCTGGCGGCCAACCAGGGCGTCTGGCTGCGCCTGCGCAGCGCCGACCATGCCCTGCCGGCGCCACTGGCGAGCATGTGCGAACAGCTGGCGACCGACTTCCCCCCGGTCATCGAGGACCGCGCCCTGGAGGGCGAGCTGCGCCTGTGCCTGGCGCGCATCCGCGCGCAGCACTGGAGGCTCTATGCGTAGCCGCGGCGTATTGCAGGCCGAGGTCGAGCTGGTCGTGCCCTTCTTCGACGTCGACTCGATGGAAGTGGTCTGGCACGGCCACTACGTCAAGTATTTCGAGGAGGCGCGCTGCGCCCTGCTGGACCGCCTCGGTCACAACTACCGGCAGATGCGCGAGGCCGGTTATGCCTGGCCGGTCATCGACCTGCAGCTGCGCTATATCCGCGGCGCCCAGTTCGGCCAGCGCATCAGGGTGCGTGCCGACCTGGTCGAGTGGGAGAACCGTCTGAAGATCCACTACCTGATCAGCGACGCGGCCAGCGGCGAACGCATGACCCGCGGCAGCAGCGTGCAGGTGGCGGTGGAGATCGCCAGCCGCGAGATGCTGCTGGCCTCGCCGCGCGTCTTCGTCGCCGCCGTGGAGCAGGCACTGGCATGACCCGCCTTCTGCTCCTGGCCACCTGGCTGCTCTGCGCGCCCCTGGCCCAGGCCTTCGACCTGGCCCAGCTCAGCGCCCAGCTGGCCGCGCCGGCGGTGGTGCGTGGCCCCTTCATCCAGGAGAAGCACCTGCGCGCCCTGGACCGGCCGCTGACCAGCCAGGGCGTGTTCGTGCTGTCCGCCAGCCAGGGGCTGCTCTGGCAATTGCGCAGCCCGTTGCAGCTGGATTACCGCATCGACGAGCAGGGCATCGCCCGCCGCACGCCCGCCGGCTGGCAGCTGCAACCCGGCCAGGACACCGCGGCCCAGCAGAGCCGCCTGTTCCTCGCCGTGCTGCGTGGCGACCGCTCCGGGCTGGAGCGCGACTTCGAACTGCGCCTGGTGGGCAGCGCCGAGGCCTGGGAGCTGCACCTGCGCCCTCGCTCGCTGCTGCTGCAGCAGGTCTTCAGCGCCATCCACATCCAGGGCGGTGCGCTGGTGCAACGCATCGAACTGCTGGAGACCCAGGGCGACCGTACCCTGCTGCGCCTGCCGCAGAGCCAGGCGGACAACGCCCTCAATGAGCAGGAGCGCGACGCCTTTGCCCGCTGAGCCTCGCCCTTTCGAGCGCCTCCTGCCGCGCCTGTTTCTTGCCCTGCTGCTGGCCCTGCTGGGGCTGACCGCCTGGCAGTGGCGCGACGGCGCTCCGCTGTCGGCCGGGCTGCTCGACCTGCTGCCGCAGGGTGCCGGCGATGCGCGGCTGCGACAGGCCGAGCAGCGCATGCAGGAACCGCTGAACCGCGAGCTGCTGCTGCTGATCGGCCACCCGCAGCGCCAGCGGGCCATCGCCCTGGCGCAACAGCTGGGCCGCGACTGGCAGGCCAGCGGGCGCTTCGCCAAGGTGCAGTGGCGCCTGGATGCCGACCTCGAGGATGTACGCCGGCAGCTGCGTGCCAGCCGCCTGGCGCTGTTGCCGCCCGCCGATCGCCAGCAGTTGATCGAGCGGCCGGACGCCTTCATCCAGCAACGCGCCGCCGAGCTGATCGACACCTTCGCCGGCCTCGGCCTGTTGCCCATCGCCCAGGACTGGCTCGGCCTGGGCCTGCGCGCCCAGCATGCGGTAACCGCGCAGGGGGGCGTGCAGGCCGACCTCGGCAGCGGCGCGCTGCTGCTGGAGGCAGAAGGCATGACCTGGGCGCTGGTGCGCGCCCGCAGCCACGCCGACGCCTTCGACCTGCAGGCGCCACCGGCGATCGCCGCCGAAGTGCAGCGGCTGCGCGCCGAGCTGAACGCTCAGGGCGGCCAACTGCTGGCCAGCGGCGGCATGCTCTACGCCGCCGCCGGGCAAGCCAGGGCCACTCACGAAATCGGCCTGATCGGCGGGGTGGCCATCGTCGCCACCCTGCTGCTCCTGCTGCTGGCCTATCGTCGGCCGCGGGTTCTGCTCAGCCTGCTGCCGGTCGGCGTGGCCCTGCTCGCCGGCAGCAGCGCCTGCGTGCTGGTGTTCGGCCAGATCAACGCGCTGACCCTGGTGCTCGGCGCCAGCCTGATCGGCGTGGCGGTGGATTTTCCCCAGCACTACCTGAGCAAAAGCTGGGGCACCGGGCCCTGGCACAGCTGGAGCGCCCTGCAGGCCACCCTGCCCGGCCTAAGCCTGAGCCTGGCAACCAACCTGATCGGCTATCTGGCCCTGGCCTTCACGCCGTTTCCCGCCCTGACCCAGATCGCCCTGTTTTCCGCCGCAGGCCTGATCGGCGCCTACCTGTGCGCGGTGTGCCTGCTCCCCGCCTGGCTCAATGGCGTGCACCTGCGCCCCGCGCCGGCCCTGCTCGGCAGCGCCGAACGCCTGCTGGGCTGGCGCACGCGCCTGCTCGACAGGACCGGCAGCCGCGCGCCGTTGGCCGTGCTCCTGCTGTTCTGTGGCGGCGGCCTGTGGCAGCTGCAGACACAGAACGATCTGCGCCAATGGCTCGGCGCCGAACCGCGCCTGCAGGCCGAAGCGCAGCGCATCGCCGAGCTCACCGGCCAGCAGCCGACCAGCCAGTTTTTCCTGGTACGCGCCGACGATGAGGCGCAGCTGTTGCAGCGCCAGGCCCGCCTGGGCAAACGCCTCGAACGGCTGCGCGGCGCCGGCCAGCTGCGCGACTACCGCGCCCTCAGCCAACTGGTCGCGCCAGCCGCCGAGACCAAGGCCCTGCGCAACGCCTTGCAGGCCCTCCCGCAATACTGGCAGCCGCTGCTGCAGTTGGGCGTGCCGCAAGCGGCCCTGCAGGCGGAGCTCAAGCAGTTGCTCGATGCTCGCCAGCCGACGCTGGAGCAGGCCCTGGCCGGGCCGCTGGGCGAGCCCTGGCGGCCACTCTGGCTGGGGCGCGACGCCGAGGGTGGCGTGGCCGGATTGGTCAGCCTGCAGGGTCAAGCCGATGCCGCGCGCTTGCGCGACGCCGCCGCCGGCCTGGACGGGGTCCTGCTGGTCGACCGCCTCGGCGAGCTGGACCGGCTGTTCGCGGCCACTCAGCTCAGCGCCGCCGAACTCAAGCTGCTGTCCTGCCTGGCAATCGTCCTGCTGCTGTGCCTGCCCTTCGGCCTGGCCGGCGCGCTGCGGGTGGTCTGCCTGCCGCTGCTGGCGGCCATGACGGCCCTGGCCTGCCTCGGCTGGCTGGGTCAGCCGCTGACCCTGTTCAGCCTGTTCGGCCTGCTGCTGATCACCGCCATCGGCGTCGACTACAGCATCCTCATGCGCGAGGCCATCGGTGGCCCGGCGGTGTGCCTGCTCGGCACCCTGCTGTCGGCGCTGACCAGTTGGCTGTCGTTCGGCCTGCTGCTGCTCAGCCAGACCCCGGTGATCGCCAACTTCGGCTTGGCCGTCAGCCTTGGCCTGTTTTTCTGCTTCCTCCTGTCGCCTTGGGCGAGCCCGCCGCCGCGCATCGACAACGCACGCATCAGCCATACCAATAACGAGGCACGAAGCCCCCATGAAGTCACTTGAAGTCGAACAACGCCAGGTTGTGGTAATCGGCGCCGGCCCGGCCGGTGCCATCGCCAGCGCGCTGCTCAAGCGCCACGGACATGACGTGCTGGTACTGGAGCGCCAGCGTTTTCCGCGCTTCTCCATCGGCGAGAGCCTGCTATCCCATTGCCTGGACTTCGTCGAGGAGGCCGGGATGCTCGAGGCGGTGCGCGCCGCCGGCTTCCAGACCAAGCACGGCGCGGCCTTCGCCTGGGGCGAGCGCTACACCGACTTCGACTTCCGCGACACCTTCACCCCGGGCCAGGGTTCCACCTATCAGGTGCAACGCGCCCAGTTCGACCAGCTGCTGGCCGACGAGGCGGCGCGCCAGGGGGTGGAGATTCGTTACGAAGAGGAGATCATCTCGGCCGACTTCGACGGCGACTGCCCGCGCCTCGGGGTGCGCCGCCAGGATGGTAGCCAGTACCGAGTGGAAACCGCCTTCGTCCTCGACGCCAGCGGCTATGGACGGGTGCTGCCGCGCCTGCTCGACCTCGACCTGCCGTCGAGCTTCCCGGTGCGCCAGGCACTGTTCACCCACCTCGAGGACCGCATCGACACGTCCAGCTGCGCCGGCCGGGGCTTCGACCGCGAAAAAATTCTCATCACCACCCACCCGCACCTGCGCGACGTCTGGTTCTGGACCATCCCGTTCAGCAACGGTCGCTGCTCCCTCGGCGTCGTCGCCGCTGCCGAGCGCTACCAGGGTCGCGACGCCGACCTCGAAGCCTGCCTGCGCCAGTTCGTCGCCGAAACGCCCTCGCTGGCACGAGTGCTGGGCAATGCCGTGTGGGACACGCCGGTGCGCGCCCTGGGTGGCTACGCGGCCAACGTCAAGCGCCTGCACGGGCCCGGTTTCGCCCTGCTGGGCAACGCTGCGGAGTTCCTCGACCCGGTGTTTTCCTCCGGGGTGACCATCGCCATGCGCTCGGCGAGCATGGCCGCCGGCCTGCTGCATCGCCAGCTCAGTGGCGAGTCGGTGGACTGGGAACAGGACTTCGCCGTGCCGCTCAAGCGCGGCGTGGACTGCTTCCGCGCCTACGTCGAGGGCTGGTACGACGGCTCCTTCCAGGACGTCATCTACTTCCAGAAGGCCTCCCCGGAGATCCGCCGGATGATCAGTTCGATCCTCGCCGGCTATGCCTGGGACGTGCGCAACCCCTATGTCGCCGAGCCCAAGCGCCGCTTGCGGGTGCTCGCCGAACTCTGTGCCACCAGCGAATAAGGGACTGCCGATGGAGCGCGCCGCCGCCACCTATGTCGAAGAGACCGGATTCGGTTTCTGGTTTCTGCAGAGCCATGTCTGGCAACACCACGTGCTGCGCGTGGCGATCGCTGACCTCCAGCGCCTGATCGACCACCCGCTGCCGAGCGCTGCGGTGCTGCTGGACGCTGGCTGCGGTCAGGGCAAGTCGTTCGCCCTGCTCGCCGAAGCCTTCCAGCCGGCGCAGCTGATCGGCCTGGACGCCGACCCGCACAGCCTCGAGTGCTCACGCGCCGAGGCCGAGCGCCAAGGCCTCGCGGTGCAGCTGGTCGCCAGCGACTGCGCAGCGATCCAGCTGGCCGATGCCAGCGTCGACCTGCTGTTCTGCCACCAGACCTTCCATCACCTGGTCGAGCAGGAAGAGGCTCTCGCCGAGTTCTGGCGGGTGCTCAAGCCCGGTGGCCTGCTGCTGTTCGCCGAGTCGACCAAGTTCTACATCGACACCTGGGTGATTCGCTGGCTGTTCCGCCACCCGATGGAGGTCCAGCGCAGCGCCGGGGAGTACCTCGAGATGCTGCGCCGGCAAGGCTTCCAGTTTGCCGAGGGCAATGTCTCCTATCCCTACCTGTGGTGGAGTCGCGCCAAGGATTTCGGTCTGCTGGAGCGCCTGGGCATTCGCCGGCCCAAGCCAGTCGGCCAGCGCGACGAAACCCTGGTCAACGTGGTGGCGCGCAAGCCGCAGGCCGCCACACCGCCCGAGCCCGCCGACCGATGATCCGCGCCATCGCCCTGGGTCTTTGCCTGTTGCTCGGCGCCTGTGCCGCGCACACGCCGCTGCCCAGTGACATCCCGGACCTCGAGGCGAGCCTGCCGCTGTCGCTGCACATCCAGCGCGAGCAGGCCGGCATGCGCCAGGACTGGCTGCTGATCATTCAGGCCGACGGCTCCGGCCTGCGCTGGTCGTTGTTCGATCCGCTCGGCGTGCCCCTGGCGCGCCAGCGCCTGCACGCAGGTGCCTGGCAGGACGACGGCCTGCTGCCACCGAACGCCGAAGCCCGCCCGCTGTTCGCCGCCCTGCTGTTCGCCCTGACCCCGGCCAAGCAGCTGGCGCGCGGCTATCCAGCCGGCAGCTGGCAACTGGATGCCGACGGTCAGCGCCGGCTTAACCCGAACTGGCGGATAGGCTACCGTTCGCCTTTGGACTTCACCCTGAACAGCGCGCCAGATACGACCTACCAGGTCAGCGCGCTGCCCCCCGCAGAGAATCTCTGATGCCAAGCTACTTGAACGCCCTCGGCCTGCTCTGCGCCCTCGGTCAGGGCAAGCAGGCCGTGGCCGAGGCCCTGTTCGCCGGTGACGCCTGCGGGATGCGCACCGAGGACCACTGGGTCGAAGGTCGCCCACTGACCGTCGGCTCGGTGCGCGGCGAGCTGCCGCCCATGCCGACCGGCCTGCAGACCTCGCTCAGCCGCAACAACCAACTGCTGCTGGCCGCCGCCCTGGAGATCGAACCGCAGATCCGCGCCACCATCGCCCAGTACGGCGCGGCGCGCGTCGGCGTGGTGATCGGTACCAGCACCTCGGGTATTCATGAGGCCAGCCAGAGCATTGCTCACTTCGTGCGAGATGGCGCGCTCCCCGCCGACTACCAGTACGCCCAACAGGAAATGGTGGCGCCGGCCGCCTTCCTGGCCGACTGGCTCGGCCTGAGCGGGCCGACCTACTGCCTGTCCACCGCCTGCACCTCCAGCGCCCGGGCCCTGCTCAGTGCCCATCGCCTGCTCCAGCAGGGGCTCTGCGACGCCGTGCTGTGCGGCGGCGCCGACAGCCTGTGCCAGCTCACCCTGAGCGGCTTCTCCGCCCTGGAGGCGGTGTCCGCCCAGCCCTGCAACCCATTCTCGGTGAACCGCCAGGGCATCAACATCGGCGAGGGCGCGGCGCTCTTTCTGATGACGCGCGAGCCGATGAGCGAGGATGCGCGCCCCATCGCCCTGCTCGGCGGCGGCGCCAGCTCGGACGCCTACCACATCTCGGCGCCACAGCCCGAAGGGCTCGGCGCACAGCAGGCGATGCGCAGTGCCCTGACTGGTGCAGGCCTGTCCGCGGAGCAGATCGACTACCTCAACCTGCACGGCACCGCCACCGCCCACAACGACGCAATGGAGAGCCTGGCGGTGCAGGCGATCTTTCCCGCTGGGGTGCCCTGCTCCTCGACCAAGCCCTTGACCGGTCATGCCCTTGGCGCGGCCGGCGCCCTGGAGGCCGCGTTCTGCTGGCTGACCCTGAGCGCGCACAATCACGAGCAGCGCCTGCCCCCTCACCTCTGGGATGGCCAGGCCGACCCGCAGCTGCCGCGCCTGGCGCTGGTCGAGGCGGGCCGCCGGGCCGATCGGCCGCCACGCTACCTGATGAGCAACTCCTTCGCCTTCGGTGGCAGCAACCTGTCACTGATTCTCGGAATCCCGTCATGAGCCCGTGGCCCATCGCCGAGTTGTTACCCCATGCCGGCGACATGATCCTGATCGACGAAGTCCTGAGTTTCGACGAGGACAGTGTGCAGACTCGTCTGCGCGTGCGACCCGGCGGCCTGTTCAGCCAGGCCGATGGCAGCCTGCCGGCCTGGGTCGGCGTCGAGCTGATGGCCCAAAGCGTCGCCGCCTACGCCGGCTGCCGCGCCCGCCAGGCCGGCAATCCGGTGCAGCTGGGCTTCCTGCTCGGCACCCGCAGCTACCAGTGCAACGTGGAGCGCTTCCCCGCCGGCAGCGAACTGCACATCCGCGCCCTGCGTTCGCTGCAGGACGACAACGGCATGGGCGTGTTCGAGTGCCACCTGGATGGCCCCGGCATCCACGCCGAAGCACGCCTCAACGTATTCTGTCCGCCCCAGGTGGACAGCTATCTCCAGGAACAACCCCAGGAACCCGACTCATGACTGACCCGATTCTGGTCACCGGCTCCAGCCGCGGCATCGGCCGGGCCATCGCCCTGCGCCTGGCCCGGGCCGGCCACGACCTGGTCCTGCACTGCCGCTCGCGCCGCGAGGAGGCCGAGGCGGTACAGGCGCAGATCCAGGCGCTCGGCCGCCGCGCGCGCATCCTGCAGTTCGACGTCGCCGACCGCTCCGCCTGCCGCGCCCAGCTGGAGGCCGACGTCGAGGCCAATGGCGCCTACTACGGCGTGGTCTGCAACGCCGGCCTGACCCGCGACGGCGCCTTCCCGGCGTTGAGCGAGGACGACTGGGACCAGGTACTGCGGACCAACCTGGACGGCTTCTACAACGTCCTGCAGCCCCTCACCATGCCGATGATCCGCCGCCGCCAACCGGGGCGCATCGTCTGCATCACCTCGGTGTCGGGGCTGATCGGCAACCGCGGCCAGGTCAACTACAGCGCCTCCAAGGCCGGCGTGATCGGCGCGGCCAAGGCCCTGGCAATCGAGCTGGGCAAACGCAGGATCACGGTCAACTGCGTGGCGCCGGGGCTGATCGACACCGAGATGCTCGACGAACACCTGCCGCTGGACGAGATGCTCAAGATGATCCCGGCGCAGCGCATGGGCACCCCGGAGGAAGTGGCCGGGGCGGTGAATTTTCTGATGTCCGAGGAGGCGGCCTACATCACCCGTCAGGTCCTCGCGGTTAACGGTGGATTGTGCTGATGAAACGAGTAGTAGTCACCGGCATGGCCGGCATCACCTCGCTCGGCGAGGATTGGGCGAGCATCGAAGCGGCCTTTCGCAGCAATCGCAGCGGTATTCGCCGCATGCACGAGTGGGACAGATTCAGCGAGCTGAATACCCGCCTCGGCGGGCCGGTGGACGACTTCGCCGTGCCCCGGCACTGGACCCGCAAGCAGACCCGCAGCATGGGCCGGGTATCCAAGCTGGCGGTCTATGCCGCCGAGCGCGCCCTGGCGGATGCCGGTCTGCTCGGCGATCCGTGCATCCAGGACGGCCGCATGGGAGTGGCCTGCGGCTCATCCACCGGCAGCACGGAGGAAATCAAGGCCTTCGGCAACATGCTGCTCAACTCGGTGGCCGACGGCCTCAACGCCAATTCCTACGTGCGCATGATGCCGCACACCACCGCAGCCAATATCAGCATCTTCTTCGGCCTCAAGGGGCGCCTGATCCCCACCTCGAGTGCCTGCACCAGCGGCAGCCAGGGCATCGGCTACGCCTATGAGGCGATCAAATTCGGCCGCCTGCCGCTGATGCTCGCCGGCGGCGCCGAGGAGCTGTGCCCCACCGAGGCCATGGTGTTCGACGCGCTCTACGCCACCAGCCTGAAGAACGATGCGCCGCACAGCTCCCCGCGCCCTTACGACAGCGGCCGCGACGGCCTGGTGATCGGCGAAGGCGCCGGCATCCTGGTGCTCGAGGAGCTGGAGCACGCCTTGGCCCGCGGGGCGAAGATCCATGCCGAGATCGTCGGTTTCGGCAGCAACGCCGACGGCCAGCACACCACCAAACCTGAGCAGGCGACCATGCGCCGCGCCATGGAACTGGCCCTGGAAGACGCCGCTCTGGCGCCCGAAGCCATCGGCTACGTCAACGGCCACGGCACCGCCACCGAACAGGGCGATATCGCCGAATCCCTGGCCACCAGCAGCCTGTTCGGCCCGCGCATGCCGATCAGCTCGCAGAAAAGCTTCCTCGGCCATACCCTTGGCGCCTGCGGGGCCCTGGAGTCCTGGTTCAGCATCGAGATGATGAACCGCGACAGCTACGTGCACACCCTCAACCTTGACGCCATCGACCCTGCCTGCGGCGAGCTGGACTACCTGCGCGGCGAGCTGCGGCCGATGAGCAACGAATACGTGATGAACAACAACTTCGCCTTCGGCGGCGTCAACACCTCGTTGATCTTCCGCCGCTGGCGCTGAGCCACCATCTGGAGATACGGAATGTCCCGTCTTACTCGCACCCTGCTCGCCGCCCTGCTGATTCTTGGGTTGGCGGCTTGTACCACACGCAACCTCTATGCCCCGATCCAGGCGCTGCCGCCGGGGCGCGAATACAGCCAGGTTGAGCTCCAGCATGCGATTGTCAGCGCGCTGGAAGCGCGCCAGTGGGAGGTTCGGCAGGTGAGCCAAAGCCAGGTCCTCGCCCAGATCACCGTGCGCGGCCGCCACCACGCGGAAATCGCCATTGATTACAGCCCGGCCGAGTTCCAGATCCGCTACCTCAGCAGCTCGGGACTGGACTACGAAGACGGCAAGATTCACCGCAATTACAATCGCTGGATCAAGAAACTGCGTAACGACATACTCCAGCAGTTGCACACCAACAGCGGCTAATTACCGCTCATCGTCAAGGAGAAGACCATGCGACTCAAACACTGGACCGCGGCCAGCCTTATCCTCGCCGCCAGCCTTCCAGGCCTGAGCCAGGCGCGCGACACCACCCACCATTTGGATTTCGATTCAGTCGTGCAGCAGGCCGCCCAGGCCGGGCGGCTGGACGGCAGCGTGAAATTCTACATGGCCGGCGAGCAGGTGCCGGGCAGAGTCACCCGGCTCAATGATGCGGTCACCAACAAGAAGACCAACGCCTTCAACAAGAGCGACGAGGAAGCCTGCGCCTGGGTGCTGCAGTCGGCCCTGATCACCCTGCAGGACGCCGCGAAGCGCGCCGGGGCCAACGCGGTGGTGGATATCGTGAGCTACTACAAACGCAACGAGTTCAGCGACCCGCAGAAGTACGAGTGCCATGCCGGCGCCTTCGTCGCCGGGGTGGCGCTCAAGGGCAAGATCGCCAAGACCGAATAGCACCCTGAGCGGGTGCTACCCGCCCCAATACCGACGCACAGGAAAAAGGCCGCTGATGCGGCCTTTTTCTTGCTTTACGCCTGGCGGTGATAAGGCGCCGACAACTCGTGCACCGCTTCGAGGAAGGCGCCGGCATGGGCCGGGTCGACCTCCGGGGTGATGCCGTGGCCGAGGTTGAATACGTGACCGGAGCCTGCTCCGTAGCTGGCGAGGATGCGCGCCACCTCGGCGCGGATGGCAGCCGGCTTGGCATAGAGCACCGTGGGGTCCATGTTGCCCTGCAACGCCACCTGATCGCCGACCCGGCGGCGCGCCTCGCCGATGTCGCAGCTCCAGTCCAGGCCGAGGGCGTCGGCGCCGGTGGCGGCGATGGACTCCAGCCACAGGCCGCCGTTCTTGGTGAACAGGATCACCGGAATCTTGCGCCCGTCCTGCTCGCGGATCAGCCCATCGACGATCTTCTGCATGTAGGCCAGGGAGAACGCCTGGTAGGCCGCCGACGACAGGTTGCCGCCCCAGGTATCGAAGATCTGCACCGCCTGGGCGCCCGCCTTGATCTGCCCGTTGAGGTAGCTGGTGACCGACTGCGCCAGCTTGTCGAGCAGGGCATGCATGGCCTCAGGGTTGTCGTAGAGCATCGCCTTGGACTTGCGGAAGTCCTTGCTGGAGCCGCCCTCGACCATGTAGGTGGCCAGGGTCCAGGGGCTGCCGGAGAAGCCGATCAGCGGCACCCGGCCGTTCAGTTCGCGGCGGATGGTACGCACCGCGTCCATCACGTAGCCGAGGTCCTGCTCCGGGTCGGGGATCGGCAGGGCCTCGATGTCGGCGGCACTGGAGATGACCTTCTTGAAGCGCGGCCCCTCGCCGGTCTCGAAGTACAGGCCCTGGCCCATGGCATGGGGAATGGTGAGGATGTCGGAGAAGAGGATCGCCGCGTCCAGCTGTGGGTAACGATCCAGCGGCTGCAGGGTGACCTCGCAGGCGAACGCCGGGTTCATCATCAGGCTCATGAAGTCACCGGCCTTGGCCCGGCTGGCGCGGTACTCGGGCAGGTAGCGACCGGCCTGGCGCATCATCCACACCGGGGTGACGTCGACGGGTTGCTTGAGCAGGGCGCGGAGGAAGCGATCGTTCTTCAGGGCAGTCATGGCAGTTCCTGAGACAAAGTAGGCGGCAAAAAAGTGCGGGCATTTTCGCAGACCGGAAAACAAAAGGCACGGCGAGAGCCGTGCCTTTTATCCATTGCGACGATTTGACTCGACCCCTAGGGGCGGGTCGAGCCGCTTAGACGCCGAGGTAGTCGAGGATGCCTTCGGCGGCGTTACGCCCCTCGAAGATCGCCGTCACCACCAGATCGGAACCGCGGACCATGTCGCCACCGGCGAAGATCTTCGGGTTGCTGGTCTGGTGCTTGAACGAGCCCTTCTCCGGCGCCACCACACGGCCCTGGCTGTCGGTCTGGATCTCGAACTGCTGGAACCAGGGGGCCGGGCTCGGGCGGAAGCCGAAGGCGATCAGCACGGCCTCCGCCGGGATGACCTCCTCGGAACCCGGGATCGGCTCGGGGCTGCGACGGCCACGGGCATCCGGCTCGCCGAGACGGGTCTCGACCACCTTGACGCCCTCGACCTTGTCCTCGCCGACGATGGCGATGGGCTGGCGATTGAACAGGAACTTCACCCCCTCTTCCTTGGCGTTCTTCACTTCCTTGCGCGAACCCGGCATGTTCTCTTCGTCGCGACGATAGGCACAGGTCACCGACTTGGCGCCCTGGCGGATCGAGGTGCGATTGCAGTCCATGGCGGTGTCGCCGCCGCCGAGCACGACGATGCGCTTGCCCTTCATGTCGATGAAGTCTTCCGGGGTCTTCTCGAAGCCCAGGTTGCGATTGACGTTGGCGATCAGGAAGTCCAGCGCGTCATAGACGCCCGGCAGGTCCTCGCCGGGGAAGCCGCCTTTCATGTAGGTGTAGGTACCCATGCCCATGAATACGGCGTCGTACTCTTCGAGCAGCTGCTCCATGGTCACGTCCGTGCCCACCTCGGTGTTGAGGCGGAACTCGATGCCCATGCCGCTGAAGACCTCGCGACGATTGCTCATCACGGTCTTTTCCAGCTTGAACTCGGGGATGCCGAAGGTCAGCAGGCCGCCGATTTCCGGGTTCTTGTCGAACACCACCGGGGTCACGCCGTTGCGCACCAGCACGTCGGCGCAGCCGAGGCCCGCGGGGCCGGCGCCAATCACCGCGACGCGCTTGCCGGTCGGCTTGACCTTGGACATGTCCGGGCGCCAGCCCATGGCGAAGGCGGTGTCGGTGATGTACTTCTCCACCGAACCGATGGTCACCGCGCCGAAGCCGTCGTTGAGGGTACAGGCACCCTCGCACAGACGATCCTGCGGGCAGACCCGGCCGCAGACTTCCGGCAGGGTGTTGGTCTGGTGCGACAGTTCCGCCGCCGCCAGGATGTTGCCTTCGGACACCAGCTTCAACCAGTTGGGAATGAAGTTGTGCACCGGGCACTTCCATTCGCAGTACGGGTTGCCGCAGCCCAGGCAACGGTGCGCCTGGTCGGCGGCCTGGGCCGGCTTGAAGTTGTCGTAGATCTCGACGAACTCCTTCTTGCGCTGACGCAACAGCTTCTTCTTCGGGTCTTTGCGCCCGACTTCGATGAACTGGAAGTCGTTATTAAGACGTTCAGTCATTTCAAAACCTCATCAACCTACTGCAGGCGCAAATCATTGGGGGTTGGCACGGGTGCTGGTGAGCAGCGACTTCAGGCTTGCGGCCTTCGGCTTGACCAACCAGAACTTGCGCAGGTAGTCATCCAGGTTTTCCAGCAGGGTACGCCCCCACTCGCTGGCGGTCTCCTCGACGTATTCGGCGAGCACACGCTGCAGGTGGCTGCGATAAGCCTCCATGGCCTCGTTGTTGATCCGCTGGATCTCCACCAGCTCGTGGTTCACCCGGTCGTAGAAGCTGTTGTCCAGGTCGAGCACGTAGGCGAAGCCGCCGGTCATGCCGGAACCGAAGTTGTAGCCGGTCTTGCCCAGCACGCAGACGAAGCCGCCGGTCATGTATTCGCAGCAGTGGTCACCGGTGCCTTCCACCACGGTATGGGCGCCGGAGTTGCGCACGGCGAAACGCTCGCCCGCGGTACCGGCGGCGAACAGCTTGCCGCCGGTGGCGCCATACAGGCAGGTGTTGCCGATGATGGCGCTGTCCTGGGTCTTGAACGGACTGCCGGCAGGCGGGGTGATGACCAGCTTGCCGCCGGTCATGCCCTTGCCCACATAGTCGTTGGCATCGCCCTGCAGGTACAGGTTCAGGCCCCCGGCGTTCCACACGCCGAAGCTCTGCCCGGCTGTGCCCTTGAAGCGGAAGGTGACCGGCGCCTTGGCCATGCCCTGGTTGCCATGCACACGGGCGATTTCGCCGGATACGCGGGCACCGATGGAGCGGTCGCAGTTGCAGATGTCCAGCTCGAACTCTCCGCCACTGGCGGCATCGATCGCCGGCTTGGCCAGCTCGACCATCTTCTCGGCCAGCAGGCCCTGGTCGAACGGCGGATTCCTTTCAACCCCACAGAACTGCGGCTTGTCGGCCGGGATGTGCTCGCTGCCGAGCAGCGGGCTGAGGTCCAGATTGCCCTGCTTGGCGGTCTCGCCCGGCAGCAACTCGAGCAGGTCGGTACGGCCGATCAGTTCCTGCAGGCTGCTCACGCCCAGCTTGGCCAGCCACTCGCGGGTTTCCTCGGCGACGTAGGTGAAGAAGTTCATCACCATCTCGACGGTGCCGATGAAGTGATCCTTGCGCAGCTTGTCGTTCTGCGTGGCCACGCCGGTGGCGCAGTTGTTCAGGTGGCAGATGCGCAGGTACTTGCAGCCCAGGGCAATCATCGGCGCGGTGCCGAAGCCGAAGCTCTCGGCGCCGAGGATGGCCGCCTTGATCACGTCCAGGCCGGTCTTCAGGCCGCCGTCGGTCTGCACCCGTACCTTGCCGCGCAGGTCGTTGCCGCGCAGGGTCTGGTGCGTCTCGGCCAGGCCCAGCTCCCAAGGGGCGCCGGCATAGCGGATGGAGGTCAGCGGCGAAGCGCCGGTACCGCCGTCGTAGCCGGAGATGGTGATCAGGTCTGCGTAGGCCTTGGCCACGCCGGCGGCGATGGTGCCGACGCCGGCTTCCGCCACCAGCTTGACCGAGACCAGCGCCGCCGGGTTGACCTGCTTGAGGTCATAGATCAGCTGCGCCAGGTCTTCGATCGAGTAGATATCGTGGTGCGGCGGCGGCGAAATCAGCGTCACCCCCGGCACCGCATAGCGCAGGCGGGCGATCAGGCCGTTGACCTTGCCGCCGGGCAGCTGGCCGCCCTCACCGGGCTTGGCGCCCTGGGCCACCTTGATCTGCAGCACCTCGGCGTTCACCAGGTACTCCGGCGTGACGCCGAAGCGGCCGGTGGCCACCTGCTTGATCTTCGAGCTGCGGGCGGTGCCGTAGCGAGCGGGATCTTCGCCGCCCTCACCGGAGTTTGAGCGCGCGCCAAGACGGTTCATCGCCTCGGCGATGGCCTCGTGGGCCTCGGGCGACAGCGCGCCAAGGGAGATACCCGCGGAATCGAAGCGCTTGAGGATGGCCTCCAGCGGTTCGACCTGATCGAGCGCCAGCGGCTTTTCGGCCAGCCTGGGCTTGAGCAGGTCGCGGATCATCGACACCGGGCGGGTATCGACCAGCGCGCTGTATTCCTTGTACTTCTCGTAGTTGCCCTGCTGCACCGCGGCCTGCAGGGTGCTGACCACATCCGGGTTGTAGGCGTGGTACTCGCCGCCGTAGACGAACTTGAGCAGGCCACCCTGCTGGATCGCCTTGCGGTTGTTCCAGGCCTCGGCCGCCAGCAGCTTCTGCTCGGTCTCGAGGTCGGCGAAACGCGCGCCCTTGATCCGGCTGGCAACGCCGCGGAAGCACAGCTCGGTGACCTCGTCGGCCAGGCCGACGGCCTCGAAAAGCTGGGCGCCACGGTAGGAGGCCATGGTCGAGATGCCCATCTTCGAGAGGATCTTCAGCAGGCCCTTGGAGATGCCCTTGCGGTAGTGCTTGAACACTTCGTACAGATCGCCCAGCACCTCGCCGGTGCGGATCAGGTCGCCCAGCACCTCGTAGGCCAGGAAGGGGTAGACCGCCGAGGCGCCGAAGCCCAGCAGCACCGCGTAGTGGTGCGGGTCACGGGCGGTGGCGGTCTCGACCAGGATATTGCAATCGCAGCGCAGGCCCTTCTCGACCAGGCGGTGATGCACCGCGCCGGTGACCAGCGCGGCGTGGGCCGGCAGCTTGCCCGGGGCGATATGGCGGTCGGTGAGCACCAGCAGCACCTTGCCGGCGCGCACCGCTTCCTCGGCCTGGTCGGCCATGTTGCGCACCGCGGCTTCCAGGCCCAGGCTCTCGTCATAGTTCATGTCGATCAGCTGGCGCTCGAACCCTGCACGCTCCAGGGTCATCAAGGCGCGCCACTTGGCCGGCGAGATCACCGGACTGCTGAGGATCACCCGTGCGGCGTGCTCCGGCGACTCGCTGAAGATGTTGCGTTCGGCGCCCAGGCAGACTTCCAGGGACATGACGATCGCCTCGCGCAGCGGGTCGATCGGCGGGTTTGTGACCTGGGCGAACTGCTGGCGGAAGTAGTCGTAGGGCGAACGCACGCGCTGGCTCAAGACCGCCATCGGCGTGTCGTCACCCATGGATCCAACGGCCTCCTGGCCCTGCTCGCCGAGCGGGCGCAGCACCTGATCACGCTCCTCGAAGGTGACCTGGTACATCTTCATGTACTGCTTGAGCTGGTCGACATCGTAGAAGGCCGAGCCGTGGTCACGGTCTTCCAGGGTCGCCTGGATGCGCTGGGCGTGCTTGCGCAGCCACTGCTTGTAGGGGTGGCGCGACTTCAGACGGTTGTCGATGTCGTCGGCCGCCAGCACCTGGCCGGTCTCGGTATCGACCGCGAGGATCTGCCCCGGGCCGACACGGCCCTTGGCGATCACGTCTTCCGGTGCGTAGTTCCACACGCCGATTTCCGAGGCCAGGGTGATGTAACCGTTGCTCGTGGTGACCCAGCGCGCCGGGCGCAGGCCATTGCGGTCGAGCAGACAGACGGCGTGGCGGCCGTCGGTCAGCACCACGCCGGCCGGGCCATCCCAGGGCTCCATGTGCATGGAGTTGTACTCATAGAACGCGCGCAGATCGGCGTCCATGGTCTCGACGTTCTGCCAGGCCGGCGGAATGATCATGCGCACGCCGCGGAACAGGTCGATGCCACCGGTGACCATCAGCTCGAGCATGTTGTCCATGCTCGAGGAGTCGGAACCGACGCGGTTGACCAGCGGCCCCAGCTCATCTAGGTCGCCGATCAGCTCGTTGGCGAACTTGGTGCGACGGGCCTGGGCCCAGTTGCGGTTGCCGGTAATGGTGTTGATCTCGCCGTTGTGCGCGAGGAAGCGGAACGGCTGCGCCAGCGGCCACTTCGGCAGGGTGTTGGTGGAGAAGCGCTGGTGGAACACACAGATGGCGGTCTGCAGGCGTTCGTCACCCAGGTCCGGGTAGAACTGCTGCAGGTCGGCCGGCATCATCAGGCCTTTGTAGATGATGGTCTTGTGCGAAAAGCTGCAGATGTAGTGGTCGCTGTCCTCGGCGTTGCTCACCGAGGAGCGGCGCCGGGCGCTGAACAGCTTGATGGCGAACTCCTGGTCGCTGAGACCGTCGCCACCGATGAACACCTGCTCGATCTGCGGCAGACGCTCCAGGGCCAGGCGGCCGAGCACGCTGGTATCCACTGGCACCTTGCGCCAGCCAACCAGGCTCAGGCCAGCGGCGAGAATCTCGCGGTTCATGTTCTCCCGCGCACGCTCGGCCTTGGTCGGATCCTGGTTGAAGAACACCATGCCGACGGCGTACTGCTGCGGCAGCTCGGCAGTGAAATGCTCCCGGGCCATGGCGCGCAGGAAGGCATCCGGCTTCTGAATCAACAGGCCGCAGCCATCACCGGTCTTGCCGTCTGCGTTGATCCCGCCACGGTGGGTCATGCATGTCAGCGCTTCGATCGCGGTCTGCAGCAGGTGATGGCTCGCCTCGCCCTGCATATGAGCGATCAGGCCGAAGCCGCAGTTATCCTTGAACTCATCAGGACGGTACAAACCTGCTTTCATAGGGACTCTCACCAGACTGCCTTTTACAAGGCAATTGCTTTCTAATTCAACCACTTACCGTGCGCGCAGGACTGAACCCCGGCTTTGCGCAGGCAAAAGGGAGGTCATTGTACATATCCGTTCGACTCGTCACAAATGCGCGCGACGAGCCGATGAAAACTTATGTCGCCAAAACGAATGAATGGACCGCTCGGTCGTGCTAGCGACCGAGCGGTCGAGCATGAACCGCCCGAGCCCGCTAGCGCGCCGAGGCGATTTCCTGACGGATGCTGGCGAACGTACGCGGCCACGGCTTTCCCGCCTGCACCTGCGCCGGCAGCGTCTTGAGCGCGGCCTGCGCCGCCTCGCGGGTGGCGAAGCTGCCGTAGGTCACGACATACAAGGGCTGCCCCTGGTGCTGCTTCTTGAAGTAGTGGTACTCGGCGCCATGCTGGCGCACGAAGGTTTGCGCACTGCTTTCCGCGCGCGCCCCCAGCACCTGCAAGGTGTAGCGCGAAGCCGCCTGCGCAGCATACCAGCCGGCACCCGCTGGAGCTTGGGTCGGCACAGCAACCGGGGCCTTCGGCTTTGCCGGTGCTACGGGAGCGGGTGCAGGCGCAGGCGGCGCAACAGGCTGCGCCACGGACACAGCTGGAACCTCTTTCACCGATGGCGCAGCCGCCGCAGCTACGGGGGGCGGAGCGGCCGGCGCCGACACAACTTCGCTTTCGACAACAACGGAGGCGTCTTCCGCCGCACCCTCGACCTCCTCGGCAGAACTCAGCCCCGCCGCCTGCGCCAACGGCTGCCGAATGACCGGCTGAGCCTCACCCACCAAAGGCAGGGGAAGCGGCTGACTGGCGCCGGCAAACTCGATCGCTGGCGGCTCTACCGGGGCAGCGGCCGGACTCCCTTCGCCAGCGACCACGGGCTTCTCGCCCTGCCCCAGCGGCAGCTGGGCCGTCGCCGGAGCGACCACCTCGCCACCCGACTGCCCTTGCATCAGCCAGGCCGCCAGCACCCCAACTCCAACGACCACCAGTGCCAGCAGGTGCTTCTTCGGCAGGCTCAGTGCAAACCCCGAGCGCCGTGCCGCGCCACGCTGAGCCAGCATGGCCTCGATCAGCGCTTCGCGCGCGGCATCATTGATACCACCCGGCCACCCACCAGACTGCTCGTGGACATTCGCAACCTGTTGATCAGAAAGCAGCTCGATCCCTTGACCAGCGCCTTCCAGGCGCAGCGCCAAATACTCGCGAGTCTCATCTTCGCCGTAGGGCTGCAAAGCCAGAGCATGGAAACACTCCTCGCCTTCGACCAGCGTCTCCAGCCGCGCGACCAGCTGGGGCTCGGCGAACAGAAACACATGGGGCCGCCCTTCCGCATTGCCCTCGGCCAAGGCCAGCAGACCGGTCAACGCCGCATCGCTCAGCTGCTCCGCATCGTCGACCAGCACGTAGACTTCCTGGCCGGTTAACGCCAGCTGCCCGACCTTTGCCAGGATCGCGCCAGTATCAGCCTGCTGAAGCTGCAGCCCCTGAGCGACCTGACGCAGCACGGCACCGGGCTCGGCGGCACCACGGGCGGAAAGCACGACACTGTGCACAGTCTGCTTGTTGGTGCTGGCGACCAGCGCCTGACGCAGCAGCGTCTTGCCACTGCCCTGGGGCCCCGTCACTACCAACAACAGCTGACTGTAGCGGGCAAGGTGGTGCAACTGCCCGAGCACCGGCTTGCGCTGAGCAGGGAAGAACTTGAAGCCCGGCACGCGGGCTGCAAACGGGTCATGGCTGAAATGGTAATGATCGAGAAAAGCCTCGTCAGCGTGCAGACTGGTCATGGGGCACTCATTGGTTTTTTAACTGTTCCACCAGCGCCGTGTAATCCGCACTGAGGGTGGCATGCAAAATCTCGCGCGAAAAATCTGCGGTCACCACCGCCTCGCCCAGGCGGCGAAGCAGGACGAGCCGCAAACGACCATCCAGGACTTTCTTGTCCACCGCCATGTGCTCGATATAGTCATCTGGCGACATATCGGTAGGCGGCACTACCGGCAAGCCCGCAGCCTGGAACAGGCGAACCGCCCGATCGCGCTCGGCCTCGGTAATCCAACCCAACCGCCGCGACATTTCCAGCGCCATCACGGTACCCGCCGCAACCGCCTCGCCATGCAGCCAGACCCCATAACCCTTGTGCGTCTCGATGGCGTGGCCAAAGGTATGACCAAGATTGAGCGTGGCACGCACGCCCGACTCGCGCTCATCGGCGCCGACCACCCTGGCCTTGGCCGCACAGGAACGCTCGATGGCGACCGTCAAAGCGGCTTGATCGAGCGCGCGTAAAGCAGCCATGTTCTGCTCAAGCCAGCCCAGGAACGGGGCATCGCAGATAAGCCCATACTTGATCACTTCCGCCAAGCCCGCCGACAACTCCCGGGCCGGCAAAGTAGACAGACTGGCAGTATCGATCAGAACCGCCTGAGGCTGATAGAACGCTCCGACCATGTTCTTGCCCAGGGGGTGGTTGATTCCGGTCTTCCCGCCGACGGAGGAATCCACTTGCGACAGCAAGGTGGTCGGCACCTGGATGAAATTGACCCCACGTTGATAACAGGCCGCGGCGAAACCCGCCATGTCACCAATTACCCCTCCACCCAGCGCAATCACAGTGGTCCGGCGGTCATGCCGCGCCGTCAGCAGACCGTCGAAGATAATCTGGAGGGTTTCCCAGGTTTTGAAGGCCTCACCGTCAGGCAATACGATGGAGGTCAGCGAAAAGCCACCCAACGCTGACTCAAGCTCTTGCAGATAGAGCGGAGCCACGGTCTCGTTGGTGACAATCGCGACTTGCCGACCGACTATATGTGAAGCCAACAGATCGGAACGAGCCAAAAGGCTGGCTCCGATATAGATGGGATAGCTGCGCTCACCGAGATCGACCTGAAGTGTTTGCATGGAGCCCCCGCATAGAAAAGGGGCCTAGGATAGCGCAGTTCAGGCCACGCTTTAACGGGGCGACAGCGCTTCCAAGCGCTCCAATATCTCCTGCACGACCAAGCGCGGCGGACGCTCATCGGTTTCTACTATTACATCCGCGATTTCCCGATACAGCGGGTCGCGTATCGCTAGCAGATCGCTGAGCACCTTGGCCGGATCGGCGGTGCGCAACAAGGGACGATTACGGTCTCGCGAGGTCCGATCGAGCTGCTGCACCACGGAGGCGTGCAGGTAGACCACCCGCCCGCCCCGCCTCAGCGCCGCGCGATTCTCCGGACGCAAGACCGCCCCGCCCCCGGTCGCCAGGACCATACCATCGACCTCGCACAGCTCGGCAATCACCGCCTGCTCGCGCTCGCGAAAGCCTTGCTCGCCCTCGACATCGAAAATCCAGGGAATATCGGCGCCCGTCCGCTGCTCGATTTCCTTATCCGAGTCTTTGAACGGCAACCGCAACTCTTTGGCAAGCAAACGCCCGATGGTGCTTTTACCAGCACCCATCGGGCCAATGAGGATCAGATTTCTCACAAACTAGCGGCTCACAGAGATGGCCTGATTGTTCATGATACGCGGAGTGAGAAAGACCAGCAGCTCCGACTTACTGTCCTTGACGACATCGCGCCGAAACATTGCCCCAATGAACGGGATGTCGCCCAACAATGGCACCTTGTCGACCGACTTACTTTGCGTATTGGAGAACACGCCACCAATTACTATCGTCTCGCCGTCAGCCACCAGCACCTTAGCGTTCACCTCATTCTTGTTGATTGCCGGCACCCCGCCGCTCGCCGCAGCGTTTGAGAAGTCGGGCGCATCCTTGGTGACCTTGACCTCCATGATAATCCGGTTGTCGGGCGTGATCTGAGGTGTAACCTCGAGAGACAGCGCAGCTTCCTTGAACGAGGTAGTAGTCGCACCACTGGAGCTGGCCTCCTGATACGGGACTTCTGCACCTTTTAATATTTTTGCAGTTTCCTTATCCGAGGTGACCACCTTAGGCTGCGACACCACTTCCCCGTTACCGGTTTTCTCCATGGCCGAGAGCTCAAGATCCAGCAACGTATTGTTGGTAATAAAGCCTAGGTTGAGGCCGGTATTAGCTCCTGCCGCACCTAGATCGACGAAGGTACCCGCCTGGAAGTCAAGCGGATCCGAACCCTTAATCAGACTATTGGTCCCGCCCACGACAAAGTTATTGTCTCCAAGGCTTACCCCGCGCCACTCAACACCGAGGGCCTTGTCATAATCGACGTTGGCTTCAACAATTCGCGCCTCAATCATCACTTGTCGAACCGGGATATCCAGCTGGGACACAATGCGGCGCAACTCGTCCAGCCGGTCCTGGGTTTGATAGGCGATAATGCTGTTGGTCCGATCATCCACCGTAATAGACCCGCGCTCATCGGAGCTTCCTTCTGCGCTGGTCACCGACTGGAATAACTTAGCCATGTCAGCGGCCTTGGCGTAGTTGACCTGAATCAGCTCACGGCGCAATGGGGCCAGTTCGGCGATCTGCTTCTGCGCCTCCAGCTCCTGGCGCTCGCGGGCGGCTATTTCGTCCGCCGGCGCCACCAGCAACACATTGCCGACCTGACGCTTGTCTAACCCCTTCGTTTTCAACACCAAGTCCAGAGCCTGGTCCCACGGAACGTTTTGCAACCGCAAGGTAATATTGCCTTGCACAGTATCACTTGCAACCAAGTTCAAATCAGTAAAGTCAGCGATCAACTGCAGAACCGAGCGCACATCGATGTCTTGAAAATTCAGAGACAGCTTTTCACCGGTATACGCAAAGCGGTCATTCTTACGTTTCTCGGCCTCATCTTCAGTCAACGGCTTGATACTAAGCGTCAACTTATTATCTGTCTGATAAGCCAAGTAATCGTAGAGCCCTGTCGGCTCGATAATAATACTTGTTCTATCTGCAGTACCCGTCGCACTCACAAATTGTACGGGAGTGGCGAAGTCCTTCACATCCAGGCGCACGCGTAAGGCCTCAGGCAGTTGAGTCTTCGCGAAGTCCAAGCGGATTTTACCACCTTGCTCCTGGATATCCGGGCTCACCGACGCGTCGGACAAAGTAATAACAACATTACCCTCGCCCTGCTCGCCTCGTTGAAAGTCGATATCACTAATGGCCTTGCGCTGCGGCGCGTAAACCTTGGCAGCTGGAGCTACCGCCACAGGCGTCGATGTCGCTAGAGGCTGCGCGGCGGCGCCGCTTCTATTGCCAGCATCACCGACAAGCACGTAAAGATTTGAGCCGTCGACGCGAGTACTATAAGGAGCCAGATTGGTCAGATTGATGATCAACCGAGTGCGGTCCTTGGCCTCGACCACTGTCACGCTGCGCGCGTTACCCACGCCCAGCTCGCGATTCTTTGCTCCCAACTTATTGGAGACGCCAGGCAAATCCAAAGCGATACGCGCGGGCTGTTCGATCGTGTAACCCCGTGGTGCGGGAACGGGCTCATCAAACGACAGCTTCAATTCAACCCTGTCGCCAGGCAAGGCGGCCACATCGAGCGCTTGCAGGTCCGCTGCCAACAGCGCCGGCGACAACAACATCGCCGACAGAGAAATACCTATACGTGAAAGGGAGCTATTCATTAGCGGATTCCGTTGGGCAGACCAGTTATTCTTCTTCATATTCACTTCGCTCCCTCAAGAGCGCTCCTTAAGGGAGAGACTACGCGGCCGCTCGAGCCAGCCACCCTCACCATCTGGAACGATTTCAACCACATCAACTTTGGACTCATCAATCGCGAGAATGCGACCGTGATTGCGCCCGAGATAGTCCCCAACTTTTACGCGGTGCACCCCCCCCGCGCCACTGACCAAAGCATAGACGGCTTCTTCATTCGCAAGTGTGCCGACCATCTCGAAAACCTCAATATTGAAGCCCTCAAGGAACTGTTTGACCCGCGCATCATCTGGCTTAACGTCTTGGGACCCCTTCTGACGATTCGCCATATCTATCTTGATCGGAGGCTGAAACGGACTGCGCAGAGCCGCCGCGCTGTAGGTGAAGCTTTCATACGGCTGAAACTTGGGGAGAGGCTCAATCGCTCCTTTGGGACGCGCGCGAACCTCATCCATATGGGCCTGCAAGTCGCTAAAATCGCTAGTTGGCCCACAACCAGCCACCCCCACAAACATGAGCAACAATACAAGACGGGAGGATTTCATTGCTGCACCCCCTTGTCATTATAACGGTAGGTCTTTGCGAGAATACTCATACGCAGCTTAGAAGTACTATCCGCTTCGGCCGGAAGAAGCTCAAAATCATGCAGCGTGACAATACGTGGCAGACTGGCAACGCCGCTGACAAAAGTTGCGAGATCATGATAGGCCCCCACAACTTTTATCTGTATGGGCAGCTCGATATAGAATTGTTGCGTGACTTCCGGCAGGAGCTTAATCTCCTCGAACTCCAAACCACTCCCCAGTCCCGTGCGGGTTATATCCTCAAGCAGCCCCGGCACCTCAGTATCGCTCGGCAGCTGCTTGAGAAGAGCACCGAACGAAACCTCCATTTCTTCCATTTGCGCTCGATAGGCTTCCAAGTTAGCGGCCTGAAACGCCTTGGTCGCAAACTGCTGCTTGAGTGACGCCTCTTGAGCCTGCTCTCTTTCCAGTTGCGCCTGCAGATCTTTCAAATGAAAGTGGTAGCCCAGCGCCAACACGACCACCAGCAAGATAATGCCAGCAATAAACTTTATTGCGGCCGGCCAAGAGCCAACATTGTTGAAGTCCAGATCACTGAGATCTATTTTACGTAAGCTGTCCAGCGATTCGCTTAAGCTCATTGCGCAACCTCCTCAGCTTCCAGCCCCGGCTGAGTCTGCTGCACGGTCAGCTTGAATACGTTTGCTTGATCGACAGCCCCGGCCGTCACCGCCTTGACCTCCGTCAAGTTCGGCGACTCCAGCCATTCGGACGAGTCCAGATTACGCATCAGGTTGGAGACCCGATTGTTCGATTCCGCAGCCCCCAGAATAGCGATGCTTTTGCCGGTCAACTTAAGTCCAGTAAAGTAGACGCCATCCGGCAGTGTCCTGACCAACTGATCGAACACCCGACCGATAATTGGCCGATTTCCCTGCAGATCCTGAATGATCTTCATCCGCTCCAGCAGCTGCTCGCGACGAGTTTTCAGCTCGCTGATTTCCTTTATGCGAGCATCCAGCACCGCAATTTCCTTGCGCACAAACTCATTGCGTGAATTTTGCTGTTCGATGGCTCCATTCAGATATTGATCGCCAAGAAATACGGCGCCCGCCGCGACTACCAGGACACCACCAAGGGCAACCAGAAAGCGCTGTTTGCGCTCCTCGCGTAATTGCTCGCGCCATGGAAGCAGGTTAATCCGCGCCATTAGTCAAAACTCCTCATGGCCAGCCCACAGGCAATCATCAACGATGGTGCATCACTGGCGAGGGCTCCCGCATTGACCTTGCCGCCCAGCGCCATGTCCGCGAACGGGTTGGCCACCAGCGTCTGCGTGCCGATCTTCTGTTGAATCAGCCGATCCAGATCGGGAATTGAAGCGGTGCCACCCGCCAGCAGGATGTAGTCGACATCATTGAACTGTCCTGCGGCGAAGAAGAACTGCAAGGAACGCGAAACCTGCTGCACGACCGCCTCTTTAAAGGGCTGCAACACCTCGCTGTCGTAGTCATCCGGCAGGCCGCCCTGCTTCTTGGCCAGTCCCGCCTCTTCAACAGAGAGGCCATAACGCCGCTGGATCTCCTCGGTCAGCTGCTTGCCGCCGAACAACTGCTCCCGGGTGTAGATGGTGCGACCGTTATGCAGAACGCTCAGGGTCGTCATGGTCGCACCGATGTCGACTACGGCGACTGTCAGCTCTTCCTGGCCGCTGCCGAGTTGCTCCGCAAGAAGGCTGTACGCCCGCTCCAAGGCATAGGCCTCGACGTCGACAACCTTGGCCGTCAGGCCAGACAAGGCCAGCGCCGCCTCCCGGACTTCGACGTTCTCTTTGCGACAGGCGGCCAGCAGCACCTCGACCCGCTCACCGTTGCGAGGCGATACGCCTTGCACCTCGAAGTCGATCGCTACTTCCTCGAGCGGGTACGGAATGTATTGGTCCGCCTCGATCTTCAGCTGGTTCTCCAGCTCATCGTCAGAAAGCCCGGCTTCCATTTCGATGGTCTTGGTGATCACTGCCGAGCCGGCCACTGCCACGGCGACGGATCTGGCGCTGGTCTTGGCCTTGCTCAGTACGCGAGAGAGGGCCTGGCCGACACCTTCCAGTTCGGCGATGTTCTTCTCGACCACTGCGTTTGGGGGGAGTGGCTCGACTGCGTAAGCCTCTACCTTGTAGCGGCTTCCGGAGCGACTCAATTCGAGGAGCTTGACCGAGGTCGAACTGATATCGATCCCCAGCAGCGTATTCGCATTCTTATTGAAGAGCCCTAGCACGACCGATTTCCTATTGGCATCCGCGACTTACGGACTATTTATGTTTTTTCACATTAAATAACAGTCTTGACAGAAGCGCAAATGGCTCCCCAGGAAAAAAAACGCATATAATGTGAACAGTTTTCCCCTTTTGGCGTTGCCTACCGCTTAACTCGTTCTTTTATCTGGAAATCCAAAAATCTTGATGCGTCTGCTGAAATTTTTCTGCTGGTCTTGTGTCGCCGTCTTTTGCGGGCTGTTACTCAGTTTGAGCGGCGCGTTTCTCTATCTTAGCCCGAGCCTACCGTCCGTCGAGTCGCTGCGCAGCATTCAGCTGCAAATACCGCTGCGCGTCTACAGCAGTGACGCCAAGCTGATTGCCGAATTCGGCGAGATGCGCCGCTCTCCCGTGGCATTCGCCGACATCCCCGCCGATTTCACCAGCGCCCTGCTCGCCGCCGAAGACGACAACTTTGCCAATCATTATGGCGTCGACGTGGCCAGCCTGTTGCGCGCTGCCACGCAAATATTGAAGAGCGGGCAGATCCAGTCCGGCGGCAGCACCATCACCATGCAGGTGGCGAAGAACTACTTTCTTACCAGCGAAAGGAGCTTCTCGCGCAAGATCAACGAGATCCTCCTCGCCCTGCAGATCGAGCGGGAGCTGAGCAAGGACGAGATCCTCGAGCTCTACGTCAACAAGATCTACCTCGGCAACCGCGCCTACGGCATCGAGGCCGCTGCCCAGGTCTATTACGGCAAGTCGATTCGCGACCTCAGCCTGTCGCAGATGGCCATGATCGCCGGCCTGCCGAAGGCCCCCTCGCGCTTCAATCCATTGGTCAACCCGACCCGCGCCCAAGAGCGGCGTGACTGGATCCTCGGACGTATGCACCTGCTCGGAAAGATCGATCAGCAGCGCTATGACGAGGCGCTGGCCGAGCCGATCAACGCCAGCCACCACGTCCCAACTCCGGAAGTGGCCGCCCCCTACGTGGCGGAAATGGCCCGCGCGGAAATGGTCGGCCGCTTCGGCAGCGACGCCTATACCGAGGGTTTCAATGTCACCACCACGGTGCCGAGCGATCTGCAGGACACGGCCAACCGCGCGGTTCGCGAGGGCCTGATCGCCTACGACCAACGCCACGGCTACCGCGGACCGGAGAGCCGCCTGCCGGGCATGACCCGGCAGACCTGGCTGGCTGAACTGGTCAAACAGAGCTCCCTGGGTGGACTCGAGCCGGCGATCGTCACCCAGGTCGAAACCAGCGGCATCCTCGTGCTGACCCGCAGCGGCGAGGAGGAGGCAGTCGCCTGGGACAGCATGAAATGGGCCCGCCCCTTCCTCAACACCAACAGCCTGGGTCCGCGGCCCAAACAGCCCGCAGACGTCACCCAGGTCGGCGACCTGGTTCGCGTTCAGCGCCAGGATGACGGCAGCCTGCGTTTCGTCCAGCTCCCCGCGGCGCAGGGTGCGCTGGTGTCGCTCGACCCGCGCAACGGCGCCATCCGCGCCCTGGTCGGCGGTTTCTCCTTCGAACAGAGCAACTACAACCGCGCTGCGCAGGCCAAGCGCCAACCCGGCTCGAGCTTCAAGCCGTTCATCTACAGCGCCGCTCTGGACAGTGGCTACACCGCCGCCAGCCTGGTCAACGATGCGCCGATCGTGTTCGTCGATGACTACCTCGACCAGGTCTGGCGACCGAAGAACGACAACAACACCTTCCTCGGCCCGATCCGCCTGCGCGAAGCCCTGTACAAGTCGCGCAACCTGGTGTCGATCCGCCTGCTGCAGGCCGTCGGCATCGAAAACGCCCTGGACTACGTCAGCCGCTTCGGCTTCAACAAACAGGATCTGCCGCGCAACCTGTCGCTGGCCCTGGGAACGGCGAACCTCACGCCGCTCGAGGTGGCCAGCGGCTGGACGACCTTCGCCAACGGCGGCTACAAGATCCAGCCCTACCTGATCGAGCGCATCGAAGATCGTCAGGGCCAGCCGCTCTTCGTCGCCAACCCGGCGAGCGTGCCGAACGGCCAGCCGGCAGCGGAGAGGGTCGTCGAGAATGGCCTTGTCGCCACCGCCCAGGCGACCGAACCCGCCACGGCCGAACCTATGGTCGCCGAGCGCATCATCGACGAGCGCACCGCCTACATCATGACCAGCATGCTGCAGGACGTGATCAAGCGCGGCACCGGGCGCCGCGCCATGGCCCTGGGCCGCGACGACCTGGCCGGCAAGACCGGTACCACCAACGAATCCAAGGACAGCTGGTTCTCCGGTTATAACGCCGACTATGTGACGACCGTGTGGACCGGTTTTGACCAGCCCGAGAGCCTGGGCCGCCATGAGTACGGCGGCACCGTCGCCCTGCCGATCTGGATGAGCTACATGGGCGAAGTCCTCAAGGACAAGCCCAGCCACCCACCGGCCGAACCCAGCGGCCTGCTGACCCTGCGCATCGACCCCCACAGCGGCCGTACGGCCCTGCCGGGCACCCCGGATGCCTACTTCGAGGTATTCAAGAGCGAGGACTCGCCACCGCCTATGAGCGAACTCGACCCGAGCCTGGGCATTCCCGGCAGCCCGCTGCCTGCCGACGAAGCGGCGCCGCTGGATCTGTTCTGAGCCAAGGCTGGCGACACGCCTCGGACTGCGAAGTCCAACCTGTCCACCATAAGAAAACCCGCCGAAGCGGGTTTTCTTATGGTGTCGGCCTTAGCCGTTGAACACATCATCCACCGACTGCAGCGGGTAGTGCTTCGGATAGGGCTGGGTCGCCACACCACTCTCGATGGCTGCCTTGGCCACGGCGTCGCACACGACGGTGATCAGGCGCGGGTCCATCGGCTTCGGAATGATGTACTCGCGGCCGAACGAAAGCGCAATGCCACCGTAGGCGTCACAGACTTCCTGGGGCACCGGCAGCTTGGCCAGGTCGCGCAGGGCCAGGGCCGCGGCGATCTTCATTTCTTCGTTGATGCGGGTAGCGCGAACGTCCAGGGCCCCACGGAAGATGAAGGGAAAGCCCAGTACGTTGTTGACCTGGTTCGGGTAGTCGGAGCGACCGGTTGCCATGATCACGTCATTGCGCGCCTCATGGGCCGATTCCGGCTTGATTTCCGGGTCGGGATTGGAACAGGCGAACACGATCGGGTTGGCCGCCATGCGCTTGAGGTCTTCCTGGCTCAGCAGGTTGGCGCCGGACAGGCCGACGAACACATCGGCACCTTCCAGGGCATCGGCCAGGGTGCGCTTGTCGGTTTCGGTGGCGAACACCGCCTTGTACTGGTTCAGGTCGTCGCGGCCGGCGTGAATCACGCCCTTGCGATCGATCATGAAGATGTTCTCGACCTTGGCGCCCATGCTCACCAGAAGCTTCATGCAGGAGACTGCCGCGGCGCCGGCACCGAGGCAGACGATCTTCGCCTGTTCCAGGCTCTTGCCAGCAATTTCCAGGGCGTTGAGCATGCCGGCTGCGGTGACGATCGCGGTGCCGTGCTGGTCATCGTGGAAGACCGGGATGTCGCACTGTTCGATCAGCGCACGCTCGATCTCGAAGCACTCGGGCGCCTTGATGTCTTCCAGGTTGATGCCACCGAAGGTGATGGAAATGCGCTTGACCGTGTCGATGAAAGCCTGCGGGCTCTCCGAGTCGACTTCGATGTCGAACACGTCGATACCGGCGAAACGCTTGAACAGCACACCCTTGCCTTCCATGACCGGCTTGGACGCCAGCGGACCGAGGTCGCCGAGGCCGAGAATCGCGGTACCGTCGGAAATGACCGCCACCAGGTTGCCCTTGCCGGTGTAGCGGTAGGCGAGTTCGGGGTCGCGCGCGATCTCACGCACTGGTTCGGCGACGCCCGGGCTGTAGGCCAGCGACAGGTCGCGGGCGGTCGCGGTGGGCTTGGTCAGCTCGACACTCAGTTTCCCAGGGCGGGGTTGGGCGTGATATTCGAGAGCGGCAGTTTTCAGATCAGACATAGTGGCATTTCCGCTTTTTTGGCTGTTGAACAGGCTGGCGTGCGAGGATACGCAACTTGTATACACGGACACAAGACCACCAGGTCAGCCTGTCGACGGTCCGCTAGCGCACGACCTTGAGTCGATCGCCGGGCCGCGGCTCGCCCACGGGATAGAGGTTGTTAAGCAGGCGCAGGCTGGCCTCGGCATCGCCCGGCAGCTTGCTCTGCCGCGCCAGGTCAGCCATCTGCTGCCCCGGTTTAGCACTGATCATGCGCAGGCGCAGCGGTTGCGCCAGCTTGCGCTCGGCGGCCGTGATGGGCCGGAAGCTCTGGATCACCTCGAGAAAGCGGGCGTCCTGGCTTTCCAGAGAGGCGCCGCCGCGCACCGCCGCCACGAACAGGTAAGCCCGCGCTCCGTGCAGCAGCACCGCCACACGCCGCGCGGTGCTGCCGGGAATGATCGCGCTATGCCCCTTGAGGCCGGCCTGCTGCAACTCCCGCTGATCGACCAGGCGCTGTCCGCCGGCTCGCTGGCGCAGCAATTGGGCGGCGCTCAAGCCTTGCGGGTTGCCCTCCAGAACCATGGCGATGAAAGCCTGCTGATCCGCGGAATGGCCGATCAGGGCATCCGCTCGATTGATGAGTTCCCAGCCCTCGGGGAAGCCCAGGGTGACCGCCAGTTCGCCATGGTAGAAGCGCTGTCCGCGACGCACGCCGCTGGCGGCCGAGTCGCCGAACGGCAACCCGTCCAGATGCTGGAGAAAGACCTCGCGATTGACCTCCTGCTGCCCCGTCGCCAAGGCCCGGGCCGGCCCCAGTACCTGCTGCAGGCGACGGTCGTTGTCCGGATGGGTGTCGAACAGCCCGTGGTAACCGGACGCGGGCTGGGCCTCGCCGCGTTGCGCCGCCTGGTCGCGGGCGAAGTCCTCTTGCGCCTTGAGCACCTTGACCACTTCGATCATCGCCTGCGGGTCGTAGCCGCTGCGCGCCAGGTACTGGGCGCCCAGGCCATCGGCTTCGAGCTCCATGTCGCGGCCGTAGCCGCGGACGAAGGCGCCGCCGAGGACATTGGTCAGGTCCGCCACGGCGCCAATGCCCGTGCCGATCGCCACCGCCTGCCCGAGGATGTTCCAGGCGCTCGACTGGCTCTGCTGCTGCACGCTGTGGCGCGCGGTGACATGGCCCACTTCGTGGCCCAAAACGGCTGCCAGCTCGGCTTCCGAGTTGAGGTAGGCCAACAGGCCGCGATGGATATAGATGTAGCCGCCCGGCAAGGCGAAGGCATTGATGTCGGGACTGTCCACCACGGTGAACCGGTAGTTCAGCTGGCTGCGATGACTGTGCCTGGCGACCCGCTCGCCGACCCGCTGCACGTAGGCCTGCAGCTTTTCGTCGGCGTAGCGCGGGTACTGCTTGAGCACTTCCTCGTTGTAGCGCTGGCCCAGTTCCAGTTCCTCGCGCTCGCTCATCATCACGAAATCACTGCGCCCGGTCGCCGGGTTGAGCGCGCAACCGGCCAGCTGCAGCAACCCCAAGAGCACAACCCAGCAACCCAGTCTCATCGCACCACCTCCAGCATCGCCGCATGGCTCAAGGGTAAGAGCCAACGGGCTTGCTCTGGTTTTACGCCGCCACGCCGCGAGCGGTCAACCACCCAGCCGCGCGCCTCGACCCGTTGTCCGGCCAGGCTTTGCAAACGTTGCACGTCGAAATACCGCAGCACTGCGGGGGCCACACGCAGCACCAGCGGGCCCTCCAGCTCCAGCCAGATTCCACCGCCATTGCGCTCGACCCGCTCGATACGACCGCGGATCAGGGCGAAGCCGCTACGCATCAGCTGTTGCGGCGACTGCAAGGGCGACTGACGCCACAACCCCAGGCGCCGCTGACGCGCACTGCGCTCGGCGGTCCGCTGACAGTCGACCAGCTGCAGGTTAGGCGGAATCGCCACCAGATAGCCCAGGCCCTCGGCCAGCAGCTGCGCCTCGAGGTTGCGCCCTCGGGCGTCGTAGCCATGGGCCAGGGTACGCCCGTAGCGGTCCCGGTCCTGCTGCCCCGACTGCAGGCCGATGCGGCCGTCGCTGGCCGCCACCAACTCGGCCAACCGGCGCCTGGCCCGCTCGGCATAGGGCTCGGCCGGGCGCCCCTGACGGCCCAACTCCGGACTGTTCAGGCCGATCAGACGCACGCTGCGACCATCCGCCAGGCGCAAGGTGTCGCCGTCCACGACCTTCTGCACCTCGGCGACCGGCAGCGGGCCGGGCAACGGGCACTGCGCATGCCCGGCCCCCAGGTAGAAAGCAGAAACAAAAAAGGCGCCCACCAGGGACGCCTTTTTCAGTAGCGCGGAACCAGCCAATCGGCTTTTCCTCGCAGGTCGGCTGCTTACTTGGAAGCGCCGAACATGCCGAAGCGCTGCTTGAAGCGATCGACACGGCCGCCGGTATCCAGCATTTTCTGCTTGCCGGTGTAGAACGGGTGGCACTCGTTGCACACGTCCAGGCTCATCGGCTTGGCCAGGGTGGAGCGAGTTTCGATCACGTTGCCGCAGCTGCAGGTAGCGGTCATCGCTTCGTAGTTCGGATGGATATCGGCTTTCATGGTGTATTCCTCAGGGCTGACGTGCCGCCACCCAACACTATTATTGGGTACCGCACGGAAATAGGCCGCGGATGATACCAGACCGCCAACCCGATGCAAGCCGCCAACCCTGCCGGCTGTCGCGGAGCCCCATGCTAAGATCGCCGCACCCTTGCCTGGAGCCTCTGCGTGCCCGACGCCATTCTGCGCCTCGCCCTGCCCTCACCGCTGCGCCGCCTGTTCGACTATCGCGCGCCAGCCGGTGTGCCGCGCAGCGCCCTGCAGCCCGGGATGCGCCTGCGCGTGCCCTTCGGCCGGCGCGAGCTGATCGGCATCCTGATCGAAGTCTGCGAGCGGAGCGACGTGCCGGAGGACAAGCTCAAGCCCGCCCTCGAGCTGCTCGACAACCAGCCGCCGCTGCCGCCGGCCTTGTTCAGGCTATGCCTGTGGACCGCCCAGTACTACCAGCACAGCCTCGGTGACACGCTCAGCTGGGCCCTGCCGGTACTGCTGCGCCAGGGCGAGCCCGCCGAGGCCCGCCAGGAGCGCTTCTGGCTGCTCAGCGACGGCGCCCGAGCCGACGACCCGCGCCTGGCCCGGGCGCCGCGCCAGCGCGAGGCTCTGAAGGTCATCGCCCAGCACCCTCACGGCGTTGCCCATCAGCTGCTCGGGCAGCTGCAACTGAACAAGGACAGCCTCGATCTCCTGCGGGCGAAGGGCCTGGTGCATATCGAGGTGCGCCGCCACGCCCCCAGGGAGCGGCACGCCAGCTGGCTGGCCCAGCCCGAACTGCCGCTGAATGCCGAACAGCAGGTCGCGGAGCGCGCCGTGCGCGCCGGCTTCGGTCGCTTCGGCGCCTTCCTCCTGGCCGGGGTGACCGGCAGCGGCAAGACCGAGGTCTACCTGCAGCTGATCCGCGCCACCCTGGAGGCCGGCAAGCAGGCCCTGGTGCTGATCCCCGAGATCAACCTCGGTCCGCAGACCCTGGCGCGCTTCGAGCGGCGCTTCAATGCGCGGATCGCCCTGCTGCACTCGGCGGTCAACGACCGCGAGCGCCTGGACGCCTGGCTGGCGGCGCGCGACGGTGAGGCCGACATCATCATCGGCACCCGCTCGGCACTGTTCACCCCGATGCAGCGCCCCGGGCTGATCATCATCGACGAGGAGCACGACGCGTCCTATAAGCAGCAGGAGGGCCTGCGCTACCACGCCCGCGACCTGGCCCTGGTGCGGGCCCGCCAGGAAGACGTGCCGATCCTGCTCGGCTCGGCGACGCCCTCGCTGGAAAGCCTGCACAACGCCAACAGCGGACGCTATGGCCTGCTGCGCCTGGAGCATCGCGCCGGCGGCGCCCAGCCACCGCGCTTCCTGCGCCTGGACATCAAGAGCCTGCCACTCGATTCCGGTATCTCCGGGCCCATGCAGCAGGCCATCCGCAAGACCCTGGAGGCCGGCCAGCAGGTGCTGGTGTTCCTCAACCGCCGCGGCTTTGCCCCGACCCTGCTGTGCCACGATTGCGGCTGGCTGTCGGAGTGCCCACGCTGCGACGCGCGGATGACCGTGCACCAGCGCTCGAACGAACTGCGCTGCCACCACTGCGGCCACGTCGAGCGGCGGCCCAGCCAGTGCCCGAAGTGCCAGAAGCTCGATTTGCGCCCGGTCGGCGCGGGCACCGAGCGGGCCGAGGAGCGCCTGGCAATTCTCTTTCCCCAGGTGCCGGTGCTGCGGGTCGACCGCGACAGCACGGCGCGCAAGGAGGCGATGAACAGCCTGTTCAACACCATCCAGCGCGGCGAGCCCTGCATCCTGGTCGGCACCCAGATGCTCGCCAAGGGCCACCATTTCCCCCGCGTCACCCTGGTGGCCATCCTCGATGCCGACGGCGGGCTTTTCTCGGCGGACTTCCGCGCCAGTGAACGCATGGCCCAGCTGATCGTCCAGGTCGCCGGCCGCGCCGGCCGCGCCGAGGAACCGGGCAGGGTGATCGTCCAGAGCCACCTGGCCGACCACCCGCTGCTGGTGCAGCTGACCGAGCAGGGTTACTTCGCCTTCGCCGAACAGGCCCTTGGCGAGCGCCGGAACGCCGGCCTGCCGCCGTTCTGCCACCTGGCCCTGCTGCGCGCCGAGGCGCACAAACCGGGCCAGGCCGAGGGGTTCCTCGACGAGGCCTGCGGCGAGGCCGAGCTGCTGCTCAACGAACTGCAACTCGATGGTATCGAGCTGCTCGGTCCGGTGCCGGCACCGATGGAGCGCCGCGCCGGCCGCTACCGCGCCCAGCTGCTGCTGCAGAGCAGCGCGCGCGCACCGCTGCACCGCCTGCTGCACAGCTGGCTGGCGGCGCTGGAGCAGATGCCCAGCGGCCGCGCTGTGCGCTGGTCGCTGGATGTCGACCCGATCGATCTGTTCTGATCGCCGACGACAGCGGTTGGCAAGCCCGGATGGGCCACGGATAATGCGCAGTTTTCAACCAGCGCCCCAGGGCGCCGCCGCCCCACGCGGCCGGACGAGCAGACCATGAAAGACAGCATTCGCCACCTGATCCAGCAAGCCCTGACCCGCCTGACCACCGAAGGCGTTTTGCCCGAAGGCCTGAGCCCGGCGATCCAGGTGGAGAACACCAAGGACAAGAGCCACGGCGACTTCGCCAGCAACATCGCCCTGATGCTGGCCAAGCCCGCGGCCATGAAGCCGCGCGAGCTGGCCGAGAAGCTGATTGCCGCGCTGCCGGCCGATCCGCAGATCAGCAAGGTGGAGATAGCCGGTCCGGGCTTCCTCAACTTCTTCCAGAACAGTGACGCCCTGGCCGGGCGCCTGGAGGCGGCCCTGGCCGACGCGCGACTCGGCGTGCTCAAGGCCGGCGCGCGCCAGCGCGTGGTGGTGGACCTGTCCTCGCCGAACCTGGCCAAGGAGATGCACGTGGGCCACCTGCGCTCGACCATCATCGGCGACGGCGTGGCGCGGGTCCTCGAGTTCCTCGGCGACGAGGTGATCCGGCAGAATCATGTCGGCGACTGGGGCACCCAGTTCGGCATGCTGCTGGCCTATCTGGAGGAACAGCCGGCCGCTGCCGAAAGCGAGCTGGCCGACCTGGAAGTGTTCTATCGCGCGGCGAAGAAGCGCTTCGACGAGTCCGCCGAGTTCGCCGACCGCGCCCGTGAGCTGGTGGTCAAGCTGCAGGCCGGCGACGAACAGTGCCTGCGCCTGTGGCAGCGCTTCAACGACATCTCCCTGTCCCACTGCCAGAAGGTCTACGACCGCCTCGGCGTCAAACTCAGCCCGGCCGACGTCAAGGGCGAGAGCGCCTACAATGCCGAACTGGCCGACATCGTCCAGGCGCTGCGCGAGCGCGGCCTGCTGACCGAAGACAAGGGCGCCCAGTGCGTATTCCTCGATGAGTTCAAGAACGCCGAAGGCAACCCGCTGCCGGTGATCGTGCAGAAGGCCGGCGGCGGCTACCTCTATTCGACCACCGACCTGGCCGCCATGCGCTTTCGCAGCCAGGTGCTGAAGGCCGACCGCGCCCTGTATTTCGTCGACCAGCGCCAGGCCCTGCACTTCCAGATGGCCTTCGAGGTGGCGCGCCGCGCCGGCTTCGTGCACGAGGCCATGCAGCTGGAGCACATGGGCTTCGGCACCATGAACGGCGCCGACGGCCGGCCGTTCAAGACCCGCGACGGCGGCACGGTAAAGCTGGTCGACCTGCTCGACGAAGCCGAGCAGCGCGCCTACGCCCTGGTCAAGGGCAAGAACCCTGAACTGGACGAGACCGAACTGCGACAGATCGCCCGCTCGGTGGGCATCGGCGCGGTAAAGTACGCCGACCTGTCCAAGCACCGCACCAGCGACTACAGCTTCAACTTCGAACAGATGCTCAGTTTCGAGGGCAACACCGCGCCCTACCTGCTGTACGCCTACACCCGGGTCGCCAGCGTGTTCCGCAAGCTGGGCAAGGGCATCGACGAGATCGGCGGCCAGATCAACCTGGTGGCCGAGCAGGAACAGGCCCTGGCCGCCAAGCTGGCGCAGTTCGGCGAGGTGCTGAACAGCGTCGCCGACAAGGGCACCCCGCACCTGCTGTGCACCTACCTGTACGACCTGGCCGGGCTGTTCTCCAGCTTCTACGAGAACTGCCCGATCCTCGCCGCCGCGGACGAGGCCACCCAGCAGAGCCGCCTGCGCCTGGCAGCCCTGACCGGCCGCACCCTGCAGCAGGGCCTGCAACTGCTCGGCCTGGAAACCCTGGAGCGCATGTAAGTGGCCGCCGCCCGCAAGAAGCCCGCCGCCAAGCGCGGCGCCAGCCGCTACAAGGCGCCGGCGAAGAAGCCGGTGCCGGCCTGGATCTGGCTGGCCTGCGGCCTGGCGATCGGCGGCTTCATGACCTTCTTGTTCAGCCTCGAGCCCGGTCGCGACGAGATCAAGCGCGACCAGGCCACGCAGGCCAGCGGCAAACACAATGGCAAGGCCGCCGGCGCCACGCCGAGCAAGGCCGAGCCGGCCAAGCCCAAGTACGACTTCTACACCCTGCTGCCGGAGTCGGAAGTCATAGTCCCGCCCCAGGCCCTGGAGCAGCCGCCGCAGCCGACGGAGCAGAAGCCGGTAAGCGCCGAGGAGGCGGCGAAGATCGATGCCGCCCGTGCCGAGGCCGCGCTCAAGGGCGAGGTGCCGCCACCGCCGCCGGTGATCGCCCAGGCCCCGCTGACCACCCAGTTCTTCCTCCAGGCCGGCTCGTTCCGCCGCAAGGACGATGCCGAGAGCCTGCGTGCGCAGATCATCCTGCTCGGCCAGAACGTGCGCGTGGAGTCCGGCACGGTGCGCAAGGAAGTCTGGCACCGGGTGCTGATCGGCCCCTTCGCCGACCGCCAGCAGCTGGCCCAGTCGCAGAAGGCCCTGGCCGCCAACGGTTTCAGCAACCTGCTGCTGCAGCAGCGCCAGGTGCGCTGAGCGGCGCAACGGGCGCATCGCAATTCCCTGTTACAGCCGGGTGACGGCCACTCGGCCGAGAATCGCCCGGCGCCGGTTGAAAAGCGCCGCACGCCCCCCCATCTGAGTCTGCATTGGGCATTTTCGCCCCACTGCGTGGAGACTCTCCCCTTGACCACCATCGTTTCAGTGCGCCGCCACGGCAAAGTCGTCATGGGCGGCGACGGCCAGGTTTCCCTCGGCAACACCGTGATGAAAGGCAACGCCAAAAAGGTCCGCCGCCTCTACCACGGCCAGGTGCTGGCCGGCTTCGCCGGTGCCACCGCGGACGCCTTCACCCTGTTCGAGCGCTTCGAGGGCAAGCTGGAAAAACACCAGGGCCACCTGATTCGCGCCGCCGTCGAGCTGGCCAAGGACTGGCGCACCGACCGCTCGCTGAGCCGCCTGGAGGCCATGCTGGCGGTGGCCAACAAGGACGCCTCGCTGATCATCACCGGCACCGGCGACGTGGTCGAGCCCGAACACGGCCTGATCGCCATGGGCTCCGGCGGCGGCTACGCCCAGGCCGCGGCCATGGCCCTGCTGCAGCACACCGAGCAGATGTCCGCCCGCGAAGTCGCGGAAACCGCGCTGAACATCGCCGGTTCCATCTGTGTGTTCACCAACCAGAATCTGACCATCGAGGAACTGGACTCGGCCGTCTGAGCCGCCGTCCGTTCAGGAGCCGAATCATGTCCATGACCCCTCGCGAAATCGTCCACGAGCTCAGCCGCCACATCATCGGCCAGGACGATGCCAAGCGCGCCGTGGCCATTGCCCTGCGCAACCGCTGGCGACGCATGCAGCTGCCGGCCGAACTGCGCGCCGAGGTAACCCCGAAGAACATCCTGATGATCGGCCCAACCGGGGTCGGCAAGACCGAGATCGCCCGGCGCCTGGCCAAGCTGGCCAACGCCCCCTTCCTCAAGGTCGAGGCGACCAAGTTCACCGAGGTCGGCTACGTCGGCCGCGATGTCGAGTCGATCATCCGCGACCTGGCCGACGCCGCGGTGAAGATGCTGCGCGAGCAGGAGATGGTCAAGGTCCGGCACCGCGCCGAGGACGCCGCCGAGGAGCGCATCCTCGACGCCCTGCTGCCGCCGGCGCGCACCGGCTTCAACGAGGACGCGGTGCCGAGCGGCGACTCCAACACCCGCCAGCTGTTCCGCAAACGCCTGCGCGAGGGCCAGCTGGACGACAAGGACATCGACATCGAGGTGGCCGATTCCCCGGCCGGCATCGAGATCATGACCCCGCCGGGCATGGAGGAGATGACCAACCAGCTGCAGAACCTGTTCTCCAACCTGGGCAAGGGCAAGAAGAAGAGCCGCAAGCTCAAGGTCAAGGAAGCCCTCAAGCTGGTCCGCGACGAGGAAGCCGCACGCCTGGTCAATGAAGAGGAACTCAAGGCCCGCGCCTTGGAGGCGGTGGAGCAGAACGGCATCGTCTTCATCGACGAGATCGACAAGGTCGCCAAGCGCGGCAACACCAGCGGCGCCGACGTGTCCCGCGAGGGGGTGCAGCGCGACCTGCTGCCACTGATCGAGGGCTGCACGGTCAACACCAAGCTGGGCATGGTCAAGACCGACCACATCCTGTTCATCGCCTCCGGCGCCTTCCACCTGAGCAAGCCCAGCGACCTGGTGCCCGAGCTGCAGGGCCGCCTGCCGATCCGCGTGGAGCTCAAGGCCCTCAGCCCGGAAGACTTCGAGCGCATCCTCACCGAGCCCCATGCCTCGCTGACCGAACAGTACGCCGCCCTGCTGAACACCGAAGGGCTGAACATCGAGTTCGCCGCGGACGGCATCAAGCGCCTCGCCGAGATCGCCTGGCAGGTCAACGAGAAAACCGAGAACATCGGCGCGCGGCGCCTGCACACGCTGCTCGAGCGCCTGCTCGAGGAGGTCTCCTTCAGCGCCGGCGACCTGGCGGCCAAGCACGAGGAGACGCCGATCCGCATCGACGCCGCCTACGTCGACGGTCATCTCGGCGAACTGGCCGAGGATGAAGACCTGTCGCGCTATATTCTCTAGATCAGCCACCCAGGCCGCCCGGAGCCTCTCCGGGCGGCGCAGCAGTCGAAGACCATGAGCCAGATCCCCAGCGCCATAGAGCTGCACAAAGCCTCCAAGACCCTGACCCTGAAGTACGGCCAGACCAGCTACACCCTCAGCGCCGAGTTCCTCCGCGTGCATTCGCCCTCCGCCGAGGTGCAGGGGCACGGCACGCCGATCCTGCAGACCGGCAAGCTGCACGTCGGCCTCAGCGGCATCGAGCCGGCGGGCAATTACGCCGTGAAGCTGTGCTTCGACGACGGCCACGACAGCGGCCTGTTCAGCTGGGACTACCTGTACAACCTGGCCACCCGCCAGGAGGAGCTGTGGGCCGACTACCTGGCCGCGCTCGCCGCCGCGGGCAAGTCCCGCGACCCGAACGAGACCGTGGTCAAACTGATGCTCTGATCCACCGCTCCGGGCCTGGCATCGCCAGGCCCCCACCCGCTATCCGCCCGCCCCAAGGGCCCACCACGACCGCCCCCGTCTACCCGGTTAGAGCGCATTTTCTAATCCTTACCGGCATACTTGCTGCGCATTCGGCTCGATTCGCAGCCAGCTTGCGCAAATTCGCAAACTCGGGTAACCAGGGTACTGGCAGGTTCCCTGCATTTGCCGAACCGGCAATTGCAAAAAAAGTCGCGGAATACTCCGCCTTCGGTAACCCGAGCAATACCCGGCCCTTTGGCCCTGTGTCTCCGCGCACAGCAGTACGCCGGTATTCGCCTCAGGACAATGGAGCGTCGTTGATGACAGATAAACCCAGTGATGACCTGAAGAACCAAGCCTCCGAGAACACCCTCGGCCTGAGTCCGGTCATAGGTATTCGCGGCAAGGACCTGTTGAGTTCGGCGCGCACCGTGCTGACCCAGGCCATCAAGCAGCCCCTGCACAGCGCCAAGCACGTGGCCCACTTCGGCCTGGAGCTGAAGAACGTCCTGCTCGGACAGTCCGAGCTGACGCCCGAGGCCGGCGACCGCCGCTTCACCGACCCGGCCTGGAGCCAGAACCCGCTGTACCGGCGCTACCTGCAGACCTACCTGGCCTGGCGCAAGGAACTGCACGACTGGGTCGAGGAAAGCGACCTGTCGGAACAGGACGCCAGCCGCAGCCACTTCGTCATCAACCTGATGACCGAAGCCATGGCCCCAAGCAACGGCATGGCCAACCCGGCTGCGGTCAAGCGCTTCTTCGAGACCGGTGGCAAGAGCCTGCTCGATGGCCTGTCGCACCTGGCCAAGGACATCGTCAACAACGGCGGCATGCCCAGCCAGGTCAACATGTCGGCCTTCGAGGTCGGCAAGAACCTGGCCACCACCGAAGGCGCGGTGATTTTCCGCAACGAAGTGCTGGAGTTGATCCAGTACAAGCCGATCACCGAGCAGGTGTACGAGCGCCCCCTGCTGGTGGTGCCGCCGCAGATCAACAAGTTCTACGTGTTCGACCTGTCGCCGGAAAAGAGCCTGGCCCGTTTCCTCCTGCGCAATAACGTACAGACCTTCGTGGTCAGCTGGCGCAACCCGACCAAGACGCACCGCGAATGGGGCCTGACCAGCTATATAGATGCGCTGAAAGAAGCCATCGACGTGGTCACCGCCATCACTGGCAGCAAGGACATCAACATGCTCGGCGCCTGCTCCGGCGGCCTGACCACCACCTCGCTGCTCGGGCACTATGCGGCCATCGGCGATCCGAAGGTGCATGCCCTGACGCTGCTGGTCAGCGTTCTGGACAATCGCCTGGAAACCGACGTGGCCCTGTTCGCCGACGAGAAAAGCCTGGAAGTCGCCAAGCGCCGCTCCTACCAGGCCGGAGTGCTGGAAGGCCGAGACATGGCCAAGGTGTTCGCCTGGATGCGCCCCAACGACCTGATCTGGAACTACTGGGTCAACAACTACCTGCTCGGCAACGAGCCGCCGGTATTCGACATCCTCTACTGGAACAACGACACCACCCGCCTGCCGGCAGCCCTGCATGGCGAATTCATCGAGATGTTCAAGACCAACCCGCTGATCCGTCCCGGCGCCCTGGAGGTCTGCGGTACGCCGATCGACCTCAAGCAGATCACCGCCGATCTGTTCTGCGTCGCCGGCACCACCGACCACATCACGCCCTGGGAGTCCTGCTACAAGTCGGCCAACCTGTTCGGCGGCAAGGTGGAGTTCGTGCTGTCCAACAGCGGCCATATCCAGAGCATTCTCAACCCGCCGGGCAACCCCAAGGCACGGTACATGACCAACAGCGAGATGCCGCTGGACCCGAAAGAGTGGCAAGCCAGCTCGACCAAGCACACCGACTCCTGGTGGCTGCACTGGCAGAAGTGGCTGGCCGAGCGCTCGGGCAAGACCAAGAAGGCGCCCAGCAGCCTGGGCAACAAGGCCCATCCGGCGGCCGAGGCCGCGCCCGGCACCTATGTTCACGAACGCTGATCGACTGCGCCTTGCGCAGCACTGCCCGCGGCACCAGGAGGTGCCGCTCGACCACCCGGCCGTGACGGCCTGGGCAACGAGCCAGGCATCGCCCTGGTGGACCTGGAGGGGCCCGGACGGCCCGCCCCAGCGGTTTAACTCATAGGGCCTCTGCGCATGTCGTTACCCTTTGTCTTTCGCACCATCGAGCTGGACGGCCAGACCCTGCGAACCGCCGTTCGCCCTGGCAACGGCAAGCTGACGCCACTGCTTATTTTCAATGGCATCGGCGCCAACCTCGAGCTGGTGATGCCGTTCGTCCGCGCCCTGGACCCCAATCTGGAAGTGATCGCCTTCGACGTACCGGGCGTGGGCGGCTCCTCCACCCCCAGCACGCCCTACCGCTTTCCCGGCCTGGCCAAGCTGGCGGCACGCATGCTCGACTACCTGGACTACGGCCAGGTCAATGCCATCGGCGTGTCCTGGGGCGGCGCCCTGGCACAGCAATTCGCTCACGATTATCCGGAACGCTGCAAGAAACTGATTCTCGCCGCCACCTCGGCCGGCGCCGTGATGGTGCCGGGCAAGCCCAAGGTGCTCTGGCGCATGGCCAGTCCGCGGCGCTACATCCAGCCGTCCTACGGCGTGCAGATCGCTCCCGACATCTATGGCGGCGCCTTCCGCCGCGACCCCAAGTTGGCCCTGGCCCACGCCAGCAAGGTCCGCTCGGGGGGCAAGATGGGCTACTACTGGCAGCTGTTCGCCGGCCTCGGCTGGACCAGCATTCACTGGCTGCACAAGATCCGCCAGCCGACCCTGGTGTTGGCCGGTGACGACGACCCGCTGATTCCGCTGATCAACATGCGCCTACTGGCCTGGCGCATCCCCAATGCGGACCTGCACGTGATCGACGACGGCCACCTGTTCCTGGTGACCCGGGCCGAGGCGGTGGCGCCGACCATCATGAGGTTTCTCGAAGAGGAGCGGCAGCGCGCGGTGATGCACCCGCACCCGAGCAACGCGCGCGGCTGAGCTGCGTCGACATCCAACTGTCGCACTGCTGTAGTGCAACGCTCACATACTTGACCCATTAGCGGGCGCAGGCTAATAACACTGACCCGCGCGCGGCCTTTTGCGCAGCCTGGTACAAGCCTTGCTGCGAACAGCGGAATCTAGATCTCAGCGGACAGACGACGGAGTGTTGCCCCATGCGAGACAAGCCACGTATCGGCGCCCTACCCACCCCTGCAACCTTTATGACCGCGCAGAACGCGGTGGTCGGCCTGCGCGGTCGCGACCTGCTGTCCACCCTGCGCACCCTGGCCCTGCAGGGCATCCGGCAGCCGGTGCACAGCGCACGCCATGCACTGGCGCTGGGCGGCCAGTTGGGCCGCGTGCTGCTGGGCGACACGCCTCACCGGGTCAATCCGCAGGATGCCCGCTTCGCCGACCCCACCTGGCAACTGAATCCTCTGTACCGACGCGGGCTGCAGGCCTACTTGTCCTGGCAGAAGCAGCTGAACCGCTGGATCGACGAGAGCAGCCTGTCCGCCGATGATCGCGCACGCGCGCGCTTCGTCACGGCGCTGCTCGGTGACGCCCTGGCACCGTCCAACTCCCCGCTCAACCCGCTGGTGCTCAAGGAACTGCTCAACAGCGGCGGCAGCAGCCTGGTCAAGGGCCTGGGCCAGCTGATCGACGACCTGCTGCACAACCACGGCCTGCCCAGCCAGGTCAGCAAGCATGCCTTCGAGGTCGGTCGCAACTTGGCCGCCACGCCTGGCACGGTGGTGTTTCGCAACGAACTGCTGGAACTGATCCAGTACCAGCCGATGAGCGAGAAGCAGTACCTGCGGCCCTTGCTGATCGTGCCGCCGCAGATCAACAAGTACTACATCTTCGACCTGTCCAACGAGAAGAGCTTCGTCCAGTACGCCCTGAAGAACGACCTGCAGACCTTTATCGTCAGCTGGCGCAACCCCGATGCCCGCCATCGCGAGTGGGGCCTGTCGACCTATGTACAGGCCCTGGAGGAAGCCGTGGACGCCTGCCGGTCCATCACCGGCAGCAAGTCGGTCAACCTGCTGGGCGCCTGCGCCGGCGGCCTGACCATCGCCGCCCTGCAGGGCCATTTGCAGGCCAAACGCCAGCTGCGCAAGGTCGCCAGCGCCACCTACCTGGTCAGCCTGCTGGACAGCCAGGTCGACAGCCCGGCCATGCTGTTCGCCGACGAGCAGACCCTCGAGGCCGCCAAGCGCCGCTCCTATCAGCAAGGCGTGCTGGATGGCCGCGACATGGCCCGGGTGTTCGCCTGGATGCGCCCCAACGACCTGATCTGGAATTACTGGGTCAACAACTACCTGCTCGGCAAGCAGCCGCCGGCCTTCGACATCCTCTACTGGAACAACGACTGCACGCGCCTTCCGGCCGCGCTGCACGGCGACCTCATCGACTTCTTCAAGTACAACCCGCTGACCCACCCGGGCGGCCTGGAAGTGTGCGGCACCCCGATCGACCTGAAGAAGGTCGGTGTCGACAGTTTCAGCGTCGCCGGGATCAACGATCACATCACACCCTGGGACTCGGTATACCGCTCGACCCTGCTGCTGGGCGGCGAGCAGCGCTTCATCCTGTCCAACAGCGGGCATATCCAGAGCATTCTCAACCCTCCGGGCAACCCCAAGGCCACCTTCATGGAGAGCGCCAAGCTGACCGGAGACCCACGCGCCTGGTACCACGACGCCCGCAAGCACGACGGCAGCTGGTGGCCGCAGTGGCTGGGGTGGATCCAGGCACGCTCCGGCGAGCAGCGCGAGACCCAGCCGGATCTGGGCAGCCCGCAGTACCCGACCCTGGAAGCGGCGCCCGGCACCTATGTGCATGCGCGCTAAGCCGATCGGGCGCCGACCATGCTTCCTGCCCCTTCACGCGGCCCACAATAAGAACTGCCCATGAAAACCCGCGACCGCATCCTCGAATGCGCCCTGTTGCTGTTCAACCAGCAGGGCGAACCCAACGTCTCCACCCTGGAGATCGCCAACGAGCTGGGCATCAGCCCGGGCAACCTGTACTACCACTTCCACGGCAAGGAGCCTTTGATCCTCGGCCTGTTCGAGCGCTTCCAGAGCGAACTGGCGCCGCTGCTCGACCCGCCGGCGGACGCACGCCTGGATGCGGAGGACTACTGGCTGTTTCTGCACCTGATCGTCGAGCGCCTGGCCCATTACCGCTTCCTGTTCCAGGACCTGTCCAACCTGGCCGGACGCCTGCCGAAACTGGCCCGCGGCATCCGTCAGTGGCTCAACCTGCTCAAGCGCACCATGGCCACCCTGCTGGCGCGCCTGAAAGCGGAAAACCTGCTGGTCAGCGAGACCCAGGCCCTGGGCCAATTGGTCGAGCAGATCACCCTGACCCTGCTGTTCTCCCTCGACTATCAGCGCATTCTCGGGGTTCAGGCAGACAGCCGCCTGGTGGTGTATCAGGTGATGATGCTGGTGGCGCCGCACCTGACCCGCGAATCGCGCGAGGCCGCCGAACAATTGGCCCGGCGTTACCTGGAGGCCTGAGCCCCGCAAAAACGCAAACGCCCGGCACAGGGCCGGGCGTTGCGGATCACAGGGTCAGGCTCAGGACTGGCTGGCTGGCGTGCTCGGCGCCGGCGTCTCGGTCGCTGCCGGGGCGGCTACCGGTGCCGCTGGCTCCGACGAAGCCGGGGCCACGACCTTGGCCAGAGGGGTCTTCTTCACCGCCGGCTTTTTCGTCGCTACCGGCTTGGCGGCGACCTTGGCTGCCGCTTCTGCGACCGGGTCAGCCGCTACCTTGGCTGCCGGTTTCGCAGCGGCCTTGGTTGCCGGCTTGGCCGCAGCTTTCGCCGCCGGCTTGGCGGCCGGTTTAGCGGCGGCTTTGCTGGCCGGTTTCGCTGCAGGCTTGGCCGCTGCCTTGGCGGCCGGCTTGGCAGTGGCTTTACTGGATGGCTTCACCGATTTGGCGGAGACGCCGGTCAGCTCCTCGATCTTCTTGGTCAGGCTCTCGACCTTGTCGTTGAGCGCCTTGACCTCGCCGCGGCTGGGCACGCCCAGACGCGAGATGGCGTTGTGCAAACGCTTGTCGAAGGCTTCCTCCAACTCGCCCCACTTGCCGAGGGCCTTGTCCTTGACTTCGTCGACCTTGGAGCGGGCGGTACCCACTTTCGACTCGACCGTGGACTTCACCGCATCGACCTGCTTGTCGACGCCGCTCTTGGCCTGCTTCTCGGCTTTCTCGCCATCCTTGACCAGTGAATCGAAGAGCTTGGTGCCGTCGTTGCTGACTTTGGAATAGGCACCCAAGCCGGCCAACCAGATCTGGCGCGAGTACTTCTCGACCTCGCCGATCCAGGAGCTGGTCTGTTTCTCGGTTTTCTTCTTAGCAGCCATCCCGCTCTCCTTATTTGCTACGCGCGACATGCTCAAGCAATGTGCTCAATTCATCCAGCTTAGCAGAGAGCGCTTCGATATCTTGCTTGGTCGGGATGCCGATACGCTTGAGGGCGCCGGCCACGCGGTTGTCGAAGGCCTTCTCGATCTTGTCGATCTGCAGGTCGACCTTGCCCTTGACGCTGGTCACGCGAGTCTTGACGCCGACGAGCTGGCTGTTGGCCGCCTCGACCTGTTCGCCGACCAGCTTCTTGCCCTGCTCCTCGACGCCTTCACCGGTCTTGACCAGTTCCTTGAAGTACTCGGCGCCCTCGTGCCCGGCCTTGGCGTAGGCACCCAGGCCGGCCAGCCAGACCTTGCGGGCGTATACTTTGACATCGCTCAGTACGCCGGCTTTGGCTTCGGCTTCGACTTCGGCTTTCTTCTTGATTGCAACTTTCGACATGGTGCACCTCACGCGCAGTGGTTTGAGGAAACGCCCACGGAATGCAGGCTTGGCACCAAGGTATCGAGGAAAATTAGAAACCGCATACTAGCCGGCGCAATTCGCCCCGCGCCGATCTCAAGCCTTGAGATTCTTGTCCAGCACCTCTTCGATCTGCCGCTTGATGCTGCCGCCCATGGCCGACAACAGCAGGCCGAGCTTGAGTTCCACGCGCACGCGGTCTTCGCCTACCTCGATACGGCCGTCGGCACCGCTGCGCTTGAATTCCAGGATGTCGCCGCTCCAGCGGTACTGCACGTCGAAATCACGGGCCAGGCGCTCGGCCAGCTGCTCGGCCTTCTCCCGGGCCGCCTCACGGCCAAGGCTATGGGGGCGTTCCACGGCAATTCTGGTCATGATCTTTCTCCTCACTGCGAGCTTCGATGGCGCGACTATATCAGCCCCTGGCCGCTGCTCGCGCGGCCCGGCGCTGCGCACGCCAAGACAAAGGTAGGCCGCAGGTTTAGAATGGCCGCCACTTTGATTCAGCCTCTTTTGTTTAGGTAAGGGCGACATGACCGACACGCGCAAGCGCAGCGACAGCGAACCCACCACGCACTTCGGCTTTCAGGACGTCCCGGAAAGCCAGAAGGCGCAGAAGGTCGCCGAAGTCTTCCACTCGGTGGCCGCCAAGTACGACCTGATGAACGACTTGCTCTCCGGCGGCATGCACCGCCTGTGGAAGCGCTTCACCATCGAGCTGTCCGGGGTACGCCTGGGCAATCGGGTACTGGACATCGCCGGCGGCACCGGCGACCTGACCAAGCAGTTCGCCCGCCTGGTCGGCCCGGAAGGTGAGGTTGTGCTGGCCGACATCAACGAATCGATGCTCAAGGTCGGCCGTGACCGCCTGCTCGACCGCGGCGTGGCCGGCAACGTCAAGTTCGTCCAGGCCGACGCCGAGAAGCTGCCGTTCCCCGACAATCACTTCGACTGCGTGACCATCGCCTTCGGCCTGCGCAACGTGACGCACAAGGAAGACGCCCTGCGCTCCATGCTGCGCGTGCTCAAGCCCGGCGGCCGGCTACTGGTGCTGGAGTTCTCCAAGCCGTCGAGCGCGCTGCTGTCGAAGGTCTACGACACCTACTCGTTCAGCTTCATGCCGCTGATGGGCAAACTGATCACCAACGATTCCGAGAGCTACCGCTACCTGGCCGAGTCGATCCGCATGCACCCGGACCAGAACACGCTCAAGGCGATGATGATCGAGGCCGGCTTCGAGCGGGTGACGTACCACAACATGACCGGCGGCATCGTCGCCCTGCACCGCGGCATCAAGCCCTGATGCTCCTGAGCGGGCTGCTGGCCGGGGTCGAACACGGCCTCAACCGGGTCCTGGCGATGGACGGCACGGCCCTGCCGCGCCTGGCCCGCCTGCGCGGCCGGGTGATCGAGCTGGACTGCCGACAGCCCAGCCTGCAGCTGTTCGTCCTGGCCGACGAGCAGGGCCTGCGCCTGGCGGCGAACTGGGCCGGCGAGGCCGACTGCCGCCTGAGCGGCCCGGCCGCCAGTCTGCTGCGCCTGGCCACTAGCGATGACAAGAGTGCCGTGCTGCACAGCCCCGAGGTCGAGCTGGAAGGCGACAGCGCCGTGCTGCTGGAGCTGGTCGGCATTCTCCAGGACCTCGAGCTGGACTGGGAGTACGAGCTGGCACGCTGGCTCGGCCCGGTCGCCACTCAGCTGCTCGGCAGTCACCTGCGCAGCCGCGCCGAGTGGACCGCCCAGAGCCTGGACAGCCTGCGCCTGAACCTGGCCGACTACCTCAGCGAGGAGTCGCGCAGCCTGGTCGGCCGCCGCGAGGCCGATGCCCGCTTCGCCGAACTGGACAGCCTCAAACTCGCCCTCGACCGTCTCGATGCGCGTATCGAACGCATCGCCCAACGCCATAAGCCCACTCCATGAAGCTGCTCGCCGTTCGCCGTCTGCTGCGCATCCAGCGCGTGATCATCCGCTACCAGCTGGATGACCTGCTGTTCGACCTGCCGCTGCCGCTGTGGCTGCGCGCCCTGCGCTACGCGCTGCCGTGGCACTGGCTGCCGCGCAGGATCGCGACCCAGTCGCGAGGCGCGCGGGTGCGCCTGGCACTGGAAGAGCTGGGCCCGATCTTCATCAAGTTCGGCCAATTGCTCTCCACCCGCCGCGACCTGCTGCCACCGGATGTGGCCGATGAGCTGGCCAAGCTGCAGGACCAGGTGCCGCCCTTCGACCCGGCCCATTCCGTGGCTCTGATCGAGGCCCAGCTGGGCGCCAAGGTCGGCGAGCTGTTCGCCCGCTTCGACGCCAAGCCGCTGGCCTCCGCCTCGGTCGCCCAGGTCCACGCCGCGCAGCTCAAGAGCGGCGAAGAAGTGGTGGTCAAGGTGATCCGCCCCGGCCTCAAGCCGGTGATCCGCCAGGACCTGGCCTGGCTGTTCGTGCTCGCCAAGCTGGCCGAGAAGGCCTCCCCCGACGCCCGTCGCCTGCGTCCGGTGGAGGTGGTCAGCGATTACGAGAAGACCATCTACGACGAGCTCGACCTGCTGCGCGAGGCGGCCAACGCCAGCCAGCTCAAGCGCAATTTCGAGGGCTCGCCGTTGCTCTACGTGCCCCAGGTCTACTGGGACCTGTGCCGGCCCAAGGTGCTGGTGATGGAGCGCATCTACGGCGTGCCGGTGACCGACCTGGCCAGCCTGGCCGACCAGCGCACCGACATGAAGCTGCTGGCCGAGCGCGGCGTGGAGATTTTCTTCACCCAGGTGTTCCGCGACAGCTTCTTCCACGCCGACATGCACCCCGGCAACATCTTCGTCAGCACCCGCCAACCGTGGAACCCGCAGTACATCGCCATCGACTGCGGCATCATCGGCAGCCTCACCCCAGAAGACCAGGACTACCTGGCGCGCAACCTGCTGGCCTTCTTCAAGCGCGACTACCGCCGCGTCGCCCAGCTGCACATCGACTCCGGCTGGGTGCCGGCCACCACCCGGGTCAACGACTTCGAGGCGGCCATCCGCACCGTCTGCGAGCCGATCTTCGAGCGGCCGCTCAAGGACATCTCCTTTGGCCAGCTGCTGCTGCGCCTGTTCCAGACCGCGCGGCGCTTCAACATGGAGGTGCAGCCGCAACTGGTGCTGCTGCAGAAGACCCTGCTCAACATCGAGGGCCTGGGGCGCCAGCTTTACCCGGACCTCGACCTGTGGAGCACCGCCCAGCCCTTCCTCGAGCGCTGGATGCGCGAGCGCATCAGCCCGCGCCACCTGCTGCGCAACCTGCAGCAGCAGGTCGAGCAGGTCCCTCACCTGTCGCAGATGGCCCGCGATACGCTGGAGCGGCTCAATCAACAGCAGCCGGTGGTCCGGGTCGAGTCGGCGGACAACCGGCAATGGCCGATCCGCCTGCTCGGTGCGCTGCTGATTGCCGGCGCCGCGGCCCAGGGTCTGACCCTCAGCCTGCCCGCCTGGCCCAGCTGGGCCATGCTGGCCGGCGGTCTATACCTGGTGCTGCGCCGATAGCCAGGTCCGAGCGGCACTGGCACACTAGACCTCTATCCGACAGGCCCGCGACGGGCGGAAGTAGCGATGAACGATTGGCTAGACGAGATCAACTGGAGCAGCGACGGCCTGGTGCCGGCGATTGCCCAGGACCACCAGACCGGCCGCGTGCTGATGATGGCCTGGATGAACCGCGAGGCCCTGGCCCTGACCGCGGCCGAACAGCGGGCCATCTACTGGTCACGTTCGCGGGGCAAGCTGTGGCGCAAGGGCGAGGAGTCCGGCCACGTGCAGAAGCTGCATGAGCTGCGCCTCGACTGCGATGCCGACGTGATCATCCTCAAGGTCGAACAGCTGGGCGGCATCGCCTGCCACACCGGCCGGGAAAGCTGCTTCTACCGGGTGTTCGACAACGGCGCCTGGAAAACCGTCGATGCGGTGCTCAAAGACCCGCACGCCATCTACAGCGCAGGACACTCCCATGACTGACACCCTGAGTCGCCTGGCCGAGGTGCTGGAGGCGCGCAAGGGCGCCGCCGCCGACAGTTCCTATGTCGCCAGCCTGTACCACAAGGGCCTGAACAAGATTCTCGAGAAGGTCGGCGAGGAGTCGGTGGAAACCATTCTCGCCGCCAAGGACGCCGCCGCCAGCGGCGACTGCAGCGACCTTATCTATGAAACCGCCGACCTGTGGTTCCACAGTATGGTCATGCTCGCCGCCCTCGGCCAGCATCCGCAGGCGGTGCTGGACGAGCTGGACCGGCGCTTCGGCCTGTCCGGGCACGCGGAAAAAGCCGCGCGCCCGCAGAACTGAATCACTCACTTACAACGGAGTACGCATCATGGGTTTCGGTGGCATTAGCATTTGGCAACTCCTGATCATCCTGCTGATCGTGGTCATGCTGTTCGGCACCAAGCGCCTCAAGGGCATGGGCTCCGACATCGGCGACGCGATCAAGGGTTTCCGCAAGTCGATGGGCAACGCCGAAGAAGACAAGCCGGCGGTGGACGAGCACAAAGGGCAGACCATCGACGCCCAGGCGCGCAAGGTCGAAGAGCCGGCGAAGAAAGACTAAGAGCCGACCATCATGTTCGACGTAGGCTTTACCGAACTGCTGCTGGTCGGCCTGGTTGCCCTGCTGGTGCTCGGCCCCGAGCGCCTGCCCGGCGCCGTGCGCACGGCAGGCCTGTGGATCGGCCGGATCAAGCGCAGCTTCAGTGCCATCAAGGCCGAGGTCGAGCGCGAGATCGGCGCCGACGAGATCCGCCGCCAGCTGCACAACGAGCAGATTCTCGAGCTGGAGCGGGAGATGAAGGCGATGAAGCAGGACCTGCTCTCGCCGGGCTCGGCGGCCAAGACTGAAGCGTCCGCCAAGGCCGAGCAATCTGCAGCGGCTCCGGAACCCAGCACCAGCGCCTCGAAAGCGCCCAGCCAGGATAAACCCGCACAACCATGAGCCGACTAACGGAAAGCGACCAGGAAATGCCTCTGGTATCGCACCTCACCGAGCTGCGCTCGCGCCTGCTGCGCAGCGTCGTCGCCGTGCTGGCGCTGTTCGCCGGGCTGTTCTATTTCTCCCAGGACATCTACGCGCTGGTCGCCGCACCGTTGCGCGCCTACCTGCCGGAAGGCGCGACGATGATCGCCACCGGCGTCGCCTCGCCCTTCCTGACGCCGTTCAAGCTGACCATGATGGTCGCGCTGTTCCTGTCGATGCCGATCATCCTGCACCAGATCTGGGGCTTTATCGCCCCGGGGCTGTACAAGCACGAGAAGCGCATCGCCGTGCCGCTGCTGATCTCCAGCATCTTTCTGTTCTATGGCGGCATGGCCTTCGCCTACTTCGTGGTGTTTCCGATCATGTTCGGCTTCTTCGCCAGCGTGACGCCGGAAGGCGTGGCGATGATGACCGACATCGGCCAGTACCTGGACTTCGTCCTGACCCTGTTCTTCGCCTTCGGCGTGGCCTTCGAGATCCCGGTGGCGACCTTCCTGCTGATCTGGGTGGGCATCATCGATGTCGCCACCCTGCGCAAGAGCCGTCCCTATGTGGTCGTCGGCTGCTTCGCCGTGGGCATGGTGCTGACCCCGCCGGACATTTTCTCCCAGACCCTGCTGGCCCTGCCGATGTGGCTGCTGTTCGAGGCCGGGGTGTTCTTCGGCAGCCTGGTCAAGGGCCGCGCCGAACACGAGGCGGAAGCCGCAGCCGCAGCCTCAGCCGAGGCTGACACCGAGGCAAAATCCGAAGACCAGCCGCCCGCCCCGCAACCGTGAACCTGCTGCTGCTGGAAGACGGCGACTTCGTCGCCGCCGATCGGGTGCGCCTTAGCGGCCGACGCCTCAAGCACCTGCATGAAGTGCATCGCGCCGAGGCCGGCGACAGCCTGCGGGTCGGCCGAGTGAACGGCCTGATGGGCCGCGGGCAACTGCTCAGCCTCAGCGCCGACACAGCCGAACTGCAGGTCGAACTGGATCAGGCGCCGCCGGCCAAGCTGCCGCTGACCCTGCTGCTGGCCCTGCCAAGGCCGAAAATGCTGCGCCGCGTGCTGCAGACGGTCAGCGCCATGGGCGTGCCGCGGCTGATCCTGCTGAACAGCTACCGGGTCGAGAAAAGCTTCTGGCAGACCCCCTTCCTCGCGCCCGAAGCGATCCGCGAACAACTGATCCTCGGTCTGGAACAGGCCCGCGACAGCGTGCTGCCCGAGGTGACCATCGAGAAGCGCTTCAAGCCCTTCGTCGAGGACCACCTGGCCCAACTGGCCGCCGGCAGCCTCGGCCTGGTCGGCCACCCCGGCGACTACCCGGCGTGCCCGCGGGCGGTCGAGGGCCCCGTCACCCTGGCCATCGGCCCGGAGGGCGGCTGGATTCCCTACGAGGTGGAGAAGCTGCAGCAGGCCGGTCTGCAGCCGGTCCAGCTCGGCGAGCGCATCCTGCGGGTGGAAACGGCCGTCAGCGCCCTGCTCGCCCGCCTGTTCTAAGCGCAACCGCTGGCAACAGGCGTCCCTTGAGCGCCGACGCGCGCTCCAGCTGGACGGCGCCTAGCAGCAACGTCTCGCCACATTCCGAGCACCCCGGAACACCCTGCATCTGCCGGCCACAGTGACGGCGCACCCGGTGCATCGGCGACCAGCGGCCCCTCGTTCATTTAGCGACCAAGGGCCGGGGAGCCAGGCTGCATGTCGCGTGCATCCCAACCCATGAGCGATCCTCCAGCCATCGGTGCATTACCTTTGCTTGACAGGTTCCAAGATGGAACCGACCATGGATCAGGTTCCATGACGGAACCCAATAGAACCCCAACGGCGTAGCCCAGGGCCGCCGCAGGGCACAAGCACTCCACGAGGATCACCATGAGCAAAACGCTAGAGTTCTTCTTCGATTTCGGCAGCCCGGCCAGCTACCTGGCCTGGACCCAGCTGCCGCGGATCACCGGTCAAACAGGCGCCCAGGTTCGCTGGCGACCGATGTTGCTCGGCGCCGTGCTGAAGGCCAGCGGCAACCCGCCACCGATCGCCGTGCCGGCCAAGCGCCGTTTCATGCTGCAGGACCTCGCCCGCTTCGCCGAGCGCTATGGCGTGCCACTGGTGTTCAACCCCTGCTTTCCATTCGACACCATGACGCTGATGCGCGGCGCCGTCGCCTACCTCGACAGCGCCGCATTCGCGCCCTATGTGGCGGCCATCTTCGATGCCATGTGGGTGCAGAAGAAGGCATTGAGCGATCCAGCGGTGGTCGTCGAGGTGCTGGAAGCGGCCGGCTTCGATGTCGCGGAATTCGAGCTGCTGGTTGCCGACGAAAAGGTCAAGCAGCAGCTCAAGGCGAACACCGAAGAGGCCGTCGAGCGCGGCGTGTTCGGCGCCCCGAGCTTCTTCGTCGGCGACACCCTGTACTTCGGCCAGGATCGCCTCGACTTCGTCGCCGAGGCCCTCGCGCAGCCCTAGCGCCAGGAGCGAGACGGACAGGCGCAGCTGGCGCCTGCCGCCCGACGGCGACTGGAGGCGCCAGACGGCATGGCCAAGCCCCGTTCGCGGGGCTATGGTCGGAGCAGGACAGTCGCTGGAGTACGCCGCCATGCATCCCCTGACCCTCGATCTGCCGCGTATCGAACAAGCCCTGCTCAGCCAGGCGGAACTCGAACACTATCTGGACCTGACCACCGGCAACGTGCTGACCGTCATCCCTGGCGACCCGCCCCCCGGCGCCGACGAGAAATACGACGTGCAGCCGGACCGCTACCTGGCCATCGAGCCCTTGCCCCAGGTCCAGGCGCTGGCCCTGCGCGAGGCCTTCCTGTTCGGCCTCCACGACCCTCACGCCCACACCCTGCTGAGCCACGCCCTGGCCGGTCGCAAGCCGCTGCGCACCTTCGACTATCAATTGGAAAATCTACCGCGGGCGCGCGAGGCTTGGCTCGCCTTCCAGGCACAACAGGTGCGTGAGCTGGCGCTGGAGTGGCTGCAGGACAACGGCCTGGAACAGGTTCGGCACCCAAGCGCCGAGTCTTTCAGACCTCGAGGAGAAAGGTCACCGGCCCGTCATTGACCAGGTGCACCTGCATGTCGGCGCCGAAACGACCGGTGGCGACCTGCGGGTGCCGTGCCCGCGCCTGCTCGACCAGCAGCTCGAACAGCGCCGCGCCCTGGGCCGGCGGCGCGGCACTGGAAAAACTCGGCCGCAGACCGCTCCTGGTGTCGGCCGCGAGGGTGAACTGGGAGACCAGCAAGAGGCCGCCGCCGACATCGGCGAGGGACAGGTTCATCTTGCCCTCGGCGTCGCTGAAGACCCGGTAATTGAGCAGCTTGTGCAGCAGCTTGGCGACCGTCTCGGGACTGTCCTGGGGCTCCACCCCGACCAGCGCCAGCAGGCCCTGGTCGACCGCGCCGACGATCTCGCTGGCGACCTCGACCCTTGCCCCCCGCACCCGTTGGATCAGCGCCTTCATGCTTCGTCCGGCGACAGGTTGAGCAGGCGCCGGGCGATCTGGTTGGCGGCCCGCACCAGGGCATCGGTGATGCCCACTTCGGCCGCCGAGTGGCCGGCATCGCGAATGATCTGCAGCTCGCTGTTGGGCCAGGCCTGGTGCAGCTCCCAGGCGTTGTCCAGGGGGCAGATGACGTCGTAGCGACCGTGCACGATCACCCCCGGCAGATGGGCGATCTTGGGCATGTCGCGAATCAGCTGGTCGGCCTCGAGGAAGGCGTTGTTGACGAAGTAGTGGCACTCGATGCGGGCGATCGACAGGGCCCGATGGGCCTCGCTGAAGCGGTCGACCACCTGCGGATTGGGGCGCAGGGTCGCGGTGCGCCCCTCCCAGCTCGACCAGGCCTTGGCCGCGTGCATCTGGGCGATCTGGTCGGGGCCGGTCAGGCGCTTGTAGAACGCCTGCATCAGGTTGCCGCGCTCCTCGACCGGGATCGGCGCCAGGTAGTCCTGCCAGTAGTCGGGGAACAGGCGGCTGGCGCCTTCCTGATAGAACCAGTGAAACTCCTGGGGCCGGCAGAGGAAGATGCCGCGCAGGATCAGCGCATGCACCCGCTCCGGGTGCGTCTGGGCATAGGCCAGGGCCAGGGTCGAACCCCAGGAGCCGCCGAACAGCACCCACTTGTCGATGCCCAGGTGCTCGCGGATGCGCTCCATGTCGGCGACCAGGTCCCAGGTGGTGTTCTTCTCCAGACTCGCGTGGGGCGTGGAGCGGCCACAGCCACGCTGGTCGAAGGTGACGATGCGGTACAGGTTGGGATCGAAGAAGCGCCGACTCAGGGCGTCGCAGCCGGCGCCGGGGCCGCCGTGGATGAACACCACCGGCAGACCGTCCGGCGACCCGCTCTCGTCCACGTAGAGCACGTGCGGTTCCTCGACCGCCAACTCATGACGGGCGTGGGGTTTGATCTCCGGATACAAAGTCTGCATGGCTTGCTCCTGAATGTATGCGTACGGTGCGTTCCAGGCTTCGGCGAGCGTGCGGCGTGCCCTGGCCGGGCTAAGCTGCCCTGTTCCGCTCTGCCCCGCATCATAACCATGAAAAAGGAGTTCGGCATGCCGACAAGGCAAATTGCCCTGGCTTTACTGGTGCTTTTCACCCTGCTCAGCGGCTGCAGCGCGGCCGACGACCCACAAGCCGCCTTGGACGCCGCGGTACAGCAGCTGCAGGACAACCTGGAGGCGAAGGACAGCGGCGCGGTGATGGCGCAGCTGCATCCGCAGTTTGCCGCCCAGCAGCAGTTCGATGGCGACTGGGCCCGGCGCACCATGGCCCTGCTGTTCCTGCGCCACCAGCAGGTCAGGGTGCTGGCCCTGAGCAAGAACAGCCACCTGGACCCGACTTACAGCACCAAGGGTCACACCGAGGCGCAACTGGCCCTGACCGGCGCCGAGGGGCTGATCCCGGACAGCGCGCGGCATTATGCGGTCAAGCTGGAGTGGTGGCTGGAAGAAGACGAGTGGCGACTGGCGCGCCTGAGCTGGGAGTGAGGCCACCCGCGCGAGCCTGCGCGGGTGGCCCGGGCCTTACAGGTCCCAGTTGAGGGACAGGTTGATGCCGTGCTGGCGGTCGTCGGTGCCACGGAACTGGTAGGCCGCGCGCACCTGCAGCGACTCGGCCAGCGCATGGCTGATGCCCAGCGAGCCAAGGGTCTGGCCGCCGGACGGGGTGTGCCCCTGCAGTTCGAAGCGGTTGCCCGCCACCGAATTGAGCCCCATGCCCAGCTGACGCGGGTCATCCTCGAACTCGCGCTCGCGGGCCACCTCGGCGAACACCTGGGTCGCCGAACTCAGCTGGTAGTTCATCTGCACACCCACGCCCAGGCGCCTGCTGTCGCGCTGCTGGTCGTCGAAGTTGAGCGCGGTGGAGCTCGTACCGTGCTCGCTGTAGCCGTCGACATCCACCCGGGCGAAATCGGCGCTGACGAACGGGCTGACCCGCCAGCCGGTGCCAGCATTGGCCAGGTCATAGCCCAGGCGCGCGGACAGCGCCCAGAGCTGGCCGTCGGTGTCGCCCTTCTCGCTGCGCTTGGCGATGCCCAGGGCGAACTGGCGGTTGAGGTCGCTGTAGTCAAGGTGGCCCAGGCTCAGGCTGCTGTCCGCCCACACCCGGCCGTTCTGGTACTGGGCGAAGGCACTGAGCAGGTAGCTGCGCAGGTCGTACTCGGAGTCGGCTTCACCGGCTTCCAGGCTCTGCTCCTGCAGACCGAGGGCCAGGCCCAGGCGCCAGTTGTCATCCAGCCGGTAGCTGCCACCCAGGTTCAGACCCAGACCGTGGCTGTCGCCGCTGGCCACCGCCTCGCCTTCCTGAAACTGCTGACGCTGGCCACTGGCAGCGACGAAGCTGCGCCACTGACCCTCGCCCTGCCAGGCGCCGCGATCGGCCTGCCACTCGCTGCGCAGTTGCTGCTGGTGGCCGTTGAGGCTGGCCATGGCCATTTCCGGCAGCAGCGACACCTCCCAGGGCGCCGAGAGGATCGAGTAAGTGTAGTCGGCGGTGATCTGCTGTACCGCGGCGGTGGGGTGCACGCCGTCATTGAACAGCAGGCGATCCGGGTTGGGCGAGGCGCCGCCCAGGCCCCAGGTCGGGTCCGCCAGGCAACTGCTGCCGCTGAAGCAAACGTTGGTTTGGGCGACCAGCGGGTCGAAGCCGTATGCGGCCAAGTCAGCCTGCACTTCACTCAGGAGGCCGCGGTAGTTCAGGCGAATGACGTTGCCACCAAGAGCCGAAAGCTGACTGCCCAAGGCATCGTTGTAAAGTGCTGCGGCCCCCGACCAGGCTGCACGGAAGCCACTGGCGAAGCCGGCGGGCGTGAGGCCAACGTCCGGCAGGTCGGAGACGATGATGGTGCGGGCTCCGGCCCTTTGCAGGGCGGCAACGCCGGCTACCAGGTTAGCGGCAGACGTGGCGGCACTGGCCGGATCGACCACCACACCCTGCAGCACATCGTTGCCACCACCGTTGACGTAGAACAGCGCATTGGGGTCTACCCGCGGCACATCCACCAAGTAGCCGTTGCGCGTTCTGATAGTGCCACCACCGGCATTGACCACTGAGCCGTTGGCAGCGGTAATCGAATTGAGTATCTGGTCGGTACGGTAGCCGCCGACGGCATAATTGGTGCCGTCCGGGTTACCGGTCAGCGCCTGGGGCAGGATGGGCGTAGACGGCAGCGCCTGCAGACCGAGATGGGCGCCCAGGCGCTGGGTCGAGACCGCAGAGTAGTACTCGGTGTTGTTGTTCAGGTAGTTGGGGCCGGTGCGGTTGGTGAAACGCAGGCCGCCGGTCGGGTTGCCGCCGAGCAACGGGCTGCCCGTATCGGGGAACTGGCCGCTGTCGCTCAGCGAATCACCAAAGATCACCAGTTGGCTGTAGGGGTTCGCGTAGGTCGCGGCCGGTAGAGCGGCCAGGAGTACTGCAGCGGTCAATGCTTTGATGGGGAAAGTCATGGCTACTCCGTCTTGTTGTATTGCCGACAGGCAAGGGCGGCAGAGTAGCCAGTTCGCAGTTTTTAGACGCTCACCCAAATGGGCGATTAAAAACCTATCGACAAAAACATAATTGCTCACCACTTGATCAAAATGACAGATACAGTCACGAAAGGAGCCTCGCCACGGGTGGTAGACCCGGGAGATAGGCGGAAGGCATTAGTCTATTTTCCGGCTCCTTGTGTCAGCTTCAGCAGTGCCGGATGGCTTCACTGCTGCGACTGCCCCGAGCGGGGGCACGCATGACCACCGGAGAAGCGGTCGTGAGGCGAGCTGCTGCAGGCCGACGGCCCATGCACTGGTCCAGCGCGGGTGGATACAACTTGATCCTCCGTCGCAGTGGCTGAGGACCTCGGCGAGCCTGAGCGCTCTGGGGCAGACCTTGAAACGGGGCCGACGTGATGCCGGCCCCGGTGGAATCACACGGCGCTGCGACTAACTGCCGATAATCGCTGCACAAAGCCAAAGCGTGCCGGCGATAACGGGGCGCTGTCAGCCCAAGGCGCTCAGCTTCATGCTCAGCTCACCGCGCACAGCCTCTTCGCGCATCAGCCTGGCCGCACTGGCGATGTCCGGGGCCAGCCAGCGGTCCTGATCGAACGCCGGGACACGCTGGCGCAGCAACTGCCAGGCGTAGCCGGTGCCCGCACCGAAGCCTCGGTCCTTGATGAACTCGAACGCCTGGGCCGCCAACAGGTATTCGATGGCAAGAATCTGCGCGCAGTTTTCCAGCACTTTGTGCAGCTTCAGCGCGGCATTGGTGCCCATGCTCAGGTGGTCCTCCTGCAGCGCGGAGGTGACGAAGTTGTCCACCACCGCCGGCTGCGCCAACTGACGATTCTCCGCGCACAGCGAAGCCGCCACGTACTGGACGATCATCATCCCGTTGTTCACCCCCGGCTGGCTGACCAGAAAGGCCGGAAGGCCGCTGATCAACGGGTTGACCAGGCGGTCCTGGCGGCGCTCGGAAATGCCGCCGATCTCGGTCATGGCGATGGCCATCAGGTCCGCGGCCATGGCCACCGACTGGCCATGGGGGTTGGCTTGCATGACCACCCGGTAGTCATCCGGCGTCCCCAGCACCAGCGGGTTGTCGTTCGCCGAGTTCAGTTCGATCTCGATCTGCCGCGCGGCATGCTGCAGCTGATCGCGGCAGGCGCCGTGCACCTGGGGAATGGAACGAATGCTCAGGGCATCCTGGGTACGTATGCCGCGGTTGCCCGCCACCACCTCACTGCCGGCCAGCAGCGCGCGCAGGTTGGCGCCCACCGTCTGCATGCCGGCATGGGGCTTGAGCGCGAGGATCTCCGGGTCATAGGCATCGATCTGCCCGCCAAGGGCCTCGAAGCTCATGGCGCCCACCACGTCGGCCCAACCCACCAGGCGCGTCGCGTCATCCAGCGCCAGGCAGCTCAGCCCGGTCATGCAGGGAGGACCGTTGACCAGGCTGAGCCCATCCTTGGCGCCCAGCCGAACCGGCGCCAGCCCCTCGGCTTCCAGGGCCTGGCTGGCTGGCACGACCTGTCCCTTGTAGGTCACCTCGCCGATGCCGAGCAGGCTGATGCCAATGTGGGCCATGTGGGTCAGGTAGCCCACCGATCCCTGGGCAGGCACCAGCGGGGTGATGCCGCGATTGAGCAGGTCCAGCAAGCCCTGGACCAGGTGTCGCTGCAGGCCGGACTTGCCCTGGCTGAAGTTGCTGATGGCGGCGCAGATGATCGCCCGGGTCTGCTCCTCGGTGAGGGGCGCACCGACGCCGCAGGCATGACTGACCAGGGTGTTGTAGGAGAGCGCGGCCAGCTGTTCGCCCTGCAGGGTCACATTGCACAGTGCGCCGAGACCGGTGTTGACGCCGTAGGCGCGCTCGCCACTGGCGACGATGCGCTCGACGATCGCGCGCGCGTTGTCGATACGCGCCCAGGCCTGCTCGGACAGTTCCAGCGGCGCCCGACGGCGCGCCACGGCGACCACATCCTGCCAGCGCAGCGGGGCATCACCAATGACGACCTGTTCAACTGTCGACGGAGCGCTGCTTGCTTGCGAACCAATGGATTCAACTGACGACATCTAGGAGGTTTCCTTCAAGGGTGGCCACATGGCGCTGGACGAAACGGTCGACGTATTCGTCGGCGGGTTGATAGAGGATTTCCCGGGGGGTACCCACTTGAATCAGGCGGCCATCTTTAAGGATGGCGATGCGGTTGCCGATGCGTACCGCTTCGTCGAGGTCGTGGGTGATGAAAACGATGGTCTTGCGCAGACCTTTCTGCAGCTCCAGCAACTGATCCTGCATCTCCGCGCGAATCAGCGGGTCGAGGGCGCTGAAGGCCTCATCCATGAGGATGATGTCGGTGTCCGAGGCGAGTGCCCGGGCCAGGCCGACCCGCTGGCGCATGCCACCGGAGAGCTGATGGGGATAGGACTTCTCGTAGCCTTTGAGGCCGACCATGGTGATCCAGTGCTGCGCCCGCTCGACGCAGCGGGCCTTGCCCTCGCCACGCACCTTGAGACCGTAGGCGACGTTGTCCAGCACGGTCTTGTGCGGCAGCAGGCCGAAGCTCTGGAACACCATGCTGATCTTGCTGCGGCGAAACTGCCGCAATGCCTGCCTGTCGTAGCGCAGGATGTCCTCGCCATCGACCAGTATCTCGCCGCTGGTCGGGTCGATCAGGCGGTTGAAATGGCGCACCAGGGTCGACTTGCCCGAGCCGGACAGGCCCATGATGACGAAGATCTCGCCCGGCTCGATGGACAGGGACAGGTCGTTCACCCCGACCACGCAGCTGGTCTTCGCCAGCACCTGGTCCTTGCTCTTGCCTTCGCGGATCAGCGCCAGGGCCTCATCGGCCCGCGAACCGAAGATCTTGAAGACGTTCTTGACCACTATCTTGCTCATTGGCTGACCTCGTGCCGCGAGCGCCCGTAGGCCTGGGTGATGCGGTCGATGACCACGGCGAGGATGACGATCGCCAGGCCGGCTTCCAGGCCCTTGCCGACGTTCAGGGTCTGGATGCCGACCAGAACGTCTTCACCCAGGCCGCGGGCACCGATCATCGAGGCGATCACCACCATCGACAGGGCCATCATGGTGGTCTGGTTGAGCCCCGCCATGATGCTTGGCAGCGCCAGGGGCAGCTGCACGCCGAACAGCTGCTGCCAGCGACTGGCGCCGAAGGCGTTGACCGCTTCCATGACCTCGCGATCGACCTGGCGGATCCCCAGGTCGGTGAGCCGGATCAGTGGCGGTGCGGCATAGATCACGGTGGCGAAGATGGCCGGCACCTTGCCCAGGCCGAACAGCATCAGCACCGGGATCAGGTACACGAAGCTGGGCATGGTCTGCATGATGTCGAGCAGCGGCATCAGCAGGGTCCGCAGCCGATCGCTGCGGGCCGAAAGAATCCCCAGGGGTATGCCGATCAACACCGCGATCAGCGTCGCCACCAGCATCAGCGCCAGGGTCTGCATCAGCTTGTCCCACAGCCCCACTGCGCCAACCAGAAACAGCAGGCCGACGATGACCACCGTCGGCAGCGCCCGCCGGGTCGCATGCCAGGCGATGGCGGCGAAGATGCCGAGCATCAGCCACCAGGGCGTTGCGCGCAGGTAGCCCTCGAGGTTGACGATGACCCACAGCACGGAGTCCGAGATCTGCCGGAACACATCGCCGTAATTGACCACCAAGGCGTCGACCCAGTCATTGACCAGGTTGGCGATGGAGAATGTAAATTGCTCGGGAAACATAGAGTGCTCTCGGTCGACTGGCCGGGGAGGCCGCTCATCACAGCCGCCGGGAGGGCCGCCCAGGCCCTCCCGGACTCAGCTTGCTACAGGCTCGCTTCGATCTTTCTCGCCGCGTCCTCACTCACCCAGCGGTGCCAGATCCCCGGGTTTTCCTTGAGGAAGGCCTTGGCCAGCACCGGCGACTCGATCCGGTCCTTGGCCATGCGCCCGAGGTTCTGGTTGAGCACGTCGATCGGCACGTTCACCTGCTCGAGCACGGCGACCAGTTCCGGCGCCTGCTCATGGAACTCCTTGGACAGGCCAATCTGGATGGAGATGCTGTTCGCGTGACCCGGCTCGTCCTCCAGCTTGACCAGATCGACCTGGCCCATCAGCGGAGTCGGCGACCAGTAGTAGAACAGGATCGGCTCGCCACGCTTGTAGCTGGACAGCACCGCGGCATCCAGTGCCGGACCGGTGCCAGGGCGGAAGTTGGTGAACTTCTCTTCCAGGCCCGAATCCTTCAGCTTCTTGCTGTTCTCCTGCTCGCAGCTCCAACCGGCCGGGCAGTTGTAGAAGCGGCCCTTGGCCGGCTCCTCGGGATCGCGGAACACCTCGGTGTACAGGGCCAGATCGGCAACCTTCTTGAGATTCGGGGTCTTGGCTTCCAGCTTGCGGTTGGCATCGCCCTCCACCAGATAACGCGGCACGTACCAGCCCTCGTCAGCGCCGACGATAGGCGCGCCGACACCGACCACCTTGCCCGCCGCCGCCGCCTTGTTCCACACATCGCTGCGCCCCACCCATTCCTCGGCGAACACTTGGATGTCGTTGGTGCTCAGGGCCTGTTCCATGGTGATGGAGTTGCCCGGCAGGCTGTCGGTTTTGCAGCCGTAGCCTTCCTTGAGCACGATCTGGATGACATCGGTGAGCAGCATGCCGCTCTCCCAGTTGAGCCCGGCAAACTTCACCGGCTTGCCGGACTCGCACCAGCCGGCGGCCTGCGCGGAAACCGAACCGGCCAACAGGCCCAGAGACAGCAAGGTGTTCAGCAGCTTCTTGTTGCTTTTCATCGCGTCACTCCTAATGCATGGATGTTAACGGTGGTGCAGGTTCAAGCCCCGAGCATGGGCAGATTGAGCCCCTGCTCGCGGGCGCAGTCGATGGCGATCGGATAGCCGGCGTCGGCATGTCGCATTACGCCGCTTGCCGGGTCGTTGTGCAGCACCCGGGCGATGCGCTCGGCGGCCTCGTCAGTGCCGTCGCAGACGATCACCATCCCGGCGTGCTGGGAGAAGCCCATGCCGACGCCGCCGCCGTGGTGCAGCGAGACCCAGGTGGCGCCGCTGGCGGTATTGAGCAGGGCGTTGAGCAGCGGCCAGTCGGACACGGCGTCGGAGCCGTCCTGCATGGCTTCGGTCTCGCGGTTGGGGCTGGCCACCGAGCCGGAGTCCAGGTGGTCGCGACCGATCACCACCGGCGCGGAGAGTTCGCCGCTGCGGACCATCTCGTTGAACGCCAGGCCGAGCTTGGCGCGCTGGCCCAGGCCGACCCAGCAGATTCGCGCCGGCAGGCCCTGGAAGGCGATGCGCTCGCGGGCCATGTCCAGCCAGTGGTGCAGGTGGGCGTCGTCGGCGATCAGCTCCTTGACCTTGGCGTCGGTCTTGTAGATGTCCTCGGGGTCGCCGGACAGCGCGGCCCAGCGGAACGGGCCGACGCCGCGGCAGAACAGCGGACGGATATAGGCCGGGACGAAGCCGGGGAAGTCGAAAGCGTGCTCGACGCCCTCCTCCAGCGCCATCTGGCGGATGTTGTTGCCGTAGTCGAAGGTCGGCACGCCCTGCTTCTGCAAGTCGAGCATGGCCTGCACGTGCACGGCCATGGACTGCTTGGCGGCCTTGACCACCGCCGCCGGCTCGCGCTGGGCGCGCTCGCGGTACTGCTCCCAGCTCCAGCCGATGGGCAGGTAGCCGTTGAGCGGGTCGTGGGCGCTGGTCTGGTCGGTGACCATGTCCGGGCGCACACCGCGCTTGACCAGCTCAGGGAGGAGCTCGGCGGCGTTGCCGTGCAGGGCAATGGAGATGGCCTGGCCTTCGGCGCAGTACTTGTCGATGCGCGCCAGGGCGTCGTCCAGGTCCTGGGCCTGCTCGTCGACGTAGCGGGTCTTCAGGCGGAAGTCGATGCGGCTCTGCTGGCATTCGATGGTGAGCGAAGTCGCGCCGGCCAGGGTGGCGGCCAGGGGCTGGGCGCCGCCCATGCCGCCGAGGCCGGCGGTCAGCACCCACTTGCCCTTGAGGTCGCCGCCGTAGTGCTGGCGGCCGGCCTCGACGAAGGTCTCGTAGGTGCCCTGGACGATGCCCTGGCTGCCGATGTAGATCCAGCTGCCGGCGGTCATCTGGCCGTACATCGCCAGGCCCTTCGCGTCCAGCTCGTTGAAGTGTTCCCAGGTGGCCCAGTGCGGCACCAGGTTGGAATTGGCGATCAGCACCCGCGGCGCGTTGCTGTGGGTCTTGAACACGCCGACCGGCTTGCCCGACTGCACCAGCAGGGTCTCGTCGTCGTTGAGCTGCTTCAGCGACTCGACGATGGCATCGAAGCACTCCCAGTTGCGCGCGGCCCGGCCGATGCCGCCGTAGACCACCAGTTCCTTGGGGTTCTCCGCCACGTCCGGGTCGAGGTTGTTCATCAGCATGCGCAGCGGCGCCTCGGTCAGCCAGCTCTTGGCGTTCAGCTGGGTGCCGCGCGGGGCGCGGATTTCGGTGTCACGGAATTGGCTCATTGCTGATTTCTCGAAAAGAATCCTAACGCTGGCATGGCTAGATCGTGCTTGCAGGCACTCAAACTCTAGGCACTTTCCCCGGCAGCAAGGCCGCGGCGGCGACGTACCGAGCCAGACACCCCTTTACTTGTACACACAAGCATATGCAAGCAAGGGGCCAACACATGACTGACATTGGCAAGCTCATCGCCAAATCGCCGAAGGGCTCGAATACTCTAGGAAATGTGACCGGTCAGTCCCGCCAGATCGATACGGGCAACCCAGGCACGCCTGTTACCCGAGCGGCGCGGCGCGCAGATAGGGAGCAATGCGAGCACCAAGATGGGGCCCGCGGTAACAAGGCTACTCAGTTCAGGGCCGCGTCGATCCGCGCCGCGACCTCGGCCGGGACCCAGGTCGACCAGATATCCCGGTGCTCGCGGTAGAACTGCCGACTGACGTCCTCGGCCTCGCTGTGCTGCTCGGACATCCCGGCGAGGATGGCGTTGAACAGCGGCAGGGGAATCTGCACCTTGTCGAATACCTTGACCAGCTCGGGGGCGCTGGCATGGAAGTCGCGGGAGACGCCGATGGAGATCTTCGCCGGCAGCGAGCGGCTGCCGACGGGGTTGGGATGATTGCCGTCGATCAGGGTTGCCCAGGCCTTGGGGTCGAACGGCGGCTCCTCCAGCTGCACCAGGTCGTAACGCCCCATCAGCGGCGTTGGCGACCAGTAGTAGAAGAGGATCGGCTCCTGCCGGCGGATCGCCGAGCTGATCGCCGCGTCCAGTGCCGGCCCGGCGCCGGTGCGGAAGTTCACGTAGCTGTCCGTCAACCCGTAGGCCTTGAGCTTCTGCGAGTTGACCACGGCACAAGTCCAGCCGCTCGGGCAGTTGTAGAAGCGCCCCTTGTCCGGCTCCTCGGGGTCGCGGAACAGCGCCTTGTAGCGCGGCAGGTCACTCACCGACTTGAGCCCGGCCGCCGGAGCATCGCCCCCCTTGACCAGATACTCGGGCACCCACCAGCCCTCGGTCGCCCCCTGTACCGGCTCGCCGACGGCGAACACCTCGCCGGCCTCCTCGGCCTTGCGCCAGATCTCGCTGCGCCCGGCCCATTGCTCGGCGATCACCTGCACATCGTTCTGCTTAAGTGCGTTCTCCATGGTCAGGGTGTTGCCCGGCAACGCGTCGGTCTGACAGCCATAGCCCTTCTCCAGCAGATCGCGCAGCACCTGGGTGGCGAACATGCCGCTTTCCCAGTTGAGCCCGGCGAACACCACGGTGCTCGGATAGGGGCAGGGGGCCGGCGCGGCCAGTGCAGGGGCGCAAGCCAGCACCCCCACCAGGGTCAGCACAGCGAATACAGGACGAAGCAGCGGCATGGCAATCTCCCGGTCAACCGCAAGGGGATGTCGCCTCTGCCCTGGCTGAGAGCCAGCGGCAGACGACTACCAAGGGTTTAGACCCGGGCGGCAGATTTGCCCAGTTTTTCCGCGATCTGGCGGACGCCGAGCAGCCGCGAGCTCGGCGCGAAGCGGCCCAACGACCCGTTGCGGTGCGAATGGCTCCGCTGGGCGGCTAGGGCTTGATCTCGCCGTCCGCCGTCCGCCAGATCAGGGCCTCGGTGTCATAGCCCTGCTCGCGCGCCACCTGTAGCAGATTGTCGCGCAGCGCCGGATCGACTTGCGGGCTGCGCGCCAGCAGCCACAGGTAGTCGCGATCGGGATGGCCGACCAGGGCGCTCTGGTAGTCGTCGTCGAGATAGAGTAGCCAGTACTCGCCTTGCGCCACGCCGGGCAGCAGGCGGCTGAACCAGTTGTCGAAACGCACCCACAGCTTGTCGGTCTCGCCCGCCACCTGCGGCACGGCCACGCCTTCGACCTGCTGCCACTCGCCCTCCCGGGTACGGCAGCGGTTGACCACCGCCAGGCTGCCGTCGGCCTGCAGGGCATAATGCGCCTCGGACTGGGCGCAGTTGCGCTGGAAGAACATGGGCAGGCGTGCCCACTCGTACCAGGTGCCCTGGTAGCGCTGCAGATCGACGGCGTCGACGGTCTGCGGCGGCACCGGCCCGGTGCCGGAGTTGACGCAGCCTGCCAGCAGCGCCGCCATCATCACACTCAACACGCCACGCATCCTGACCTCCTTACTTGAGTCCCTTGCCGGAGAACATCAGCACCTGATCGCCGGCGAACTGCACGCTGATGAAGCTCTGCTCGTCGCCCCAGGTGCAGCTGGTGATGCCCAGGGCGCCGGCGCATTCGCTGGGCGCACCGAGCAGCTGCTCGACCTCGGGCTTGCTCATGCCGGCCTGCAGTTTCGAGTAGTTGGCCTGGTTGACCTTGTTGCAGGCGACCAGCAGCACAGAAGCTGCGATCAGGGCGAGGGCGCGAAACGACATGCAGGGACTCCGCTGGATAAAGGTTCGAGCCCGCCTGATGCAGGCCCGCGATACGCTCGGTTGGACGTCAGAAGCGCGAGCCGGGTTCCTCGAGGAAGCGCAGTTCCTCCTCGCTCGAGGCGCGACCGAGAATCGCATTGCGATGGGGAAAGCGGGCGAAGCGGGCGATTATTCGCTGGTGGCGTTCGGCGTAATCGAGGTAATCGGCGAACAGCTTGTGCTCGGCGGCAGGCGCGGCATCGAGCAGGCGACTGAAGCGTCGCACCGCCTCGTCCTGCAGCAGCAGGTCCTCGGCGTGCTCCAGCACCAGGTAGATGAACACCCGCTGGATCGGCGCCAGCGCCGCTTCGCGCTCGCCATCCAGGCCGTCCAGCACCAGCTGGCGGGCACGGGCGTCACCGGCGAAGGCGCGCGGGTCGTCACGATGGATCATGCGCGGCAGCTGGTCGAGCAGCAGGGTCAGCGCCAGCCAGCCTTCGGCCTGCTCGGCCCAGTCGCCGAGACCACCGGCCAGGGCCTGCTCGACCAGGGCACCGAAGCGTTCGCGGGCCTCGGCATCCTGGCTGTCACGCTTGCCGAACCACAGCCCGGAGCGCGCCGCGGCCACCTCGCCCGCCGTCGTCAGGGGGCCGAACCACCAGTCGAGCAGAGGCTGCCAGGGCGCGCTCATGGTTCACTCCTGGTGGTAGGCGGTAACGCGCTCGACTTCCTGCTTGGAGCCGAGGAACACCGCCACCCGCTGGTGCAGCGAGCTCGGCTGGATGTCGAGAATGCGCTGGGTGCCGTTGGTGGCGGCACCGCCGGCCTGCTCGATGATGAAGGACATCGGGTTGGCCTCGTACATCAGGCGCAGCTTGCCGGGCTTCTCCGGCTCGCGGGCGTCGCGCGGGTACATGAAGATGCCGCCGCGGGTGAGGATGCGGTGCACGTCGGCCACCATCGAGGCGATCCAGCGCATGTTGTAGTTCTTCTCCAGCGGCCCGGTCTCGCCGGCCAGCAGCTCGCCGACGTAACGCTGCACCGGCGCCTCCCAGTGGCGCTGGTTGGACATGTTGATGGCGAATTCCTTGGTGGTCTCCGGCACCTTGATGTTGTCGTGGGTCAGCACGAAGCTGCCCAGCTCGCGGTCCAGGGTAAAGCCCTTGACGCCGTTGCCCAGGGTCAGCAGCAGCATGGTCTGCGGGCCGTAGATGGCGTAGCCGGCGGCGACCTGCTGGGTGCCCGGCTGGAGGAAGGCGTCCTCGCCCAGGTCCCCCACATCGCCATTGCGCTCGGGGCAGCGCAGTACCGAGAAGATGGTGCCGACCGAGACGTTGACGTCGATGTTCGACGAGCCGTCCAGCGGGTCGAATACCAGCAGGTAGGCGCCCTTGGGGTAGCGGCCGGGAATCTGGTAGGCGTTGTCCATCTCTTCGGAGGCCATGCCGGCCAGGTGGCCGCCCCACTCGTTGGCTTCCAGGAGGATCTCGTTGGACAGCACGTCGAGCTTCTTCTGCACCTCGCCCTGTACGTTCTCGGTTTCCATGCTGCCGAGCACGCCGCCCAGGGCGCCCTTGGACACCTGATGGCTGATCGCCTTGCAGGCCCGTGCCACCACTTCGATAAGGAAACGCAGATCGGCGGGGGTGTTGTGGCTGCGGGTCTGCTCGATCAGATAGCGGCTCAGGGTAACGCGGGACATGGACGGCTCCGGGAAGGAAGAAAAATCGCGCGCAGTTTAACCCTTTATCGGCTTCGGCGCCTCAGCAGGTGGATGGAAGGCCCCGGAGCAGGCCTCCATCGCGGGCTTGAGCTCAATGGCTGGGTGCCCGGCGCAGCAAGCTGGCGGCCATCAGGCCCAGCACCGCCACGCCCAGCAGCAGCACGACCCACAAGCCCCAGCGCTTCCAGTCCGGAGCGGAGCCCGGCGGCGACATCGCCTGCACCTTGGCGCCCGCCACCACCTCGGCCGAGGCGAGCTGTTCCAGGCGCTGCGGACGAAAGCCCGGAATCAGCGTTTCCAGAGGCAGGGCCGCCGACACCGCGTCGGCATTGCCCAGCGCCAGCCGATAGGGCGGGCTGCCACGGCCGAGAAACACCAGGTGGGTGGCGCGCACGCCGATCCGCAGGAATGGCGCGGCGCCCAGCCCGCCGCCGCGCGCGTCCACCTGCAGGCGCAGCTGCTGCACGGCGACACCGGGCAGGGCCAGTTCATCCTGTCGCTGCTCGCCCTCCGGCTCCGGCAGGCGATAGAGCAGGCCGCTGCCCAGTGTCCGCCAGCGGCCCTGACCGCCACCGCGGCCACTGACCCGCACCGGCACCAGGCGGTTGTCCTGGCCCAGTTCGAGGCGGATCCGCTGCACCGGCAACGTGCGTGGCAACTTCCAGCGGAAAGAGTCGTCGGCGGCGCGGTCGGCCGGCAGCGGCTCGGACCACACCAACGGCAACGACAGGCTGCCCGCTGGCCGACTGAACAGGCGCGCGACGGTCAGTGGCGGCGCCTCTCGCGGGCTCTCCCACATCAGCCGCAGGTAGCGCGCCTGCCGGCCCGGCAAGTCGATCTGACGCCGTTCGATGCGCTCGTCGGCAAACGACAGGCGTGCCAGCTGCGCCTGCCCCCAGGAGCGCCAGGTGCGCAGGTCGTCACTGGCCTCGATGCGCAAGCGCTGAAAGCCCTCGTGGTCGCTGCTCCAGTCCAGCTCCAGGCGCACCAGGGGGTCCTCGACGGCGCTGGCATCGAGCAGCCAGCCGCGCCGGGCAGAGGCCTGCGCCGATGGAGCCGTCTCGACCAGTTCGATCAGCGTGCCCCTGGCGCTGCGCTGCACGCGCAGGCCCGGCGAGTCCGTCAGGTCGTCCGCTTCGGCATGCAGCGCGAACCAGCGCACCTCGTGCTCGTGCAAGGTCTCCTCGGCCGGGCTGCGCACCAGGGCATAGGCCAGGGGCTCCCCCTCGCCGTTGAACACCCGCAGGTCGCGCAGGTCGGCGAAATCAGCCGCCAGGTGCACGGCCATGGGCAGTTCCAGGCGATACCAGGGGCCCTCCCCGGTCAGCGCCAGGGGCAGCTGCCAGGCGTAGTCGCCGGGCCGCTCCGCAGCCTGGCCGACAAGGCTGCACAGCAGGCCCACAAGCAGCAGCCAGGCGCGTCCAGGGTGCTTGTTAATGCTCATGCCTGCTCCTGTTTCATCTGGCCCGCCTCGTCTTTTCTGGCGGGTGGCAAGGGGGCGAAATAACCGACCACCAGGAGCAGCCCGCCGACGCCGATAAAGGACACGATGCGCTCCAGCCCGCCGCGGTTGCCCAGCTCGACGAAGAACAGCTTGGCCACCACCACGGCGATCAGCAGCGCGCCGAGCAACCACAGCTCGCGGCGCTGGCGCAGGTGACCGAAGACCATCAGCGGCAGGGCGATCAGGGTCCAGACGATGGACAGCCCGGCCTGCACCAGCATCGAGTCGAGCAGGATCGGCAGGCGGTAGGGCACTCCGCCCCAATGGTGCGCCGTGCGCATCACCAGGGCGGTGAACAGGGCGAACAGCGAGGCGCCGAGCAGTCCCTGGAGCAACAGGCGGCCGCGTGCGGCCGACATACCCAGCTGCGGCAGGCTCACCGAAGACCAGGCATAGAGCGCCGCCAGGGCGAGCAGCAGGCCCAGCTCCAGGGGGTTGAGCAACGGCAGGTAGGGCAGCGGCGCGGCGCCACCGTCACTGGCGAGGTTGGCCAGCCAGAACCAGGCGAGCATCGACAGGGCCAGCGGCAACGCCGCCAGCACCCGGTACTCGCGAGGGTGCTCAACCAGCGGCCAGGGCCACTTCTGCGGCTTCGCCATCCACCACAGGTAGGCACTGGGCAGCAGCGCCCAACCGAGCCAGCGCCAGGCGTTGTAGTGCGCGGACAGGGCGAGGAACTGGTAGCGCAGCTCCAGGGCCAGCACCGCCAGCAGCAACCAGCAGCCGAATACGTGGGCCGCGCTGCGGGCGCCGCCCGGCAGCTTCGGGCCCAGGCGGCGCTGTAGCCAGAAGTGCGCGGCGAACAGCACCGGCCAGGCCAGCCAACCGAGATGGGCCAACGGCTGGTAGCGCAAGCTCCAGCTCTGCAGCAACACCGCCGCCGCAACCGGCACCAGCAGGCACGCGAGCAGCGCCAGCTGCGGCCAATCCCGGCGCAGCGCCACTGTCCCGGCCAGCACCGCGCTCAGCGCGGCCGCCAGCAACAGGGCGCTGCTCTGCAGGCCGGTACTGGCGACGAAGCGCAACACCTCGGCGGCCAGCGCCAGCCCCAGCCAGGCCACGCCCCACACCAGCAGCCACAGGGCCAGCGGCGCACCCGTGCGCTCAAGCAGCGGCAAGCCCTCGCCCCGCTCCAGCATGTGCAGCCACCACGCGGCAAACAGCGCGGCGAGCGCCAGGGACGCGGGGGCCCAGAACTCGGTATGGAGCAACGGCCGCAACCCGTCGCCGTCGCCCGGGACGAGCAGCAGCTCAAGGCCGACAAGCACGGCCAGGGCGCAGGCGAACTGCAGTCCCAGGGCGAAGAGGAAGCCGGCACGCTGCTGCAGGTGCAGGCTGAGCCCGAGCACCAGCAACGCACCGGCGCCGTATACGGCGCCACTGCCGGGCAGTCCGAGCACCCGAGCCAGATACAGCCAGACCAGGCCCAGCAGCGACAGCGCCGCCAGCCCCAAAAGCAGCCGGCGCTCTCCGCCCAGGCGCAGCACGCGCATCGCGGCGAACACGCCAGCGATCAGCAGCCCGGCAACCAGTGCGGCGGCCAGCAAAGCAGTTCCGTCACGCCCGTCATCGAACAGCGGCGCGCTGCCCATCTGCAGCGCAAGCAACAGGCCGCCGAGCAGCTGAACCGCGCAGGCCGCCAGCAGCAGGCCCCGCGCCTGCAGGCGCAGGCCGAGCAGCAGGGTCAGCAACCCCGCTGCCGCCCAGGCGATCACCGTGCCGGCGGCAGCGAAGCTCAACGGCGCCATCAGGTAGAGGAACGCCAGGCCGCTGCCGGCCAGCAGCGGCAGGCCGCGGCGCTCCCAGGTACTGCTCGCTGCCGCCGGCGCCAGGCGCAATTGCCAGGCGCTGAACGACAGCGCCACGCCGAGCAGCAGGGCGCCCAGCACCGCGCCGCTCAACAGGCTGTCCTGGCCGCCGCGCAGCTCGCCGAGGTAGGCCAGCGCCGCACCGAATTGCAGCAGCAGGGCGAAGGCCCGTGCCAGGCCGCGGCGCTGATGCAGGGCCAGCCAGTAGACACCGGCGCCCTCCACCGCCCAGGCCGCCGAGGTCCAGCCCGCATCCAGGCCCAGGGGAATCGCCAGGCTGGCGAACACCACCCCAAGGGCCAGGCAGGTTTCCACCAGCAGCAGCGCCCGCCCTGCGGTACGCCCGGCCAGCACCCGGGCCAAGGCCAGATACAGCAGTCCCAGGCCCAAGGCGCTGAAGGCGGCGGCGAACTCGATGTGCTGCACCAGGGCGAACTGCAGGCCGAAACCGATCAGGGGCGGACCGAGCAGCACCGTGGCGTCGATGTAGTCGCCCTGCTCGGCCGACCAGCGCAGCAGCTCGCCGCGCTCGGCGGGGGCAGCGGTTGCCTCGCGCAGCTTGCGCCGGGCAAACAGCAGGCCGATGGCCAGGTACATCAGGAAGAACAGCCACAGGAACGGCGCGGTGCTCCAGAGCAACTCCGGGGTGTAGGCGCGCAGGCCCCAGGCCAGGCCGATGCTGAAGGTGCCGACGAAACCGATCAGGTTGAGCAGACGCCAGGCCTTGAACCAGGCGATGGCGAAGATGCCGGCGTTGAGCAGGGCGAAATAGCTGAACAACGCGACATGGTCGCCGCTGCCGGTGGAGGTCAGGATGGGCGCGGCGAAGCCGCCCAGGGCCGCCGCCGCGGCCAGGCCCAGGGCATTCTGCGCCACCGCGAGGATCGCCGAGGCGCAGGTCACCAGCACCAGCAGGGCCAAAGCCATGCTCGCGGGCAGCAGCGGGTGCAGGCGCATCGCAGCGAATACCGTGAGGTAGAGCACGGCGACCCCGGCGCCCTGGAGCATCAGGGCATAGCCGGGATTGCGCAGGCGCAGCCACCAGCCCAGGCCAAGCAGAGCAATGGCGCTGGCCGCGACGCCGGCATAGCGCAGCTCCACCGGCAGCACCAGCCCCTCGGTGGCGTAGCGCAGGAGGAAGGCCAGGCCGAGGAACAGCAGCACGACGCCAACCCGCAGGACGGTGTTGCCGCCTAGCAGCCAGGCCTTGGCCAGGCTCAGCGCACGGTCGAGCGCCGTTGGCTGGCGCGGCACTTGGGACCCGCCGTCCTCGGCGGACCGCGGCGTGCCGGCCGCCTGGGGAGCGGACTGAACGTCCTCGGCGACGGCCGCGAGCGGCTCCGCCTCCGGACTCGCCTCCGCCGCATCGGCCCGCGGCTCCAGTTCGAGGCTCCAGTCCAGCTCGACCTCGGCCGCGGCGCCGGGTTCTTCGCCGGTGGAGCCCGGCGCGGGCTGCGCCGCCTCGGCCTTGTCCAACGCCTGCTCGACCTTGAGCAGGCGTTCGTGGACGGCCGTGGTGCCACGCTCGAAACGCGCGGCAAAGTTCTTCAATTCCGCCGCCAGTTCGCCGTTCTGCCGCACCAGCGCCTGCAGCCTGAACGCCTGACCCAGGCTCAACCCCAGCAGGCCACCGAGCAGCGCCGCGCTCGGCGACTCGCCGACCAGCGTCCCCAGCACCACGCCAACCAGCATGAAAATCCATTGCATGCAGCAGTTCCCGATCCGTTGAACAGATTCGCCCACGTCCCTGCACGGGAGCCCGGTGTCCGGGGCGATATCCCAGTATAGGGGCCGACATCCTCGTTATTCAGGGAGACGTCCGCCGCGACCAAGGCAGGCACACTGAGGCTACCGGCGATGCGAAATACCGACCAACCGGCAGAAGCTTGTTCACTTTTTCACCAGCACGGCTATCATCGCCCGCCGCACAGCCGATACCTGCCGATAGCCCGATGAAGAACAACCTGATCGCCGCCGCCGAACTCGACCGCCTGGACACCTGGGCCAAATACACCAGCGACATGTGCCACAGCTGCATGTCCAGCTGCTGCACCCTGCCGGTCGAGGCGCGCATCGGCGACCTGATCCGCATCGGCGTGGTCGACGACTTCGAGCGCGGCGAACCGGCCAAGAACATCGCCAAGCGCCTGCAGAAAGACGGCATCGTCGAGCGCTTCAACCAGAAGACCGGGGTCTTTACCCTGGCGCGCATGAGCAACAACGACTGCCTGTATCTGGATCGCCAGTCGCGCCTGTGCACCATCTACGACAAGCGCCCCGACACCTGCCGCAACCACCCCAAGGTCGGTCCGCGCCCGGGCTACTGCGCCTACAAGCCGAAACCCCTGAAGTAGGCCCGCAGCCTGAAAATAAGCCCCCGCCGGCGAGAGCCGACGGGGGCTTTTTCGTTTGCCCACGGAGGCGGCTCAGGCGCGGCCGATCTCGCCGTTCAGGCTCGGCTGGACGATCTCGATCCAGTAGCCGTCGGGGTCGGTGATAAAGGCGATGTTGCGCATCGAGCCCTGCTCCAGGCGCTTGACGTAGTTGACCCCCAAGGCCTCGAAACGGGCACAGGCGGCCTGCACGTCCGGCACGGCGAAGCAGATATGGCCGAAACCGCGCGGCTCCTTGTTGCCGTTGTGGTACTGGGTGTCGTCGTGCTCGCTGCCCCAGTTATGGGTCAGCTCCAGCACCGACTGACGGCCGAAGGTGTAGCGCTGACGCTCGGCGACGTCCTCTGGTACCGCCTCGCCCTTGGTCATCGCCAGGAAGTACAGGGAGAACTTGCCTTCGGCGAAGTCCAGGCGGCGCAGCAGGCGCATGCCCAGCACGCGGCTGTAGAAATCCAGCGAGCGCTGCGGATCCTTGATGCGCAGCATGCTGTGGTTGAACACGTAGTCCTGGGTGACTGCATCCGGCTCGAGGCAGACCCCGGCCTGGGTTTCCGTATTGAACGCCATAAAAATCTCCGAGGCTGAAAGTCCGGGTGATTGTAGGGACGCGGGGACCCGCGCGGGTAGCCGCCAGCTACTACCTGAGACGCCAGCGAGAGCCCGACCCGGCCATCCGCCAGACGCGCTCATCGCACAGTCCCTGCAAGGCTGCGCGCGCACAAAAAACCCCCGCCGGCCTGCGCCGACGGGGGTTCTTCATTCAGCCTGACGAATCAGTTCTTGGCTTTCTTGGCAGCGCGGGTGCGCTCGCCTTCGTCCAGGATCTTCTTGCGCAGACGGATCGACTTCGGCGTGACTTCGCACAGCTCGTCGTCCTGGATGAACTCCAGGGCCTGCTCCAGGGTGAAACGAACCGGCGGCACCAGCGCGATGGTTTCGTCTTTACCGGAAGCACGCATGTTGTCGAGCTTCTTGCCCTTGGTGGGGTTCACGCCCAGGTCGTTGTCGCGGCTGTTCAGGCCGACGATCTGACCGTTGTAGATTTCCTGGCCGTGCTCGACGAACAGCTTGCCGCGCGCCTGCAGGGTTTCCAGGGAATAGGTCAGGGCCTTGCCGGTATCGATCGAAACCAGTACGCCGTTCTGACGGCCGGACATGTGGCCGGACTTCATGGTGTCGTAGCGATCGAAGATCGAGGTCAGGATGCCGGCACCGTTGGTCAGGGTCAGGAACTGGTTACGGAAACCGATCAGGCCACGAGCCGGGATGTTGTACTCCAGGCGCACACGGCCCTTGCCATCCGGCACCATGTTGCTCAGGTCGCCCTTGCGCAGACCCATCTCTTCCATGACCTTGCCCTGGGCGTCTTCCGGGATGTCGATGGTGACGTTCTCGAACGGCTCCTGCTTGACGCCGCCGACTTCACGGATGATCACTTCCGGACGGCCTACGCCCATCTCGAAGCCTTCGCGGCGCATGTTCTCGATCAGTACCGACAGGTGCAGTTCACCACGGCCGGAGACCTTGAACTTGTCAGCCGAGTCGCCCTCTTCGACGCGCAGGGCCACGTTGTACAGCAGCTCCTTGTCCAGACGCTCCTTGATGTTGCGGCTGGTGACGAACTTGCCTTCCTTGCCACAGAACGGCGAATCGTTGACCTGGAACGTCATGGAAACGGTCGGCTCGTCGACGGTCAGCGGCTTCATCGCTTCGACGTTGTTGATGTCACACAGGGTGTCGGAGATGAACAGCTCGTCCATGCCGCTGATGCAGACGATGTCGCCCGCGGTGGCTTCTTCGACGTCCACACGGTGCAGACCGTGGTGGCCCATCAGCTTGAGGATACGGCCGTTGCGCTTCTTGCCTTCGGTGTCGATGGCGACGACCGGGGTGTTCGGCTTGACGCGACCGCGGGCGATACGGCCAACGCCGATGATGCCCAGGAAGCTGTTGTAGTCCAGTGCCGAGATCTGCATCTGGAACGGGCCGTCAACGTCGACCTGAGGAGCCGGTACGTGGTCGACGATGGCCTGGTACAGCGGGCTCATGTCTTCGGCCATGGCGGTGTGATCCAGACCGGCGATGCCGTTCAGGGCCGAGGCGTAGACGACCTGGAAGTCGAGCTGCTCTTCGGTAGCGCCGAGGTTGTCGAACAGGTCGAAGATCTGATCCAGCACCCAGTCAGGACGCGCGCCCGGACGGTCGACCTTGTTGATCACCACGATCGGCTTCAGGCCGGCTTCGAAGGCCTTCTTGGTCACGAAGCGGGTTTGCGGCATCGGGCCGTCTTGGGCGTCGACCAGCAACAGGACGGAGTCGACCATCGACATCACGCGCTCCACTTCACCGCCGAAGTCGGCGTGGCCGGGGGTGTCGACGATGTTGATGCGGTAGTCGTTCCAACGGATGGCGGTGTTCTTCGCCAGGATGGTAATGCCGCGCTCTTTTTCCTGGTCGTTGGAGTCCATCACGCGCTCGTCGTTGAGCTCGCCGCGCTCCAGGGTGCCGGACTGACGCAGGAGTTTGTCTACCAGGGTGGTCTTACCATGGTCAACGTGGGCAATGATGGCGATGTTACGTAGATTCTCGATCACTTTATGTATCTCGATCAGTGGATTCGGTGTGCCGCGAAGTCTGGGCGGCGGAGATTGACTAGTTGCGAATTCGGCCAGGCGGTGCAAAGACCTGGCGGCAGCTTCAGGCTGCCCCGCGGTCGGGGGGGCGATGGCGGATGCTGCCGCCATTCAGCCCGGGGGTCTTATGTCGGACGATAAACGCGCACATTGGCATGCCCCTCGCTCAACAGATGGTGGGCATGCAGGCGGCTCATCACCCCCTTGTCGCAATACAGCAGGTACTGGCGGGTCTCATCCAGCTCCTTGAACTTGCTGTTCAGGGCGTAGAAAGGCAGCGCCTGAACCTCGATGCCGGGCAGTTCCAGCGGCTCGTCGTCGACCGCGTCGGGGTGACGGATGTCGATCACCACATGGCCGGCCAGGGCCTCGTCGACCTCCTCGACCTGCACGTCCTTGCCCAGCTCGTCGATCACCTTGTCGATCGGCAGCAGGGTGGCGCGCTCCAGGGCGCGCTCGAGAATCGCCATGTCGAAGTGCGATTCCTCGTAGGCGATGCGCTCGGGCTTGGCCTTGGTGGTCGGGTTGACCGAAATCACCCCGCAGTATTCGGGCATGTGCTTGGCGAACTCGGCGGTGCCGATGGCATAGGCGGTGTCGATGATGTCCTGCTTGTGGCTGGCGATCAGCGGCCGCAGCACCAGCTTGTCGGTGGCCGAGTCGATCACCGAGAGGTTCGGCAGGGTCTGGCTGGACACCTGGGAAATCGCCTCGCCGGTAACCAGGGCATCGATCTGCAGACGCTCGGCCATGCGCGTGGAGGCGCGCAGCATCATGCGCTTGAGGATCACGCCCATCTGGCTGTTGTCGACCTTGCCGAGGATCTCGGCCAATACTTCCTCGAACGGCACGCTGATGAACAGCACGCGCTGGGAACGGCCGAACTTCTGCCACAGGTAGTGGGCCACTTCCATCACGCCCAGCTCGTGGGCGCGGCCACCGAGGTTGAAGAAGCAGAAGTGGGCGACCAGGCCGCGGCGCATCATCTGGTAGGCGGCGACGGTGGAGTCGAAGCCGCCGGACATCAGCACCAGGGTCTGCTCCAGCGAGCCCAGCGGATAGCCGCCCAGGCCGTTGTGCTGGCGATGGACGATGAACAGGCGCTGGTCGCGAATCTCCATGCGCACTTCGACCTCGGGCTTCTTCAGGTCGATGCCGGCGGCGCCGCATTGCTGGCGCAGCTGGCTGCCGACGTAGCGCTCGATGTCCATCGAGGTGAAGCTGTGCTTGCCGCCGCGCTTGCAGCGCACGGCGAAGACCTTGCCCGGCAACTGGCCGGCGAAATGGGTCTTGCACTTGTCCAGCACGTCGTCGAAGTCGCCCAGTGGGTACTCGTGGACTTCGAGGAAATGGATCAGGCCGGGGGTGCAGCGCAGCCGCTCGATCATCTCCTGCAGCACTTTCGGCTCACTGATCGCGGTTTCCACCTCGAGGTTGTCCCACACACCGCTGACCTGCAGCTGCGGATCGAGATCGCGCAGCACGGTACGGATGTTCTTGGCCAACTGCCGGATGAAATGCTTGCGCACCGGGCGGCTCTTGATGGTGATTTCGGGGAAAACTTTAACGATCAGTTTCATGAAAACAGTGCGTGCCGGGGCAGCCGAAAAACAGGGGCGCGGATTATAGCGGAAATTGTTCAAGCTTTGATCAAAAATCCCACCCAGCAAATGCAGCGCACCAATTCAGAGCACGCCAGAATTTATCCGCCCCATTATGGTGCGAAAAACAACGCAATATCGCCACGCAGCCCGCGCCGCCCCTGAGATTGAGCCATTTAGCCCATTCCGGGGCACTGGCATGCAATTTGCTCCCTTGTGAGGCAGGTTGTCCTGGCGGACTATCGCGCCGGGCTTCATCGAACTATTGAGGGCTCACAGTTGAGCCTTATCCATCTGGAGGACAGCATGTCGAAGTCGATTCAACTGATTAAAGAACACGACGTGAAGTGGGTTGACCTGCGCTTCACCGACACCAAGGGCAAGCAGCACCACGTCACCATGCCGGCTCGCGACGCCCTGGACGAAGACTTCTTCGAGCACGGCAAGATGTTCGACGGCTCCTCCATCCACGGCTGGAAAGGCATCGAAGCCTCCGACATGATCCTGATGCCGGTCGACGAGACCGCCGTGCTGGATCCCTTCACCGAAGAGCCGACCCTGATCATCGTCTGCGACATCGTCGAGCCGAGCACCATGCAGGGCTACGACCGCGACCCGCGCTCGATCGCCAAGCGCGCCGAGGAATTCCTCAAGACCACCGGCATCGGCGACACCGTATTCGTCGGCCCGGAGCCCGAGTTCTTCATCTTCGACGAAGTGAAGTTCAAGTCCGACATCTCCGGCTCGATGTTCAAGATCTACTCCGAGCAGGGTTCCTGGATGACCGACCAGGACGTCGAAGGCGGCAACAAGGGCCACCGCCCGGCCGTCAAGGGCGGTTACTTCCCGGTTCCGCCGTGCGACCACGACCACGAAATCCGTACCGCCATGTGTAATGCCATGGAAGAAATGGGCCTGGTCGTCGAAGTGCATCACCACGAAGTGGCCACTGCCGGCCAGAACGAAATCGGCGTGAAGTTCAACACCCTGGTGGCCAAGGCTGACGAAGTTCAGACCCTGAAGTACTGCGTGCACAACGTCGCCGACGCCTATGGCAAGACTGCTACCTTCATGCCGAAGCCGCTGTACGGCGACAACGGCTCGGGCATGCACGTGCACATGTCGATCTCCAAGGACGGCAAGAACACCTTCTCCGGCGAAGGCTATGCCGGCCTGTCCGACACCGCCCTGTACTTCATCGGCGGCATCATCAAGCACGGCAAGGCGCTGAACGGTTTCACCAACCCGGCGACCAACTCCTACAAGCGTCTGGTCCCGGGCTTCGAAGCCCCGGTCATGCTGGCCTACTCGGCGCGCAACCGCTCCGCCTCGATCCGCATCCCGTACGTGTCCAGCCCGAAGGCCCGCCGCATCGAGGCGCGCTTCCCGGACCCGGCCGCCAACCCGTACCTGTGCTTCGCCGCCCTGCTGATGGCCGGCCTGGACGGCATCCAGAACAAGATCCACCCCGGCGACGCGGCGGACAAGAACCTGTATGACCTGCCGCCGGAAGAAGGCAAGCTGATCCCGCAGGTATGCGGCAGCCTGAAGGAAGCCCTGGAAGAGCTGGACAAGGGCCGCGCGTTCCTGACCAAGGGCGGCGTGTTCTCCGACGACTTCATCGATGCCTACATCGAACTGAAGAGCGAAGAAGAGATCAAGGTGCGCACCTTCGTGCACCCGCTGGAATACGACCTGTACTACAGCGTCTAAGCCGGCCGCGCGCCATCCAGGCGCGCGACTCGAAAGGCCCCGCCCGGCTCTGCCGGCGGGGCCTTTTTTATGGCTATGTACCAACGATGTGTTGCGAGTACTAATCTAAACGGCAGAGTTCCAATCAGGAGGTCTGCCGATTATGGATACTCAAGCCTTTCACCACTGGCTGGCTCAACTGAGCCAACTCAGCGCCCATCAGAAATCTACGCTTCATCAGGCACTGCGGAACCCGCCGGCGACAGAAGTGCTCGATTGCCTGCCGGCGCTGCAGCGTTGCCCGCATTGCCAGACCAATGCGAATCAGCTTGCGCCCTGGGGTTGGTCGCGCAGTCTGCGCCGCTATCGTTGCCGTAGTTGTCGACGGACTTGCACCGCGCGCTCAGCAACAGGCCTTGCCCGCCTGCACTACCCCGAACGCTGGAAAGACTACGCCCAGGCACTGATTGACGGGCTTAGCGTGCGCAAGGCGGCCCAGGCATGCGGCATCAGCAAAAACACCGCTTTCCTCTGGAGGCACCGCTTCCTGGCTGCAGCGGCTGAGCATCACGCCACGCATGAGGCAGGGATTGTCGAAGTGGATGAGACGTTCTTTCTGGAGTCCTTCAAGGGCCAGAGGCAGTTGCCTCGGCCGCCCCGTAAACGAGGTGGGGTGAGCGTGACCCGCGGCACGGGTAAAGACCAGATCCCGGTGATGGTGGTGCGCGACCGGGAGGGCCACACCGCTGACTTCAAGTTGGCCAAGCTCGATGCCAATCATGTGCGAGAGGCGTTGATGCCGCTGATCGACCGGGAGGCCGTGCTCTGCAGTGACGGGGCGGCAGTCTATGCCAGCTTTGCCCGGGCACAGGGCATCACCCATCAGGTCGTGCATGCCCGCCCCGGCCAGCGAGTGCGCCAAGGCGCTTTCCATATTCAGAACGTCAACGCCTACCACAGCCGCTTGAAGAGCTGGATGACCCGCTTTCACGGCGTGGCCACCCGCTACCTCCCGAATTACCTGGGCTGGCGCCGCATGCTAGAGCGCTATCAGCGGAATATTCGGCCGGCTCACTGCATTCAGGAGGCGGTAGGCAGAACCCTGCAACACGCTATTGGTACATAGCCTTTTTTATGGGCGACATTCACAGCTCGACGGCGCCGCGCTTGCCAGGGCGCCCAAGCGGTGCAAGGCTTAGCAGCACGATACCCGGGAGATTGGCCATGCGCCGGATGCTCACCTGCCTGCTGCTGTCCCTGCCACTGCTGGCCAGTGCGCAGATCTACAAGTACACCGATGCCCAGGGCAATACGGTCTTCACCAACCAACCGCCGGACGGCAGCGCCGCGCAAAGCGTCGAGTTGCCGCCGACCAACACCGTGCAGATGCAGGCCCCCAACACACCGCCGGCGTCCAGCTCGCCAGCCGAGCCGCAAGCGCCCTACCGCACCCTGCAATTGACCGACCTGCCCGACGACGCGGCACTGCGCGCCAACAACGGCACCTTCAGCGTCGGCGTCAGCCTGGAGCCGGCCCTGGCCTCCTCCCACCGCCTGCGCCTGCTGCTCGATGGCCAGCCCTACGGCCAACCGAGCAACGGCACCTCGCTGCAGCTGACCAATATCGCCCGCGGCGAGCACAGCCTGGCGGTCGAGGTACTCAATGGCACCCAGCGCATCCAGCAGAGCGACACCGTCACCTTCACCGTACAGCGCATCAGCGTGAACAGCCCGGCCCGGAGCGCGCCGTGACCACCAACCCCCAATGCATGCAGATCGCCCTGTTCTGCCTGAGCCTGCTCTGCCTGCCGCTGCAGGCCGCGGTGTACACCTATATAGACGCCGACGGCAACCGGGTCTTCACCGACCAGCCCGGCACCGGCAACGCCCAGCGCATCGAGCTGGCACCGTCCAACAGCATGCCCGCGCCACCCCGCGCGGCACCACCGGCGCCCGAGCCCAGCGCGCCGCAGGCGCCGGCCTATCAGCTGCTGCGCATTCTCGTGCCGCAACCCGACGCAACCATCCGCGACAGCGCCGGCAACCTGATCGTCACCGCCAGCAGCGACCCGGCGCTGCTCCCGGGCCACGGCTACCGCCTGCTGCTGGACGGTCAACCCCTGGGCGAAGCCAGCCGCAGCCCGGTCTTTCCCTTGGAGAATATCGACCGCGGCACCCACCAGCTGGCGGTGGAAATCGTCGACGCCCAGGGCCGCACCCAGGAGCGCACCCCGAGCCAGCCGCTCCACATGCTGCGCATCTCCCTGGCGCAGAAGCGCATGGTGCGGCCGTGCAAGAAAGCCGACTACGGCGTGCGCCCGGAGTGCCCGCTTAAGGACAAGCCGCCGGAAAAGAAAGACATCCCGCTGATCCCCTTCATCTGACCTCCCGGCAGCCGCACCACATTGGTGCGGTTGCGTGCACCGCTTTCTATACTCTCCCTGTTTTGGTTCACCCGCAGCCGGGGCCCACGCGCCGAAACACGGCTGCCGGCGTCGATTGCGCGCGCTGCGCGCGTCTTTTCGGGGCTTTGGTTTGCTTCTTGCATTTTCCTGTCCATCGCCGGAAAGCCCTCGCCTATGACTATCAACGATGCACTGCACCGCCTGCTGCTCGACAACCTGACCACCGCCACCCTGCTGCTCAACGCCGAACTGCGGCTCGAGTACATGAATCCGGCGGCGGAGATGCTCCTGGCCGTCAGCGGCCAGCGCAGCCACGGACAATTCATCAGCGAACTGTTCACCGAGTCGGCGGAAGCCCTCAGCGCGCTGCGCCAGGCCGTCGAACAGGCGCACCCGTTCAACAAGCGCGAAGCGGTGCTGACCGCGGTGACCGGCCAGACCCTGACAGTCGACTATGCGGTGACGCCCATCCTCAGCCGCGGCGCGACCCTGCTGCTGCTGGAGGTGCACCCGCGCGACCGCATGCTGAAGATCACCAAGGAAGAGGCGCAGCTGTCCAAGCAGGAAACCACCAAGCTGCTGGTGCGCGGCCTGGCCCATGAGATCAAGAACCCCCTCGGTGGCATCCGCGGCGCCGCCCAGTTGCTGGCCCGCGAGCTGCCGGAAGAGGAGCTCAAGGACTACACCAACGTCATCATCGAGGAGGCCGACCGCCTGCGGAACCTGGTCGACCGCATGCTCGGCTCGAACAAGCTGCCCTCCCTGGCGCCGACCAACGTGCACGAGGTGTTGGAGCGGGTCGCCAGCCTGGTCGAAGCGGAAAGCCAGGGCGGCATCATCCTGGTGCGCGACTACGACCCGAGCATTCCCGATCTGCTGATCGACCGCGAGCAGATGATCCAGGCGGTGCTCAATATCGTGCGCAACGCCATGCAGGCCATCGCCGGGCAGAAACACGGCCTGGGCCTGGGCCGCATCACCCTGCGCACCCGCACCCTGCGCCAGTTCACCATCGGCCATACCCGCCACCGCCTGGTGGCGCGCATCGAGATCATCGACAACGGCCCCGGCATCCCCCAGGAGCTGCAGGAGACCATCTTCTACCCGATGGTCAGCGGCCGCGCCGACGGCACCGGCCTCGGCCTGGCCATCACCCAGAACATCATCAGTCAGCATCAAGGTCTGATCGAGTGCGAAAGCCACCCCGGCCATACACTGTTCTCGATCTTCCTGCCGCTGGAACAAGGAGCACCTGCTGCATGAGCCGAAGTGAAACCGTCTGGATCGTCGACGACGACCGCTCCATCCGCTGGGTCCTGGAAAAAGCCCTGCAACAGGAAGGCATGACCACCCAGAGCTTCGACAGCGCCGACGGCGTGCTCGGCCGCCTGAGCCGCGAGCAACCGGACGTGGTCATCTCCGACATTCGCATGCCGGGCGCCAGCGGCCTTGACCTGCTGGCGCGCATCCGCGAACTGCACCCGCGCCTGCCGGTGATCATCATGACCGCCCATTCCGACCTGGACAGCGCGGTGGCCAGCTACCAGGGCGGTGCCTTCGAGTACCTGCCCAAGCCGTTCGACGTCGACGAAGCGGTCTCCCTGGTCAAGCGGGCCAACCAGCACGCCCAGGAACAACTGGGCCTGGCGGCGCCGGTCGAGCAACCGCGCACCCCGGAGATCATCGGCGAGGCGCCGGCCATGCAGGAGGTGTTTCGCGCCATCGGCCGCCTCTCCCACTCCAACATCACCGTGCTGATCAACGGCGAGTCCGGCACCGGCAAGGAGCTGGTCGCCCATGCCCTGCACCGCCACAGCCCGCGCGCTGCGTCGCCGTTCATCGCACTGAACATGGCGGCGATCCCCAAGGACCTGATGGAGTCCGAGCTGTTCGGCCACGAGAAGGGCGCCTTCACCGGCGCGGCCAACCTGCGCCGCGGCCGCTTCGAGCAGGCCGACGGCGGCAGCCTGTTCCTCGACGAGATCGGCGACATGCCGGCCGACACCCAGACCCGCCTGCTGCGCGTGCTGGCCGACGGCGAGTTCTACCGGGTCGGCGGTCATACCCCGGTGAAGGTCGACGTGCGCATCATCGCCGCCACCCACCAGGACCTGGAAAGCCTGGTGCAGGCCGGCAAGTTCCGCGAGGACCTGTTCCACCGCCTCAACGTCATCCGCATCCATATCCCGCGCCTGGCCGATCGTCGCGAGGACATCCCCACCCTGGCCCGCCACTTCCTCGGCCGCGCGGCGCTGGAACTGGCGGTGGAGCCGAAGCTGCTGAAGAGCGAGACCGAGGACTACCTGCAGCACCTGCCCTGGCCGGGCAACGTGCGCCAGCTGGAGAACACCTGCCGCTGGATCACGGTGATGGCCTCGGGTCGCGAGGTGCACGTCGACGACCTGCCGCCGGAACTGCTGGCCCAACCCCAGGACAGCGTGCCGGTCAGCAGCTGGGAACAGGGCCTGCGCCAGTGGGCCGACCAGGCCCTGAGCCGTGGCCAGTCCAGCCTGCTCGACAGCGCGGTGCCGGCCTTCGAGCGAATCATGATCGAGACCGCCCTCAAGCACACCGCCGGTCGCCGCCGCGACGCCGCCGTGCTACTGGGCTGGGGCCGCAACACCCTGACGCGCAAGATCAAGGAACTGGGCATGAAGGTCGACGGTGCCGAGGACGACGGCGACGACGACAACTGAGCCGCCTCCTGCGCTCAACCAAGCGGGCCTTGCGCCCGCTTTTTTGTGCCCGAAACCCATGCGCTGTCTCGGCGCGGCGCCGCACCGCCATGCACCACCGCGGCACGCCCGGCTCCGCGCCAGCGATGACCGCACATCGGGTTTCGCCCCGCACGCCAGTGCTTTCGGGCTCTGGAGCACATTGCAATAAAACTGGCACAGCGAGTGCATAGACTAAGGCATTCCCAGTTTCGGGGACCTTGGTACAGGCAGGCCGGGGATTCCCCGCTTTTATTCCAGCGCCAGGCGGACCGCCAACCGCCAGCGACCCTCCACTTCCTCGACGTGCCACTGGCCACGCAGGGGACGGGTCGCGACCAGGCGCAACACCAGCTCACGTCGCTCACGCTGCAGCCGCCAGCTCACCGGGCGCCGATCCAGTTGCAGCTGCCCTCGCTGCTCGCGCCCCAAGCACTCCACCCGCAAGACGAAGGCACCTTCCAAATGGCCGGCGTGCACCTGGGGGTGTTCGTTGAACCACAGATCCAGCCCCTGTTCCACCACCTGCACCTCGGCCAGGCGCAACTCCGCCGGCTGCAGCAGGCGGCCGACCATCATGCCGATGAGGAAACCGAACAGCGCCAGCGAGGCGATGACCCGTAGCCAGGGACGCGGCCGTTCGCCGCTATCGGAGGTAGAATGCTGGCCGTCTTCAGGCCGGGAGCCGCGCATGTTTCACGTGATCCTCTTTCAACCGGAAATTCCGCCGAACACCGGCAACATTATCAGGCTCTGCGCCAACAGCGGCTGCCACCTGCACCTGATCGAGCCCCTGGGCTTCGAGCTGGACGACAAGCGCCTGCGCCGCGCCGGCCTGGACTACCACGAATACGCCACGCTCAAGCGCCACGCCGACCTCGACAGCTGCCTGGCCAGCCTCGGCCAGCCGCGCCTGTTCGCCTTCACCACCAAGGGCTCGCAGCCCTTTCACGAGGTCCAGTACCAGCCCGGCGACGCCTTCCTGTTCGGCCCAGAGAGCCGCGGCCTGCCCCAGGAGATCCGCGACGCGCTGCCCACCGAGCGGCGCGTGCGGCTGCCCATGCGCGAGGGCTGCCGCAGCCTCAACCTGTCCAACACCGTGGCCGTGGCAGTCTACGAAGCCTGGCGTCAGCACGGCTTCGCCATGACCTGAGTCGACCGCCCGGCCATAAAAAAACGCCCCGCAGGGCGTTCTTGGGGCGAGGCGGCGCGGCTCAGTTGGCCGGCGCCTGCTCGGTGCCCTGCTGCATGCGCTTGAGCTCTTGGGCATAGAGCGCATCGAAGTTCACCGGCGCCAGCATCAACGCCGGGAACGAGCCGCGTACCACCAGGCTGTCCAGGGTCTCGCGGGCGTAGGGGAACAGGATGTTCGGGCAGAAGGCGCCCAGGGTGTGGCTCATGGCCGCTGCTTCCAGGCCCTTGATCAGGAAGATACCGGCCTGCTGCACTTCGGCGATGAAGGCAGTTTCTTCGCCGTTCTTCACCGTCACCGAAAGGGTCAGCACCACTTCGTGGAAATCGCCGTCCAGGCTCTTCTGCCGGGTGTTCAGGTCCAGGGAAACGCTCGGCTTCCACTCCTGACGGAAAATCTCCGGGCTCTTCGGCGCCTCGAAGGACAGGTCACGGATGTAGATACGCTGCAGGGAGAACTGCGGGCCCTGTTCGGCCTGAGCGGCGGCGTCACTGCTGGCTTGTTCAGTCATGGCAAATCCTTGTGGTTGGGGTCTAGGTAGAGCCTATTGATCTCATGCCTCGAGCAGCGCGTCCAGCTTGCCGGCGCGCTCCAGGGCATACAACTCGTCGCAACCACCGACATGGGTGGCGCCGATCCAGATCTGCGGCACCGAGGTGCGCTGCGCCTTGCGCGTCATTTCGGCGCGCAGCTCGGGCTGGCCGTCGACCCTGACTTCCTCGAAGTCGATGCCCTTGCTCGCCAGCAGCTGCTTGGCGCGAATGCAGTAGGGGCACCAGTCGCTGGAATAGATCAGAACGTCCCGCATGTCACTTCACCAGCGGCAGGTTGTCGCCACGCCAGCTGGCGATCCCGCCGGACAGCTTGGCGGCGTTGAAGCCGGCCTTCTTCAACTCGCGGCTGGCGGTGCCGGCGTGCTGGCCCATGGCATCGACCACGATCAGGGTCTTGGCCTTGTGCTTTTCCAGCTCGCCGACACGCCCGGTCAGCTTGTCGTGGGGGATGTGCAGGGCGCCGGCGATATGCCCGGCGGAGTAGTCCTTCTGCGCACGCACGTCCAGCACCACACCCTGTTCGGTGTTGATCAGCGCGGTGAGTTCGCGACTGCTCAGGCTCTTGCCGCCCTTGAGCAGCTCGGTGAAAACCAGCAGCGCCAGGAGGACGACAAACGCTCCGCTCAGTACATAGTGGGTAGTAGCAAATTCAATCAGGTTGGCAAGCATTGCGCGGTTCCGGGACGGTAAAATGTCGGCCAGTATACACAGCCCCACAGGTCGGCCAAACCCCGCCTGGCGGTGACGCCTGTGCCACTTGGCCGTAGAATGCCAAGCCTTTTTTGCCCCCTCAAGCAGAGCGAGCCAGCTTTATGAGCGCCACGCCCAAACCCCTGGTACTGATCATCCTCGATGGCTTCGGCCACAGCGACAGCCCCGAGTACAACGCCATCCACGCTGCCAACACGCCGGTTTACGACGGCCTGCGCGCCACCCAGCCCCATGGTCTGATCTCCGGCAGCGGCATGGACGTGGGCCTGCCGGATGGGCAGATGGGCAACTCCGAGGTCGGGCACATGAACCTCGGCGCCGGCCGCGTGGTGTACCAGGACTTCACCCGGGTCACCAAGGCCATTCGCGACGGCGAGTTCTTCGACAACCCGGCCATCTGCGGCGCGGTCGACCGGGCGGTGGGCGCCGGCAAGGCGGTGCACATCCTCGGCCTGCTGTCCGACGGCGGCGTGCACAGCCACCGGGAGCACATCGTCGCCATGGCCGAGCTGGCGGCCAAGCGTGGCGCCGACAAGATCTACCTGCACGCCTTCCTCGACGGCCGCGACACCCCGCCCAAGAGCGCCCAGTCGTCCATCGAGCTGCTCGACGCCGCGTTCGCCAAACTCGGCAAGGGCCGCATCGCCAGCCTGATCGGCCGCTACTTCGCCATGGACCGCGACAACCGCTGGGACCGGGTCGAGCAGGCCTACCAGCTGATCGTCGACGGTCAGGGCCAGTACCAGGCTGACGACGCCAGCAGCGGCCTGGCGGCCGCCTACGCCCGCGGCGAAAGCGACGAGTTCGTCAAGGCCACGGTCATCGGCGCCGCGGCGCCGGTGCAGGACGGCGACGCCGTGGTGTTCATGAACTTTCGCGCCGACCGCGCCCGCGAGCTGACCCGCGCCTTCGTCGAGCCGGACTTCAAGGAGTTCGCCCACAGCCGCTGCCCGCAACTGGCCGACTTCGTCATGCTCACCCAGTACGCCGCGAGCATCCCGGCGCCCAGCGCCTTCAAGCCGGAAGCCCTGACCAATGTGCTCGGCGAATACCTGGCCAAGCAGGGCAAGACCCAGCTGCGCATTGCCGAGACCGAGAAATACGCCCACGTCACCTTCTTCTTCTCCGGCGGCCGGGAAGAGCCGTTCGCGGGCGAAGAGCGCATCCTCATTCCCTCGCCGAACGTCGCCACCTATGACCTCAAACCGGAAATGAGCGCACCGGAGGTCACCGACCGCATCGTCGAGGCCATCGAGCAGCAGCGCTACGACCTGATCGTGGTCAACTACGCCAACGGCGACATGGTCGGCCACACCGGCGTGTTCAGCGCCGCGGTCCAGGCCGTGGAATGCCTGGATGCCTGTGTCGGGCGCATCGTCACGGCCCTGGACAAGGTCGGTGGCGAGGCGCTGATCACCGCCGACCACGGCAACGTCGAGCAGATGGAAGACGCCTGCACCGGCCAGGCCCACACCGCCCACACCTGCGAGCCGGTGCCCTTCATCTATGTCGGCAAGCGCGCGGTGAACCTGCGCCAAGGCGGCGTGCTGGCGGACGTGGCGCCGACCCTGCTGACCCTGATGGGCCTGCAGGTACCAGCGGAAATGACCGGCACCAGCATCCTCAGCCTGCCGTAAGTGCGATAAACGCCTAAACGCCCCACTCCCTGCGGACTGGGGCGTTTTTTTTGCCCGTCACCACGGGCATACTAAGGCCACTCCCCGCCCCGGTGCCGTCATCTCCATGTTTCGCGCCCTCGTACTGATTGTCCTGTCCTGCCTGTTCGCGCCGGTCTTCGCCGACGAGAAGGCCGACGCCCAGAAGCAGCTGGAAGCCGCCCGCAGCGATGTCGCCGAGCTGAAGAAGCTGCTGCAGCAGCTGCAGCAGGAGAAATCCGGGGTACAGAAGGACCTGCGCAAGACCGAAACCGAGATGGGCGAGCTGGAGAAACAGGTCGAGGGCCTGCAGCAGGAGCTGCAGCAGAGCGAAGAGGAAATCCAGCGCCTCGACAGTGAGAAAAAAAAACTCCAGGGCGCACGCCTTGAGCAGCAGCGGCTGATCGGCATCCAGGCCCGCGCGGCCTACCAGAGCGGCCGCCAGGAATACCTCAAGCTGCTGCTCAACCAGCAGAACCCGGAAAAGTTCTCGCGCACACTGACCTACTACGACTACCTCAGCGAAGCGCGCATGGAGCAGCTGAACCTGTTCAACGAAACCCTGCGCCAACTGCACAACGTCGAACAGGACATCGCCAACCAGCAGCGCCAGCTGCAGGAACAGAAGAGCGCCCTGGACAGCCGCCGCGAGCAACTCGCCCAGGCGCGCCAGGAGCGCCAGCAGGCCCTGGCCAAGCTGAATCAGGAATTCTCCGCCCGCGACCGCAAGCTCAAGACGCGCCAGCAGGAACAGCAGCAGCTGGCGCGGGTGCTGAAGACCATCGAGGCGACCCTCGCCCGCCAGGCCCGCGAAGCCGAAGAGGCGCGCCAGCGGGCCCTGGCCGAAGCCCGCCAACGGCCACGCCAGGATGGCAGCGCCAACGCCGGCGGCCCGCTGGTCAGCGCCGGGGCCAGCTATGGCGGCCCCTTCGCCAAGGCCCGCGGCAAGCTGCCCTGGCCCGTCGACGGACGCCTGGTGGCGCGCTACGGCACGCCGCGCGGCGGCGACGCCCGGACCAAGTGGGACGGCGTACTGATCGGCGCCGCCGCCGGCAGCCAGGTGCGCGCGGTGCATGGCGGCCGCGTGGTCTTCGCCGACTGGTTGCGCGGCGCCGGGCTTCTGGTCATTCTCGACCATGGCAACGGGTACCTGAGCCTGTACGGGCACAACCAGAGCCTGCTGAAGGACCCCGGCGATCTGGTCAAGGCCGGCGAACCCATCGCCACCGTCGGCACCAGTGGTGGCCAGGACACGCCAGCCCTGTATTTTGCGATTCGCCAGCAGGGCCGCCCCAGCGATCCGGCACAATGGTGCCGGGCGCAAGGATAAGCGCCACCTCATTCCGTAGGAGTTAGTTCGACATGCCGCATCTGCCTCGTCTCACCACTCTGGCCCTGAGCATCGCCCTGCTTGGCGGCGCGCCCCTGCTGCACGCGGCGGAACCGTCGGAGGCGGCCGAGCCCACGGTGAGTGACAAGGCGCCACTGCCACTGGAGGACCTGCGCACCTTCGCCGAGGTGCTCGACCGCATCAAGGCAGCCTATGTCGAGCCGATCAGCGACAAGACCCTGCTGGAAAACGCGATCAAGGGCATGCTGAGCAACCTCGACCCGCACTCGGCCTACCTCGACATCGACGCCTTCCGCGAGCTGCAGGAAAGCACCAGCGGCGAGTTCGGCGGCCTGGGCATCGAGGTCGGCATGGAGGACGGTTTCGTCAAGGTGGTGTCGCCGATCGACGACACCCCCGCCTCCAAGGCCGGCATCCAGCCGGGCGACCTGATCATCAAGATCGACGGCCAGCCGACCAAGGGCCTGTCCATGCTCGAGGCGGTGGACAAGATGCGCGGCGAAGCCGGCAGCAAGATTCAGCTGACCCTGGTCCGCGAAGGCGGCAAGCCGTTCGACGTCGAGCTGACCCGCGCGGTGATCAAGGTCCGCAGCGTCAAGAGCCAGCTGCTCGACGACGGCTACGGCTACCTGCGCATCACCCAGTTCCAGGTCAACAGCGGCGAAGAGGTACTCAAGGCACTGAACAAGCTGCGCAAGGACAACGGCAAGAAGCTGCGCGGCCTGGTCCTGGACCTGCGCAACAACCCCGGCGGCGTGCTGCAGGCCGCGGTGGAGGTGTCCGACCACTTCCTCAAGAAGGGCCTGATCGTCTACACCGAGGGGCGCATCGCCAACTCCGAGCTGCGCTTCTCCGCCGACCCGGCCGACGCCAGCGAGGGCGTGCCGCTGGTGGTGCTGATCAACGGCGGCAGCGCCTCGGCTTCGGAAATCGTCGCCGGCGCCCTGCAGGACCACAAGCGTGGCGTGCTGATGGGCACCGGCAGCTTCGGCAAGGGCTCGGTGCAGACGGTGCTGCCGCTGAACAACGACCGCGCCCTGAAGCTCACCACCGCGCTCTACTACACGCCCAATGGCCGCTCGATCCAGGCCCAGGGCATAGTGCCGGATATCGAAGTGGCGCGCGCCAAGCTGACCCGCGAACAGGACGAAGGCAACTTCAAGGAAGCCGACCTGCAGGGCCACCTGGGCAATGGCAATGGCGGCGCCGACCAGCCGAGCAAGGCCAAGAGCAAGAAACCGCTACGCCCGCAGGACGACGACTATCAGCTGGCCCAGGCGCTCAACCTGCTCAAGGGGCTGAACGTCACCCGCGGCGAATGATCCCCCGCCCAAACAAAAAAGCCCGGCACTGAGTCCGGGCTTTTTTGTTGCCTTGGCGGTTACAGGTAGCTGTCGGTCATGTCATCGACGAAACCTTCGCTGCGCAGCTCGTCCAGGGCCTTCTGCAGACGCTGCACCACCTCGTCCGGGGTGTCCTTGTTCAGCGCCAGGTAGAGCTCGGCCTCGTTGAAGCGCAGCACCGTGGTCAGGCCGCTGACGCCTTCCTGCTTGGCCAGGTAGCGACCGACCGGATCGGTGGTGGCCCACAGGTCGATCTGCCCCTTGAGCAGCTTCTGCACGTTCTGCTGGTCGCGCAGCGCATTGATCGGCTGCAGTCCCTGGGACTCCAGGTGCTGGCTGACCGCGTCGTTCTTGTAGGCGCCGACCTTGTATTGCCCCGCCTCCTTCAGGCTTTTCAGACTGAGGTTGTTGCCCGGTGCGGCGAGCAGCACCCAGCCGGACTTGGCGATCGGCCCGACCCACTTGAACAGCGGCTGGCGCTCGGGGGTGAAGGTGGTGGAGAACAGCCCGTAGTTGGGCTTGTCCAGGGTCAGCCGGTACAGGCGATCCCAGGGAAAGCGCAGGGTCAGGCTGTAATCGATCTTGGCCCGCTTGAACATGGCGCGGACGACCTCCGCGCTGATGCCGTCGATGCCGTCGTCCCGGGCGAAGTTCTTGTCGTCGACCGCCATGTTGAACGGCGGGAAGTTCTCGGTCAGCAGCACCACCTTGTAACCATAGGGCAACTCGGCATGGGCCGCACAGGCACTGAGGATGAGCCCGAACAACAGGCCGATTTTCAAAGTTTTCAACATAAGTCTCCCCGCTCGCTTGATTTGTGATTATGGCTAGCGGCTTCCCTGCTTGGGCGAAGCCCCGGCGACGAATGACGCTGGCGTCGACCGTCCTTGTCAGTGCGCCGGCTTGTGGCCGGCGCACAGGTGTTACAGATAGCTGTTGAGGATATCGTCGACGAATCCCTCGTCGCGCATCTTGTCCAGCTCGCTTTGCAGCTTCTCCACCACCTCATCCGGCACTTCCTTGTTGAGTGCCAGATAGAGTTGCGCACTGTCGAAACGCAGCACGGTTTTCAGTCCGGAGATGCCGGACTGCTTCGCCAGATAACGGCCGGCCGGATCGCCAGTGGCCCAGAGGTCGATCTTACCTGCCACGAGCTTCTCGGCGTTCATCTGGTCGCGCAACGCGGTGATCGGCTGCAGCCCCCGTTCCTCCAAGTGCTGGGCGATGGCATCACCCTTGTAGGCGCCGATCTTGTACTGCTTGGCCTCTTCCAGGCTGCTCAGGCTGATCGGGCTGTCGCCCCGGGCGAGCAGCACCCAGTCGTCCGGACCGATCGGCCCGACCCACTTGAACAGCGCTTCGCGCTCCGGCAGGCGTGCGGTGACGAATACCCCGTAGCCCGGCTTCTCCAGGGCCAGTTTGTAGATGCGGTCCCAGGGAAAGCGCAGGGTCAGGTTGTACTCGATGCCAGTGCGCCTGAACATCTCGCGGACGATGTCCACGGCGATGCCATCGAGGTTGTCTTCCTGGGCGAAGTTCTTGCCGTTGATCGCCATGTTGTAGGGCGGAAAGTTCTCGGTGAGCAGCACCATGCGGTAGTCCGGGTCGATCTCGGCGTGGGCCGCGCCCGCCATCAGCACCAGGGTGCCGGCCAAGGCCAGCCACAGACGTTTAAACATGGATGCTCCCGTTGTTATAAATGCACAGGCGGGCCAGCATACCCAGCATGACCCGCTTCGCCCAGCCTCCATTGGCAAATCGCGGCGGCGCCTGCGCCGGACCTCAGTAGCGCGCCACGATAGCGCTCAGTTCGCCCTCGGCACGCAGGGCATCCAGGGCACCCTGCAGGCGCTGCACCAGCTCGTCGGGGGTGGCCAGGTTGAGCGCCAGGTAGAGCTCGGCGGTGTGGAAGCGCTGCACCACCCTGAGCGCGTCCAGGCCCTCCTGCCTGGCCACGTAGCGCCCGCTCGGGTCGGCGGTCACCCACAGGTCTATCTGCCCCTTGAGCAGCTTCTCGACGTTCTTGTTGTCGCGCAGCGCGGTTTGCACCGGCAGGCCCCGGTCGATCAGGTACTGACTGATGGCATCGCCCTTGTAGCCGCCGATGCGGTACTTCGCCGCCCCTTGCAGATCGCTCAGCTGGATCGGGCTGTCGGCCTTGGCCATCAGCACCCAGTCGTTGCTGGCAATCGGCCCGACCCACTTGAACAGTTTCTCCCGCGCCGGCGTGCGAGCCGTGGAGAACAGACCGTAACCGGGCTCGTCGAGCGCCTGCTGGTACACCCGCTGCCAGGGGAAGCGCAGGATCTGCTGGCACTCGACCTCGGCACGCTTGCAGACCGCGTGCAGGGTGTCCGAGCTGATGCCGGTGATGCCGTCGTTCTTGGCGAAGTTGCGGCCGCTGACCGACTGGTTGAAGGGGGCGAGGTTTTCGGTGAGCAGGACCAGGTTCTGGGCTTGCGCAAGACTGCCGCCAAGCAGCAGAAGAACAGCAGCGAATAGCCGTACAGCAGGCATCGGGGACTCCGTGTCGGATAACAGCGATCTGGGGCACACGGACGGCCGGTGCGCGGACGCTGAAATTCTAACGAAGCGAGTGCGGCGGGTCTGTCGACTCCGCCGCACTCCACGCCGCTGGGCGCGCCTGGGCGGTCAGCGCACCGTGATGCCGCGGCTGGCCAGGTAGGCCTTGGCCTCCGGCACGGTGTACTCGCCGAAGTGGAAGATGCTCGCGGCCAGCACCGCGTCGGCCTTGCCCTCGAGGATGCCGGCGGCCAGGTGCTCGAGGTTGCCGACGCCGCCGGAAGCGATCACCGGGATGCCGACGAACTCGCTGATGGCGCGGGTGACGCCCAGGTCATAGCCGCTCTTGACGCCATCCTGATCCATGCTGGTCAGGAGGATTTCGCCGGCGCCCAGGTCTTCCATCTTCTTCGCCCAGAGCACCGCGTCCAGGCCGGTGGGCTTGCGCCCGCCGTGGGTGAAGATCTCCCAGCGCGGCGCCTCGCCCGGGCCGGAGACCTTCTTGGCGTCGATGGCGACGACTATGCACTGCGAGCCGAAACGCGAGGCGGCCTCGCCGACGAACTCGGGGGTGAATACCGCCGCGGTATTGATCGACACCTTGTCGGCGCCGGCGTTGAGCAGGTTGCGGATGTCCTGCACGGTGCGCACCCCGCCGCCAACGGTCAGCGGGATAAACACCTGGCTGGCCATGCGCTCCACCGTGTGCAGGGTGGTGTCGCGGCCGTCGACGCTGGCGGTGATGTCGAGGAAGGTGATCTCGTCGGCGCCCTGCTCGTCGTAACGGCGGGCGATCTCCACCGGGTCGCCGGCGTCGCGGATGTTCTCGAACTTGACGCCCTTGACCACGCGGCCGTTGTCCACGTCGAGGCAGGGGATGATGCGTTTGGCGAGGGCCATGGCAATCTCTCTCGTAGGGTGCGCCGGGCGCACCGAAAACCGTCACAGGTGCGCGAGGCCTAGGCGGCCCCGCACACCCGACCTCAGCCGTTGTAGGCGTCGCAGTAGGCCTGGGCCTCGGCCACGTCCAGGGTGCCTTCGTAGATCGCCCGGCCGGTGATGGCGCCGATGATCCCCGGCGCCTTGGCGGCCAGCAGCTTGCCGATGTCGCCGAGGTTGTGGATGCCCCCGGAGGCGATCACCGGGATGCGGCTGGCGGCAGCCAGGGCAGCGGTCGCCTCGACGTTGCAGCCCTGCATCATGCCGTCCTTGGCGATGTCGGTGTAGACGATCGCCGACACGCCATCGGCCTCGAAACGCCTGGCCAGGTCCACCGCCTGCACGGTGCTGACCTCGGCCCAGCCGTCGGTGGCGACGAAGCCGTCCTTGGCGTCCAGGCCGACTATGACCTTGCCGGGGAAGGCCTTGCACGCCTCGGCGACGAACTCCGGCTGCTTGACCGCCTTGGTGCCGATGATCACGTAGCTGACGCCGGCCTTGACGTAGTGCTCGATGGTTTCCAGGGAGCGGATGCCGCCGCCGATCTGGATCGGCAGGGTCGGGTAGCGCCTGGCGATGGCGGTGACCACCTCGCCGTTGACCGGCTGGCCCTCGAAGGCGCCGTTGAGGTCGACCAGGTGCAGGCGACGGCAACCGCCCTCCACCCACTTGGCGGCCATGCTCACCGGGTCATCGGAAAACACCGTGGAGTCTTCCATGCGGCCCTGGCGCAGACGCACGCAGGCGCCGTCCTTGAGATCGATAGCGGGGATAATCAGCATTGGATGAACCTGTTCGAGTCTGTGGAAGTCGGTGCGGGTCAGCTCTTCTCGAGCGCCCACAAGTCGCTTTCGATGCTCTCGAACCTGTCCTTCAGGTGCGCTTGCACATCGAAAATCGCCTTGTTGTAAAACTGTGGGGCAATGTCGCGGGCGAACAGGTCGAGCAGCTCCTGCACCTCGAAACTGCCCAGCTGCAGCTCGAAGCGCTCGTCCAGAAAGCGCTGCAGCAGGCGCAACGCGGCCTGTTCCTGCTCGGCGTCCAGGCGCAACAACGGCGCCCGATCCTTGCCCCGGCTCATCTACCAGCGGCCATCCCAGGCGGCGAAATTCTGCAGCAGCTGCAGGCCGTGGGTGTGGCTCTTCTCCGGATGGAACTGCACGGCGAAGCGCGAACCCTCGGCCAGCGCCGCGGCGAAGTCCTTGCCGTAGTGACCGCGACCGACCACCTGCTGGGCCTTGCCCGCCTCGACGTAGTAGCTGTGCACGAAGTAGAAGCGCGCCTGGTCGGGGATGTCGTGCCACAGCGGATGCCTGACCGACTGGCTCACCTGGTTCCAGCCCATGTGCGGCACCTTGAGCTGTTCGCCCTCCTCCTCCATGCCCTTGCCGAAGAAGCGCACCTGGCCGGGAAACAGGCCGATGCAGTCGACCCCGTCGTTCTCCTCGCTGCGCTCGAGCAGCGCCTGCATGCCGACGCAGATGCCGAGGAAGGGGCGGTCCTGACTGACCTCACGGACCAGGCTGTCGAAGCCCAGGCGACGGATCTCGGCCATGCAGTCGCGAATCGCGCCGACCCCGGGGAATACCACCCGGTCGGCCTCGCGGATCACCTGGGCATCGCTGGTCACCAGCACCCGGCCGGCACCGACGTGCTCAAGCGCCTTGGCCACCGAGTGCAGGTTGCCCATGCCGTAATCGATAACAGCGACCGTCTGCATTTACAGGCAACCCTTGGTCGACGGCATCTGCCCGGCCATGCGCTCGTCCAGGGTCACAGCCATGCGCAGGGCGCGGCCGAAGGCCTTGAACACGGTCTCGATCTGATGGTGGGTGTTGGTGCCCCGCAGGTTGTCGATGTGCAGGGATACCAGGGCATGGTTGACGAAGCCCTGGAAGAATTCCTGGAACAGGTCGACATCGAAACCGCCGACCACCGCGCGGGTGAAGGGCACATGCATCTGCAGGCCGGGACGACCGGAGAAGTCGATCACCACGCGCGACAGCGCCTCGTCCAGCGGTACATAGGAATGGCCGTAGCGGGTCATGCCCTTCTTGTCGCCGATGGCCTTGGTGAAGGCCTGGCCGAGGGTGATGCCGACGTCCTCGACGGTATGGTGGTCGTCGATGTGCAGATCGCCCTTGCACTCGATATCCAGGTCGATCAACCCATGGCGGGCGATCTGGTCGAGCATGTGCTCGAGAAAGGGCACGCCGATGTCAAAGCGCGCCTTGCCAGTGCCGTCCAGGTTGATCGAGACCTTGATCTGGGTCTCCAGGGTGTTGCGCTCGACGAATGCCGTACGTTCGGCCATCACCTGCTCCACAAAATCAGTGTGCGAAAGGGGCGACATTATAGGCCGATATGGGCGCATCCTTGAAGCAAGCCGACCATATGCAAAAAATCCCGCCGGCACACCGGGTGCCGACGGGATTCGAGGGCAGTGCGCGACCTACTGGAACAGGGTCACGGTCTTCTGCAGGGTGATCCAGATCCCCCAGCTCAGCGGAATGCCCACTACCAACCAGGCGGTGACCGCCAGCGGCTTGGACGCCGGATCGGCCGACCATTCCAGCACCGCCGCTTCACCCTTGCTGCCGTCATGGCTGAGCGCACGCTCGGCGGCCAACTCGGCGTCGGTCATGAAGTACTTGTCGGCGACCGGGCGCACCAGCAGGTTGCAGATGAAGCCCAGCACCAGCAGGCCGGCGAGGATGTACAGGGTGATGTCGTAGGCGGCCGCACGCTCCACGCCGATGCTCAGCTGATACTCACGCAGGTAGTTGACCAGCACCGGACCGACCACGCCGGCTGCCGCCCAGGCGGTCAGCAGGCGGCCATGGATGGCCCCGACCATCTGGGTCCCGAACAGGTCGGCGAGGTAGGCCGGCACCGTGGCAAAACCGCCACCGTACATCGACAGGATGATGCCGAACGCCAGCACGAACAGCGCCAGACTGCCCAGGTGCCCGAGTAGCGGTACCGAGGCATAGAGGGCGAAGCCCAGACCGAAGAACAGGAAGTAGGTGACCTTGCGTCCGAGGAAGTCCGAGCAGGACGCCCAGAAGAAGCGCCCGCCGATGTTGAACAGGCTGAGCAGGCCGGTGAAGCCGGCGGCAATCGCCGCGATCTGCCCCAGCTGCGCGGTGCTCAGCTCACTGTAGGACAGGCCGTTGCCCAGCAGCTGACCGGCGAAGACCTCCTGCAACAGCGGCGACGCCATGCCGATGATGCCGATACCCGCCGATACGTTGAGGCACAGCACGGCCCAGACCAGGCGGAACTGCGGGGTCTTCCAGGCGACGCTGACGTGCACGTGACGATCGGTGATCATCGAGTTGCCCGCCTTGGCCGCCGGCGCCTTCCAGCCAGCCGGCTTCCAGCCGGTCGGCGGCACCCGGTAGGCCAGAGCGCCACCGACCATGAACACGAAGTAGATCGCCGCCATGACCACGAAGCTCTGCCACACACCGACGCTGGTGTCGCTGGCGAAGTGATTCATCAGCTCGGCGGCCAGCGGCGCACCGACCATCGCACCACCGCCGAAGCCCATGATCGCCATGCCGGTGGCCATGCCGCGCTTGTCCGGGAACCACTTGATCAGGGTCGAGACCGGCGAGATGTAGCCCAGGCCCAGGCCGATGCCACCGATCACCCCGGAGCCGAGCCACAACAACCAGATCTGATGGCTATAGATGCCCAGCGCCGAAATCAGCAGGCCGCCGCACCAGCACAGCGCCGAGACCAGGCCGGCCTTGCGCGGACCGGCGTGCTCCAGCCAGCCGCCCCAGACGGCCGCCGAGCAGCCGAGAAACACGAAGAACAGGGTGTAGACCCAGCCCAGCATGGAGATCTGCCAGTCGCAGTTACTGGCGAAGATCTGCTGGAAGAAACCCATCTCGGGCGAGCAGGCCATTGGCGCGGTGATGCCGATGGCTTTGGACAACGGCAGCCAGAACACCGAAAAGCCATAGGCCATGCCGATACACAGGTGAATGGCCAGGGCCGCCGGCGGTACCAGCCAGCGGTTGAAGCCGGGAGAAGCAATAATGCGTTCCTTGGACAGGAACGCAGGCTGAGCGACGGGTCCGTCCAGTACTAGAGCATCAGTCATGGGGGTATTCTCTTGTCAGAACCATGGCTGAAATGCGACGGCCGGATAGCCGTCGCCAGGACAGCGCCATGGGCCGCAGACATTAGCACCCGCCTTGCCGAAACCAAGCAGGCAAGGCGTCATCAATTAGTCGCATACACACAGGTCGGAACATGCCCGTCATCGTTGAAACCCCGTCCCCGGAAAATCCACAGAACCTCATCGACCTGAACAAGATCTACCGGGACGCGCCGGACTGGCTGCTGCCCCCCTATGCCGACGGCGCCGCGCTGATCCAGGCGAACCTCGGCACCGGCAGGCTGCTCGCCGGGCGCTTCAACGACCGCCTGCTCGGTGCCGCACTGCTCGAGCGCGACAACGACTGCTGGCGCCTGTCCCACCTGTGCGTGCGCGCCATCACCCGCAACCGTGGCGTGGCCCGGCGCCTGCTCGACGAAGCCAGTCGTCTGGCCCGGGAGGCCGGCAAACCGTTGCACCTGGTCGCCCCGGCCGGGCAGCTGGAGGCCCAGGCACTGGCCGCACGCCACGGCCTGCCCCTGGACAGCCACTGAGCGATTGGCGCCTTGGACAGTGTCGACACCCTGATCATCGGCGCCGGGGCCCTCGGCCTGGCCTGTGCCACGCGCCTGGCCCGGCCGAACCGGAGCACCCTGATAGTCGAGGCGGAAAGACTTGTCGGCAGCCACACGTCCAGCCGCAACTCCGAGGTCATCCATGCCGGCCTCTACTACCCCCCCGGCTCGCTGAAGGCCGAGCTGTGCCTGGAGGGGCGCGAGCGCCTGTACGCCTGGTGCGCCGAGCACCGGGTCGGGCACCGGCGCCTGGGCAAGCTGCTGGTGGCGGTCAGCGAGGCCGAGCGCGCCAACCTCGAGGTCCTCGCCACCAACGCCGAAGCCTGCGGCGTGCACGACCTGCAGGCGCTTACCCACGCGCAGCTGCGTCGGCTGGAGCCCGCCGTGCACGGTGCAGCGGCGCTGCTGTCGCCAAGCACCGGCATCATCGACAGCCACGCCTACCTGCAGTCGCTGCTCGCCGCCGCGCAGCAGCAGGGCGCACAACTGGTCCTCGACAGCCGGGTGGAGCGCCTCGAGCCCGACGCCGACGGCTGGGTCGCCCGCGGCAGCAGCGCCGGCGAGCCGTTCCAGCTCAAGGCCCAGTGCGCGGTCAACGCCGGCGGCCTGTTCGCCCAGCAGCTGGCGCAGCACACCGCCGGCCTGCCCGCGAGTCGAATTCCGCGCTTGCACCTGTGCCAGGGCCGCTACTTCGGTTACCGCGGTCGCTCGCCGTTCAATCACCTGATCTACCCGATGCCGGAAGCCAACACCGCCGGACTGGGCATCCACGCCACCCTGGACCTGGGCGGCCAGCTGCGCTTCGGCCCGGACACCCGCTACCTCGAGCAGATCGACTATGGCGTCGACGAACAGCTGCGCGACGCCTTCGCCGCCGCGATTCGCCGTTATTTTCCGGACCTCGACAGCACACGCCTGACGCCTGGCTACAGCGGCGTTCGCCCCAAGCTCTCCGGCCCCGGGGAACCACCCGCCGACTTCGTCATCCAAGGCCCGGATGCCCATGGCCTGGCCGGCCTGGTCAACCTGTACGGCATCGAGTCACCCGGGCTGACCGCCAGCCTGGCCATCGCCGAGCGTGTGGCGCAATCCCTTTGATCTGCGCGGCGTTATACTTCCGCGTTCAACTTTCCATGCCATTCAAAACAAGGATTCGTCCATGAAAGCGCTCGGCAAGATCCTGGGTCTGTTTTTCCTCGGACTGCTGCTGATCATCGTGGCTCTGGGCTTCGCCCTGACCCACCTGTTCGACCCCAACGACTACAAGGACGAAATTCGTCAGCTGGCCCGCGACAAGGCCAACCTCGAGCTGACCCTCAAGGGCGACATCGGCTGGAGCCTGTTCCCCTGGCTCGGCCTGGAGCTGACCGACGCCACCCTGGCCAGCGCCACCACGCCGCAGCAACCCTTCGCCGACCTGCGCCTGCTTGGCCTGTCGGTGCGCGTGCTGCCGCTGCTGCGCAAGGAGGTGCAGATGAGCGACATCCGCATCGAAGGCCTCAATCTCGACCTGCAGCGCGACAAGAACGGCCGCGGCAACTGGGAAGATGTCGGCCGCCCGGCCGCTGCGGCCGAGGCCGCGCCCACGGCGACCGGGACCGCCGGCAGCGACGGCGCTCCCGAGGCGCCGGCCGGCCCGGCCGAGCGCGAGCAGCCGATCAAGCTGGACATCGACAGCCTGATCGTCAACAACGCCCGCATCGACTACCGCGACGCCCGCAAGGGCCAGCAGTTCAGCGCCGAGAGCATCCAGCTGACCACCGGCGCCATCCGCGAAGGCGCCAGCATCCCGGTCAAGCTCAGCGCCTTCTTCGGCACCAGCCAGCCCTTGCTGCGCGCACGCAGCGAGCTGCAGGGCCGGCTGCGTTTCGATCGCGCGCTCAAGCGCTACCAGCTGGAAGGCGCCCGGCTCTCCGGCGAGGCCTCGGGCGAACCGCTCGACGGCCAGACCCTGACCTATGCGATCCAGGGCGAACTGCTGGTCGACCTGGCCGCCCAGGTCGCCGAGTGGAACGGCCTGAAGCTCTCGGCCAACCAGCTGCGCGCCCTGGGCGAGCTCAAGGTGCGCGACCTGGACAAGACGGCCAAGCTGTCCGGCGGCCTGTCCATCGCCCCGCTCAACCTGCGCGACTTCCTCACCGGCATCGGCCAGCCGCTGCCGCCGATGAGCGACGCCAAGGCCCTCGGCGAATTCGAGCTGGTCACCCGCCTCAGCGGCACGCCGAACAGCCTGACCCTGGATGAGCTGCAGCTGAAACTCGACGACAGCAGCTTCAGCGGCCAGCTGGTCATCAGCGACTTTGCCAAGCAGGCGCTGCGCGTACAGCTCAAGGGCGACCGCCTGGACCTCGACCGCTACCTGCCACCACCGAGCAAGGAGGAGCAGGGCGCCGACGCCGCGCGCCAGGTCGAAGTCAAGGAGGCCGTCGCCCGTGCCGGCAGCAACGGCAGCAGCCCGCTGCCCGACGCGCCGACCCAGCAAGCCTGGAGCGCCAGCCCGTTGCTGCCGATCGAGCCGCTGCGCAAGCTCGACCTGCAACTGGCGTTGAACCTCGAGCAGCTGACCGTCAAGAAGCAGGCCATCGGCGCGCTGGAGCTCGCAGCCAAGAGCAAAGCCGGCGTGCTGACGCTGGAGAGCCTGCGCGGCAAGCTCGCCGACGGCAGCTTCGACGCCAAGGCGCGCATCGACGTGCGCCCGGCCATTCCGCTGCTCAGCCTGCAGCAAAGGCTCAAGCGCATTCCCCTCGAGCCCTTCCTGAAGAGCGAAGAGCAACCCTCGCCGATCAAGGGCCTGCTGGACCTGCAGGCCGACCTGAGCACCAGCGGCAACAGTGAGAAGGCCTGGGTCGATGGCCTCAACGGCACTGCCAACTTCGCCCTGGCAGACGGCGTGCTGGTTGACGCCAACCTCGAGCATCAGCTGTGCCGCGGCATCGCCACCCTCAACCGCAAGGTCCCGAGCAACCCGCCAAGCGGCAAGGACACGCCCTTCGAGACCCTGCAGGGCAGCCTGGTCCTGCGCAACGGCGTCGCCAGCAATGACGACCTCAAGGCGCGCATTCCCGGTCTCAGCGCCAAGGGCGAGGGCGACCTCGACCTGCGCGTGCTCGGCCTCGACTACCGGGTCGGCGTCACCATCGAGGGCGACCGGCGCGCCATGCCCGACCCGGCCTGCCAGGTCAACGAACGCTATGTCGGCATCGCCTGGCCGCTGCGCTGCCGCGGCCCGCTGGAGCTCGGCGCCAAGGCCTGTCGCCTGGACCAGGACGGCCTCGGCAAGGTCGCCGCCAAGCTGGCCGGCAACAAGCTCACCGAGAAGCTTGAGGAGAAGCTCGGTGACAAGGTCAGCCCCGAGCTCAAGGACGCGCTCAAGGGTCTGTTCAAGCAATGAGTCCCGAGCAGTTCGCCGCCGCGGTGCTCGACTGGTATGACCGCCACGGCCGCAAGGACCTGCCCTGGCAACAGGGCATCACCCCCTACCGGGTGTGGGTCTCGGAAATCATGCTGCAGCAGACCCAGGTCAGCACCGTGCTCGGTTATTTCGACCGTTTCATGGCCGCCCTGCCCAGCGTGCAGGCATTGGCCGAGGCCGCCGAAGACGAGGTGCTGCACCTGTGGACGGGCCTGGGCTACTACACCCGCGCCCGCAACCTGCAGAAAGCCGCGCGGATCGTCATGGCCGAGCACGGCGGCGAGTTCCCCCGCGATGTCGAGGCCCTCACCGCCCTGCCCGGCATCGGACGCTCCACCGCCGGCGCCATCGCCAGCCTGAGCATGGGCCTGCGCGCGCCGATCCTCGACGGCAACGTCAAGCGGGTGCTCGCCCGCTACGTCGCCCAGCAGGGCTACCCCGGCGAGCCCAAGGTGGCCAAGCAGCTCTGGCAGGTCGCCGAGCGTCTGACCCCAGAGGCCCGGGTCAATCACTACACCCAGGCGATGATGGACCTCGGCGCCACTCTCTGCACACGCAGCAAGCCAAGCTGCCTGCTGTGCCCCCTGCGCGGCGGCTGCCAGGCCCACCTGCTCGGCCTGGAGATTCGCTACCCGATGCCCAAGCCGCGCAAGGCCCTGCCGCAGAAGCGCACCCTGATGCCGCTGCTGACCAATGCGGCCGGCGAGATCCTGCTCTACCGCCGCCCTTCCAGCGGCCTGTGGGGCGGCCTGTGGAGCCTGCCCGAGCTGGACGATCTCGAGGGCCTCGAAACCCTGGCCGAGCGCCACGCCCTGCGGCTCGGTGCGCGCCAGGAACTGGATCGCCTGACTCACACCTTCAGCCACTTCCAGCTGACCATAGAGCCCTGGCTGATCCGCGCCGATGGCGCACCCCACGCCGTGGCCGAGGCCGACTGGCTCTGGTATAACCTCGCCACCCCGCCACGCCTGGGCCTCGCCGCCCCAGTGAAGAAACTGCTGAAGCGCGCGGCCGACCAACTGAATCCCGCCCCACTTACTGGAGAGCAGCCATGACCCGCACCGTGATGTGCCGCAAGCACAAGAAAGAGCTACCCGGCCTGGATCGCCCGCCCTACCCAGGCGCCAAGGGCGAAGACATCTACAACAACGTCTCCAAGCAAGCCTGGGACGAGTGGCAGAAGCACCAGACCCTGCTGATCAACGAACGCCGCCTGAACATGATGAACGCCGAGGACCGCAAATTCCTCCAGGCCGAGATGGACAAGTTCCTCTCCGGCGAGGAATACGCCCAGGCCGAAGGCTATGTGCCGCCCAGCGAATAGGCCCCTGAACGTAAACACCCGAAATAGTTAAATATTTTTTAATCTCACGCTTGACAGGCATAAGCCAAAACCGTCTAATAGCGCCCCGTTGCCCAGGTAGCTCAGTCGGTAGAGCAGGGGATTGAAAATCCCCGTGTCGGCGGTTCGATTCCGTCCCTGGGCACCACCTTTCGTTTTCAGGTGGTGTCAAAATCACCCGAAAGCCCACAAGAAACCCGCCTAGTGCGGGTTTTTTGTTGTCTGTGATTCTCAGGCGTTGCCTTGCAAGTCCAAAGTACTGGGGGTGTATCCGGCGAACCCCCAGTTCGGCCCAGAACGGCGCCCCCAGAACGGACGCCGGGCTGGATAGCAGGGTGCTTGCAGCGCTCAAGCCGAAAGAGAGGGCTTACAAGTTTGGAGCCGGAGCCGGAGCCGGGCGGTATATTGAGGTGATGCTGCGCGACTCAAAGCGAAACGAAATCGCCGAAGGGCAGAAGCTCATGCAAGAGAGCGGACAACTTTTCCGGGAGCACTTTCCGGCACTCGAGTTTAAAAGCGGCACCTGATCAGGCCGTATAACGTTTCTTCCGGCGGGGCTCGCCCCGCCGAACCCGATCTTGCATTCCAGCCCAAGCAACTCGAAAGCCCCTCTTACAGCGCATCTCGCACCATAAGGGACAGCCGCAAAGCGCTGAACCGAGGCGACCGCGAGCAACCATCCTGCGATGCATCGGCGTGGCTCATGAAGGGTCAGCACAAGCCTTTTTCACCCATCACAGCCCGGCTATTCCGCCCGCAGCGAGGCACGGAACAGTGGAAGAATGCGGAATGGTTCACGTTTTCTCGATCTAAAGACTCGCGTTGTTAGTTTATTATCGCGATGCTACTGGCGCCGAGACTCCAGCAAGCTTGCCCAGCCCATGCAGTATCCAACTGAATACGGGAAACCGACCAGCAGGCCTTTAAGAATGCACACCCCTGTACCGGAACAGCGCTCGCTTCACTCAATGCGCAAACACATCGATCGCATGCTTGCGAGGGGCTGGTCGATCACCGGACGAGACCCGCTTCGACTGGAGTCCGCCGGACGCACCTGCGTGGTTCAACACGGCATGCTGATCAGCGAGCTGAAAGCGGCATAGCTGTCACCCCGTTACCCCGCGATGTTGTTGCAACCTCACCTGCCGGACGCAGCGACCGCAGCCCCCAAGACAGCCCCCACTGCTGGCAAAACAAGCGCCGAGCGATCAAACACCGCGCTGAGGCGAAGCACTAACGGCACACCTCGCTCACTGGGCAGCCCGCACCATCCCATCGGCCTTCTTGCGCTCGCGCGACAGACAGCTGCAGCCAGGCGACACTCGTGACTCATCAGGCCGCAGCCGCCCCGTAAACGGCTTGGCGGTCAGCGAAACGCTATGCTAGCTTGGCGCCACGCCAGGAAGGCCCAACCGCAGCCCGGAGCGCATCCGCACAAGAAGAGGACCCCCCATGGCCGAGGCCACGCCCGCGCTGGAAATCCGCAATCTGCACAAACGCTACGGCGACCTTGAGGTGCTCAAGGGCATCTCCCTCACGGCGCAAGATGGCGACGTGATTTCCATCCTTGGCTCCTCCGGCTCCGGCAAGTCGACCTTCCTGCGCTGCATCAACCTGCTGGAGAACCCCAATCAGGGGCAGATCCTCGTGGCGGGTGAAGAGCTCAAGCTCAAGCCTGGCAAACAGGGGGACCTGGTTGCTGCGGACAGCAAGCAGATCAACCGCCTGCGCAGCGAGCTGGGCTTCGTCTTCCAGAATTTCAACCTGTGGCCGCACATGAGCGTGCTCGACAACATCATCGAGGCGCCGCGCCGGGTACTGGGCCTGAGCAAGGCCGAGGCCACCGAGCGGGCCGAGGCCCTGCTGGCCAAGGTCGGCATCGCCGACAAGCGCCACGTCTACCCGAACCAGCTGTCCGGCGGCCAGCAGCAGCGCGCGGCGATCGCCCGCACCCTGTGCATGGAGCCCAAGGTGATCCTGTTCGACGAGCCGACCTCGGCCCTCGACCCGGAGATGGTCCAGGAAGTGCTCAACGTGATCCGCGCGCTTGCTGAAGAAGGTCGCACTATGCTGCTGGTGACCCACGAGATGAACTTTGCCCGCCAGGTGTCCAGCGAAGTGGTGTTTCTCCACCAGGGCCTGGTCGAAGAACAGGGTCCACCCCAACAGGTGTTCGACAACCCGAAGTCGGCGCGCTGCAAACAGTTCATGTCCAGCAATCACTAAAAATGGAGCTACAACGCATGCAGAAATATAAGAAGATCCTGCTGGCTGCGGCCGCCACCCTGGCCTTCGGCACCAGCGCCGTGGCCGCCGACAAGCTGAAGATCGGCACCGAAGGCGCCTACCCACCGTTCAACCTGATCGACTCCAGCGGCCAGGTGGTCGGCTTCGACGTGGAAATTGCCCAGGCCCTGTGCGCCAAGATGCAGGCTGAGTGCGAAGTGGTCACCTCCGACTGGGACGGCATCATCCCGGCGCTGAACGCCAAGAAATTCGACTTCCTGGTCGCCTCCATGTCGATTACCGAGGAACGCCAGCAGGCGGTGGACTTCACCGAGCCGTACTACACCAACAAGCTGCAGTTCATCGCGCCCAAAGGCAGCGAGTTCAAGACCGACGAAGCCAGCCTCAAGGGCAAGGTGATCGGCGCCCAGCGCGCGACCATCGCCGGCACCTGGCTGGAAGACAACCTCGATGACGTGGTCGACATCAAGCTGTACGACACCCAGGAGAACGCCTACCTGGACCTCTCCTCCGGCCGCCTCGACGGCGTGCTGGCCGACACCTTCGTCAACTGGGAATGGCTCAAGAGCGACGCCGGCAAGGGCTTCGAGTTCAAGGGCGAGCCGGTGTTCGACAACGACAAGATCGGCATCGCCGTGCGCAAGGGTGACCCGCTGCGCGAGAAGCTCAACGCCGCGCTGAAGGAAATCGTTGCCGACGGCACCTACAAGCAGATCAACGACAAGTACTTCCCGTTCAGCATCTACTGAGCAGCCTGCCCTGCGTCGCCCTCCCGGGCGGCGCAGGCCTCTGAGCCCCCATGACCCTAGACCTCTACGGATTCGGCCCGGCCCTGGCCGCCGGCACCCTGATGACCATCAAGCTGGCGCTCAGCGCGCTGTGCCTGGGTCTGGTGCTCGGCCTGCTCGGCGCCATGGCCAAGACCTCGCCGTACAAGCCGCTGCAATGGCTCGGCGGCACTTATTCGACCATCGTGCGCGGCGTCCCCGAGCTGCTCTGGGTACTGCTGATCTATTTCGGCACGGTCAACCTGATGCGCGAGCTGGCCGACCTGCTCGGCATGGAAAGCCTGGAGCTGTCGCCCTTCGCCGCCGGCAGTATCGCCCTCGCCCTGTGTTTCGGCGCCTACGCCACCGAGGTATTCCGCGGTGCCATTCTGGCCATCCCCAAGGGCCATCGCGAAGCCGGCCAGGCCCTCGGCCTGTCCAGGCCGCGAATCTTCTGGCGCCTGATCCTGCCGCAGATGTGGCGCATCGCCCTGCCGGGCCTGGGCAACCTGTTCATGATCCTGATGAAGGACACCGCCCTGGTCTCGGTGATCGGCCTGGAGGAGATCATGCGTCGCTCGCAGATCGCCGTGACCTCGAGCAAGGAACCCTTCACCTTCTTCCTGGTGGCCGCGCTGATCTACCTCGGCCTGACCATCCTCGCCATGATCGGCCTGCACTTCCTCGAGAAGCGTGCCAGCCGTGGCTTTGTCCGGAGCGCCGCATGAACTGGGAAGTCATCATCAAGTGGCTGCCACGCCTGGCCGAAGGGGCCATGCTGACCCTGGAGCTGGTCGCCGTCGCGGTGCTCGCCGGGCTGATCCTGGCCATCCCCATGGGCATCGCCCGCGCCTCCAAGCACTGGTACATGCGCGCCCTGCCCTACGGTTACATCTTCTTCTTCCGCGGCACCCCGCTGCTGGTGCAGCTGTTCCTGGTCTACTACGGCCTGGCGCAGTTCGATGCGGTGCGCGAAGGACCGCTCTGGCCCTACCTGCGCGACGCCTACTGGTGCGCCATCATCACCATGACCCTGCACACCGCCGCCTACATCGCCGAGATCCTCCGTGGCGCGATCCAGGCCGTGCCGTCGGGTGAAGTCGAGGCGGCCCGGGCCCTTGGCATGGCGCGCTGGCAGACCATGCTCTACATCGTCCTGCCGCGGGCCGCGCGCATCGGCCTGCCGGCCTACAGCAACGAAGTGATCCTGATGCTCAAGGCCAGCGCCCTGGCCAGCACCGTGACCCTGCTGGAGCTGACCGGCATGGCCCGCACCATCATCGCCCGCACCTATCTGCCGGTGGAGATCTTCTTCGCCGCCGGTCTGTTCTACCTGGGCATCGCCTTCGTTCTGGTGCGCGGCTTCAAACTGCTGGAACGCTGGCTGCGCGTCGACGCCTGCCAGGGTCGATGAGCCTGTCGCGGCAACTGACCGACATCGACCGAACGCGAGCATGCACAGCCAATTCCTAAGCGGCGACGCCCTGCTCCAGCGCTTCAGAGCGCTGGATTCGCTGCTGGTCGAGCACCAGAGCCTCTGGCGACCACAGCCCTTCACCCAGCACCGGCTGCCCTGGGAAGACCGCCACCGCGAACTCGCTCGCTGGCTACGCGCCCGCAGCCTGGAGCAAGCCGAGGCCGATCATGGCCGCCCCGACCTCATCGATGCTCCCGAGCCTTTCGCCGCAATCGCCAGGCGGGTCCAGGCGCTGACTGAGCTCGGCGAACTGCCACAGCTACCACTGGCGGAGCCGCCCGCGCGCCTCTCGCTCGACGTGCCGGGACGCAAGTGGCAGCAGATTCGGGCCTTCGCCAGCCGCCTGCAGTTTCGCGACGCGCCACAGCACTGGCTCGACTGGTGCGCGGGCAAGGGCCACCTCGGTCGCCTGCTGGCCCGCGAGGGGCAGCCGCTAACCTGTCTGGAGCACGACGCGCAGCTGGTAGCCGACGGCCAACGACTCAGCCAGCGCCTGGGGATCGCTGCCCAGCACCTGCGCCAGGACGTACTGGCGCAGGACGCTGCAGAGCGGCTCAGCGCCGAACACAGCCCGGTCGCCCTGCACGCTTGCGGCGAGCTGCATGTGCGCCTGATGCAGCTGGCCAGCCAGGCCGGCTGCCGTCAACTGGCGATCGCCCCCTGCTGCTACAACCGGATCGCCACCCCCGACTATCAACCGCTATCGGCCCCCGCCCGGGCCTCGAGGCTGCGCCTGTCGCGGGAGGACCTCTCCCTGCCGCTCAAGGAGACCGTCACCGCCGGCGCCCGGGTGCGCCGCCAGCGGGATATGTCCATGGCCCGACGGCTGGCCTTCGACCTGCTGCAACGGCGGCTGCGCGGCGTCGATGAATACCTGCCCACGCCCTCCCTGCCGCCGGCCTGGCTGGACAAGGACCTGGCCGGCTACTGCCGGGACCTGGCCGCCCTCAAGGGCCTGGCCGACCCGGGTCCACTTCACGACTGGGCGGAACTGGAGACTCAGGGCTGGCAGCGCCTGGCGGAAGTCCGCAACCTGGAACTACTGCGCGCCCTGTTTCGCCGCCCCCTGGAGCTGTGGCTATTGCTCGACCGTGCCCTTTACCTACAGAACCAGGGTTTTACCGTACGCCTGGGCACCTTCTGCCCGCGACAGCTCAGCCCGCGCAACCTGCTACTGCTCGCCGAGCGCACAACCACCGAGTTGCCCACACAATCTGTGGATAACTGTGTTGATAGATTCTGAGCAAACAGCTGCGGAGCCCTGCTTATCCAGCCGCATGGCTGCTGACTGTTTTTTAAGCAGAGCATAAAAGCCAATAAAAACATGACCTTGAGAAAATCCGTGAGAAAGCCCACAGTTTTTACCGATAACCAGGGTGGCAGCCTGCCAGTTGTGCATAAGGCCCCGCCGGCTGATAGCCAAACCCGCGCCAAACTGCGCCGGAACGGCTTTACTCGCACGAACGAATGGATATAATGGCGGCCCTTCAGTGCCGGTATAGCTCAGCTGGTAGAGCAACTGACTTGTAATCAGTAGGTCCCGGGTTCGACTCCTGGTGCCGGCACCATACAAACAAAAGGCTCGCAGCGATGCGGGCCTTTGTTGTTTCTGCGATTGAGGGAAATGGCCACCCTCGTACCATTTCGCCCCATGCAACGCTTGCAGCCGCTGCGCTCAGCCGACAAGCTAGGCGGTACACTCGCAGCCTGAACAATGAGGCCAATCTCTATGCGCATTCTGGTCACCGGCGGTGCCGGCTTTATCGGCTCGGCACTGATCCGTCACCTGCTGAACGAAACCGAGCACCAGGTGCTCAACCTGGACAAGCTGACCTACGCCGGCAACCTCGAATCCCTGGCAACCGTCGCCGCTAGTCCCCGCTACCAGTTCGTCCAGGCCGACATCGGCGACCAGCCCAAGGTGGCCGAGATACTCGCCGAGTTCCAACCGGATGCGCTGATGCACCTGGCCGCCGAGTCCCACGTCGACCGCTCCATCGACGGCCCCGCCGCGTTCATCCAGACCAACATCGTCGGCACCTACAGCCTGCTGGAAGCGACCCGCGGCTATTGGTCCGCGCTGCCGGACGGGCGCAAGCAGGCGTTTCGCTTTCACCACATCTCCACCGACGAGGTCTACGGCGACCTCCATGGTGTCGATGACCTGTTCACCGAAACCACGCCCTACGCCCCCAGCTCCCCCTATTCGGCGAGCAAGGCGGCCTCCGACCACCTGGTGCGCGCCTGGCAACGGACCTACGGGCTGCCGGTGCTGCTGACCAACTGCTCGAACAACTACGGCCCCTACCACTTCCCGGAAAAGCTGATCCCCCTGGTGATTCTCAACGCCCTGGATGGCAAGCCGCTGCCGGTCTATGGCAACGGCCAGCAGGTGCGCGACTGGCTGTACGTCGAGGACCACGCCCGCGCCCTGCTCAAGGTGGTGACCGCGGGCCAGGTCGGCGAGACCTACAATATCGGCGGCCACAACGAGCAGAAGAACCTGCACGTGGTGGAAAGCATCTGCGCGCTGCTGGATGAACTGGCGCCGCGCCAAGCAGGCGGCTCCTACCGCGAGCAGATCAGCTTCGTCGCCGACCGCCCCGGCCACGACCAGCGCTATGCCATCGACGCCAGCAAGATCGAACGCGAACTGGGCTGGAAGCCCGAGGAAACCTTCGCCAGCGGCCTGCGCAAGACCGTGCGCTGGTACCTGGACAACCTCGACTGGTGCCGCCGCGTGCAGGACGGCAGCTATCAACGCGAGCGCCTCGGCGCCCTGTAAGGAGCAGTATCCATGAAAGGCATCATCCTGGCGGGCGGCTCCGGTACCCGCCTGCACCCGATCACCCTGGGCGTGTCCAAGCAGCTGCTGCCGATCTACGACAAGCCGATGATCTACTACCCGATCTCCGTGCTGATGCTCGCCGGCATCCGCGACATCCTGATCATCTCCACCCCCCACGACCTGCCCCAGTTCGAGAAGATGCTCGGCGACGGCAGCCAGTTCGGCGTGCGTCTCTGCTATGCCGAACAGCCGTCGCCGGATGGCCTGGCCCAGGCGTTCCTGATTGGCGAGTCGTTTATCGGCGACGACTCGGTGTGCCTGATCCTCGGCGACAACATCTTCCACGGCCAGCACTTTGGCGAACAGCTGCAACGCGCGGCGAGCCTTGCGAGCGGCGCCACCGTCTTCGGCTACTGGGTCAGCGACCCGGAGCGCTTCGGCGTGGTCGAATTCGACGCCCAGGGGCGCGCCGTGTCCATCGAGGAAAAACCGGCCAAGCCGAAGTCCAGCTACGCGGTCACTGGCCTGTATTTCTACGACAACGACGTGGTGGAGATCGCCAAGGCGGTGAAACCTTCAGCCCGCGGCGAGCTGGAGATCACCGACATCAACAACACCTACCTCAAGCGCGGCGACCTGCGCGTCGAGCGTTTCGGCCGTGGCTTCGCCTGGCTCGATACCGGCACCCACGACAGCCTGCTGGAAGCCTCGCAATATGTGCAGACCATCGAGCACCGCCAGGGCCTGAAAGTCGCCTGCCTGGAGGAGGTGGCCTTCCAGAACGGCTGGATCGATCGTGACCAGTTGCTCAGCCAGGCGCAAGCCTTCGGCAAGACCGGCTACGGCCAGTACCTGTTCAAGCTGGCGGAGGAGCACGCGTGAACATCATTCAGACCGACCTGCCAGGCGTGCTGATCCTCGAACCCAAGGTGTTCGGCGATGAGCGCGGCTTTTTCTACGAAAGCTTCAACGCCCGCGCCTTCGCCGAGGCCATAGGCATGGACCGGGAATTCGTCCAGGACAACCATTCGCGCTCGCAGCGCGGCGTGCTGCGCGGCCTGCACTACCAGGTGCAGCAGGCCCAGGGCAAGCTGGTGCGGGTCACCGCCGGCGAGGTCTACGACGTGGCGGTGGACATTCGCCGCGCCTCGCCGACCTTCGGCCGCTGGATCGGCGTGCAGCTGTCCGCCGAGAACAAGCGCCAGCTCTGGGTGCCGGAAGGCTACGCCCATGGTTTCCTGGTGCTCAGCGAGTTCGCCGAGTTCCTCTACAAGACCACCGACTACTACGCCCCGGCCCATGAGCGCTGCATCCGCTGGGACGACCCGAGCCTGGCCATCGACTGGCCGCTCGCCGCAGCGCCGCAGCTGTCGGCCAAGGACCAGGCCGGCCTCAGCCTGGGCGAAGCGGAGCTGTTCCCATGAAAATCCTGTTGCTCGGTCAGCACGGCCAGGTCAGCCAGGAGCTGCAGCTGTGTCTTGCTGGGCAGGCAGAGTTGGTCGTGCGCGGGCGCGACCAGCTCGACCTCGGCCAGCCGGAGCAGATTCGCCAGCTGGTCCGCGCCCTGCGCCCCGAGCTGATCATCAATGCCGCGGCCCACACCGCGGTCGACCAGGCCGAAAGCGAGCCCGAGCTGGCCTTCGCGATCAACGCCATGGCGCCCGAGGTCCTGGCGCAGGAGGCGGCTGCCCTGGACGTGCCGCTGATCCACTATTCCACCGACTACGTGTTCGACGGCGACAAGCCGACGCCCTACATCGAGGCCGACGAGCCCAACCCGCTGGGCGTCTACGGGCGCAGCAAGCTGGCCGGCGAACAGGCGATCCAGGCGGTCGGCGGCGCGCACCTGATCCTGCGCACCAGCTGGGTCTATTCGCTGCACGGGCGCAATTTCCTGCTGACCATGCAACGCCTGCTGCAGGAGCGTGACGCGCTCAAGGTCGTGGCCGACCAGATCGGCGCGCCCACCTGGGCCGGCAGCATCGCCGCCGCCACCGCCGAGCTGATCGGCCATTGGCGCTCCGGCCAGGCCGGCCCCTGGGGCACCTACCACCTGACCGGGCAGGGCGAGACCTCCTGGTTCGGCTTCGCCAGCGCCATCGCCGAGCAGCTGCGCACCCAAGGCAAAGCCACCGCCCAACTCGAGGCCATCCCCAGCAGCGCCTACCCGACCCCGGCGCAACGCCCGCTCAACTCGCGCCTGGACTGCTCGCGCCTGCAACGGGATTGGCATATCCAGCTGCCCGACTGGCACGACGCCTTGCTGGAATGCCTGGCCAACCCGCGCTAAGGGCTTGATGCCCGCCGTCAGGCCGCGGCGGCCATGAGCGGCCATAGCTGCCCGGGCCTGTTCGCCGGTTGAAGCGGCAAACGCCAGGCAGTGCGCCGGGCAGCAAGAGCAGCCGCTACCCGCGCGCCAGCCATCGGCTGGGCCTCGACAACATCCCCCAGCTGTCGCTGCCTGGTCCGACAATTGCTTTATGCTCAGTTCCGGGGCGCCGCGCCCCTTACTATGCTCAGCATTACCGCGATCGAGTCATCCGCCCATGCCCTCCACCGCATTACCCCGCCGCCCGCGCTGGCGCAGCCTGGCCCTGCTGGCGATAGCCCTGGCCTCCCTGCTCTGGCCCCTGCAGCAACTGGCCGAGCGCTACTACCGTGACGCCCTGGACCGGCAGAGCGGCCAGACCCTCGACCTCTATGTCGCCAACCTGCTCGGCACCCTGCGCCGCTATGAGGTGTTGCCACCGATCCTCAGTCAGCTGCCGGCCTTGCGCCAGCTGCTGCAGCAACGCGACGACGGCGGCCTGCGTGACCAGGCCAACCGCCTGCTCGGCGGCCTGCAACAACAGACCGGCGCCGACGTGATCTACCTGATGGCGCCCGACGGCCAGACCCTGGCGGCCTCCAACTGGGATCAGGCCGACAGCTTCGTCACGCGCAACTTTTCCTATCGCCCCTACTTCCTGGAAGCCATGCAAGGCCGCGCCGGGCGCTTCTTCGGCCTCGGCACCACCTCGCGCAAGCGTGGCTACTTCTTCGCCGCGCCGGTGCGCGAGGGCCTGCGGATCATCGGCGTACTGGTGGTCAAGGTCGACCTGGACCACAGCGAAACCCTGTGGGGCAGTCGCCCCGAGCAATTGCTGGTAACCGACAGCCATGGCGTGGTGATCCTCACCTCCCACCCCGACTGGCGCTTCCACGCCACCCGCAAGCTGGACAAGGCCGAGCGGGCGACCATCGCCGACACCCAGCCCTACCTGATTCAGTCGCCGCCACCGCTGCGCCTCGATGATCAGGCCTGGCTTCGCCAGGCGCGCGATCTGGAGGACATCGGCTGGACCGCCAGCATCCTGGTCCCGCGCAGCCTGCTCGACCGTCCCGTGCGCTCGGCCGTCGCCATCGGTGGCGCCGCGCTGCTGGTGCTGATCCTGCTGCTAGGGCTGCTGATGCAGCGGCGCCGCCACTACCTCGAGCGCATCGCCCTGGACGCCCGGGCGCGCCAGTTGCTGGAACAGCGCGTACAGGAGCGCACCCAGGACCTGGAGCGGCTCAACAGCCGCCTGAAACAGGAGGTGCTGGAGCGCGAACAGGCCCAGCAGGAGCTGGTGCGGGCCCAGGACGAAGTGGTCCAGGCCGGCAAGCTCTCGGCCCTCGGCACCATGAGCGCGAGCATCAGCCACGAACTCAACCAGCCCCTGGCGGCGATTCGCAGCTACGCCGACAACGCCGGCGTGCTGCTCGACCACCAGCGCGCCGAGGACGCCCGCGACAACTTGCGCCTGATCAGCCAGCTGACCGAGCGCATGGCCTCGATCATCGCCCACCTGCGCGCCTTCGCCCGCCGCGATCGTCACGCCCCGGAGAGCGTCGCCCTGCAGCCGGCCATCGACGACGCCCTGGCCCTGCTGGCCAAGCGCCGCCAGGCCCAGCAGGTCGAACTGATCCGCGACCTGCCGGACGCCACCCTGTGGGTCCAGGCCGGCGAGACCCGCCTGCGCCAGGTGCTCGGCAACCTGCTGGCCAACGCCCTCGACGCGCTGGCCGAAATGCCGCCGCCGCGGCGCCTCTGGCTCAGTGCCGAACGCAGCGGCGACGGCATCGAATTGCAGCTGCGCGACAACGGCCCGGGGTTTTCCGCCGAGGCCCTGCAACGCGCCCGCGAGCCGTTCTTCACCACCAAGACCAGCGCCCAGGGCCTGGGCCTCGGCCTGGCGATCTGCGACACCCTGATGCGCGCCCTGGGGGGCGAGCTGCTGCTGGCCAACCACCCCGCCGGTGGCGCCCTGTTGACCCTGCGCCTGCGCGCCGCCGAGCACGGCGTGAACATTCAGCCGCCCGAGGACTTTGCCCCATGACCCTGCCCTTCGACGCCCGCACCCAGGTCCTGCTGATCGACGATGACCCCCACCTGCGCGGGGCCCTGAGCCAGACCCTCGACCTGGCCGGGCTGAAGGTCGCCAGCCTGGGCGACGCCCGGGGCGCAGCCGCACGCATCGAGCGCGACTGGCCTGGCGTGGTGGTCAGCGATATCCGCATGCCGGGGATCGACGGCCTGCAACTGCTCGAACAGCTGCATCAGCAGGACCCGGAGCTGCCGGTGCTGCTGATCACCGGTCACGGCGACGTGCCCCTGGCCGTGCAGGCGATGCGCGCCGGCGCCTATGACTTCCTGGAAAAACCCTTCGCCAGCGACGAGCTGCTCGACAGCGTGCGCCGCGCCCTGGCCCTGCGCCGCCTGGTGCTGGACAACCGCAGCCTGCGCCTGGCCCTGAGCGACCGCCACGAGCTGTCCGCGCGCCTGGTCGGCCAGTCCCCCGCGATGCAGCGCCTGCGCGAGCAGATCGGCGCCCTCGCCGGGATCGCCGCCGACGTGCTGATCCTCGGCGAAACCGGGGCCGGCAAGGAGGTGGTGGCGCGCGCCCTGCACGACCTGTCCAGCCGCCGCGGCGGGCCCTTCGTGGCGATCAACGCCGGCGCCCTGGCCGAGTCGGTGGTGGAAAGCGAGCTGTTCGGCCACGAGCCGGGCGCCTTTACCGGCGCGCAAAAGCGCCGCATCGGCAAGTTCGAGTTCGCCAACGGCGGCACCCTGTTCCTCGACGAGATCGAGAGCATGAGCCTCGAGGTGCAGGTCAAGCTGCTGCGCCTGCTGCAGGAGCGGGTGGTCGAGCGACTCGGCGGCAACCAGCTGATCCCCCTGGACATCCGGGTGATCGCCGCGACCAAGGAAGACCTGCGCCAGGCCGCCGATCAGGGGCGCTTTCGCGCCGACCTGTACTACCGGCTGAACGTCGCACCGCTGCGCATCCCGCCACTGCGTGAGCGTGGCGACGACATCCTGCTGCTGTTCCAGCACTTCACCGAGGCCGCCAGCCAGCGCCACGGCCTGAGCCCCCGCGAGCTGCAGTCCGCACAGCGCGCGCAGCTGCTGCGCCACCCCTGGCCGGGCAACGTGCGTGAGCTGCAGAACGCCGCCGAGCGCTTCGCCCTGGGTCTGGACCTTGGTCTGGAGCTGGAGCCCCACGGTCAAGCGCTCGAAACGGCCGCCGGCGGCACCCTCGGCGAGCAGGTGGAAGCCTTCGAGCGGGCGCTGATCGCCGCCGAACTGGGCCGCGACCATGGCTCGCTGCGCAGCGTCGCCGAGGCCCTCGGCGTGCCGCGCAAGACCCTGCACGACAAACTGCGCAAACACGGCCTGAGCTTCGCCGAGGCTGGCGGAAGCTCGCCAGACGCGCCGGAGTAGCTGGCGGATATCCGCCACACCTGCGCCCACAGCCGGCGCCGGCATTCAGCGCCAAAGCCACCACGGCGGTCATATCCCCCCTCTAGCGCCGGCTGTAGCGGCCTGCGCTCGGCCCATCGCGCGCCCGAGCGCAACCCTGGCATGGCGGTTGCTCTAGTCACTCCAGGCGATCCCACAGATTCCAGTCCGGGCCGGTTCGGCCCTGCGTCCGTCACTTTTCGACAGGCCGCCTAGACTTGAAGCTGTTCGCCCGTTTCCGGCGCTGCGGCGCTCAACGCGATAAGCACAACAAGAGGAAGCACTCACATGTTCAAACTGACTGCCAAGGCGCTGGCGTGCGCCCTGTCCCTGACCATCGCCGGTCTGGCCCAGGCGGCCGACCCGATCGTCATCAAGTTCTCCCACGTAGTCGCCGAAAACACCCCGAAAGGCCAGGGCGCCTTGATGTTCAAGAAGCTCGCCGAGGAGCGCCTGGGCGACAAGGTGCGGGTCGAGGTCTACCCGAACTCCTCTCTGTTCGGCGACGGCAAGGAAATGGAGGCGCTGCTGCTCGGTGACGTGCAGATGATTGCCCCCTCCCTGGCCAAGTTCGAGCAGTACACCAAGCAGCTGCAGGTGTTCGACCTGCCGTTCCTGTTCAACGACATCGCCGCGGTCGACCGTTTCCAGCAGAGCGCAGAAGGTCAGGCGCTGCTCAAGTCCATGGAAAGCAAGAACATCACCGGCCTCGGCTACTGGCACAACGGCATGAAGCAGCTGTCGGCCAACAAGGCCCTGCGTGAGCCCAAGGACGCCCGCGGCCTGAAGTTCCGCGTGCAGGCCAGCGCCGTGCTCGATGAGCAGTTCAAGGCCGTGCGCGCCAACCCGCGCAAGATGAGCTTCGCCGAGGTCTACCAGGGCCTGCAGACCGGCGTGGTCAACGGTGCCGAGAACCCCTACTCGAACATCTACAGCCAGAAGATGCACGAGGTGCAGAAGTTCATCACCGAGTCCGACCACGGCGTACTGGACTACATGCTGATCACCAACACCCAGTTCTGGGAAGGCCTGCCGGCCGACGTGCGCGGCGAGCTGGAGAAGATCAACGTCGAGGTGACCGCCGAGGTGAACAAGCAGGCCGACGCGCTGAATCAGGAGGCCAAAGAGGCCATCATCGCCGCCGGCACCAGCGAGATCATCCAGCTGACCCCCGAGCAGCGTGGCCAGTGGCGCGACGCCATGAAGCCGGTGTGGGGCATGTTCGAAGCCGAGATCGGCGCCGACCTGATCAAGGCCGCCGACTCCGCCAACCAGCAGTAAGGCCGTCTGGCGCCCGGGCGGTTTCGCCCCGGGTGCCCCAAGGGCGCTGCCTCTGGTAGCGCCCGGCATCACCCGGTGGGTCAGCGCCCACGCCTGGCCCGCCCCATGTGTTATCCACCTGTTCACCGGGAGACTCGAACGATGAACGCCTTGCGGCGCGTCTGGGACCACTTCGAGGAAGGCTTTATCGCCTTCCTGCTGGGGACCATGACGCTAGTGACATTCGTCTATGTGATCCTCAATAACCTCTACACGGTGTTCTACAGCCTTGGCGACAACTGGCCGGCGGCCAGCGACCTGTTCTTCGCCATCGGTGACAGCGTGATCGAGATGGCCCAGGCCATGACCTGGAGCATCGCCCTGACCAAGGCCCTGTTCGCCTGGCTGATCTTCTTCGGCCTGGCCTATGGCGTGCGTACCGCCGGGCACATCGGCGTCGACGCCCTGGTCAAGCTGGCCAAGAAGCCCACCCAGCGCATCATCGGCCTGATCGCCTGCCTGTGCTGCCTGGGCTATGCCGGGTTGATCAGCGTGGCCAGCTTCGACTGGGTGCGTACCCTGCTGACCGCCGGTATCGGTGCCGAGGACCTCGGCCACTACGGCATCAAGCAATGGCATATCACCCTGATCGTGCCCTTCGGCTACGCCATGGTGTTCATCCGTTTCCTGGAAATCTTCGTGCGCATCCTGCGTAACCAGCAGACCGGCCTGGGCCTGGCCGACGAGGCCGCCGAGGCGATGAAACTGACCGAGCACGACGACGCATCGAAGAAGGACCCCAAGCCATGACCATTCTGTTCCTCTTCGTCCTGCTGTTCCTGCTGATGTTCATCGGCGTGCCGATCGCCGTGTCCCTGGGCCTGGCCGGCTCCATGACCATCATGCTGTTCAGCCCGGACTCGGTGCGCTCGCTGGCGATCAAGCTGTTCGAGACCTCCGAGCACTACACCCTGCTGGCCATCCCGTTCTTCCTGCTGTCCGGCGCCTTCATGACCACCGGCGGCGTGGCCAAGCGCCTGATCGACTTCGCCAACGCCTGCGTCGGCCATATCCGTGGCGGTCTGGCGATTTCCGCGGTGCTCGCCTGCATGCTGTTCGCCGCCCTGTCCGGCTCCAGCCCGGCCACCGTGGCCGCGGTCGGTTCCATCGCCATCGCCGGCATGGTCCGCTCCGGCTACCCCCAGGCGTTCGGCGCCGGCATCGTCTGCAACGCCGGCACCCTGGGCATCCTCATCCCGCCGTCGATCGTCATGGTGGTCTATGCCGCGGCCACCGAGCAGTCGGTGGGCAAGCTGTTCATGGCCGGGGTGATGCCCGGGCTGCTGCTCGGCCTGGCGCTGATGACGGCGATCTACATCGTCGCGCGCAAGATGAACCTGCCGGCCATGCCGCGGGCCAGCTTCCGCGAGCTGGTCGCCACCGGGCGCAAGGCGATCTGGGGCCTGCTGCTGATGGTGATCATCCTCGGCGGTATCTACACCGGCATGTTCACCCCGACCGAGGCTGCGGCGGTGGCGGCGGTCTACGCCGGCTTCGTGGCGCTGTTCGTGTACAAGGACATGACCATCCGCGAGTGCCCCAAGGTGCTGCTGGAGTCCGGCAAGCTGTCGATCATGCTGATGTTCATCATCGCCAACGCCATGCTGTTCGCCCATGTCCTGACCACCGAGCAGATCCCCCAGCAGATCACCGCCTGGGTGGTGGAGATGGGCCTGCAGCCCTGGCAGTTCCTGATGGTGGTGAACATCGTGCTGCTGATCGCCGGCGCCTTCATGGAGCCCTCGGCGATCATCCTGATCCTCGCGCCGATCCTCTTCCCGATTGCCGTGCAGCTGGGCATCGACCCGATCCACCTGGGCATCATCATGGTGGTGAACATGGAGATCGGCCTGATCACCCCGCCGGTGGGCCTGAACCTGTTCGTCACCTCGGCGGTGACCGGCATGCCCCTGACCTCGGTGATCCGCGCGGCCTGGCCGTGGCTGATGCTGCTGCTGAGCTTCCTGCTGGTGATCACCTACATCCCGGCGGTGTCCCTGGCCCTGCCGAACTGGCTGGGCATGAGCTAAACGCCCCTGCTTCGGGACCTCCCGTACCCATTGTGCCCGGTCCCAGCGCCGGGCTTTTTTATGCCTGGGACCCAGTCGAGGGCGCCGTACGGCTCGGCTCAGCGCCGGGCCGCAACCTCGCGCGCCAACCCTCAGGCGGCAGTCTGTCCGGCCGCCAGGGCCTTGGCCTGCTCGCGCAGCAGGAATTTCTGCACCTTGCCGGTGGAGGTCTTCGGCAGACTGGTGAAGACCACGCAACCCGGCGCCTTGAAGCGCGCCATGCGCGCCTGGCAGAACGCGATCACCGCCTCGGCGCTGAGCGTCGCCCCCGGCTTGAGGGTGACGAAGGCGCAGGGCGTCTCGCCCCATTTCTCGCTGGGCATGGCCACGACCGCGGCCTCGAGTATCTGCGGATGGCGGTAGAGCACGTCTTCCACCTCGATCGAGGAGATGTTCTCGCCGCCGGAGATGATGATGTCCTTGGAGCGGTCCTTGATCTCCACATAGCCGTCCGGATGCCAGACCGCCAGGTCGCCGGAATGGAACCAGCCGCCGGCGAAGGCCTCGGCGGTGGCCTTGGGGTTCTTCAGGTAGCCCTTCATCACCACGTTGCCGCGCATGAAGATCTCGCCGATGCTCTGGCCGTCCTTGGGCACCGGCTGCAGGGTGTCCGGGTCGGCCACCATCAGCCCGTCGAGCAGCGGCGCCCGCACGCCCTGGCGCGACTTGAGGCGTGCACGCTGCTCCGGGCTCTCGCCGTCCCACTCCGCCTTCCACTCGCAGGCCACGCTGGGGCCGTAGGTCTCGGTCAGGCCGTAGACGTGGGTGACGCGAAAATCCAGGGCCTCCATGGCCTCGATCACCGCCGCCGGCGGCGCCGCCCCGGCGGTCAGCACCTTGACCGGGCGGGTCTTCAGCGCCTTGAGCTCGTCCGCCGCATTGGCCAGCATGTTCAGCACGATGGGCGCGCCGCAGAAATGGTCGACGCCGTGTTCGGCCAGCAACGGGTAGATCGCCTCGGCGCGCACCTGCCGCAGGCACACGCTGGTGCCGACGTAGGCGGCCAGGGCCCAAGGAAAGCACCAGCCGTTGCAGTGGAACATCGGCAGGGTCCAGAGGTACACCGGGAACCGCTGCATGTCCCAGCACAGTGCATTGGACAGCGCGTTGAGGTGGGCGCCGCGGTGGTGGTAGACCACCCCCTTGGGATTGCCGGTGGTGCCGGATGTGTAGTTCAGGGCGATGGCCTGCCACTCGTCGGCCGGCAGCTGCCAGGCATAGTCCCCATCGCCCTCGGCCAGCAGCGCCTCGTAGTCCAGCTCGCCGAGCAGCAGGCCGGCGTCGTATTCGGGGTCGTCGATGCCGATGATCAGGGGCGGGCTGCTCAGCTGGGCGACGGCGCGCTGCGCCAGCTCGCCGAACTCCTTGTCAACCAGCAGCACCCTGGCCTCGCCATGCTGCAGGATGAAGGCGACGGCCTCGGCGTCCAGACGCGTATTGACGGCATTGAGCACCGCGCCGCACATCGGCACGCCGAAGTGCGCCTCGAACAGCGCCGGACCATTGGGTGCCAGCAGCGCAACCGTATCGCCCAGGCCGATGCCGCGCCCGGCCAGCGCCGAGGCCAGGCGGATGCAGCGGCTGTAGGTGTCGCCCCAGGACTGGCGCAGGCGACCGTTGATCAGTGCCAGGCGCTGCGGGTAGACACTGGCCGCACGCTCGATAAAGCTCAAGGGGCTGAGCGCCTGGAAGTTCGCCGCGTCGCGCGGCATGCCGTTTTCGTAAGGGTTGACGCTGTTCATTGTTGTTCTCCAGCTCAATCTTAGGCGCCATTAACCCTAGCAGTCGTAGGGCCTTATCCAAGCCCTACCTTGGTCGAAGCCGTGACTCACAGGTCATGAACCACGTCAGCATAGGCATCCGAACAGCCGAGCCGGCGCTCGCCCTTGCGGCCCATCCGCGGGCTAGAGGGGCTCCCGTTCCGCACGACAGGCCTGCATCGCCCCACCTGCGCCTGTCCTGACGAATTCATTTGAAGGAGTTTTCCACGTGATATCTCGCCTACCCGTGATCGTTGGCTTTGGTGGTTACAACGCTGCCGGGCGCAGCTCCTTTCACCACGGCTTCCGCCGCACGGTGCTGGAATCCATGGACACCCAGGCGCGTCAGGAAACCCTCGCCGGCCTGGCGGTGATGATGAAGCTGCTGCGCGTGGTCGACGGCGCCTACCAGGATCAGGACGGCACGGCGCTGAGCCTGGCCGAGATCGACGCACGCTTCGCCGAGCAGATCCTCGCCGCGACCCTGGTGCGGCGCATCGAGAAGAGCTACCTGGACGTCGACGCCGCCCACTGGCAGAAGAGCATCACCCTCAGCGAAACGCCGGGCAGCCAGCTGAGCTTCATCGCCAGCCGCAAGCAGCTCCCCGAGCCGCTGCCGGCCAACTGGACGGTCGAGGCGCTCAACGCCGCCGAGGTGCGGGTCACCCTGCACGACAACTGCGAATTCAAGGTCGACAGCTACCGGGCCCTGCCGGTGAAGTCCGCCGGCCAGTTGCCCAGCGGCTTCGAGCCGGCCGAGCTGTACAACTCGCGCTTCCACCCGCGCGGCCTGAGCATGGCCATCGTCGGGGTGACCGACGCCCTGCGCTCCATCGGCCTGCCCTGGCAGTCGATCGTCGACCGCGTGGCGCCGGACGAGATCGCGGTGTTCGCCAGCTGCATCATGAGCCAGCTCGACGAGAACGGCTTCGGCGGCCTGATGCAGTCGCGCCTCAAGGGCGGCCGGGTCACCGCCAAGCAGCTGGCCCTGGGCCTCAACACCATGCCGGCGGACTTCATCAACGCCTACGTGCTCGGCAGCGTCGGCACCACCGGCGCCGTCACCGGTGCCTGCGCCACCTTCCTCTACAACCTGCAGAAAGGCATCGAGCAGATCGCCTCGGGCAAGGCGCGGGTGGTCATCGTCGGCAGCAGCGAGGCGCCGATCAACCAGGAATGCATCGAGGGCTACGGCGCCATGGGCGCCCTGGCCACCGAGGACGGCCTGCGCCAGATCGAGGGCAAGGACCAGGTGGACTTCCGCCGCGCCAGCCGCCCGTTCGGCGAGAACTGCGGCTTCACCCTGGCCGAAGCCTGCCAGTTCGTGGTGCTGATGGACGACGAACTGGCCCTGGAGCTGGGTGCCGACATCCACGGCGCGGTGCCGGACGTGTTCATCAACGCCGACGGCTTCAAGAAATCGATCTCCGCTCCCGGTCCGGGCAACTACCTGACCATGGCCAAGGCCGTGGCCAGCGCCGTGCAGCTGCTCGGCAGCGACGCGGTGCGCCAGCGCAGCTTCATCCACGCCCACGGCTCCAGCACCCCGGCCAACCGGGTCACCGAGTCGGAACTGCTGGACCGCATCGCCGCCGCCTTCGCCATCGAGCAATGGCCGATCACCGCGGCCAAGGCCTTCGTCGGCCACTCCCTGGCCACCGCCAGTGGCGACCAACTGATCGCCGCCCTGGGCAGCTTCAAGTACGGAGTAATTCCGGGGATCAAGACCATCGACGGCGTCGCCGACGACGTGCACCAGCAGCACCTGAGCATCGCCACCGAGGACCGCCGGGTCGGCGAACAGGCGCTGGACGTGTGCTTCATCAACTCCAAGGGCTTCGGCGGCAACAACGCCAGCGGCGTGGTGCTGGCGCCCCACGTGGTCGAGCGCATGCTGCGCAAGCGCCACGGCGAGGCGGCCTTCGCCGACTACTGCACACGCCGCGAGCAGACCCGCGCCGCCGCCCTGCAGTACGACCAGCAGGCGCTGCTGGGGCAACTGGAGATCATCTACAACTTCGGCAATGACCTGATCGACGACACGGCCATCGAACTGGGCGACACCCAGGTCAAGGTGCCTGGCTTCGCCCAGCCCCTGGTGTTCAAGCAGGACGACCGCTACCGCGACATGCTCGACTGATGGCCCCGGGGTGCCATTCTCGCGAGTACTAGGCCGCTAAAGCTTGTTGCCGAGCCTAGCGGCCGTGGTCCCGCTGCTGCCGACGCCAGGCGCCCGGCGTTTGGCCAAAGCGTTTGCTGAACTGGCGAATAAAGTGGGTCACATCCTGCCAGCCCACCAACTCAGCTACCTGGGCGACCGTGGCACTGCTATGCAGCAGATGGGTACAGGCCTGGTGCAGGCGGTTACTGGTGATCCATTGGCCCACACTCGCACCGGTGGCGAGCTTGACCCTATGGGTGACATAGGCCGGACTCTTGTGCACCACCGCCGCCACCTCCGCCAGGCTCAGGGGTCGGCAGCAATGCAGCTGGATATAGTCCAGCACGTTGCCTACCAGCGCATCGCGGGTCAGCGCGACCGGCATCATGGCGCTGCCCACTTCGGCCAGAATCAGGTTGAGCAGACTCTTCGCGAGCTCAGGGTTGGCCGGGCCGGCAGCCGCACTCAGACGCTTGAGCTCGGCGAAATACTGCGCCAGCAGCGCGCGCCTGGCGGGGTCGATGCTGACCGCAGGTGAGGCGCCCAGGCGCACCTGGCGAAAGGGCAACATGGGCCCCTGGTTCTCGTGCAACCCAAGGCAGCCGGGGCAAAAACCCACCCACCAGATCTGCAGGCCATGGCCCGACAACAGTTGATGGGGCACCCCTGCGGGCACCAGCACCACACTGCCCGCCGTCACCGTCAAGGTTTCGCCATGGCTCATCTGCAACTGCCCCTCGACGATAAAGGACAGCACGTACTCGACGTGATGGGCCTCCCGCTCGGTGCTCAGCTGCTCGATATGGAAGTGTTCGACCTGCAGCGGGGCGATTGAGTGCATCCGCAGTCTCCTGAACGTGCGGGCCAGTATAGCGACGCATGATCGAAAGATAAGCCGATTCTTCCCGCGTATTGCCCCTGCCTGGCGCTGCCCCGCCTCTCTAATCTGGCGACATTAGCAACCACCGAGGAACGCCCGATGTCATCACCCACCAAGCCAAACGAGCCCTGGGATGAGTCCACCGCCAACTGGTATGCCACCCATTACGGTGACTGGCCCACCACCTGCATGCCGATTCAGGCCGAAACCTGGCGGCCGGACGAGGCCCTGGTCGATATCGGCTGTGGCACCGGCAGCAGTTTGCGCCACTTGACCGCGCTCTGCCCTCAGGGCCGTTTGGTGGGTATAGAGCCTTCGCCCGCCATGCTGGCCATCGCCCAGCAACAGACTCAGCAGCTCGGCCTCGGCGCACGCATCGAGTTCTACTGTGCGGCGGCCGAAGCCCTGCCACTGGCCGATGCCAGCATGGACAGCGTCCTGGCCTTCAGCAGTTTCCATCACTGGCAGGACGCCGCCCTTGGTTTGCGCGAGGTGCTGCGGGTGCTTAAGCCAAACGGCCGCCTGCTGCTCAGCGAAGAACCGGAGATCCTCAGGCTTCACGGCATCATCCTGGAGAGCCTGCAACAGCAGCTGCAGGCGGCAGGCTTTAGCCCGCCGACGCAGAGGCTGCTGACCCAGGACGCTGCCGCTTGCCATCTTATAGTCGCCCGCAAACCCGCACTGGGGGTACTCGATAAGCCGCAGCCCCCAGGCCATGAGTCGGCACCAGCGCCGCACACGCAGGAGGCCCGATGAATATCACCCTGGCCCTGATGGGGCTGTCCCTCTACCTGCTGCTCTGGGAAAAGCTGCCGGCCTGGGGCACCTGGTTCAACAGACTTATCGCCCACCTGCCCAGACCGCTGGCCTATCTCTATGAGGCGTGGCGCTGCCCTTACTGTTTCGGATTCTGGATAGCGCTGGCGCTGCACGTCCTGACCGGAATCCAGACCATTCCAGCCCTGCATAACGCGCCACAAGCCCTAGGCATCGGCGGCGATGTGCTGTTCTGGTTTCTCGATGCCCTGGCGAGCGCCACCCTGATCATGCTCGGCAAGCTCGGCCTCAGCGCCCTTGCTGTCCCGGCGATTAAAGGCCATCAGCTGACTCAGGAGTTCAAGAAAGCACGGTCTGTCCAGGCAGCGGCCGAGCAATAAGCGGGACACGAAAACGACCTGGCGCTTGCTCACTCGTCAGCGCGCGGCCGCTAAGCCAGGGCTCGCGCCAGCTGGATCAGCTCGGCCCGCCACTCGGCCGCCGCCGGCAGGGCGAGGAAGGACGGGTTGAGCAGGGACTCGCGGGCCTCGTAGGTCAAGGCCTCGCCCTTGAGGGTCAGCACCTCGCCGCCGGCGCCTTCCAGCACGCCCTGGGCGGCGGCGGTGTCCCACTGCGAGGTCGGCGCCAGGCGCGGGTAGCAGTCGGCCAGGCCTTCGGCCAGCTGGCAGAACTTCAGCGAACTGCCGACACTGGTCAGCTGCAGGTCGCCGAAGCGCTCGCTCAGCCCCTCCAGCAGGCGCTCCTGGGCCGGACTGGAATGGCGGCGGCTGGCCACCAGGGTGAAGGCCTCGGCCGGCGCCAGGCGCACGCTGATCGCCTGTTCCGCGCCATCGGCCTCGGCACGCCACGCGCCCAACCCGGCGCCGCCGTAGTAGCAACGGCCATTGGCCGGGATGCCGACCACGCCGAACACCACACGGCCGTGCTCGATCAGGGCGAGGTTGACGGTGAACTCCTCCGAACCGGCGATGAACTCCTTGGTGCCGTCCAGCGGATCGACCAGCCACCAGCGGCTCCAGCCGGCGCGCTCGCTCAGGGGAATGTTCGCCGCCTCCTCGGACAGCACCGGGATGCTCGCGTCCAGCGCCCGCAGGCCATCGGCCAGCAAATGGTGGGCGGCCATGTCGGCGGCCGTCACCGGCGAGGCGTCGGCCTTTTCGGTGACCGTCACGCCAGCGCGCCAATGGGGCAGGATGACCGTGCCGGCGGCACGCACCAGCTGGATCACTGCGGGAATCAGGGGATGGTTCACAGGACGAAATCTCCACGGTGGCTAAGCAGGTCGCGCGCCAGGTAGAGGGCGGCCAGGGCACGCCCCTCGCTGAATTGGGGGTGCTGCATCAGGCTCGACAGCTCGCGCAGGTTGACCCGGTCCACCCGCATCGGCTCCGGCTCGTCGCCCGGCAGGCGCTCCTCATAGAGGTCGCGGGCCAGCACCACCTGGATCTTCTGGCTCATGTAGCCGGGCGACAGGCTCAGCTCGGTGAGGTGCTCGAGCTGGCGGGCGCCGAAGCCGGCTTCTTCCTTGAGCTCGCGGTTCGCCGCCGCCAGCACGTCCTCGCCCGGCTCGATCAGGCCCTTGGGCAACGACAGCTCGTACTCGTCGGTACCGCCGCAGTACTCCTCGACCAGCAGCGCGTGCTCGGCGTCCACCATCGCCACCACCATCACCGCGCCGTAACCGACGCCCTTGCCGACCAGCCGCTCGTAGGTGCGCTCCACGCCGTTGGCGAAACGCAGCTGCAGTTCCTCGACGCGAAACAGGCGACTGCTGGCGACGATCTCGCGGGCGAGTACGGTGGGCTTCTGGCGCATGATGCGGCTCCTTGGCATGACCGGGCGGGTTATCATACCCCGGCTTTTCCGATTAGCCCCGGCGGAGATTGCGCGATAGACGACGGCTGCCGACCGAATCGCGACAGACTCCGCACCAGACGCCGAAGACCCCGCCATGCCGCCGTTACCCTGGAGCGAGATCGACACCGTCCTGCTGGATATGGACGGCACCCTGCTCGACCTGCACTTCGACAACCATTTCTGGCTCGAGCACCTGCCCCGGCGCTATGCCGAGCACCACGGCATCAGCCGCGCCCTGGCCGACGCCGAACTGCTGCCGCTGTTCCGCGAGCATGCCGGCCAGCTGACCTGGTACTGCACCGACTTCTGGACCCGCGAGCTCGCGCTTCCGATCCGCGAACTCAAGCGCGAAGTGGCCGACCTTATCGCCCTGCGGCCGGACGCCGACACCTTCCTCAAAGCCCTGCGCGCCGCCGGCAAGCAGGTGGTGATGATCACCAACGCCCACCGCGACTCGCTGTCGCTCAAGCTCGAACGCATCGAGCTGGCGCCCTACTTCGAGCGCCTGATCAGCTCCCACGACTATGGCTTTCCCAAGGAGAACCAGCAGTTCTGGCATGCCCTGCAGCAGGACCTGAGCTTCGATACGGCGCGCAGCCTGTTCATCGACGACAGCCTGCCGGTGCTGCGCAGCGCCCGCGAATTCGGCGTCGGCCACCTGCTGGCGGTGCGCCAGCCGGACAGCCGCCAGGGGCCGAAGGACACCGAGGAATTCGCCGCGGTGGAGGATTACCGCGCGCTGCTGCCCTGAGCCGGTCCGGACCAAAAGCGACCCGGGACTGCCCAGCCTCGGCACAGGGGTGCGCAGCATTAGACGCCGGCGCCCCAGGGGCTTAGGCTAGGCCCATCACCCTTTTCGGAACGCTCGAACATGGCGCGCGCTGCAACCACCCCAGCCTCAGGCGACGGCCCTCCGCAGGACGCTTACGCCTTCGTCGAACTGGACGCCGCCGCCCAGGCGGGCGAGGCCGTGCTGGCCGAGGAGTGCGCCCTGGCGATCAGCTACAACGGCATCAGCCATGCGGTGATGATGGTCTCGCCCTCGGCGGTGGAGGATTTCGTCGCCGGCTTCAGCCTGAGCGGCGCCCTGGTCGACGGCCTCGACGACATCTACGACATCCAGGTCAAGCGCGCCGGTGCCGCCCTGAGCGCCGAGGTGCAGATCAGCAGCCGCGCCTTCTGGGCCCTCAAGCAGCAGCGGCGCAACCTGGCCGGCACCAGCGGCTGCGGCCTGTGCGGCGTCGAGGCACTGGAACAGGCACTGCCGCAGCTGGACGTGCTGGCGGGCAGCCCACTGCCGCCGGCCGACCACCTGCAGGGCCTGCGCGATCGCATCGGCACCTACCAGCGCCTGGCCCGGCAGAGCGGCGCCCTGCATGCCGCGGCCTTCATCGACGGCAGCGGCGAGATCCGCCTGTGCCGCGAGGACATCGGCCGCCACAACGCCCTGGACAAGCTGATCGGCGCCCTGCTGCACGAACGCCTCGACCCGCGCCAGGGCTTCGCCCTAGTCACCAGCCGCTGCAGCCTGGAGCTGATCCACAAGGCGGTGCGGGCGAAGATCGGCACCTTGGTCAGCCTCTCGGCACCGACCAGCCTCACCGTGCAATGGGCACGCCGCCACCACCTCAACCTGATCCACCTGCCGCACCACAGCGCCCCGCGGGTTTACAGCCCGGCGCCGGCTTGAGCAGCGCCCCCACCTGACTCGGCACCAACGCCACGCGCCCAAGGCACGAGATGCCGGCTACGTGTCAATGAGTCGATTATGCGCAGCGCTGCTCATTTGCCCGCTAGCAAGATTCTCATCCGCGCCTTAGGCTTCGCCGCGTCACTTATCCACGGCAGGATTCCAGAACATGGATCGTTCCTCTTGCGGGCTCAGTCTCGCCCTCGTTTTCTCCACCTGTGCCTTCATCCCCCAGTCCGCCCTCGCCGCAGCAAGCTGCACGACAGGCGGCGTCAGCTACTTTGGCACCGAAGTCTATGCCGCGCCGCAAACCCCGAACGGGCAAGGCCAATACCTCTACAAGATCGCAGGCCTGCAATGCTCCGGCGGCAAGGTCATCAAGTGGACCGAGAGCAGCGCTTGGTACACCCCCGATGAGATGCTGGCCACGATCAAGCAGGCCAACGGCAACATGCGTCGAGCCTTCCCCAACACCTGCAAGACGCATGCAGTGCTGCTGCACGACAACTTCACCGGTTCGGTCGACGGGGTTGCAGCCACCAGCTATACCGGGGCCAACCAAACCCACTATGACGTCTTCGCCGGCCCGGTTTTCTATGACCGCCCCAACGAACTGATTTGCCCTGAGGTGAACGGAATCGGTAACCCCGACCTGCCGGGCACTTGCCCCGTGCAAAGCGCCGAGCCGATGCTTGCCCGCTCAGGCGCCCCCAGCCAGGCCCAGGGCGACCCGATCAACGTCTCCAACGGCAATAGCTATCAGGTCGAGGTCGACTACCAGGGGCTTCCCGGTACCCAGCTGCACTTCGCGCGCTACTACAACAGCAAGACCGCGAATTGGACCCATAGCTATTCGGCCAGGTTGAAGACATCTCCCAGTAAAGCGCTGCTGGTCAATGCCGATGGCCGAGAGAGTCTGTTCACTGTTTCCGGCAGCACGGTAACCGCTTCGCCGAAGGAACTGGGACGGCTGGAAAAGACGGCCCAGGGTTGGCGCTACGACTCGCCACAGAACGAGCGCTTGCACTTCGACACCGAGGGTCGGCTGACGCGAATAGATCGCGCCAATGGTACGCACGAAACCCTGACCCATGGCACCAACCAGATGGTGGTCAGCGACTCACTCGGCAGGTCGGTGACGCTCACCCTCAACAGCGCCAAGCGCCTGACCGGACTCAACGCCGGGTCGCTACAGGTGACCTACACCTACAACGCCGCCGGGCGGATGACCAAAGCGACCCGCACTCAAGCCGGCCAGAGCCACTCGCGCACCTATCACTACGAGGACGCCCGCGAAGGCGGCTGGCTGACCGGCATCACCGACGAACGTGGCGTGCGCTATGTCACCTGGGCCTTCGACGCCCAAGGGCGCGCCATCAAGAGCGAGCTGAACGGCGGCGTCGACAGGTGGCTGTTCACCTACAACAGCAATGGCACCACCACCCTGACCAACCCGCTTGGGAAGAAGTCCACCTATAGCTTCCAGACCATTGCCGGTGCCAAGCGCATCACCGCACTGGCCGGTGTTGCCTCGCCCAACTGCCCAAGCAGCAACTCGACCTTCACCTATGACAACCGCGGCCTGATCAAGACCAGAACCGACAATAAGGGCTACGTCACCCGCTACGACTACGACACCCGTGGCTTGGAAATCTCCCGTACGGAAGCCTCAGGCACGCCACAGGCGCGTACCGTCACCACCGAATGGCACCCAACGCTCTATCTACCGGTAACCATCACCGAGCCCGGGCGCGTGCTGCGCTTCGAATACGACGCTCAAGGCAACCAGCTAGGCCAAACCATTACCGAACGTTGATCAGAAGGAACTGACCGATGAACACTTTGCATCGCGCAAGCCTGCTCTCGCTGGCGCTGACAGCGGCACTGGGGGCGTCCGGCGCCCAGGCCAGCGAACGCAGCTGGAGCTACACCTACACGCCCCAGGGCCTGATCGAGACTGCCGACGGTCCGCGCACCGATGTGCAGGACGTCACCCGCTACGCCTATGACGCCCAGGGCCGCCTGACCCAGGTGACCAACGCCCTCGGCCATATCACCCAGCTGTCCAACTTCGACAACTATGGCAACCCGCAGAGCCTGACCGACGCCAACGGCGTCACCACCGACCTGAGCTACAGCCCCCAAGGCTGGCTGGCCTCGGTCAGCACCGCCGGTAGCACCACGAGCTTCGAGCACGACGCCGTGGGCCTGATCACCAAGGTCACCCGCGGCGACGGCAGCTGGTTGAGCTACACCTGGGACGGCGCGCGGCGCCTGACCAAGATCGCCAACAACCTCGGCGAGACCGTCGAGTACGACCTCGACGCCATGGGCAACCGCACCGCCCAGCGCCTCAAGGACGCCTCCAATAGCCTGACCCAGCAGCAGAGCTGGGTCTACGACGAACTCGGCCGCCTGCTGCGCGCGGTCGGCGCCGCCGGGCAGACCAGCCGCTATCAGTACGACCTCAACGACAACCCGAGCGCCAGCACCAACCCGCGCCAGTTCAGCCACAGCCAGGCCTACGACGCTCTCGATCGACTGGTCAGCAACACCGACCCGCTGGGTGGCGTCACCACCGTCGGCTACGACGCCCAGGACAACCTCACCGAGGTCAAGGACCCGCGCGGGGTCACCACCCGCTATGTGTATGACGGCCTCGGTAACCTGACCCAGCTGGTCAGCCCGGACAGCGGCACCACCCGCTACAGCCACGACGCCGCCGGCAACCTGATCAGCAAGACCGACGCCAGCGGCGTGGTCACCACCTACAGCTACGACGCGCTGAACCGCCTCACCGGCCGCCAGTACACGGCCAGCCCGGCGCTCAACGTGCAGTACCACTACGACATGACCGCCGAAGGCAACCACGGCATCGGCCGCCTCACCGCCGTGCAGGATGCCAGCGGCGTGCTCGGCTACCGCTACGACGCCCGCGGCAACCTGGTCGAGCAGATCCGCTCGGTGGCGGTGGGCGGCGTCGACCAGTACGACCGCCTCGGCTACGCCTATGACGGCGCCAACCAGCTGACCCGCATCGACTACCCCCTGGGCCTGAGCGTGCTCTACCCGCGCAACGCTGCCGGCCAGGTGCGCGAGGTGCAGCTGCAGGTGGGCAACAACCCGCCCAGCGCCTTCGCCGGCGCCATCGCCTACCTGCCCTTCGGCCCGCTCAGCAGCCTGACCTGGGGCAACGGCGTCAGCCTCAGCCGCACCTTCGACCAGGACTACCGCCTCAGCCAGCAGACCGTGGCCGGCTGGAACAGCAGCTACGGCTACGACGCCAACGGCAATATCGAAACGCTGGGCAGCAGCCTGCTCGGCGACCTCAACTACCGCTACGACGCCCTCGACCGCCTCACCGAAGAGCGCAAGGCCGACCTAGAGCAAGGCTATAGCTACGACGCCGTGGGCAACCGCACCGGCAAAACCGTCACCCCCATAATCAATGGCCAGGCGCAGGCCGGCAGCACCCACACGTACCAGTACGCGGCCAACAGCAACCGCCTGAGCGAGATCGACGGCCTGGCGGTACTCAGCGACGCCGCCGGCAACCTGACCCGCGACCGCGCCGAACGCGAACTGGAATACGACGCGCAGAACCGCCTGACCCGGGTGAAGCTCGCCGGCAACACCGTCGCCGAGTTCCGCTACAACGCCCTCGGCCAACGCACCCGCAAGCTCGGCGCAAACGGCACCACGGTGTTCCTCTACGGACCGGGCGGCCAGCTGCTCGGCGAAGAGCGCTACGACGCCCAGGGCGCCAAGCTCAGCGGCCAGTTCTACATCTGGCTCGACAGCCTGCCCCTGGGCGGCATCACGGTGAGCTACGACGGCCAGGGCGCCGTCGCCAGCAGCACGCCCTTCTACCTGCACAGCGACCACCTCAACACCCCGCGCCTGGCCACCAATCAGAGCCAGCAGAGCGTGTGGCAGTGGCAATCGGATGCCTTCGGCGTCGGCCAGGCCAGCGGCAGCCTGACGATGAACCTGCGCTTCCCGGGGCAGTATTTCGATCAGGAGAGCGGGCTGCACTACAACTACTTCCGGGATTACGACCCGCAGACCGGGCGGTATATGGAAAGTGATCCGATTGGGCTTAAGGGTGGCTTGAATACCTATGGGTACGTTGGAGGTAATCCGGTTAAATATGTCGATATATATGGCCTTGACACGATCTCAGTGGGCGGCTCAGTTAATTTTCCGGGTATTTTGGATATATTTACTGACCATCCAGCGCCACCGCAGGGGGTGAGTTGTGGCATTGCCTTTTCTTTCCCTGGCCCCTTAGGAGGAAAATGGGATTTTGGCGCATACGGAACTGTAGCAGCAGGCGGCGGTAGTGCAGGATTTGGAGCGAGCGCCTCAATTGATGCTGGATATAACGAGGGCTCAGTGGGTGACCTGAGCGGGTCGGGTGCCGAAGCAGGAGCGCAATTCAACAAAATAGGTGGGTCAGCTGACTATAGCGATACTGGGGATTGGACAGGTGGCTCCGTACATTACGGTGGTGGCTATAGAGCTGGTGCATCTGGCACGATCACTGGTACAGCGAGCTTTGCGGATGGTCTTAGATCAAAATGAGTAAATACTTTGAAAAGATAGTTAAGTTCTTTGCTTACATGCTCTGCGAGAGAAATGAGTTGCTTCCCGGGGGGAGCAATTTAAAGGATATTAAGGTCGCCCTTGCAAAGACAAAATTTAGTAAATACTCATGGTTGGAGCGAGGCAATGAAGTTCGTATAGAAAAGAGATCCATATTTTTTCCTGCCTCACACTACCTTACCCTAAAGGTTGAGAATGGAGGTCTTCGCTGCAAAACAAAAGTCAATACTATTGAAAGGCTGTTCTTGATTTCCTTTCTGGTGCTATTATTGTCGGCAGTAGCTTCTACTCCGTTCATTGCGTTAATTTTTGTTAATGAGTCGCCAGGCAAATATAATATATTAATAGCGGTGCCTGCATTGCTTGCTGTGTCCATTGCATTGATGGCTTGGTTAAAATTAATCTGTTTAACTCTTGCCTATTTTTCGGGTGTTTCAAAACTGGCAGAGTGGGTTCGATGCTACAACGCATCCGGGGAAATGGCACCTGAGTGACCCCTCACATCAGGAAAACGGACAGGTTTATTGAGTTCACCTGACTGTCTAAGAAACTCTAAGCTCAGCCCTGTGCTGGGCTTTTTTTATCCGCGATGTAGCCGATTGCCTTGCACAACGTAGTGCTTGCTGATGGGGTTTCTCCGGTCACTTTACGCAGCAGGGTGTTCAGACTTTTTCGGTTTCATGTATCAGATTAGGCCGGCGCGGTGTTCACGTTGGGCCACCCCCTACAAGTGTGGGGGCCGGAAGAATTAATACGGCCTGCTGGTTTGAGTTGATACCTTGTGCCGGAAAAATATGAACACACTGCTGCTAGCCCGGTAGGGCGGGTCATTGACCCGCGCTGATCGGCATCCTGGTTAATGCGTTATTTGTGCATGCCTGTAATTGGTTTGCGTGACTTGGGGTAAACCACTACTTCGTGGTTTTCGTGTGACACCATGGCCGTGCGACTTTGGCGTTGGTCACACCATCGCTCGGCGGGTTACGCCTTCGGCTAACCCGCCCTACGTGTCTACCGGCTTTGGTTTGTATTTGAAGCGCTTGCGCCACCAAAGGGGTCGGATTGATTTATTTATCCCCTTGTTCAATCGAGCCCTTTTCCATTCCGGCTGCAATGTTCGGCCACGATCCCTCCCTCGGATAGGCCTTCTCGAAGAACTCCACAAAGGCGCGCACCTTCGCCGGCAGGTAGCGGTTACCCGGATAGACCAGCATCAGCGGCAGGGCCTCAACCGAATACTCGGTCAGAAACGGCTGCAACTGGCCGCTCGAAATGGCGCCCTGTACCAGCGGCTCCGGGACATAGGCCACCCCGAGCCCGGCGACCGCCGCGGCGATCGTGGCGTCCAGTGAGGTAAGCCGCAGCCTTCCCCGAGGGGTAAAGGCGACCCGTTTGCCGTTCTCGTCGAATTGCCAATCACAGCCGCGCCTGGTCGAGGGCGACACGTATTGGATGCAATCGTGCCGGCTCAGGTCCGCGACTCGCTCTGGTGCTCCGCGCCCTGCGAGATAGCCTGGCGCGGCGCAGGTCAGCCAGCGCACGCTGGTCAGCTTTCGCGCGACCAGGTCGGCGTCCGCTGGAACTTTGCCGCTGCGCAGCGCGCAGTCGATGCCCTCATCGACAAGATTGACCATGCGATCGGTGATGATCACATCCACCGAGAGGTCCGGATAGCTCGCCATGAACTGCGCAAGATTCGCAAAGAACGCCAGGGGCACGATGGATTGGGCGACGGACACCCGTAGACGACCACGGGGCAGGGAGCGCCCGCTGGAAAGGTTGTCTTCGGCTTCCGCGATTTCACCCAGAATGCGCACGCAATCCTGGTAATAGGCGCGCCCCTCGTCGGTCAGACTGAGTCGCCGCGTCGTGCGGTTCAACAAGCGTACGCCCAGACGCTGTTCCAGTTGCGCGACGGCGGTGGTGACCGACGCCCGGGAGGTATTCAGGTTATCGGCGGCACGCACGAAGGCGCCGTGTTCGACCACCCTCACGAATATCCGCATGCAGGCCAGCTGGTCCATCTCATTGTTCCGAATCACCGAATCATCCGTTCAGTGTAATGCTGTTTTTCCCTCCGCTACGCGCCCATAAAGTGCGCCCACCTGGCCAGCGGAAAGGCGCTGGCAAGCAGACCCCGATCAATGTGGAGAACGCTGCGATGAGCCCAAGTCCGTGCAATGCCGCTTTCGCAGCCCAAGGCGCCATGCAGGGCGGCCTGGTCCGCGCGCGGCTGGCGGACCCGCAGCGGCAGCTCCGGGTGCGCAACGACGCAGCGGGCCTCGGTCGGCCATGAAGCAGCGGGCAGGGATGTCCTGGTGGCTGGCCGCGCTGGGCGCCGCGCTTGGCCTTGCGTCGACTGCGAGCCTCGCGCGACCGGCGACAGGCCCGTCGAGCGAGCTGCCGGCGCTGCTAAGCGAAACCGGGCTGTTCGCACCGGGCTCCCGCGCGATCGCCAGCGGCCTGCTGGCCTTCGCGCCGCAATACCCCTTGTGGACCGACGGCGCCGAAAAACGCCGCTGGCTGTCACTGCCGCCGGACGCGGCGATCGATGCCTCGACCCCGGATGCCTGGACTTTCCCCAAGGGCACACGGCTGTGGAAGGAGTTTGCCTACGCCGGCCAGCCCGTCGAAACGCGCTTTATCGAGCGCCTGGTGGACGGCTCCTGGCGCTACGCGGCCTATATCTGGGCGGCCAATGGCGAAGACGCCACGCTGGCCCCGGCCGAAGGCGTGACGCTGGCCGTCGCCGCGGCGCCGAGCGGCCGCTACGCCGTGCCGTCACGCGATGATTGCCGCGGCTGCCATGAAGCCGGCCCGGTGCCGGTGCTGGGCTGCAGCGCCTTGCAGCTGTCACCGGATCGGGATGGGCTGGCACTTCACGGCGCAACCGTCGAGACCGACCCTGTCGACCTCGAGGGACTGTTGCGGCGCGGGCTGCTGCGCAACCTGCCGCGGGATCTGCTCGACCAGCCGCCGCGCATCGCCGCACGGTCGCCGACCGAACGGGCGGCCCTGGGCTATCTGCACGGCAATTGCGGCCATTGCCATAACGCGTCCGGACCGTTGGCCCTGCTGGAGCTGAGCCTGACCCAGGGCGCCGGCTCGGCCGCCGACGCCGAACGCAGCCTGCGCACGACCCTAGGCCGCTTGAGCGAGTCGCGCTTGAAAGACCTGGACACCCGCATCGTGCCCGGCGATGCAGCGCGCAGCCTGCTCCTGGCCCGGATGCGTTCGCGCAATCCCGTGCTGCAAATGCCTCCGCTCGGCACGGCGCAGACCGATGCCCAAGCCAACGCCCTGATCGAGCGGTGGATCGAGCACGAACTTCCATTCCTAGAGGAGAAATCACCATGAGAATCACAAGCGCTGTTCTTCGCCGCGCCTCGGCGCTGTATCTGGCTGTCATGACCAGCGCCGCGCTGGCGGCGAGTGACACGGGGCAGACCCATGCCGAGAACCCGACGGCCAGCGTGACCCGCGGCAAATACCTGGTCGATACCTCGGGTTGTCATGATTGCCATACGCCCTGGGCCATGGGGCCGGACGGGCCGGCGCCGGACATGAGCCGCGCGCTGTCCGGCCATCCCCAGTCGCTGGAGATGCCGCCCGCGCCCAAGCTTCCCGAGGGACCCTGGCTGGTCAGCATCGCGGCCACCAACACCGCCTATGCAGGCCCCTGGGGCGTCAGCTTCACGGCCAACCTGACCCCGGACAGGGAAACGGGGCTGGGCAAGTGGACCGAACGCAACTTCATCGAGACCATCCGCACGGGCCGTCACCTGGGGCGTGGACGACCGGTCTTGCCGCCCATGCCGGTTCAGGTGTACCGGAATATGACGGACGGCGATCTGGCGGCGATCTATGCCTACCTGCAGAGCATTCCGTCGGTGAGCAATCGGGTTCCCGCGCCGATCACACCGGAGGAATAAGCCAGTAGCCTGGATATCCCCGGAGGAAAAGGCTCCGCCGTTTTCCACCCTACGCAAGCTGCGTGGGCCACGTGACTAAAGGGGTCGGAGTCGTTTAATCGAGCATGACCGGCCCCTGCAACAAGCAGCCCTTTTTCACTGCCCGTAACAGCCAACAAAAAGCCCGCATCGCGCGGGCTTCTTGCTGGCTGGTGCCTGACCTGAGTCGGGTCGCCTGAGCGTCGATCAGGCGCTCTTGGCTACCGGCTCGATCTCTGCGCGCTGGTCGCGCATCGCCTCCAGGGCGAAGGCGCTGAGGCCTTCGCCGGCGCTGGCATCGATGTGGGCGTAGAGCGCGACGCGCATCTGCGGGTCCCACTGTTTCTTCAGGTGCACGGCGAAATCCGCCCGTGCCTGGGCGGCATTCGGCTGGGAAGCGAAGAAGGCGCCGATCTGGTTGGCCATCTTGATCAGTTGCGTGGCGTTCATGCCCATCTGCGAACCCCTGTGTGGTCGTAGAGGTGGAAGAAGTACAGCGGCGGGCCATCGCCAGGATGGCCCGCCGCCGTCGGTCAGAGCTGGGTCACCTTGATCCGCGGCAGGAAGTCGAGCTGCTCCTTGGTGAAGGCCTGGAACTCCTCCTGCCACTGCGAAGGCGCCTCGACCTTGCTGACCTGCACCGCGGTGACCTTGTACTCGGGACAGTTGGTCGCCCAGTCCGAGTTGTCGGTGGTGATCACGTTGGCGCCGGACTCCGGATGGTGGAAGGTGGTGTAGACCACCCCCGGCTGCATCCGCTCGGTCACCACCGCGCGCATCACGGTCTCGCCCGCGCGGCTGTTGATGCCGACCCAGTCGCCGTTGTTGATGCCACGGTCCTCGGCGTCCACCGGGTGCAGCTCCAGCACGTCCTCGGCGTGCCAGGCACCGTTGTCGGTGCGACGGGTCTGCGCGCCCACGTTGTACTGCGAGAGGATGCGCCCGGTGGTGAGGATCAGCGGCCGCTTGCGCGAGGTGCGCTCCTCGGTCGGGATGTACTCGGTGACCATGAAGCGACCCTTGCCGCGCACGAAGGCGTCCTCGTGCATGATCGGGGTGCCGTCCGGCGCCTCGTCGTTGCACGGCCACTGGATGCTGCCCATGCGATCGAGCTTGGCGTAGCTGACGCCGGTGAAGGTCGGGGTCAGGCGGGCGATCTCGTCCATGATCTGCGACGGGTGGGTGTAGTTCATCGGGTAGCCGAGGGCGTTGGACAGCGCCACGGTCACCTCCCAGTCTTCCTTGCCGGCCAGCGGCGGCATCACCTTGCGCACCGGCGAGATACGCCGCTCGGCGTTGGTGAAGGTGCCGTTCTTCTCGAGGAACGAAGCGCCCGGCAGGAACACGTGGGCGAACTTGGCGGTTTCGTTGAGGAACAGGTCCTGCACCACCACGCACTCCATTTCCTTCAGCGCGTCGGTGACGTGCTGGGTGTCCGGGTCGGACTGGGCCGGGTCTTCACCCTGAATGTAGATGCCCTTGAAGGTGCCGGCATGGGCGGCAGCCAGCATGTTGGGGATGCGCAGGCCCGGCTCGTCGAGCAGGGACACACCCCAAGCCTCTTCGAACAGCGGCCGGATCACCGGGTCGGAGACGTGGCGGTAGCCCGGCAGCTCATGGGGGAAGGAACCCATGTCGCAGGAACCCTGCACGTTGTTCTGCCCGCGCAGCGGGTTGACGCCGACACCGGCGCGGCCGATGTTGCCGGTGGCCATGGCCAGGTTGGCGATCGCCATCACGGTGGAGGAACCCTGGCTGTGCTCGGTCACGCCCAGGCCGTAGTAGATCGCCGCGTTGCCACCGGTGGCGTACAAGCGCGCCGCGGCGCGCACTTCGGCCGCCGGCACGCCGGTGTTGGCCTCCATGGCTTCGGGGCTGTGCCGCTCGTCGGAGACGAAGGCGCGCCACTGCTGGAAGTCTTCGGCTTCGCAGCGCTCGGCGACGAAGGCTTCGTCGACCAGGCCCTCGGTGACGATGACGTGGCCCAGGCTGTTGAGCAGGGCGACGTTGCTGCCGGGGCGCAGCTGCAGGTGGTGCTGGGCCTTGATGTGCGGCGAACGCACCAGGTCGATGCCGCGCGGGTCGGCGACGATCAGCTTGGCGCCCTCGCGCAGGCGGCGCTTGAGCTGGGAGGCGAACACCGGGTGGCCGTCGGTGGGGTTGGCGCCGATAACCAGCACCACGTCGGCGGCCAGCACCGAGTCGAAGTCCTGGGTACCGGCCGACTCGCCGAGGGTGACCTTGAGGCCGTAGCCGGTCGGCGAATGGCAGACGCGGGCACAGGTGTCGACGTTGTTGTTGCCGAAGGCGGCGCGTACCAGCTTCTGCACCAGGTAGGCTTCTTCGTTGGTGCAGCGCGAGGAGGTCAGGCCGCCGACCGCGTTCTGCCCGTACTGCGCCTGGATGTCCTTGAAGCGCTTGGCGGCGTAGCCGATCGCCTCGTCCCAGCTGACGGTGCGCCAGGGCTGGTCGATGCTGTCGCGGATCATCGGCGCCTTGATGCGGTCCGGGTGGGTGGCGTAGCCCCAGGCGAAGCGGCCCTTGACGCAGGAGTGGCCGTGGTTGGCGTGGCCATCCTTGTTCGGCACCATGCGCACCACTTCGTTGCCCTTGACCTCGGCCTTGAACGAGCAGCCGACGCCGCAATAGGCGCAGGTGGTGGTGACGCTGCGCTCGGCCTGGCCCATCTCGATCACCGACTTCTCCATCAGCGTGGCGGTCGGGCAGGCCTGCACGCAGGCGCCGCAGGACACGCACTCGGAGTCGAGGAAGTCCTCGTCCTGGCTGGCGGCCACGCGCGAGTCGAAGCCGCGGCCGTCGATGGTCAGGGCGAAGGTGCCTTGCACCTCCTCACAGGCGCGCACGCAGCGGTTGCAGACGATGCACTTGGCGGGGTCGTAGCTGAAATAGGGGTTGGACTCGTCCTTGGGCTCGGCCAGGTGGGTCTTCACCGGGTCGTAGCGCACTTCGCGCAGGCCGACCACGCCGGCCATGTCCTGCAGCTCGCAGTTGCCGTTGGCCGAACAGGTCAGGCAGTCCAGCGGGTGGTCGGAGATGTACAGCTCCATGGTGCCGCGGCGCAGCTCGGCCAGCTTCGGGCTCTGCGTGCGGACCTTCATGCCCGGCTCCACCGGGGTGGTGCAGGAGGCCGGGAAGCCGCGGCGGCCTTCGATTTCCACGGTGCACAGGCGGCAGGAGCCGAACGGCTCGAGGCTGTCGCTGGCGCACAGCTTGGGCACCGAAATGCCGGCTTCCTGGGCCGCGCGCATCACCGAGGTGCCGGCCGGCACGGTGATGGCGTTGCCGTCGATTTCCACCGTTACCGGGGCACCGGTGCGGGCGGGGGTTCCATAGTCGAGCTCACGATACAGGGCCATGACGACGCCTCCGGATCAGCGGGCTTCGGTGGCGTCTTGCGACGCCCCGAAGTCCTCGGGAAAGTGGTTGATGGCGCTGAGCACCGGGTAGGGTGTCATGCCGCCGAGGGCGCACAGCGAGGCCCCGAGCATGGTGTCGCAGAGACTCTTGAGCAGCTCGATGCGACCCGGCTGCGGGCCTTCGGAGCGGGCCACGATGATCTGGTCGAGCAGTTCCTCGCCGCGGGTCGAACCGATCCGGCACGGCGTGCACTTGCCGCACGATTCCACGGCGCAGAACTCCATGGCGTAGCGGGCCATGTCGGCCATGTCCACCGTATCGTCGAATACGACTATGCCGCCGTGGCCGAGCACCGCGCCGAGGGCGGCGAAGGCCTCGTAATCCAGCGGGGTGTCGAACTGCGACTCCGGCAGGTAGGCGCCCAGCGGGCCGCCGACCTGCACCGCGCGGATCGGCCGGCCACTGGCCGAACCGCCGCCGTATTCATACAGCAACTCGCGCAGGGTGACGCCGAAGGCCTTCTCGATCAGGCCGCCACGGGCGATGTTGCCAGTCAGCTGGATCGGCAGGGTGCCGAGCGAGCGGCCCATGCCGTAGTCCTTGTAGTAGGCACCACCCTTGTCGAGGATGATCGGCACCGAGGCCAGGGAGATCACGTTGTTGATCACCGTCGGCTGGCCGAACAGGCCCTCGATGGCCGGCAGCGGCGGCTTCGGCCGCACGGTGCCGCGCTTGCCTTCGAGGCTTTCCAGCAGCGCGGTTTCCTCGCCACAGATGTAGGCGCCGGCGCCGCGACGCAGCTCCAGGTGGAAGGCCTTGCCGCTGCCGAGCACGTCGTCGCCCAGGTAGCCGGCGGCGTAGGCGCTGGCGATGGTGGCGTTGAGCGTGGCCTCCGCATGGGGGTACTCGGAACGCAGGTAGATGTAACCCATGGTGGCGCCGACGGCGAGACCGGCGATGGTCATGCCCTCGATCAGCACGTAGGGGTCGTCTTCCATCACCATGCGGTCGGAGAAGGTGCCCGAGTCGCCTTCGTCGGCGTTGCAGACGATGTACTTCTGTGCGGCCTCGCAGCCGGCCACGGTGCGCCACTTGATGCCGGTGGGGAAGGCCGCGCCGCCACGGCCGCGCAGGCCGGACTCGGTGACTTCGGCGACGATCGCCTCGGGCTGCATGGTCAGCGCGCGCTTGAGGCCACGGTAGCCGTCATGGGCGATATAGTCGTCCAGCGACAGCGGGTCGGTGATGCCGGCGCGGGCGAAGGTCAGGCGCTCCTGGCGCTTGAGGTAATCGATCTCCTCGGTCAGGCCATGGCCCAGGGCATGTTCCTTGCCCTCGAGGAAGCCGGCGTCGAACAGCCCCGCCACGTCCTTGGTCTTGACCGGGCCATAGGCCACGCGACCGGCCGGGGTGCTGACCTCGACCATCGGCTCGAGCCAGAACAGCCCGCGCGAGCCATTGCGCACCAGCTTGATGTCCAGGTTGCGCGCCTTGGCCTCGGCGGCGATGGCCTGGGCCACGCGGTCCGCGCCCAGGCTCAGGGCGGTGGCGTCGCGGGGGACGTATACGGTCAGGGTGCCTGCACTCATCTTCGCCTCGCTCATGCCTTTGCCTCCTGTTCTGCCAGCAGGGCCAGCAGGCCCTCGGCGTCGACCCGCCCGTGCAGCTCGCCGTTGAGCATGGCGTTCGGCGCACAGGCGCAGTTGCCCAGGCAGTACACCGCCTCGAAGGTCAGGCTACCGTCCTCGCGGGTCTCGCCCAGCTCCAGGCCGAGCTTGTTCTGCAGCTCCGCGGTCAGCGCCTTGACGCCCATCGACTGGCAGGCCTCGGCCTGGCACAGCTTGAGGTGCTGGCGACCGGGCGGGCTGGCGCGGAAGTCGTGGTAGAAGCTGACCACCCCGTGCACCTCGGCGCGCGACAGGCAGAGTTCCTCGGCGATCATCGGCAGCAGCTCGGGCGGTACGGCGCCGAGACGGTCCTGGATGTCATGGAGGATGGGTAGCAGGGCGCCGGGTTGACCACGGTGCGCGGCCAGTACCTCACGGGTAACGGCCTGGCACTGCTCGGGGTCGAAGCGCTGGGGAAGAGTGGCCATGTACGATGCTCCAGCCGGCAGGCTTAGCCGGTGCTGTCGGGGAGATGACTCGGTCCATTCACGGTTAGATGGGCCGGTTATCTCTGGCGGCGCCTATCGGCTCGCCACATATGAAATAAAGTTCTTATACTCGGACGCAGAAAAGCCCCGATGAGGCAAAGTATCATGGGCTACCCCTCGATCAAATATGAAGTCCAGAGCATATGATCCGTATCGAAATCCAACCGCGCTGGCGTTTCCACCAAAAAGACGGCAGCAGCCTCGATCCCCAGGGCCTGGCCCTGCTCCAGGCGGTACACGACACCGGCAAGCTGACCGAGGCCGCCGCCCGGGTCGGCTACTCCTATCGGCACGCCTGGAACCTGCTGGGCAAGTGGCAGGAGTTCTTCGGCAGCCCGCTGATCGACCTGGAGCGCGGCAAGGGTGCGCGCCTGGCCCCCCTCGGCGAGAAACTGCTGTGGGCCGACCAACGGATACGCGCGCGTCTGTCGCCGCAGCTGGACAACCTCGCCGGCGAGCTGGAGCTGGAGCTCAACCGCGTGCTGCAGGCCAGCAACCCCGGCCTGCGCATCCACGCCAGCCACGGGTTCGCCGTGGCCGCCCTGCGCGAGTGGCTGGAGCAGGATCAGAACCGCCAATGGGACGTGCAGTTCCGCAGCGGCAGCGAGGCGATGATCGCCCTGCACCGGCGCGAATGCGAGGTGGCCGGCCTGCACGTGCCCTGCGGCCCACTGGGCGCCCTGGCCATGAGCCGGATCCAGCCCTGGCTGCGCCCCGACCACCACATCATCACCTTCGTCAGGCGCACCCAGGGCTTGATCCTCGCCCCCGGCAATCCGCACCAGGTGCAGGGCCTGGGCGACCTGCTGAGCGGCAAACTGCGCTTCGTCAACCGCGAGCAAGGCTCCGGCACCCGCACCCTGCTCGAGAGCCTGCTGCGCCGGGAGAACCTGGACAGCGCGGCGATCAACGGTTTCTACAACGAGGAGTTCACCCACGCGGCAGTGGCGGCCTACGTGGCCAGCGGCATGGCCGACGCCGGCTTCGGCGTCGAGGCGGCGGCGCGTCAGTTCGGCCTGACCTTCATTCCCATGGCCCGCGAGCACTATTGCCTGCTGTGCCGCGAGGACAGCCTCGGCCTGCCGGCCATGGCCGCGCTGCTCAAGGTGCTGCAGAACCCGGAGTTCCAGGCGCAGATCAGTCAACTGCCGGGCTACGCCCTGAGCCGCCCCGGCGACGTGCTGCCGCTGGCCCAGGCGCTGGATCAGTGGCGCAAGGAGGCGCTGCTGTGACCCTGGCCCGCCCACTGACCATGGCCAGCGAAGGGGCGGCCTGAGTACAATCACGCCCTCCCCACTTGAGGCCAGATGCATGCGCGGACGCTGGCGACTCGGTCTTCTCCTTCTCTGCAGCTTCAGCGCGGCCTTCGCCCGTGGCGACGTGCGGGTCTGCCAGCACGATCCCAGCAAGTACGCCTACCGGATCGAGCTGAGCAACCTGATTCTCGCCCGCACCGCAGCGCGCTATGGCGAGCGCCGCATCATCCCCAGCGAGGCCGCCGACCCGAGTCAGGACCGCTGCCTGGCCATGCTGCGCGAGGGCCTGGTGGACCTGGCCTATGTGCCGCCGACCGACGAGCGCCTGCGCAAATTCCGGGTGCTGCCCTTCGACCTGCACAACGGCATGCTCGGCTATCGCGTGCTGCTGATCCGCCGCGACGACGCCGCTCGCTTTGCCCGGGTCCGCAGCCTCGACGACCTGCGCCAGCTGCGCGGCGGCTTCGGCAAGCACTGGGGCGATTTCCCCCTGTTCGATCGCAACCGCCTGCCGGTGGTCGGCGTGGCCAACCCCGATAACCTGCTGCCGATGCTCAGCCGCGGCCGTTTCGATTACTACCACCGCGGCCTGCATGAGGCCTGGCGGGAGCTGGAGGCGCATCAAGAGGCGCATCCCGGGCTGATGGTCGAGCCGCACCTGGCGCTGGTCTATGACCTGCCGGTGTTCTTCACCTTCAACCTTCAGGACGAGGAGCTGCAGCAGCGTTTTCGCGAAGGCCTGGAGCAGATCCGCGCCGACGGCAGCTTCCGCGCGCTGTTCCTCGCACACTTCGGCCAGCTGGTCGAGATGGCGCGCCTGCACGCGCGCACCCTGCTGCCCATCGATCACCCCAGCGCCACGGGCCTGCCCGCGCCGGACAGCAGCCTGTGGCTGCGGGCACCTGAACGCGCTCACGACAGCCGGGCGTCAACCGACGAACAGCGTTCGAGCAACGCCCCCTGAATAGCCAGTACCGAGATGCGGAAAACCGCCACTTCCTGGCCAGACCAAGCTGCCTCTGACCCACCAATTTCGCCGAAGTTCTGCCCATAAAACAAATATTTGCGATATGCGAGCAAAGTCGTGCAGCTCGTCGGCAGAGGCTTGCGCAGACCTCCGGACGGCCCGAGGATCGCCGCCATGTTCACCAGGAGGTTCTCCCAGCCATGAAGTACTTCTCGATCCTTATGCTGTCCCTGAGCCTGGCCAGCGGCACGGCACTGGCCGGCACCAGCGAAGCCGGCGTCGGCGGCGCCCTGGGCGGGGTGCTGGGCGCCGTGGTCGGCCAGCAGGTCGGCGGCAATACCGGCGCGGCCATCGGTGCCGGGGTCGGCGGCGCGGCCGGCAGTGCGGTCGGCGCCGACCGCCGCAATCGCACCGAGGCTGCCATCGGCGGCGCCCTGGGCGGGGCCGGTGGCAACGTCATCGGTCGCCAGGTCGGCGGCTCCACCGGCGCCCTGATCGGCGCCGCGCTGGGTGGTGGCGGCGGCGGTGCCCTGGGCAACTACTATGGCAACAAGAGCCGTTACGACGACGATCGCCGCCACTACCGCGACGACCATCATCACGGCCACCGCCACCATCGTCACAAGCGCCACAAGCACCGCGGCTGGCACCATGGGCACGACCACGACGACGACTGAAACTGAGCGTGCTCGCCGCCATTGCAGCCTCCCAACATCCTATTGAGATCGATCCTATGCGCACATTCGTTTCCGCTCTGGCCTTGGCCGCCCTGCTGGCCCCGGCCGCCTTCGCCGGCGACAGCACCAAGGTCGCCATCGGCGCCGGCGTCGGCGGCGCCCTGGGCAACGTCATCGGCCAGCAGGTCGGCGGCAGCACCGGCGCGGCCGTGGGCGCCGGTCTCGGCGGTGCTGCGGGCGGGGTGATCACCGCCCGCGACGGCAACAAGACCGAGGCCGCCCTGGGCGGCGGCCTGGGCGCCGCCGGCGGTTCGGTGATCGGCGGCAAGCTCGGCGGCAGCACCGGCTCGACCATCGGCGCCGGCCTGGGTGGCGCCGCCGGCGGCGCACTGGGCAACGTGCTGGCCAACGACGGCCGCCGGGACGACCGTGGCCATTACCACGACGGCCATCACCACTCCCACGGCCACAAGCACAAGAAACACAAACACAAACACAAACACCACTGAGTCCCGCGACCCCGACGTGAAAAGCCCGCCTGATGCGGGCTTTTTGCTGTCTGTTCGCTTCAGCTGGCCAGCCGCAGCCGGTCCGGCTCATCCAGGCGCTGCAGCAACACCGCGCGCGCCTTGTCGCGCAGCTTGATCGCATCCAGCCACTCGTGACCGTCCGCCAGCAGGTGCCCGCAGAGGTCGACCCGCACCTCGCCGCGATGGGGGAACCACTGGCCGTCGCGCAGCACCATGCGCGTGCCGCCCAGGGCCACCGGCAGCAACGGCACGTCGGCCCGCGCGGCGAGGACGAAGGCGCCCATGCGGAATGGCTGCAGCCCCGGCTCGCGACTCAGGGTGCCCTCGGGGAAGAACACCAGCGATTGGCCGGCGTCCAGGATCGCGGCCAGGGCCTCGGCATCGGCGGCGGCGCACTGGGCAACGTGCTGGCCAATGACGGCCGCCGGGACGATCGTGGCCATTACCACGACGGCCATCACCACTCCCACGGCCACAAGCACAAGAAACACAAACACAAACACCACTGAGTCCCGCGACCTCGACGTGAAAAGCCCGCCTGATGCGGGCTTTTTGCTGTCTGTTCGCTTCAGCTGGCCAGCCGCAGCCGGTCCGGCTCATCCAGGCGCTGCAGCAGCACCGCGCGCGCCTTGTCGCGCAGCTTGATCGCATCCAGCCACTCGTGACCGTCCGCCAGCAGGTGCCCGCAGAGGTCGACCCGCACCTCGCCGCGATGGGGGAACCACTGGCCGTCGCGCAGCACCATGCGCGTGCCGCCCAGGGCCACCGGCAGCAACGGCACGTCGGCCCGCGCGGCGAGGACGAAGGCGCCCATGCGGAATGGCTGCAGCCCCGGCTCGCGACTCAGGGTGCCCTCGGGGAAGAACACCAGCGATTGGCCGGCGTCCAGGATCGCGGCCAGGGCCTCGGCATCGGCGGCGCCGCGCTGGGCATCGAAGCGCTCGACGAAGCAGGTGCCGAGCTGGCGCAGGAAACGCCCGGCGACGAACTGCTCGGCCAGCTCATGCTTGGCGACGAAGCTGAAGGTCGGCGGCAGCACGGCGCACAACACCACCCCGTCCAGGTAGCTGGCATGGTTGGCGACCAGCACCCGCACCTCCGGCAGACGCAACTGGCCCAGGCCGCTGACATTCAGCGGCACCCCGGCCAGGCGCAGGAAGCCGCGCGCCGCCACCCGGGTCAGCCGGCGACACCAGCTGCGCCTTGGCAGCAGCGCCACCGCCAGCCAGGTCAGGCTGGCGACGATCAGCAGCAGAGCCCAGAAATAGCCGGCGTAGAGCAGGGCGCCGAGCGCCCGCAGCAGGCGCCCGGCCTGGGCCCGCACGGCCGCCTCGACCAACCGCAGCAGTTGGCGCCACACCGCCCGGCGCGGCTGACCGACCTCGCCGCGCTCGTACAGCTCGCGACTGGCGGCGCGACGGATCTTGCCGCTGGAGGTCTTCAGCACGCTGTGCGGCGGTGCCAGCACCACATCGTCCGGCGCCACCCCGGTGAGGTCCAGGGCCGCGCGACTGATCGCCTGCTGCAGCGCGCGCCGCGCCGCCGTGTCCTGCTCGTTGGTCTCGGCCAGCACCACCAGGCGCTCGCTGCCGCTGGCCGCATCGCCGCTGCCGAACACCGCCACGCAGCCCTTGCGCAGACCGTCCAGGTTGCCGACCGCGGTCTCCAGGTCATAAGGGTAGATGTTGCGTCCGCCGCGGATGATCAGGTCCTTGGCGCGGCCACTGAGGTAGAGGTCGCCACCCGCCATGTAGCCGAGGTCGAGGGAGTCGAGCCACTGGCCGTGGCGCACCCGCGCACTCTCCGCCTCATTGGCGAAGTAGCCCTCGGTGGTCGAGGGCCCCTTGAACTGCACATGGCCCTCGGTGCGTTCGGGCAGCTCCACGCCCTGGCCGTCGACCACCCGCAGCTGGTGCCCCGGCAGCGGCCGGCCACAACAGACGAAGCGCAGCGCATCCGCACTCCCTGGCGCGACTGGTTGGGCCCGGCCACTGGCCTGGTAGGGCCCACGACGCACCCAGTCGATCAGCGGCCCGCGGCCCAGCGGCGGAAAGGCCACGCCCAGGGTGGCCTCGGCCAGGCCGTAGACCGGAGCCATTGCCTCGGGGGCCAGGCCACAGGCGGCGAAGCGTTCGGCGAAGCGCTGCAGGGTGTCCGGGTTGACCGGCTCGGCGCCGTTCAGGGCCAGGCGCCAGCTGCTCAGGTCGAGCCCCTCGAGGTCGCGCGCCTCGAGCTTGCTCAGGCACAGCTCGTAGGCGAAGTTCGGCGCGGCAGAAAGGGTCGCGCGGTACTGGTGGATGGTGCGCAGCCAACGCACCGGACGGGCGAGGAAGGCCAGCGGTGACATCAATACCAGGTTGAAACCGTAGTACAGGCTGCCGAACCAGGCGCCGATCAGGCCCATGTCGTGGTACATCGGCAGCCAGCTGACGAACACATCCTCGGCATCGACCTTAAGCGCCTTGCCCATGGCCCGCAGGTTGGCCAACAGGTTGGCGTGGCTGACCATCACCCCCTTGGGCTGGCCGGTGCTGCCGGAGGTGTACTGCAGGAAGGCCAGGTCCCCGGCCTGACGCGGCTGTGCGCGCAGGCTGCCCTGGCTCGCCGACAGCTCGGCGACGCTGAGGATGCCCCCCAGGCTCGGCACCTGAGGTTTGAGCAGGTGCGCGAGCAGCTTGGCCTCGCTGACGGTGATCAGCATGCTGGCCTCGGCGTTGCCGAGGATGGCGGCCTGGCGGCGCAGGTGGTCCTCGATCTGCGACAGGCGCATCGGCGGATAGATGGGCACCGGCACGCCGCCGGCCAGGAGGATGCCGAAGAAGCCGAAGAGAAAATCGCGGCCGGTCGGCAGCATCAGCGCCACCCGCTGCCCGGCTTCCAGGCCGCGCTGCTGCAGCCCCACCGCGACCGCCTCGGCCCCCTGCTGCAGCGCCGCGTAGCTGATGTCGTCGCTGCCCTCGCCGTCGCCCAGAAGTCGCACATGGCAGCGCTGCGGATGCCGGCGCACGTGCCAGTCGAGCACCTCCATCAGGGTCTGCGCCTGTTCGGGCGTGGCCAGGTCCGCGACCGCAGCTGCGCCGTCGGCGTCAGCAAGCGGCGCCGACTCGGCCGCCACGCCGGTCTGCGCATTCAGGGCCTCGAGCAGGTCGCGGGGCGTATCAGCCGTGGCGAACAACGCTTCGGGCAGGCGCACGCCGAACTCACGCTCGATGCGCGACCACAGCTCGACACGGCCCAGGCTGTCCACGCCCAGGTCGCGATCGAGGACGCTGTGCAGGTGAATCGCCGCCTCCTCGGCGGCATGCGGGCGCAACTCGAGTACGGTCTGCCGGACGATGGCCAGCAGCTTCTGCTCGGTCCCTTGAGCGTCCCTATTGGCGGCTGTTGCATGAGGCAGGCGACTCATCGGCGACCCCTCAGGTTCGAGCGGCCTTCGACGACCACCCTCGCCTTAGCACCATAAGCCTTTGCCGGCCGTGGCGATAATAACTCTCATCCATAACAAGCCCGGGCTTATAGCCACAGGCGCCCTCGCCGCGCCGGCCTGCCCCGGCTAGGCTTGCCTGACCTGAGCAGTCAAGGGAGCACCAGCATGCCAGCCAGCCTCGCCCGCGGCGTAACGAGACGAGAAGCCTGGGCCTGGGCGATGTACGACTTCGCCAACTCCGGCTACACCACGGTGGTGATCACCGCCGTGTTCAGCGCCTATTTCGTCGCGGTGGTGGCCGATGGCGCCAGCTGGGCGACCCTGGCCTGGACCAGCGCCCTTGCCGTCTCCTACGCCCTGGTCATCCTCGGCGCGCCGCTGCTGGGGGCCTACGCCGACGCCTTCGCCTGCAAGAAACGCCTGCTGCTGTACAGCACCCTGGGCTGCGTCGCCGGCACCGCCGCCCTCGCCTTGGCCGGGCCCGGCGCCCTGGGGCTGGCCCTGCTGTTCATCGTGCTGTCGAACTGCTGCTTCGGCTGCGGCGAGAACCTGATCGCCGCCTTCCTCCCGGAGATCGCCCGCGAGGACGCCATCGGCCGGGTCTCCGGCTGGGGCTGGGGGCTGGGCTATATCGGCGGTCTGGTCAGCCTCGGCAGCTGCCTCGGCTATGTCGCCTGGGCCCAGGCCCAGGGCCAGACGGCGGCGCAGTTCGTACCGGTGTGCATGCTGATCACCGCGGCGCTGTTCGCCGTGGCCAGCCTGCCGACCTTCCTCTTTCTGCGTGAGCGCAGCCAGCCACAGTTGCAGCCCGGCGCGCGGCACGACGCCGGGGTGGCCTGGCGGCGCTTCGCCCGCACCCTGGGCGAGGCCGGGCGCTACCGCGATCTGCTGCGCTTTCTCGCCTGCACCGTCTGCTACCAGGCCGGCATCGCCGCGGTGATCACCCTGGCGGCGATCTACGCCAATCAGGCCATGGGCTTCTCCACCCAGGACACCCTGCTGCTGATCCTGCTGGTCAATGTCACCGCGTCGATCGGCGCGCTGCTGTTCGGCCACCTGCAGGACCGCCTGGGCCATCGCCCGACCCTGGCCCTGACCCTGCTCGGCTGGCTGCTGATGATCGGCCTGGCCTTGGCCGCGGAAGGCCCGCCGCTGTTCTGGCTGGCGGCGAATATCGCCGGCCTGTGCATGGGCGCCAGCCAGTCGGCCGGGCGCGCCATCGTCGGCCTGCTGGCGCCGCCGACCCGCCTGGCCGAGTTCTTCGGCCTGTGGGGCCAGGCGGTGAAGCTGTCGTCGATCCTCGGGCCCATGACCTACGGCCTGACCAACTGGCTGTCCGGCGGCGACCATCGCCTGGCGATCCTGATCACCGGCAGCTACTTCATTCTCGGCCTGTTGATCCTCGCCAGCGTCGACCTCAAGCGCGGCCGCCGCGCCGCCCTGGCCGAGCTGGCGGCCCCCCAGCCCGGCTAACCGCCCTGCTACGCGGAAGCTGCGGCGAGGTGCAGGGCCGCCAGCGCAGCGCGCAGGCGCTCGGGTATCGGCACCGGCTGGCTGCTGGCGCGGTCGACGAAGACATGCACGAAACGCCCCGCCGCACAGGCCTGCTGCTCGCCCTGCTTGAACACCGCCAGCTCGTACTGCACCGAGCTGTTGCCCAGCCTGGCGACCCGCAGGCCGCACTCCAGGCGCTCGGGGAAGGCAATGGAGGCGAAGTAGTCGCAGCTGGAGCTGACCACGAAGGCGACCACCTCGCCGCGGTGGATATCCAGGCCGCCGACCTCGATCAGGTAGGCGTTCACCGTGCTGTCGAAGTAGCTGTAGTAGGTCACGTTGTTGACGTGGCCGTAGAGGTCGTTGTCGTGCCAGCGGGTAAGGATCGGCTGCAAGTGCGGGTAGTCGTGGCGCAGGTGCTGGGGTGGGTTCATGGCCTGTCCTGGTCAATGGAGGGTGCGCGGGGCGCAGCCCAGGGGCAACGGCGCCCGCGCCTCAATAGGCGGACTGGTAGATGGCCAGGGCATGGGCCTCGGTCATCTCACGGGGATTGTTCACCAGCAGGCGCTGTTGCTGCATGGCATCGGCCGCCAGTTGCGCCAGCAGCGCTTCGGGCACCCCGGCATCGCGCAGGCGGGTCGGCAGGCCGCTGCGGGCGCTGAAGTCGGCCAGGGCGCCGATGAACTGCTCGGTCTGCGCCATGGCATCGCCGGGGCGCAAGCTGTCGCCCAGCACCAGCGGCGCCAGCTCGGCATACAGCGGCGCGGCGACGCTGGCGTTGAAGCCCAGTACATGGGGCAGCAGCAGCGCATTGGCCAGGCCGTGGGGGATATGCAGATGGCCGCCGAGGGGATAGGCCAGGGCGTGCACCGCGGCCACCGGCGCATTGGCGAACGCCTGCCCGGCCAGGCAGGCGCCGAGCAACATGGCCTGGCGCGCCTCGCGGTTGTCGCCGTGGGCCACCGCCTCGTCGAGGTTGGCGGCCAGCAGGCGCAGCGCCTCCCGGGCCAGCAGGTCGGACAGCGGGTTCTTCTTCAACACGCTGGTGTAGGCCTCGATGGCGTGCACCATTGCGTCGATGCCGGTGGTGGCGGTGACCGCCGGCGGCAGGCCGAGGGTCAGGTCGGCATCCAGCAGCGCCAGGTCCGGCAGCAACAGTGGCGAGACCACGCCCTGCTTGCTGTTTTCGCCGGTGCTGACGATCGCCACCGGCGTCACTTCCGAGCCGGTGCCGGCGGTGGTCGGCACCTGGATCAGCGGCAGGCGCTGACCGCGGGCCTGGTCGACGCCGTAAAGATCGGCCAGGGCCTGCAGGCACTGCGGATGGGCCAGCAGCGCCACCAGCTTGGCCACGTCCAGCGAGCTGCCGCCGCCGAAGCCGATCACCAGCTCGGCCTTCAGCGCCCGGGCCTGTCTCACGGCATCGAGCACCACGGCGTCCGGCGGGTCGGCGGCGACCTGGTCGAACACCTGGGCGGTGATCCCTTCCTGCAGGAACCCCGGCAGCACCTCGGCCAACAGGCCGAGGCGGGTGATGCCGGGGTCGGTGACGATCAGCACCGAACGCGCGCCGCGCCCCTGGCACAGCGCCGCCAGACGGCGGGCCGCGCCGGCTTCGCAGATGATCCGGGCAGTGGTCGCGAAACTGAATGAATGCATGCTGGCTCCCCAGGTCTGGATAGACGCCGCCGCAGGCCCTCGAGGTGGACGCTCCGCTCGGCTCTTGCGAGGTCATGCCGGCGAAACCCGGGCGAAGGCCACTGCGTCACGGCTTCTCTGCACGAGAATACTCCGTGCAAAGGACCAAGGTGCCAAAAACACGGCTAGGCTTGAACAACGCTGACAGGCTTAAAAGGGAATTCCAAGCATGCAAGCACGCCATCCCCTGGGTTTCATCCTGAGCACCTGCCTCCTCTTGCTGCCAGTGCTGGGCCAGGCCAGCCAGCGGCAGCTGACGATTCTCAACTGGGGCGACTACCTGGCCCCCGAAGTGGTCACCGCCTTCGAGCAACAGCACCAGGTCAAGGTGGTGGAGAGCCTCTACAGCTCCGACGATGACCGCACCCGCCTGCTGATGGAGAACGACGGCGAAGGCTACGACCTGATCCTCGTCGCCGGCAGCGACCTGGCCAGCTATGCCAAGCGCGGCTGGATCGTCCCACTGGACCCTGCCCGGCTGCCCAACCTCAAGCATCTCGAAACGCGTTGGCAGCAGGCCTTTGCCGCCGCGCACACGCACGGCGTCCCCTACTTCTGGGGCACCCTGGGCATCCTCTACCGCAGCGACCTGGTGAGCACGCCCATTACCAGCTGGCTGCAACTGTTCCGCCCGGCAACGGAACTGCAGGGCAAGATCGCCATGCTCGAAGACGGCCGCGACATCATCGGCGCCAGCCTCAAGGCCCTCGGCCATTCGCTCAACAGCAGCGACACCGAGCAGCTCAAGGCCGCCCAGGCGCTGCTGCGCGAGCAGAAGGCCCATGTGCGCACCTACGACTCCATCTCCCTCGATGAGCACTCACCCATTCTCAGCGGCGAGATCGTCGCCACGATCATCTACAACGGCGACGCGCTGATGCTCAAGGAATACAACCCGCACCTGCGTTACGTGGTGCCGCGCGAAGGCGGCAACCTCTGGGTCGACTATTTCACCCTGGGCGGCAAGGCCCGGGACGTCGACCTGGCCTACAGCTTCCTGAACTTCATCAACGAGCCGCCACAGGCCGCCCGCCTGGCGCTGTTTTCCCATTACGCCTCGCCCAACCGCGCGGCCCAGGCCCTGCTTCCGAAGGCCATGCTGAGCGACCCGATCGTCTATCCCGATGCCGCCAGCCTGGCCACCTCTGAGGCCTATGCGCCCCAGCCGGCGCGCGCCCAGCGCCTGCGCAACCAGATCATTGCCGACGTTCTGGACTAGGCGCGCGCACCACTGAACCCGCAAGCCCGGGTCACATGAGGCCATCATGAAGCTGCGTACACGCCTGCCCCTGCTGGTGGTGCCCCTGATCACCGCCCCGCTGCTGCTGGTCGGGCTGCTGGCCTTTGTCGAACTCAAGGACAGCGCCCGCAGCAGGGCCGATCAGCAGACCCAGCTGCTGCTGGAGCGCTTCGACGCGCAACTGCAGCAGCAGATCCGCAGCGCCACAGCCAACGTGCTGCTGTTCTCCGAAGACCCGCTGCTGCAGAAATACCTGCTGGCCGGGGATGCGACCGAGCGCTATGCGCTGCTGCAGCGCCCCCTGCAGCGCAAGCTTCGCGGCATTCAGCGGGTCTTTCCGCAGTATTACGAGATTCGTGTGCTGCTGCCCGACGGCTTCGAAGACCTGCGCGTCGACGATGGCGCCCTGCCCAACCTCACCGAGGAGGAGGGTCGCACGCCGCTGTTCCTCGCCATTCAACGCGCGCCCCAGGACACCCTGACGCAGATCGCCATCAACCCGGACAATCGACAGCCAGCGCTCTACGCCACCCACGCAGTGCGCATGATCGACCCGTCGCTCGACTCCTACAACGCCACTCCGCAGCTGCGCGGCTACCTGAGCCTGACCGTCAGCCTGCAAGCGCTGCTGGGCACCCTGACGCCCTCGCCCTGGCCCAAGGGCGGCATTGCCCTGAGCGACGCCCGAGGCCGGCCTCTGGCCGCATCACAAGAGCTCGAGGACTCCGGCCTGCTCCAGCCGTCCACCCTGGCGGCCCTGACCTCGGCGTCCGAAGGCGAGCGCCAGGTCCGCCTTGCCGACCAGGCCTATCAGCATCAGGCCAGGCGCCTGACCGACGACCTGTGGATTCATCTACTGGTTCCCGAAACCGTTCTGCTCAACGAATCACGCAAGATCGGCAACCTGGTGCTGCTCATCTGCCTGGGGGCCATCGCCCTGTCCGTGCCGCTGCTGTTGCTGGTGCTGCGCGGCCAGTTCATCAGGCCGTTGGAGCGTCTCAACAACGCCCTGGCGACGCTCGGCCAGCAGCAACAGCTGGTGCAGGTTACCGTGCAGAGCGCGGACGAGATCGGCGAACTGAGTCGCTCCTTCAACCAGATGAGCCTGGCCCTGTACCAATCCAACGAACGGATCCGCGACCTGGCATTCAGTGACAGCCTGACCGGACTGCCCAACCGGCTGATGTTCATCAAGACCCTGCGCCGCGAAATCGAGCAGGCCCGCCAGCACCAGAGCCGCTTCGCCCTGCTGTTTCTCGACCTGGACAACTTCAAGCACATCAACGACACCCTGGGCCATGCGGCGGGCGACCAGCTGCTGATCAAGGTGACGGAGATCTTCCAGGCCAACCTGCGCGGCTACGACTACCTGAGCCGCCCGGTGGGCATCGAGGTCAGTCGCGACATGGCGCGCCTGGGCGGCGACGAGTTCACCCTGCTGCTCAACCATCCGGAGGTCGACCAGCTGGCGGGCCCGGTGGCCGAACGCATCATCAACGCGCTGGCCGAGCCGATCGACCTCGACGGCAGCGAATGCTATGTCGGCTGCAGCATCGGTATCGCCATCTACCCCGAGGACGGCAACAGCGTGGAAGATATGGTCAAGCATGCCGACCTGGCCATGTACCAGGCCAAGACGCGCGGCAAGAGCAACTACCAGTTTTTCTCCAGCGCCATCGCCGAGCGCTCCCAGGAGCGGGTGCTCCTGGACCAGCGGCTACGCAGCGCGGTGGAGTCCTGCAACTTCCACCTGCACTACCAGCCGATAGTCGACAGCCGCAGCCTGCGCATCAAGTCGGTGGAGGCGCTGATCCGCTGGGACGACCCGGAGCTGGGCAGGGTTCCGCCGGATCAGTTCATCCCGCTGGCCGAGGAGAACGGCCTGATCCTGCAGATTGGCCAGTGGGTGCTCGAGCAAGCCGCCGGCCAGCTCGCCGCCTGGAAGCAAGACCAGACGGCGGACTTGCGGATGGCGGTCAACGTGTCCAGCGTGCAACTGGCCCAGCCAGGCTTCGCCCGCCAGGTCGCCCGCCTGCTGCGCCAGTATCAGCTGGGTGCCGACGAGCTGTACATCGAACTGACGGAAACCGCCGTGCTGCAGGGCCGCGAACAGGCCCTGGCCAATCTCCACGAACTGCGCGACCTGGGGGTCAAGGTCGCCCTCGACGACTTCGGCACCGGCTACTCCTCGCTGAGCTACCTGCAGACCCTGCCAATCGACATCCTCAAGATCGACCGAAGTTTCATTCTCAACCTGCAGGAGAACAACAACGGCGTGATCCTCTCGGCCATCATCACCATGGCCCATTCGCTGGGCATGCAGGTGGTCGCCGAAGGCGTGGAAGACCAGGCTCACCTGAACTTCCTCACCAGCGAGGGCTGCGACCTGCTGCAAGGCTATCTGTTCAGTCGCCCGCGTCCCGCCGATGAGATCGTGGGGCTACTCAGTCAGCCGCTGCCGGAAGCCTGCTAGAGCCGATCCGCCTGGTTCTAAAGCCGTAAGCCCTGAAGATGCGCCGCGGCAGATTCGCCGAGAGGCGGTAGATGCAGCAGCGCCCGAAGCGCAGGCACAACTGAAGAGGGGTTCCCATCTGCATGGGAACCCCTCGTGATCAATCAGTTGAATGGGTCAGGCGGGCCGAACAGACTAAACCCTGTCGAGCTCTTCCTGCTTGGCCAGAAACTCTTCCTGCAGCAGGGCATCGACAGGCTCCTCGCTGGCGCTGTTGAGGCTGCGCGGGGCAGTCGCCCTGGCTTCGAGCTTGCCGACCAGGTGCTCGAGGGCGTGGCGCATTTTTTCGCCGGCGCCGTCCACCGCCTGCTCCAGATCCTGGGCCTTGTGGGTCACCGAAATGGCCTGCTGCCCCTTGGGCCTGGCCTCGATCTGGCAGCGCTTGTCGTCTGGCCCGGACTTGTGGGCATTCTCGTCGCTGATGTGCACTTCTATGCGGGTAAGCAGATCGGAGTAGCGCTCGAGCCTGTCGGTCAGGGTCGAACCTATCCACTTCTGAAGTCGGGCGTCACCGTCGATCTGATGGATGTTCACTTGTACTTGCATAGGGCTTCCTCGTTTTGACCTGGGTGTTCGTTCGAGGTACTGCGTGGGCCGGAGCTCCAGTCGATTGCATGCCCTCCTGTCGCGGCGCCGGCTGCGTGGGAATGCAGCGCACGGCTCTAGCCAGATGCAATCGGCCTACAAACACCGACGCCTCCATGATTAACAAAAACCTGCCAAGTAAGCTAGGACTAACGCCCCTTCCGGGAAAATATCTCGTGGTCACACAGGGCGCCTGTGCGCCCCGGCATTGAGCCCATCGAGGCAATCGCACCTCCCGACGCAGATACCGGGGCGCCAACAGGCTGGCCAGCCGCGCGCCTTCAGAACATTTCCGCGGCCCGCATCGCCAACTGCATGTTCCCTTGCACCTTGAGCTTGCCAAGCAGAAACAGCGGCTTAACCTTGCTGACTCGCGTAACCAGCCTCTCGAAGGACAGGGCGTCGGTGGTGATAACCGCAGCGACCTCACATTCCTCTTCGTGAAACACCGGCACCGCTCCCGTGCCGTCCCAATAGATGGTGCCCAGTGCACCGACCCGCATCGCGATACAACCCTCGATCGGCTTATGTTGTGCGGCCATGTCAAAAAGCTTCTGACGCATGCTGATAAAGTCCATGGTGACCTCTTGGTCTAGTGGGAAGGGTTGTTGATATGTGCGGGTATCAGGTCGCTCATGTCGGCGCCGCGCCGGCGCATGGCAACCTGGCAACGGCTGACGCCGGGCTGGGCCTGCGAGCGCAGGACAACGAACTCGCCACCGATATGTTCAAGCAGCGTGCGGTCGTACTCCATCATGCGATAGCACGCCGCGGTGTCGGCACTGCCGCGCAAGGGGCAATCGGTGCTGATTTCGGCGTACACCGTGTCGTCGGTGACCGCGATGATCGGATGGTCTTCGATACTGGAAAACCCCAGCTGCCAACGTTTCCCGAGCTCGTGCAGATCCCGCGCCGGGGTAATGGCGCTGGCCTTGATGACCTTGCGCGCCAGCATCTGCAGATACCGGTCGGAAATGGGTTGCCAGGAGGGCCGCCGGGACAGGAAGGCAGCGAGATGCAGCAAGCCCCGGCTCAGGCGCACCATCAGGCGACGTGTAATGGTCATGCTGATGCCCTCACGCTGAGCGCCCGCGGGCATCGATCGGCAGGGTACGCAGCAACTCGCCGTCACGCACCAGGTGGTAATCGCTGTAGAGGTTGACCGTTGGATCACAATGGGGCGCCGCGCAGACGATCAGCTCGCCTAGCTGCGGACGCGGGGTGCCCTCTTCGACTATCAGCATGCCGTGCTCATCACCGAAGAAGGCATAGTCGCTGCCCCGCAGCTCATCGGACCACACTTCCGGGTTGGGCCCATCGGTCGCGAAGGCCTTGAGGCCTGCATCGGTTGTCACCCAACCATCGTTGTTCACGCTGATCACACTGGTGTAGACGAACAGCGCTTGCTCGAACGGCCACTGCGCGCCATCGGGGCGCTGCACCTCGCGGTACTGAGTGTCCATGAACACGTAGGAGCCGGTCTGCAACTCGCTCAGCACCCCCGCGGCGATGTCGAACTCGAACGTACCGGTGCCCCCGCCTGTCACGATGGGCAGCGCATGACCCTGCTCCCGCAAGACCATGACGTAGCCCTGCAACTCCGTCATCGCCAGCTTGACCAGCACTTCACGGGCGTCACTGTCCTCGACATGCATCAGATGCCCCGCGTACCCCTGCACCCCAACCAGTTGCAAGTGGCGGCAGGCCTCGATCGCGGCAGCCAGCTCCAGGGCTTTGCGATGCGACCTGACGCCGGTGCGTTCCTGTCCGATGTCGATATCGATCAGCACGCGCAGCGGCTTGTCCTGGTCCTCCAACTCGGCAACCAGGCCATGCAGATTGGCCAGGTCATCGACCACCACCGACAACCCCTCGACCCGCTGATTAAGGCTGACCAGCCGGCGAATGCCGTTCGCCGTCACCACGGGTGAGGTGACCATCAGGCCCTGGATGCCGGCATCGCCGAGCACCTCCGCCTCGCCGAGTTTGGCGCAGCAGATCCCCACCGCGCCGGCCTTAAGCTGGGCGCGGGCTATCTCCACGCTCTTGTGGGTTTTCGCGTGGGGCCGCAGCTGAATCCCCGCTGCCGCCGCAATCTCCGCCATGCGGCTGACATTGCGCTCGAACGCCGACGCGTCGAGCACCAGCGCCGGGGTATCGATTTCACCTGCAATTGATTTCATAGTGCACTCCGGATAGCTGTGGCGGTAAAATGCAAAACATGAACAACGGTTCACGTAAGCAATATATGAACGAGGTTTCATGTTGTCAACGCGCAACCTCCAGAACAGAGGGAACGAGATGGAAAAACGGCCGCAACAGGAGCGCAGCAAGGCTCGCGTGGAAAAAATCCTCCTGACCACCGGAGAACTGCTACGGGACATCGGCTACGAGGCCCTGTCCACCAAGCAGGTGGCGGCGCGCGCGGGATTGCCGGTCGGTACGATCTATCAGTTCTTTCCGAACAAGGACGCTCTGGTACAGGCGCTGGTTGCGCGGCTGCAGGAGGACGTTGAGCAATTGGCGCAGGAATTGGCCTCTGTAGAAGCCACTCGGCTCCAGGATCTCGGGCCTTTCATCGCCCGGCTCGTGGATGGCATCGCCGCCATCCAGGGCCGCTCAGCCGGGTTCGTCTGCCTGTTCGCCGGCAGCCCGGTAAACAGCGAGTTCGAAGGGCTCGTCAGCGGTCTGCGCGACAGCCTCCTGCAACAAGTCGAGCGCGCGCTGAAGGATGCTGCGCCGCACCTGACCGCGCGCTCACTCAGTCAAACCCTGATCATCATGAGCGAGATCACGCGGGGCATCATTGCCCAGTTCGACCGCGCGGAACCGGCCGAACGCGCAGCCCTGATCGAAGAACTCAAGACTGCGCTGACCGCCTACGTGAACGTCAAAGTGCGCGCGGCGGTCGATGCAAGCTGACGCCGCACGCCCAGTGAGCACACCAGGAGTAGCTGATATCCCTGGCAGCCGAGAACCGCCAGGCCCATCCCTGAGGCGGTGGGAAGAAAGCCCGCAACGGCGGGCAAAAAACACTGGTACGAAGCGCAGAGCGGGTCAGGCGAAGACGAAGTACTTGCGCACGGTCTCGACCACTTCCCAGGTACCGGTCATGCCCGGCTCGACCACGAAGATGTCGCCGGCCTTGAGGTGGATCGGCTCCTGACCGTCCGGGGTGATGATGCAGTAGCCTTCCTGGAAGTGGCAGTACTCCCACTTGTCATAGGCGACCCGCCACTTGCCGGGGGTGCAGATCCAGGTGCCCATGATCTTCTTGCCGTCTTCGGAGGTGTAGGCATTGAGGTTGACGGTGTGCGGATCGCCGCCGATGCGCTCCCACTTGCAGGCATCGATGACCGGGACGGGGGTGGTGTCGCGAAGTACGGTGATAGGTTGCATGTCTGCTCCAAGGTTGTCGGGCTGAAATAGCACCCGGCTACGCTAGCGCTGCAACGCGTGGCGCGAATGTCTGAAGTCGACCCCCAACTGCCTGGAAACGCGCAGTGCATCGACCGCCCCCAACGGACTCTTTGCCGCCCACGAGCGCCGCGCCAACAAAAAAGGGCACGCCAGCGGCGTGCCCTTTTTTGTTCGAATTGCACGGTCAATGTTCGCCCCAGCGAAGCCGGCATCCTCTGCAGGCGCCGTGACGGGGCTCATGCGTCGGTGTCTGGAAGGTCGTGCGGACGCTGCGGGACGAGTTCCGCCTCAGACGCAAGCAAGCGCTGAGGCGTCAGAGCCGGCGATACGCCCGCGGGCGTCAGCGCTCGGGTGGGGGACGTTAGGCGGCGAGGTCTTCGCTGATCAGCATGCCGTGGTTGACCACCCAGCTCTTGCGGCCCTTGCGCAGCGCCAGGGGATTGCGGCCGGCGATGACCCAGCCTTTGCCGATCAGTTGGTCGATGTGCGCGCGTAGCGCCGGGAGTTTGCGTTGCTCTTTCATGGTCGAATCCTTTCTTCCATTGGCGGTTCAGTAGGCGGGGCGGTGCCTTCACCACGTTCGTGAAGCACGTCACGCAGAATGACCGACCTGCAATCGCCCGCAAAGTCCCACAATCGGGTGAGCGCGGCGCGAGTCGGGCCTGAAGCAAGCCCCGTCGGCCAAGACCGCTGGCTAGCTATTCGGGCGTCCTCGGCTCCCGATCCGTCGCAGGTGACGGCCGCGAACTAAGCTTGGGGCTATGAGCGCCACCCCGTACATCACCCCGTGTCAGTCGCGCGGCAGGGACGCCGCCCCCGGCCTGCAGATCGGCGGCGACTGGACCCTGCCCCATTACACCGCACTGCAACCCCAGGTGCTGGCCTTGCGCGGCAGCGTGCCGGACGACGCGGCGGTAGAGCTCGCAGGTCTGGGCGCGCTCGACACCGCCGGCGCCGCCCTGCTGGTGGAATTGCTCGGCAGTCAGCGCCTGGTCGAACTGGCAACCAGCGCCCCGGGACTGCCGGACGAACGCCGCGCCCTGCTCAAGGTGGTCTGTCAGGCCATGGCCGGCGCGGCGCCCGCGGCGCCGGCACGCCGGCCCTCGACCCTGCACGAGCTGCTCGGCACCATCGGCGCCGCCCTGGAGGGCCTGTGGCGGCAGAGCGGCGCCCTGCTCGGCTTTATCGGCCTGACCCTGGCCGCCCTGCTCGCCAGCCTCTGGCGCCCCAGCCGCTGGCGCGTCACCTCGCTCGTGGTGCACCTGGAGCAGAGCGGGCTCAATGCCCTGCCCATCGTCGCCCTGTTGACCTTCCTGGTCGGCGCGGTGGTGGCCTTTCTCGGCGCCACCGTGCTGGCCGGCTATGGCGCCAGCTTCTACACGGTCAACCTGGTGGCCTTCTCCTTCCTGCGCGAGTTCGGCGTGCTGCTCACCGCGATCCTCGTGGCCGGGCGCACGGCCAGCGCCTTCACCGCGCAGATCGGCTCGATGCGCGCCAACGAGGAGGTCGACGCGATCCGCACCCTCGGCCTCAGCCCCCTGGAGTTGCTGGTGCTGCCCAGGGTGCTGGCGCTGCTGATCGCCCTGCCGATCCTGACCTTCGTCGCCATGCTCAGCGGCATCCTCGGCGGCGCCGTGGTCTGCGCCCTGACCCTGGACATCACGCCGACCATGTACCTGGCCATCCTGCAGGAGAAGATCGCCATGAGGCACTTCCTGGTGGGCATGGCCAAGGCCCCGCTGTTCGCCTTCCTGATCGCGGTGATCGGCTGCCTGGAGGGCTTCAAGGTCACCGGCAGCACCCAGTCCGTGGGCGAGCGCACCACCTCCAGCGTGGTCCAGTCGATCTTCGTGGTAATCCTGCTGGACGCGGTGGCCGCGCTGTTTCTGATGGAGATGGGCTGGTGAGCGGCGAGGTGATCATCGACGTGCACGACCTGTGCAACCGCTTCGGCGCGCAGGTGGTGCACCAGGACCTGCAGCTGCAGCTGTTGCGCGGCGAGGTGCTCGGGGTGGTCGGCGGCTCGGGCACCGGCAAGTCGGTGCTGCTGCGCAGCATCCTCGGTCTGCGCCGGCCGACCTCCGGCCGCGTGCGGGTGTTCGGCGAAGACCTGCTGAGCCTGGCGCCGGCGCAGCGCACGCGCATGGAGCGACGCTTCGGCGTGCTGTTCCAGCGCGGCGCACTGTTTACCTCGTTGACGGTGACCGAGAACATCGCCCTGCCGCTGATCGAGCATGCCGGCTTGCCGCGGCCGGCGGCCGAGCACCTGGCCCAGGTCAAGCTGGCCCTGGTCGGCCTGCCGCTGGAGGCCGGCAAAAAATACCCGGGCGAGCTGTCCGGCGGCATGATCAAGCGCGCCGCCCTGGCGCGGGCCCTGGCCCTGGATCCGGAAATCCTGTTTCTCGACGAGCCCACTTCCGGCCTCGATCCGATTGGCGCGGGAGCCTTCGACCAGCTGCTGCGCACCCTGCGCGATGCCCTGGGACTGAGTGTGCTGCTGGTCACCCACGACCTCGACGCGTTGTACAGCCTGTGCGACCGGGTGGCGGTGCTGGTCAATCAGCGGGTACTGGTGGTCGATAGCCTGGAGCAGGTCGCCGCCTACGACGATCCGTGGATTCGCGACTACTTTCACGGCCCGCGCGGACGCGCGGCCGAACGGGCCGCCGCCGGCGTGTCGGGGAGGGCCTGAATGGAACCGCGCGCCCACCACGTGCTGATCGGCCTGTTCGCCGTGCTGAGCCTGGCGGCGGCGCTGCTGTTCGCCCTGTGGCTGAACAAGTCCACGGCCGACCAGGAACTCAGCGACTACGTGGTGATCTTCGACGAGACCGTCAGCGGTCTGTCCAAGGGCAGCGCCGTGCAGTACAGCGGCATCACCATCGGCGAGGTGGCCAGCCTCGACCTCGACCCCGTCGACCCACGCCAGGTGCGCGTGCGCATCCGCGTGCTGAGCCAGGCGCCGATCAAGCGGGACACCCGCGCCCGCCTGTCGATCACCGGGATCACCGGTATCGCGGTGATCCAGCTGCTTGGCGGCACCCCGCAGAGCCCCAGACTCGAGGGTCGCGGCGGGCAGCCGCCCGAGATCATCGCCGAGCGTTCACCGCTGGCGCGCCTGATGACCAATGGCGACGACCTGCTGCTGACCCTCACCCGCCTGCTCAACCGCGTCGACCGGCTGTTCTCCGACGCCAATATCGAGCGCGTATCCCGCACCCTCGAGCACCTGGAACAGACCACCGCCAGCGTCGCCGAGCGGCGCGACCAGTTGCGCCAGAGCCTGCAGCAGTTTGGCGCCGCCAGCGAAGAGACGGCGAGACTGATGCGCAGCGCCCACCAGCTGCTCGACGGCGAGGGGCGCCAGACCCTGGCCAACGCCGGACGCCTGATGGCCTCGCTGGAGCGCAGCAGCCGCAACCTCGATCGCCTGCTCAGCGACAACCGCGAGGCGCTCGACAGCGGCCTGCAGGGGCTCGGCGAACTGGGGCCGGCGATCAGCGAGCTGCGCGATACCCTCGGCGCGTTGCGCGCCTTCTCCCGGCGCCTGGAGCAGGACCCCGCCGGCTACCTGCTGCGCAGTGAACGGATCGAGGAGTACCAGCCATGAAGCGCCTGCTCGGCATCCTGCTGCTGGGCGGCCTGCTCGGCGCCTGCACGCTGCTGCCCGAGAGCGAGCCCCTGGCGCTCTATCGGTTGCCGGCCAGCGCCCTGCCCGGCCAGGTGCAGCGTGGCGCGCCGCTCGACTGGGCATTGCGGGTCAACACCCCCGCCGCCAGCGCCCTGCTCGACAGCACGCGGATCGCCGTGCTGCCCCAGGGCGACCGCCTCAGCGCCTACCAGGGCACGCGCTGGGTCGACCGCGCCACCCTGCTGCTGCGCGACCGCCTGCTCGACGGCTTTCGCGACGACGGTCGCCTGGCCGCGGTGAGCGGCGACGGCAGCGGCCTGCGCGCCGACCTGCTGCTGGACAGCGACCTGCGCGCCTTCCACGGCGAGTACCGGGGCCACCAACCGCAGGCCCATATTCACCTGGAAGCGCGCCTGGTGCAGGCCGGCAGCCGACGCATCCTCGCCAGCCGTCGCTTCGTGGTGCGCCAGGCGGCGGCCGAACGCTCGGTGGCGGCGATGGTGACGGCCTTCGGCCAGGCTGGGGATGAGCTGACCCGCCAGCTGGTGGCCTGGACCCTGGACCAGGGTCGGGCTGCGCGCCGCGCCCGCGGGACGGGCGGCGCGACGGACTAGTCCGGCTGGGCCGGCACCTGGGCCAACACCCAGTCGCGCACCGCGGCGTAGGGGTAGGCCTCCAGCGCGGCAAACCCGGGCAGGCTGCGCGCCTTGAGCTTGGTCAGCAACGGCGCGCTGACACCGCAGAGAAAACGGGTCAGGCATTCGGCGCTGGGCGCCTCGCCCAGTGCCTGCCGGTGGCGCTGGATAAGGTCGCTGCACAGGCGCTGCAGATCCTGCCCCTCCAGCGCCGCCAACGCCGGTGGCTGCGGCAGCTGAGCCACCTGGCCTTGGCACACGGAGCAGTGGCCGCAGCGCTGCGGCGCCTGGGCGTCGCCAAAATAGCCGGCCAGGCGCCGACTCAGGCATTGCCCGCTCTCGAACAGCCCGAGCATGGCGTGAATGCGGGCGATCTCGCTGCCTTCCTGCTGGCGGAAGTACTGGTGCAGGTCGGCGCTCAGCGCCGACGCCTCGAACTGCGGCTCGAGCAGGGCATAGACCTCGGTCATCTGCTTGCTTTCCAGCTCGATCCAGCCCTGCTCCTGGAAATAGTCCAGCGCCTTGACCACCCGGCTCCGCTCGGCCTGATGCTGGCGGTACAGCGCCTCGAAATCCAGGGTGCACCAGGTGCGCGCCCGGGGCGCGCTGGCCACCAGGGCCTCGACGAACCGGCGGCGCTCGCCCTCGAAGCGGGCCAGCAGGTCCGCCGGCTCGATCAGGTACTTGAAGCGGTATTCGGCGAAGTAGGCGTAGCGCGGGGCGATGATGCCGCGCAGCTCCAGCTGCACCAGCAGCGTCTTGAGCGGCAGCGGGCGGATGTTGCTGCGCTCGCTGAGGGCCCCCAGCATCAGTTCCCACTGGCCGTCCTCGCCGGCAGCCTGCAGCTCGTCCAGCACCCGGCGAATGCCCCCCTGCTCCGGGGTATCGCCATAGACGAAGTTCTCCAGCAGGTTGAGGCTGTCGCGATTGGCCAGTACCAGGCAGTCCGAGGCCAGGCCATCGCGTCCGGCGCGGCCGATCTCCTGGCTGTAGTTCTCGATCGACTTGGGCAGGTCGAAGTGCACCACGTTGCGGATGTCGCGCTTGTCGATGCCCATGCCGAAGGCAATGGTGGCGACGATGCAGTTGATCCGCCCCGCCATGAACTGGCGCTGAATCGCCTCGCGCGCCTCATGGGCCATGCCGGCATGGTAGGCGCTGGCCGGGACGCCCTGGCGGCTCAGGTGCTCGGCGACCTGCTCGGCGCTCTTCTGCTGGGTGACATAGACGATGCTCGGCTGGCCGGGCCTGGCGACCAGCCATTCGACCAGGCGACGGCGCTTGTCCGCGCCACTGACCGGCTCGACCAGCAGGTTGAGGTTGGCGCGGTAGAAGCCGGTGGTCACCACATCGTCCGCGGCAATGGCGAACTTGCGCTGCATGTCGGCCACCACCTGCGGGGTGGCGGTGGCGGTCAGCAACAGCACCTGGGGAATGGCGAACTGACGCTGGTAATCGGGCAACTTCAGGTAGTCCGGGCGGAAGTTGTGGCCCCACTCGGAGATGCAGTGGGCCTCGTCGACCACCAGCAGGGAGATCGGCACCTGGGCGATAAAGTTACGGAAGCGCTCGTTCTTCAGGCGCTCCACCGAGATCATCAGGATCTTCAGCGCGCCGGACCTGGCGCGGTTCATCACCTCGGCGGCCTGCTCGCGGCTCTGCGCCGAGTCGATGCTGGCGGCACTGATGCCGTGGCGCGCGAGAAAGGCCAGCTGGTCCTGCATCAGCGCCAGCAGCGGCGACACCACCAGGGTCAGGTGCGGCAGGTGCAACGCCGGCAACTGGTAGCACAGCGACTTGCCCGAGCCGGTGGGGAAGATCGCCGCCGCCGAGCGTCCGGCCAGCACGGCCTCGATCACCTGCCGCTGACCGGCGCGCAACTGCTGAAAGCCGAATACCTCGGCGAGGCTTTGCTGGTACATGGGGCCATTCCTTCGAGCAAACACGCTCAGGGCAGCCATTGTAGGCGCCCCGGCCGGCTCCGGGCGAACGAACGGGCACGGACCGGGCCGTCCCACCGATTGACGCGTGCATATAAATGCACATAAATTGCTCGCCATGAACGACTCGCCAATCAGCAGACAACAAGCCATCGAGGCGGCCATCGCCACCTTCGACAGCACCTTCTTCAAGGCCCTCTGCGAGCCTTCGCGCATCGGCGTGCTCAAGCGCGTGATGCTGCTGGGGCGCGCCGACATCAGCGCGATCGCCGCCGAACTGCCGCAGGAACGCTCGGTCGTTTCGCGCCACCTGCAAACGCTGCAGGAGGCCGGCATCCTGCGCACCGCCAGGGAGGGACGCCAGGTCTTCTACGAGGTGGATGGCCCGGCCATCGTCAACCGCCTGGAAGCGACGCTGCGTGAGTGCAAGCGCATAGCGCCCTACTGCTGTCCCGGCGCCCCCGGCTGACCGACCGCCGCCACAGGCACGCCATTTTTAACGAGCCATTACGTGCATAGGTGCACACATATGATTACACCAAAGCAACATGCCGTGATCATCATTGGCGCCGGCCAGGCTGGCCTGGCCATGGGCCGACAGCTGCAGCGCCAGGGCGTGGACTTTCTGATTGTCGAGGCCGCAGACCGTGCGGGTGGCAGCTGGCGCCACTATTACGACAGCCTGCAACTGTTCTCCCCAGCCGCCTACTCCGCGCTGCCAGAACTGCCCTTCCCCGCAGCGCCCAGACACTACCCGCGGCGCGACGAAGTGGTGCGCTATCTGGAGCTGTATGCCGCGCACTTTCGGCTGCCGATCCGCTGCAACAGCCGTATCGAGCGGGTCAGCCGCCAGGGCACCGGCTTTCGGCTGCAGGACGCCGATGGCCTGGCTTACCAGTGCGACGCCCTGGTGGTCGCCTCGGGCGCTTTCAGCCAGCCCTACATCCCGCCTATCAGCGGGCTCGAAGGCTTCCGCGGCCGCGTGCTGCACAGCAGTGCCTACCGCAACACCCAGCCCTTTGCCGGCCAGCGCGTGGTGGTAGTCGGCGCCGCCAACTCGGCGGTGCAGATCGCCCACGAACTGGCCGCGGTCGCCGAGGTGAGCCTGGCCACCCGAGCGCCGGTCCGCTTCTTCCCCCAGCGCCTGCTCGGCCTCGACTTCCATGCCTGGCTGCACTGGAGCGGCCTGGAGCGCACCCGCTGGCTCAGCGACCAGGGCACGCCGGTGTTGGACGACGGACGCTACCGGCGTGCCCTGCGCGAGGGACGCTACCGCCAGCGCCGCATGTTTCGGCGCGTCGAGGGCGACGCCCTGATCTGGGCCGATGGCCGCCGCGAACCTGGCGATGCGCTGATATTCGCCACCGGATTCCGCCCCAACCTGTCGTTTCTCGCCGAGCTGCCCGCGCAGAATGCGGAGGGCCTGCTGCTACAACGCGACGGCCGCGCCAGCCAGGTACCGGGACTGTTCTTTATGGGCCAGCCCAGGCAGCGCAACTTCGCCTCGGCCACCTTGCGCGGGGTCGGCCCCGACGCCGCCCATCTGCTGCCGGCCCTGCTCACGCACCTGCGCCAGCCAAAGGCGCCGACGCTACAGGCCCTGTAATGCTGCCCAGCCAAAGCCAAAGCCTGAGCCGCCCAGCGCCGCCTTGCTTCGGACAAAAGAAAACCGCCCGAAGGCGGTTTTCTGTGTCGCGGCTGCCGGCTTAGAGCTGGGGGCCGGCGTTCTTGATGGCCTCGGAGACCTCGAACTTCTGGAAGTTGTCGATGAACAGCTTGGCCAGGCCCTTGGCGGCCTCGTCGTAGGCGTTCTGGTCCTCCCAGGTGTTGCGCGGGTTGAGCAGATTGGTTTCCACACCCGGCACCGACTTGGGTACGTTGAGGTTGATGATCGGCAGGTGCTCGGTCTCGGTTCCGATCAGCGCGCCACTCTGGATGGCCGCGATCACCCCACGGGTGGTGGGAATGTTGAAGCGCTTGCCGACGCCGTAACCGCCGCCGGTCCAGCCGGTGTTGACCAGGTAGACCTTGGAGCCGAAGCCGCGAATGCGCTTGATCAGCAGCTCGGCGTACTCGCCGGCCGGGCGCGGGAAGAACGGCGCGCCGAAGCAGGTGGAGAAGGTCGACTTGATGCCGCTGCCCGAGCCCATCTCGGTGGAGCCGACCAGCGCGGTGTAGCCGGAGAGGAAGTGGTAGGCCGCCTGCTCTTCGTTGAGGATCGACACCGGCGGCAGGACCCCGGTGAGGTCGCAGGTGAGGAAGATCACCGCGTTCGGCTCACCGCCGAGATTGCGCTCGCTGCGCTTCTCGACGTGCTGCAGCGGGTAGGCGGCGCGGCTGTTCTGGGTCAGGCTGTCGTCGCTGTAGTCCGGCACGCGCTGCTCGTCGAGCACCACGTTCTCCAGCACGGCGCCGAACTGGATGGCCTTCCAGATCACCGGCTCGTTCTTCTCCGAGAGGTCGATGCACTTGGCGTAGCAGCCACCCTCGATGTTGAACACCACGCCCTCGCCCCAGCCATGCTCGTCGTCGCCGATCAGGTAGCGGCTCTCGTCGGCCGACAGGGTGGTCTTGCCGGTGCCGGACAGGCCGAAGAACAGCGTCACGTCGCCGTCTTCGCCGATGTTGGCGGCGCAGTGCATCGGCAGCACGTCGGCTTCCGGCAGCAGGAAGTTCTGCACGCTGAACATGGCCTTCTTCATCTCGCCGGCGTAGCGCATGCCGGCGATCAGCACCTTCTTGGCGGCGAAGTTGATGATCACGCAGCCGTCGGAGTTGGTGCCGTCACGCTCGGGCACGCACTCGAAGTTGGCGACGTTGAGCACTTGCCACTCGACCTTGGCGGCCGGGTTGTACTGCTCTGGATTGATGAACAGGCAGCGGCCGAACAGGTTCTGCCAGGCGGTGGCGGTGGTCATCTTGACCGGCAGGTAGTGGGCCTCGGCCGAACCTACGTGGACATGGGAGACGAAGCTGTTCTGGGCGTCGGAGAAGGCCTGTACGCGATCCCACAGGGCATCGAACTTGTCCGCCGGGAACGGCCGGTTGATCGGCCCCCAGGCGATCTTCGCCTCGGTGCTCGGCTCCTGGACGATGAAGCGGTCGGCGGGCGAGCGGCCGGTGCGATGGCCGGTACGGACCACCAGCGAGCCGTTGGCGGCCAGTTCGCCTTCGCCGCGACGGAGGGCTTCTTCGACCAGTTGGGCAGTGCTGATGTCGGTGTACACGGCGTTGTTGGCTTGCGTCATGTGGGTCCCCGTCGGCCCGCGGGCCGAGTCTTCCAAACGATTTGTAGTAAAGATTGACACACTACTACAGCGAGAAAAAAGTCGCGGGAGTATGCCAGAAAGCACATGCCTTGGCAGTACCCGAACCGCCAAGCGGGCCGATAGACGCCCGCTATCGACTCAGTGGCGGGTATCGGAGGGCGCCTCGCTGCCACCACCGGCGAACAACTGGGCGACGTCGGCGGCATCGAAGGCGTACTGCTGGTTGCAGAACTGGCAGTCGATCAGCACCTGCCCGTCATGCTCGCTGAGCAGCAGCTCGGCATCGGCCTGGCCCAGGCTGACCAGCGCCCGGGCCGAGCGCTCGCGCGAGCAGCTGCAGCGGAAGCACAGCTGGCGCGGCTCGAACAGGCGCAGGGGCTCCTGGTGGTACAGGCGGTGCAGCAGGGTCTCGTTGTCCAGACCGAGCAGCTCCTCGGTGGTCAGGGTGCCGGCCAGGGTCACCACGTGCTCCCAGCTGGCCTGGCGCGCCTCGGCTTCCTTCAGACGATCGGCCGGCAGCTGCTGCAGCAACAGCCCGCGGGCGCGCTGACCGTCGGCACACAGCCAGAAGCGTGTGGGCAGCTGCTCGGAGGTGGCGAAGTAGTTGGTCAGGCAGTCGGCCAGGGTGGCGCCGTCCAGGTCGACGATGCCCTGGTAACGCTGGCCCAGCTTCGGGTCGACGGTCATCGCCAGCACGCCATCGGGCATCAGCTCGCGCAGTCCCGCGTCGCTCGCCACCTGCTCTTCGTGGTAACGGGCGATGCCGCGCAGCTCTCCGTCGCTGGAGCACTCGACCATCAACAGGGGCACCGGCCCGGAGGAGCGCACCTGCAGCACCAGCAGGCCGTCGAATTTCAGGGTGTTGATCAGCAGCGACGCCGCCGCCAGCAATTCGCCGAGCAGCTGGGCGACCGGCTGCGGATAGCGGTGCTTGGCCAGCACGTGCCGGTAGCTCTCGCCCAGGCCGACCAGCTCACCGCGGACATCGGTGTCGTCGAAGAGGAAACGCTGAGTGTGATCGAAATCGTGCATTGGGCAACCAGATGTGAACAACAGATGACAAAACGGCGCGACATCTTTATAAACGCGTCGCCATTTTCAGGGATGACTATTTAAGGAGCGACATTCTATGGATAAAGACAACCGCATCCAAGCCGCCTGGCGATGGCCGGCCCTGCTCGGCCTCAACCTGCTGGCCGCTGCCGTGCTCGCCAGCTGGCTGCTGCCGGCCACCCGCGCGCTGTGGGACGGCGCCGACCTGTGGCTGTTCCAGAGCCTCAACGGCTCGCTGGGCCACTCCGCGCTGTGGGACGGTTTCTGGGCCGTGACCAGCACGCGCCTGAGCGATGCCCTGGTCGGCGTGCTGATGCTAGCCCTGATGCTGCACTCGCGCTGGGTGTTCCGCGCGGGTGAGCTGCGTCCGGCGCTGTTCACCTTCCTCGGCCTGCTGCTGATGCTGCTGGTCATCCGCGTGCTGTTCAACAAACTGGTCGGTGTCCTCGACTGGCAGCATGCCAGCCCCTCGACCCTGGTTGCGGGCACCTACCACCTGAGCGGCGCCTTCCCCGAGCTGGAGCGTCTGTTCGAGCTGAAGGACCGCTCCAGCCGCAGCTTTCCCGGCGACCACGCCTCGGTGCTGCTGCTCTGGGGCCTGTTCATGGCGCAGTTCAGCCGCGGCTGGAAGCTGGCCGCCAGCCTGGCACTGGTGGTGCTGTTCATGCTGCCGCGCCTGGTCGCCGGCGCCCATTGGCTGGTGGACGTGGCCGTTGGCGGGCTGTTCATCGCCCTGGTCAGCTACGCCTGGGGTTACTGCACGCCACTGGCCGGCCACATCGCCAGGGGTCTGGCCTGGCTCTGTCAGCCGCTATGGACGCTGTTGCAGCGGCTGCCGCTGATCAACCGGCTGTTGGTGGTCAACCCACAGCGCGCGGCCTGACCAGGCTGCGCCGCCGGCCGCACTGCATCGCCCTCAGTCGTCCCGGTCACCGCGGAACTGGTGCAGCTGGCGACGCTGTTTCTTGGTCGGCCGGCCATCGGTCTGCACGCCCAGGGCACCGGCCTTGCGCTGCGCCGCGGCCTGTTCGCGGCGAACGATGCTGTCGGCGGTTTCGGCGTACAGCTCCTGGGCCTGGGGCGCGCCACGGCGCACCACCGACAGCGCCTGGATCACCACCGTGCGTTCGTCGAAGCCCGTGCGGATCACCAGTTCGTCGCCCACCTTGGGCTCCTTGCTCGGCTTGCAGCGCTCGCCACGGCAATGCACCTTGCCCCCTTCGATAGCGGCCTTGGCCAGGGCGCGGGTCTTGTAGAAGCGCGCCGCCCACAGCCACTTGTCCAGGCGCACCTTGTCGTCGTCTTTCTCGCTCATCGCTCTCTCGATCAAAAAATGCCGCTGCACGGCGATTCTGCCTGATGCAGTTGCCCCGACGCACAACTAGAATGCCGGGACCATAGGCCAGCAAGGCCCGACGGAAACAGCCCAGTGTGAAGACCTTCGACCATCTCAGCGTGATCGGCCTGCGCGAATGGATCAACCTGCCGGAATTGGGCATGGTCGGTCTGCGCGCGAAGATCGACACCGGTGCCAGCACCTCTTGCCTGCACGCCAGCGATATCCAGCCGTTCGAACGCGACGGCGCCGACTGGGTGCGCTTCACCGCGCACCTCGGCACCCTGGTGCAGCGGCGCCATCGCTGCGAGGCGCCGCTGGTGGCGGTCAAGCGCATCAAGAGCTCCACCGGCCACGTGCAGAGCCGCTACGTGATCCGCACCGAGCTGATACTCGGCGATCGCCGCTGGACCGTCGAGTTCACCCTGACCTGCCGCAAGACCATGCGCTATCGGGTGCTGCTGGGCTCCAAGGCGCTGATCGACGGCCAGCTGGTGGTCAATCCGGCGCTGACCTATGTGCAAGACAAACCCTCGCTCCTCGACCTTCCGGGTGCCCCATGAAAATCGCCGTCCTGTCGCGCAACCCGCGCCTCTATTCAACTCGCCGCCTGGTCGAAGCCGGGCAGCAGCGCGGTCACGAGATGGTGGTGATCGACACCCTGCGCGCCTACATGAACATCGCCAGCCACAAACCGCAGATCCACTACCGCGGCGAGCCGCTGGAGGGGTTCGACGCGGTGATCCCGCGGATCGGCGCCTCGGTGACCTTCTACGGCTGCGCGGTGCTGCGCCAGTTCGAGATGATGGGGGTGTTTCCGCTCAACGAGTCGGTGGCCATCACCCGCTCGCGCGACAAGCTGCGCTCGCTGCAACTGCTCTCGCGCAAGGGCATCGGCCTGCCCGTGACCGGCTTCGCCCACTCGCCGGACGACATTCCCGACCTGATCCAGATGGTCAACGGCGCGCCGCTGATCATCAAGGTGCTGGAGGGCACCCAGGGCATCGGCGTGGTCATGTGCGAAACCCAGAAGGCCGCCGAGTCGGTGATCGAGGCGTTCATGGGCCTCAAGCAGAACATCATGGTGCAGGAGTACATCAAGGAAGCCGGCGGCGCGGACATCCGCTGCTTCGTGGTCGGCGACAAGGTGATCGCGGCGATCAAGCGCCAGGCCAAGCCCGGCGAATTCCGCTCCAACCTGCACCGCGGCGGCGAGGCCAGCCTGATCAAGATCACCCCGGAGGAACGCATGACCGCCATCCGCGCGGCCAAGGTCATGGGCCTGTCGGTCGCCGGGGTGGACATCCTGCGCTCCCACCACGGTCCGCTGGTGATGGAGGTGAATTCCTCGCCCGGCCTGGGCGGCATCGAAAACACCACCAGCAAGGACGTCGCCGGGATGATCATCGAGTACATCGAGAAAACCGCCATGCCGCACCAGACCCGCACCAAGGGCCGCGGCTAGGGCGGTAATCACACCGCGTCGCGCGGCAGCAGCAGCCCCAGCGGCAGGCACACCCGCGCCTCCAGGCCACCGCCAGAGCGGTTGCGCAGCTCGACGCTGCCGCCGTGCAGCGCGGCGATGCGCTTTACGATGGCCAGGCCGAGCCCGGCGCCCTGGCCGCCACGGGCGCGGTCGCCGCGGATGAACGGATTGAAGATGCTGCTCAGCTCGGCCGGATCGATGCCGGCGCCGCGGTCGAGCACGCTGAGCACGGCATAGGGCGCACCGTGGTTGCCGGACAGGTAGGCGGCCACCTCCACCGCATCGCCGCCGTAGCGCAGGGCGTTCTCGATCAGGTTGACCAGCAGGCGCTTGATCGACACCCGGCGCAGCGGCATAGCCGGCAGCGGCTCCAGGCACAGGCGCACCAGCTCCTGCTGCTGGTTGTAGGGCGTCACCACCTCGCGGATCAGCTCGCCCAGATCGAGCTCTTCCAAGGGCTCGTCACGGCCGTCGCGGATAAAGGCGAGGAACTGGTCGAGAATCGCGTCCATGTCCTCGATGTCGCGGACCATGTCCTCGGTCAACTCCGAGTCGCTGTTGAGGAACTCCATGGACAGGCGCAGGCGGGTCAGCGGCGTGCGCAGGTCGTGGGACACCCCGGCCAGCATCAGCTCGCGCTCGCGGGCCGCCTGCTCGACGTCCTCGGCCATCTGATTGAAGGCCCGATAGACCTCGGTCATCTCGCTGGGCGTATCACTGACCGGCAGGCGCACGCTGCGCCCCTGGCCGATCTGCCGGGCGGCAAACACCAGGCGCTTGAGCGGGGCGCTGAGCTGGCGCACGAAGATCCAGGCCGCGGCGGTGGACAGCAGGCCGATGCCGAGGAACCAGCCGAGCACGCTCCAGATCCGCTGACCGCGCAGCGGGTGCGGGTAGAGCGGCACGCGCAGCCAGTCATCGCCCAGGTTGGGCGCGTGAACCCAGAGCGCCGGCGGGCTATTGACCCGCACCCGCACTTCGGTGTCCGGCCCCAGCTCGGCCTGCATCTGGCGCTGGAATATCTCGCTGTAGGGCCAGTGCTGCTCGCTGGCCGGCACCTTGTTGAACGGCACCCGCTTCAGCCCCGCCGCCGCGGCGACGAGTTCGCGGTCCTGCGGCGGCACCGCCCAGTAGGCACGCAGGGTCAAAGCCGCGCCGTGGCTGTACTGGCGATCGACCAGCACGTCCTCGTTCATCATCAGGTAGACCAGGGTCAGCGCCTTGGAGAACAGCACCACCACCAGCACCAGCCAAAGAGTGCGGGCGAAGAAACTTTGCGGGAACCACAGCGGGGTTTTCATGGCTGAGCGGGGACCGCCTGGCGGCTCGCAACGCAGGGGAGGGGATCGATCGGCACTACTTATTACCATCCGGCACGAACACATAGCCCACGCCCCAGACGGTCTGGATATAGCGCGGCTTGGACGGGTCCGGCTCGATCAGCCGGCGCAGGCGCGAGATCTGCACGTCGATCGAGCGCTCCAGCGCGTCCCACTCGCGGCCGCGGGCCAGATTCATCAGCTTGTCGCGGGTCAGCGGCTCGCGGGCATGCTGCACCAGGGCCTTGAGCACGGCGAATTCGCCGGTGGTGAGCATGTGCACCTCCTCGCCCTTCTTCAGCTCGCGGGTGGCCAGCGACAGCTGGTAGTCACCGAAGCTCACCGTCTCGTCCTCGCTGCCCGGCGCCCCCGGCACCACCGGTGCCTGGCGGCGCAGCACGGCCTTGATCCGCGCCAGCAGTTCGCGCGGGTTGAACGGCTTGGCCAGGTAGTCATCGGCGCCCAATTCGAGGCCCTGGATGCGGCTGGCCTCGTCGCCCTTGGCGGTGAGCATGATGATCGGCACCTGGTTGTTGCCCTCGCGCAACCGGCGACAGGCGGACAGGCCGTCCTCGCCCGGCAGCATCAGGTCGAGCACCACCAGGTTGAACAGTTCGCGCGACAGCAGGCGGTCCATCTGCTCGACGTTCTCCACCGTGCGCACCCGGTAGCCCTGTTCGTCGAAGAAGCGCTCGAGCAGGCGGCGCAGGCGCGCGTCGTCGTCGACGACGAGGATTTTCTCGCCTTCCAGCGTAGGGGCGGTGCTGCTCATAGAGGCTCCTTGACCGGGGATCTGCGCCGCCCGCACGGACGGAACAGCTTACATGCCCGGCATTATGGCCCAGTCGCCGCGCGCGGCGGGCCGGCCATTGTTAGCAGATTTTTCCCCGAACGGTTCCCAGCTCCCCGGCGGGCGGTGTTTATAATGCGCCGCTTCGTGTCTGGCCCGTGGTCTGCGTGGCCGGTTTTTCGTTTCAGTGTGGGTAGCTCTATATGGACAGCATCAACAACCGCATCGCCGAAGAACTGGGCGTGCGCCCGCAACAGGTCGCCGCCGCCGTGGCGCTGCTCGACGAGGGCTCGACCGTGCCCTTCATCGCCCGCTACCGCAAGGAAGTCACCGGCAGCCTGGACGACACCCAGCTGCGCCACCTGGAAGAGCGCCTGCGCTACCTGCGCGAGCTGGACGATCGCCGCGCCAGCATCCTCGCCAGCATCGAGGAGCAGGGCAAGCTGACCCCCGAGCTGGCCCGCGAGATCAACCTGGCCGACACCAAGACCCGCCTGGAAGACCTCTACCTGCCGTACAAGCAGAAGCGCCGCACCAAGGGCCAGATCGCCCTGGAAGCCGGCCTCGGCGAGCTGGCCGACGCGCTGTTCGCCGACCCGTCCCTGACCCCGGACCAGGAGGCCCAGCGCTTCATCGACGCGGAAAAGGGCTTCGCCGACGTCAAGGCCGTGCTCGAGGGCGCCAAGTACATCCTCATGGAACGCTTCGCCGAAGATGCCAACCTGCTCAGCAGCCTGCGCAGCTTCCTCAAGGACCACGCCACCCTCAGTGCCCGGGTGGTCGCCGGCAAGGAGGAGGAAGGCGCCAAGTTCCGCGACTACTTCGAGCACGACGAGCCCCTGAAGAGCGCGCCGTCGCACCGCGCCCTGGCGATCTTCCGCGGGCGCAACGAAGGCGTGCTCAGCGCCAGCCTCAAGGTCGGCGAAGAAGCCCCTGGCACCCTGCACCCCTGCGAGCTGATGATCGCCGAGCGCTTTGCCATCGAGCAGCGCGGGCGCGCCGCCGACAAGTGGCTGGGCGAAGTGGTGCGCTGGACCTGGAAGGTCAAGCTCTACACCCACCTGGAAACCGACCTGCTCGGCGAGCTGCGCGAAGCTGCCGAAGACGAAGCCATCAACGTCTTTGCGCGCAACCTGCACGACCTGCTGCTGGCCGCCCCGGCGGGCCCGCGTGCCACCCTGGCACTGGACCCGGGTCTGCGCACCGGCTGCAAGGTGGCGGTCGTGGATGCCACCGGCAAGGTACTGGACACCGCCACCGTGTATCCGCATGCACCGCGCAACGACTGGGACGGCACCCTGGCGATCCTCGCCAAGCTGTGCGCCAAGCACGCCGTCGACCTGATCTCGATCGGCAACGGCACCGCCAGCCGCGAGACCGACAAACTGGCGGCCGACCTGATCAAACAACTGCCGGGCCTCAAGCTGACCAAAGTGATGGTCAGCGAAGCCGGCGCTTCGGTGTACTCCGCCTCGGAGCTGGCCGCCAAGGAGTTCCCGGACATGGACGTGTCGCTGCGTGGCGCGGTGTCCATCGCCCGCCGCCTGCAGGACCCCCTGGCCGAGCTGGTGAAGATCGATCCGAAATCCATCGGCGTCGGCCAGTACCAGCACGACGTGTCCCAGCTCAAGCTGGCGCGCAGCCTGGACGCCGTGGTGGAAGATTGCGTGAACGCCGTCGGCGTGGATGTGAACACCGCCTCCGCCGCCCTGCTGGCGCGCATCTCCGGGCTCAACGCGACCCTGGCGCAGAACATCGTCGCCCACCGCGACGCCAACGGCGCGTTCAAGACCCGCGACGCCCTGAAGAAGGTTTCGCGCCTGGGCGAGAAGACCTTCGAGCAGGCCGCCGGCTTCCTTCGCGTGATGAACGGCGACAACCCGCTGGACGCCTCGGCGGTGCACCCGGAAACCTACCCGCTGGTGCAGCGCATCGCCGCCGATACCGGCCGTGACATCCGCTCCCTGATCGGCGACGCCACCTTCCTCAAGCGCCTCGATCCCAAGCAGTTCACCGACGAGCGCTTCGGTCTGGTGACCATCGGCGACATCCTCGCCGAGCTGGAGAAGCCCGGGCGCGACCCGCGCCCGGAGTTCAAGACCGCCGCGTTCCAGGAAGGCGTCGAGACCCTCAAGGACCTCGAACTGGGGATGATCCTCGAGGGCGTGGTGACCAACGTCACCAACTTCGGCGCCTTCGTCGACATCGGCGTGCACCAGGACGGCCTGGTGCACATCTCGGCGCTGTCGGAGAAGTTCATCAAGGACCCGCACGAGGCGGTCAAGGCCGGCGACGTGGTCAAGGTCAAGGTGATGGAGGTGGACATCGCGCGGGGCCGCATCGCCCTGACCATGCGCATGGGCGACACCCCCGGCGAGAAGGTCGAGGGCCCACGCGGCGGCGGCAAGCGCGGCAACACCCCGCGTAGCGAGCGCCACTCCAGCCAGGACAAGCCGGCCGCGGGCAACAACGCCATGGCCTCGCTGTTCGCCAACGCCAAGCAACTGAGGAAGTAAGCCATGGCCACCACCTCCCCTGCCGGCCAGGACAGCGCGTTCAGCACGCTGCTCGGCATGACCATCGAGAAAGCCGAGAACGGCGAGTCCCAGGTGCGCATGAGCATGCAGGATCACCTGCTCAACCTGCACGGGCGCATGCACGGCGGTGCGCTGTTCTCGCTGATCGACACCGCGCTCGGCCAGGCCAGCCACAGCCTGTTCGGTGGCGAGGCCGGCAGCATGACCCTGGAATGCAAGGTCAACTACATCCGCGCGGTCGACCACGGCGAAATCGTCTGCAATGCCCGCGTGCTCAATGCCGGGCGCAAGGTGCATGTGCTGGAGGCACGGGTGCAGCAAGGCGAAAAACTGGTCGCCACGGCCCAGGCCACCTTTATCTGCAAGTGAACCGCCAGCCCCGGCGGCGCCGACAGCGCCCGCCGGGGTCGACTGTTCACAGCCGACGTGCGCCCTGGGTGGCCAGCTGGTCGCTCAGGCGCACGCCACCTTCGCCTGCGTGTAACCGCAGCCGTCCTGGCTGGTCTAGGGTGAGTGGGCGCCCCCTGATCGAGACTGCGGGGGCAGAGCGCCGTTACCGATTCCCCCTTGTAGAGCAAGCGTTCCACCCCCATATTGGGCCGATCGACGCGTGAAGGAATGCAATCTTGAGCGACCTGTTCTCCCGCCGCCTGGCCCTGCTCGGCGAGCGCGCCAACCTCTCCCTGCTTTCCCAGTGCTTGCACGGCATCGAGCGCGAATGCCTGCGCGTCGACAGTGACGGCCAGCTGGCGTTGACCCCGCATCCGGAGAAGCTTGGCTCGGCACTGACCCACCCGCAGATCACCACCGACTATTCCGAGGCGCTGCTGGAGTTCATTACCCCGGCCGAGCCCGACCCGGCGACCACCCTGGCCGATCTCGAGCAGATCCATCGCTATGCCTACAGCAAGCTCGACGGCGAATACCTGTGGAGCCCGTCGATGCCCTGCGCCCTGCCGGACGAGGAGACGATCCCGATCGCCCGCTACGGCGACTCGAATATCGGCCGGCTCAAGTACGTGTACCGCAAGGGCCTGGCGCTGCGCTACGGCAAGACCATGCAGTGCATCGCCGGCATCCACTACAACTTCTCCCTGCCCGAAGGCCTGTGGACCCTGCTGCAGCAGGCCGAAGGCGACCATCACAGCGCCCGCGACTACCAGTCGGCGCGCTACATCGGCCTGATCCGCAATTTCCGCCGCTACAGCTGGCTGCTGATGTACCTGTTCGGCGCCTCGCCGGCCCTGGACAAGGGCTTCATGCGCGGCCGCCCGCACCAGTTGCAGCAGCTCGACGCCGACACCCTTTACCTGCCCTACGCCACCAGCCTGCGCATGAGCGACCTGGGCTACCAGAGCAACGCCCAGGCCGGCCTGACCCCCTGCTTCAACGACCTCGCCAGCTACATCGACAGCCTGCGCCAGGCGGTCGCCACCCCCTACCCGGCCTACGTCGAAGCCGGTACCCACCGGGACGGCGAGTGGCAGCAGCTCAACACCAACATCCTGCAGATCGAGAACGAGTACTACTCGAGCATCCGCCCCAAGCGGGTCACCGCCAGCGGCGAACGGCCGATTCAGGCGCTGATGGCCCGTGGCGTGCAATACATCGAGGTGCGCTGCCTGGACATCAACCCCTTGCTGCCGCTGGGCATCGATCTGAACGAAGCGCGCTTCCTCGACGCCTTCCTGCTGTTCTGCGCCCTGCAGGACAGCCCGTTGCTGGAAAGTGGCGAGTGCCACGCCTGCACCGACAATTTCCTTGCTGTGGTCAAGGAAGGTCGCCGGCCTGGCCTGCTGCTACAGCGTCAGGGCCAGCCGGTGCCCCTGCAGGCCTGGGCCGAGGAGCTGCTCGCGCAGATCCAGCCGCTGGCCCAGCTGCTCGACCGCAGCAACGGCGGCGACGCCCATGGCCAGGCCCTGCAAGCCCAGCGTGCCAAGGTCGCCGACGTCAGCCTGACGCCCTCGGCCCAGGTGCTGACCGAACTGCAACAGGGGGAAAGCTTCACCCAGTTCGCCCTGCGCCAGAGCAAACGGCACGCCGAGTACTTCCGCAGCCAGCCGCTGAGCGTCGAGCAGCAGAGCGCACTGGAAGCGGCCTCCGCCCAGTCGCTGCGCGACCAGGCCGAACTCGAAGCCCAGGAAGAAGGCGACTTCGACACCTTCGTCGCGGCCTACCAGGCCAGCATCCTGGCCCTGGCGGTTTAGTCGAGCCGGTCACAAAAAACGCCAGCGGCGTTAAAAGCGGGACCGGCGGCCAGGTAATCACCGGCCGGCGCGGCTAGCATGGGCACAGTGAACGTAACGCGAGCTGTGCCCATGGCGTCCGACGCCCAACCCGACGATGACCGCCAGTGGAGCCTGGAGAGCCTGAACAAGGCCTACCAGCAGGGCTACATGGCCGGCCTGACCGGCCAACCCAACAGCAACCTGCCTTACACCGCGGAAGTTCCCGGCGCAGCCTGGGAAGCCGGCTGGGACGACGGCCACGGCCAACTGCTGCGCCAGCAGAAAAGTGCCTGACGCGACACCTCCGGCAATTGGCGGGCCCCATTCCAGCCGCAGTGCAATTCACTGCGAGCACGCACTGCGGCCCTGCCAACTGCGCAGCTTGTTGCGCGCCCGACCGCACCCAAGCCTGTGGATAGAAGCGCCGAACGCCCAGCCCGCCACGCTCCGGCAGCGATTGCGCAAACTCTTGCACAGCCCTGCGCCAGTCTCTGCGCAACATTTCGTGACCGGCCTCGCAGCGCCCCTCAACCCGAACCACGAATTATTTTTAAAGCATTGTTTTTTAAGATTTTTATTTTCATGGCACGGTCTTCGCTCTAACCCCGGTTCCCGGATCAACAGGATCCATGAACCAGGCAAGGAGAGCACTCATGCCAACACCCGCGTATCTGTCCCTCGAAGGCACCAAACAAGGTCTGATCACCGCTGGCACCTTCACCGAGGACTCGGTCGGCAACATTTTCCAGGAAGGTCACGAAGATCAGATTCTGGTTCAAGCCTTCAACCACCAGGTCATCATCCCGCGCGACCCGCAGTCCGGCCAGCCGACCGGCCAGCGCGTGCACAAGCCGCTGATGATCACCAAGGTGTTCGACAAGTCCTCGCCGCTGATCTTCAACTCCCTGACCTCCGGCGAGCGCCTGAGCAAGTGCCGCCTGGAGTGGTACCGCACCTCCTCCACCGGTACCCAGGAGCACTACTTCACCATCGAACTGGAAGACGCGGTGATCGTCGACGTGCAGTCGCGCATGCCGAACTGCCAGGACCCGAACATGTCCCACTTCACTCACCTGGAAGACGTCTACTTCACCTACCGCAAGATCGTCTGGACCCACGAAGTCTCCGGCACCTCCGGCTCCGACGATTGGCGCACCCCGATCTCCGCCTAAGGTGATCGTGCGCTAATGCTGACCTCGGCCAGGCATCGTCCTGGCCGAGGTGTTTCAGCGCCAAGGAAATCCCGGAAAAGTCGAGTACGCACGTTCACCCGGCAGCGCCTGGGTTAAAACGGCGCCGCGCGTACTGGCGCTACTCAAGGAACGATGGAAGAGGAACAACGGATGTTCGCCCCAGCCAACCAGACCCATTTCAGCCTGGACATCGAAGGCGTCAGCCACGACCTCCAGATCCTCGAATTCAGCGGCCGCGAGGCGATCAGCCAGCCCTTCGCCTTCGAGCTGGAGCTGGTCAGCGAACGCCCCGACCTCGACCTGGAAGCCCTGCTGCATCGGCCGGCCTTCCTCGCCCTGTCGCCAGCCGGCAACGGCATCCACGGGCACATCTACCGCGTCGCCCAGGGCGAGTCCGGGAAACGCCTGACCCGCTACCACCTGAGCCTGCGCCCGCAGCTGGCCTACCTGGCGCACCGCATCAACCAACGCATCTTCCAGCACCTCACGGTGGAGAAGATCATCGGCCAAGTGCTCGAAGAGCACGGCATCCAGGCCAACGCCTACCGCTTCCAGCTCGGCTCGGTGTACCCCGAGCGCGAGTACTGCGTGCAGTATGACGAATCCGATCTGCACTTCGTCCAGCGCCTGTGCGAGGAAGAGGGTGTCCACTACCACTTCCAGCACAGCGCTCAGGGCCATGTATTGGTGTTCGGTGACGACCAGACGCCCTTCCCCAAGCTGGCCCCCACCGCCTACCAGCAGGACAGCGGTCTGGTTGCCGACACGCCTGCGATCAAGCGTTTCGGCGTGCGCGTGGAAACCCGCACCAGCCGGGTGACCCGCCGCGACTACGACTTCGAGAAGCCCACGTTACTGCTGGAGGCCGACGCCAAGAGCCCCTTCATTCCGGACCTGGAGGACTACGACTACCCCGGCCGCTTCGTCGCACGCGAGCGCGGCAAACACCTCAGCCAGCGCGCCCTGGAACGCCACCGCCACGACTTCGAACTGGCCGAGGGCGAGAGCGACCAGACCCTGCTGGTCAGCGGCCACTTCCTGGCCTTCACCGACCACCCACGGCCCAGCTGGAACGACCTCTGGCTGCTCAGCGAAGTGCAGCACCAGGGCAAGCAGCCCCAGGTACTGGAAGAGGCCGTGACCAGCCACACCGATACAGCCGATGGCTTCCAGCAGGGCTACCGCAACCGCTTCAGCGCCACGCCCTGGACGGTGCCCTACCGGCCGAGCGTGCGCCACCCCAAGCCGCGCATCCTCGGCAGCCAGAGCGCCGTGGTCACCGGCCCCGCCGGCGAAGAGATCCACTGCGACCAATACGGCCGGGTCAAGGTGCAGTTCCATTGGGACAGACAGGGCCAGGCCGACGACAAGACCAGCTGCTGGCTGCGCGTGTCCAGCAGCTGGGCCGGCGACCGCTACGGCGGCATCGCCATCCCGCGTATCAGCATGGAGGTGCTGGTGACCTTCCTCGAAGGCGACCCCGACCAGCCGCTGGTCACCGGCTGCCTGTACCACAAGGAACACCAGGTCCCCTACGACCTGCCGGCGAACAAGACCCGCAGCCTGTTCAAGACCCTCAGCTCCCCCGGCGGTGGCGGCTACAACGAGCTGCGCATCGAGGACCGCAAGGGCGCCGAGCAGATCTACATCCACGCCCAGCGCGACTGGGACGAGAACATCGAACACGACCAGAAGATCCGCATTGGCTTTGAGCGCCACGACACCGTCGAGGCCAACAGCTACAGCGAGTTCAAGGCCGAGGAACACCGCACCACCCGAGCCGACCGCAAGAGCGAAATCAAGGCCAACGACCACCTCAGCGTCGGGCAAAACCAGCACATCAAGATCGGCACCGGCCAGTTCATCAGCGCCGGTCAGGAGATCCATTTATCCAGCGGCCAGAAAGTGGTGCTTGAGGCCGGCAGCGAACTGACCTTCAAGGCCGCCGGCAGCTTTATCAAGCTCGATGCCGGCGGCATCACCCTGGTCGGGCCGGTGATCAAGATCAACTCCGGCGGCAGGCCGGGCAGTGGTTCGGGGGCGGCGCCCATCTTGCCGATCATTCCCAAACCCGCCGATACCGCGCCGGTCGGCGAAAGGACCGGCAAGGCCAATATCAATCCGCTGTTGCCGCTGGCAAGCCTGGGCAAGCAAGGGCCGCAACAACTGATCGTCGACGTATGGGGCGACCCCGCCTTGGGTGGCCAAGTACAACTGCTCGACCCGGAAGGTGACGCATGAGCGAGCTAATGGATCAGCCCATCGATCAGGGCACCCGCAAACGCGCGGAATACGACAACGCCCGCCACGCGCGGTTGGCGCTGAATATCGAGCGCAGCGATGGTGGGATGCTGCAGATTCCCGTCGAGTCGGACATGCGCAGCCACGAAGAAGAGCCGGAGATCCAGCAGAATACCTTTCTCGCCCTCGTACCCATGGCGCGACTGCCCGGCTATGACCAGTACGATATAGCGCCGAAAGGCGCACTGCCTCGACCTGGGCGCATTTATGTTTTTCAGAACGGCAAGCTGTGGCGTGAGTTGGCCTGCGACGGCCAAGGCAACCTATCGGACGTGGATGTCGCCCATTGGCGCAAGCTGGCGACCCAGGGCAGACCGGCAGATGATCGAGCAGCAGTCGGTAGACCATTGGCGCTGACGCTGGTGCCCATGCTGCTGCAAGGCCGCTTTGTCGGCGACCAGTACAGCATGGCCTACAGCGAAATGGCCTGGACCTGGGAATACATCGCCTGGTTGGAAGCCAGCAGTGGCCGGGTCCAGAACCGCTGCCAAAATGTAGCGCCGGCGTGGTCGGCGGCGGTTGTCGGCGGCGAACAGTGGAGGCCAACACAGGCGATGCCGATTGTCGTGATCGACAAGCAAGTCGAGGGGCTTAGGCCACGCGACTTGCATATTGAGTGTGCGTTGCGCGACCCCGCGACTTTTACCCCGGCAATGACCGCGCTCGATCCCCAAGAACTATTCGTCGTACTGCATAAGCAACAGCAAGCGCTCGCACGGCATATGGGGGCTGCCGCCCCAGCTGCGCCGCCAGGGCTGCCTGCGGGCAAGGATGTTCTCGCAGAGAAAAGCTTGCGCGGTTATCCAAAACTGGTCGGCTTCATGTTGGACGACCCCTTGTTCGAGTTGCGCCATGCGGTGGAGCAGTCCCGCCTGGCAACCGAGGCCTTGCAAACCTATAACGCCCTGGTGCCGTTCCAACCGTTCGGTCGTTACGCCGAAGTGCTGCATCAATGGTCGATGCCAAGCAACGCGCCATTGGCTGACCTGCGCAAGCATATCGATATGGCCGCGCTTGAGAAAACCATGCTGCATACCGAACGCCAAGGTGCGCGCGAGTGCATTCATCGCCAGCTCGAGCGGACCTTGGCACTATCGCAGCGCAAATTGACCGCCGTATGGAGCGACTGGGTCTACAGCAACGATGAGCGCTTGCTGGAACCTTACAGCCTGCTGATCGATATGCTGGAAATGCTCAGTCGCCTGCCTCAAGGCAGTGATGCACGCAGTACCGACGCCGAGGATCGGGCACTCGCGCAAGCGGTGGAGCGCCTGATCAGGCAGCTGGCGGAGGCCAATCATCCGCTTACCCGCGCAGCCCTGGCCGACCAAAATGGAACACTGCCAGAACTGGCCAAGCGGCTGGCAAAGCTGGCGGCGACAAACCAGGCCATCAACCCGGAGAACCTGGGTATCAGCTCCTTGGCGATGTTCGCCGGGCTGGAGAGCCAGCAGTCGGCCAACTATCAGTACGCGGCACAGAACCTGGCTCTGGCGGTAGAGGAATGGCTGAACCACCTGAGTAAAGCCGTGCTGCTGACGCTCAGACAGTTGCGTACCAACGCTGCCACCGTCCAGTTGGATATGCAGCGACTCTACACGCCGACGGTGGGACTGCTGAGCAAGCTGCATAGCCAGGCCAAGACGATCAAGTTCATGCCCCAGGGCGAGGCCCTCGCACAGAATATGGTGGTGCTGGGCGTGCATGGCGGCGGGCTCAGCTTTGGCCTGACGCCCAGCGAACGCACCACCCTGACTCGGCAGAATTACCTGTATGGCAACTTGCAGGGGCGCGGCGGCAATGTACTGGGCACCACCAGTGGCAAGCTGGCGGAGGCCAACCGCTTCGCCAGCAAGGACCTGGGGCGTTTTATGGTCGTGGCCGCGCCGGCCAATGATCCACTGGTGCAAGAGTTGAACAGCTGGCGGCTCGGCGCCGCCAACCTGCGCCGCGCAGGACAAATCGCCAAGTCGCCGGTATTGCCGCTCTTTGCCACGTTAATGGCGGCTTATAACCTGCATGTAAATACGGTGGGGGCCAAGGCTCTATTGGAGAGTGATGAAGGAAGATGGGGAGCCGGTTTCGCTTCGGCTACTGCTGACCTTTTCCTTGCCTCAAACAACGTCGCGCTAAAAATCATCGAAGGCTCAGGCGTCCGCTCACCCTGGTATGCGCTATGGGAAAAGGGCCGTATCGACGTCTCGAAGATATCGGAGCGCTGGGCCAGCAACCTCAGTAACCGCACGGGCGGTAGTACTTGGCTAAACGCCTCAAGGGCCGGCTCATTCGTAGCAATGGGCGTTACTTCAGTACTATTTGCGTGGGACGCAAAGCGTGCCTTCGACCAAGGCGATAAGGACGTCTCCGTTGCCAATGCCATTGCCGCCTCCGGCGGGGCCACGTGGGCGCTCTATACGGTGGGAATATTGGCCAGCCCCTGGGTCCTGGGCGCGGGTATCCTGTTGTTGCTGGGCGGTGCGGTTGCCGCCGCGCTATTGGCCGATGGCGCAATCGAACAAGCAATTAAGCATGGGCCATTTGGCAAGGAGCAGCGCCTGGCGCATATGAACGACCCCAGAATCGCCTATCAGCAACTGCTCGGCGCTATCGGCCAACCTCGAGTACGCATCGAGCGCCTGGAACACTGGCAGAAAAGCGCCTCCGAAGAGGATCAGGCGAAACTGCAGGCCGCGGAAGCCCGGGGTAATAGCGACCTCGATTCGCTGGATTGGGTGGTCGAGTTGCAATCCGGGCTGTTGAGCCAATACCCCAGTAATCTGGGATTTACCCTGCTGACGTCCGAGCTCGAACTGGAGCGCGGTCATCACAGTGGTTGGCAGCGCCGGCCAGCCAAGGTTATTCCGCAGGAAAAGCTCGGAGCCGTGGTAATGGGCGGCGGTCGCGTACTCTACGTGCTCCCTTATCAGCATCAACCGGCCTTTAGCCCTTTGGCCGCCAGCCAATATGCCCTCAAGGTGCGCGCGCAGTTCCGCCTTGAACATCAAGCGTGCCGAGTCGGCGATCCTTTCCCGGCCTATGACGACTTGATTTTGCCGCAGCCGAGTCCGCGCCAATGGACGGCCTTCAATCCAGCGCTGCTGCCCGAGGAAGACGACGTGATGGATGACGTACCCTATTGGCTGATCGAACAGAGCGACTACCGCAAATTATGAATGCCCCCGTGATTGAGCAAAGCCCTTATACGGCTAGCGCCTACAACTCCACCGATATTCCGACCCAGCCGCCGCATAAATGGCGGCAGGACGCCAACCGCAGTAACCTGCGCCGCACTCAATTGCGCTGGGGCCACTATGCCAACTTGCAGCCCTGGCAGGTGGTCGATATGCAACTGCAGGCCAAGGAGCATACTTTCGTAGAGCGTACGGGGGAGGCCGAGCTGTATTGCGATCAGCAGCGCTGGCGGTTTGAGAACTTTAATAAACTGTTAATGTTAATACCGTTTTTAAAAATTACTGCTCTATTTGTGGTGCCGTGGTTTTTCTGGATGTTTGCCACCATAGACCTGCTGCCAAACACCCTATGGGATAATTTTATAGTGCCGCCACTTATAGTTCTGATGGTCGGCGTTAGTGGCTGGCTCTATTGGGAGAAAAGTTTAAAGGCTTATTTAATTCAAGTAGGCACTGGCTTGGCAACGGCCCTGCTTAGTGCGGCATTTACTTACAATACGTCCAGCTACGGTACCGATCTGTTTTGGTTTTGCGGGATCATGGCCTTTTCCATCTTTATGGGTGTGGTCGGCTTCGACTTTCTGCTGGATCTGTATTTGCGCTTATTCAAATACGATGGCAGTGAGTTCAACAGGCAAACCGGCATGGTGACCATCGCCCGGCGCTTTCGTAAGCCGTTCGTGGCACCTTTCTACGAGTTCGACGCCACCATGGAATTTCGCCCGGGGCCGCATGGCAGTGGCGGCATGGCGCTGTGGTTGCATCACCGTTATGCCGATTGCGAAATATTCCTCGGCGGCAAGATGCATCCACTCGGCCTCACCCCAGAAGAGGCACTGGCCTTCTGGGACTGCCTGCAACGCTATATGGATATCAGCCAGCCACTACCCGAGCTGCCGGTGCTCGAACAGTTCCGCCACCTTGACCCGGTCACCGCCGAGCATGACCGCCAGAGCAAGCACGACCCGCGCCGCTGGCGCGATATGCCCTACCGCGCCTGGCAAGACCGTGGGCAATCGGAAGCGATGAAGCGCAATCAGAATTACCCCTGGCAACAGCAACCCTGCATCCTCCAGGCAAAGATTGGTTCCAGCCTGAGCATCGAGGCGTACTACCGCAGCCAGGAAGCCAAAGGCATCCTGGCCACACCCAAGGGCGATGACTACGACAATATTCATCGCAGGTGAGAAAAGCTTCTCTGCACCCAAAAACACCCGTGTATCTGTCCCTCGAAGGCGCCAAACAAACTCTGATCACCGCTGGGCCCCTTCACCGAGGACTCGGTCGGCAACATTTTCCAGGAAGGTCATGATGATCAGATTCTGGTTCAAGCCTTCAACCATCAGGTCATCATCCCGCGCGACCCGCAGTCCGGTCAGCCGACCGGCCTGCGCTTTACTCCTCAACGACGGTGATCGTAGCGCGCGGATGCGGCCGATTTATCCCACTACACGCCGCCAACTGGCCTGGGGACGGACACGAACCAATCCTGGGCGCAGCGCGGCCTGCGCCCAGAGCGGGCCGCGGACCTACAACCCCTTCTCGAACACCTGCGAATTGCGCTGGAAGTTGTACAGCGAGGCCCGCGCCGCCGGCAGGCGGTCGACGCTGCTGGGCGCGAAGCCGCGTTCGCGGAACCAGTGGGCGGTGCGGGTGGTGAGGACGAACAGGGTCTTGATGCCCTGGGCGCGGGCGCGCTCTTCGATGCGTTCGAGCAGTTCGTCACCGCGACCGCCGTGGCGGTAGGCCGGATTGACCGCCAGGCAGGCCAGCTCGCCGAAGTCCGAGTCGGCGATCTGGTACAACGCGGCGCAGGCGATGATCATGCCGTCACGCTCGACGATGCTGAACTGCTCGATCTCCCGCTCCAGCACTTCGCGCGAGCGGCGCACCAGGATGCCCTGCTCTTCCAGCGGACTGATCAGCTCGATCAGCCCGCCGACGTCCTCGATGGTCGCTTCGCGCAGCGATTCGAACTGCTCCTGGTCGACCAGGGTGCCGCCGCCGTCGCGGGTGAACAGCTCGGTGAGCAGCGAACCGTCGTCGGCATAGCTGACGATATGGGCGCGCTTGACCCCGCCGCGGCAGGCCTGGGCGGCGGCGTCGAGCAGTTCGGCCTGGTAGCTGCTGCCGAGGCGTGCCAGGTAGGCGGGCACCTGCTGCGGACGCAGTTCGCGCACCAGCTTGCCCTGCTCGTCGAGCAGGCCGCGCTCGGGGCTGAACAGCAGCAGCTTGTCGGCGCCCAGGTCGATGGCGGCGCGGGTGGCCACGTCCTCGCAGGCGACGTTGAAGATCTCCCCGGTGGGCGAGTAGCCGAGCGACGACAGCAGCACGATGCTGCGCTCGTCGAGCAGGCGGCCGATGCCCTTGCGGTCGATGCGGCGTACCTCGCCGGTGTGGTGATAGTCGATGCCATCGACCACGCCGATTGGCCGGGCGGTGACGAAATTGCCGCTGGCCACCCGCAACCGGGCGCCATGCATGGGCGAGGCGGCCATGTCCATCGACAGGCGCGCCTCGATGGCGATGCGCAGCTGGCCGACCGCGTCGATCACGCACTCCAGGGTCGGCCCGTCGGTCACCCGCAGGTCGCGGTGAAAGTGCGGGGTCAGGCCGCGGGCGGCGAGGCGCGTCTCGATCTGCGGGCGCGAGCCATGCACCAGCACCAGGCGCACGCCGAGGCTGTGCAGCAGCACCAGGTCGTGGACGATATTGCCGAAATTCGGATGGGCGACGCCGTCGCCCGGCAGCATAACCACGAAGGTGCAGTCGCGGTGAGCGTTGATATAGGGCGAAGCGTGGCGCAGCCAGTTGACGTAGTCGTGCATTGCAGAGGAAACCTTAACCGAGTAGGAACGCTTAGAAAGGCGCGGCACGCGCCTGGTGAAGCAGCCAGCGGCACCCGCTCTATCGTCGCAGTTGGGGCAGCATCACGCGTTCTCTCCTTGCGCTGGCAAAGGCCACCGCCGGGCTCAAGCGGCCGGGCTCAGGCAGTAGTGTTGGATCAGTTCACGCAGCAGACGCACGCTCGGCTCGATGCGTGACATCTCCAGGTATTCGTTGGGCTGGTGGGCGCAGTCGATGTCTCCCGGCCCGAGCACCAGGGTCTGGCAGCCGAGCTGCTGAAGATAAGGCGCTTCGGTGGCGAACGCCACCGCCGCTGCCGGATGGCCGGTCAGCCGCTCGGCCAGGCGCACCAGCTCGGCATCGGCACCCTGCTCGAAGGGCGGCACACTGGGAAACAGCGGGGCGAAATCGATCTTCACCTGATGCTGCTCGGCCAGCGGCTGCAGCTTCTGGCGGATCGCCGCGCGCAGGGCCTCGGGTTGCATGCCGGGCAGCGGGCGCAGGTCGAACTCCAGGGAACATTGGCCGCAGATGCGGTTGGGGTTGTCGCCGCCGTGGATGCAGCCGAGATTGAGGGTCGGCTGCGGCACGCTGAACTGCGGGTTGCAGTACTGCTGCTGCCAGTCGCGGCGCAGCTGCATGAGCTCGCCCATCACCGCGTGCATCGCCTCCAGCGCACTGTGGCCCAGGCTCGGGTCGGAGGAGTGGCCGCTCTGCCCGAGGATGTCGATGCGCTCCATCATGATGCCCTTGTGCAGGCGAATCGGCCGCAGGCCGGTCGGCTCACCGATCACCGCCGCCCGGCCCAACGGCCTGCCGGCCTCGGCCAGGGCACGGGCGCCGGACATCGAACTCTCCTCGTCGCAGGTGGCGAGGATCAGCAATGGCTGCTGGAAGCGCTGACTCAGCAACGGCTGCACGGCCTCGATGACCAGGGCGAAGAAGCCCTTCATGTCGCAACTGCCGAGGCCGAGCCAGCGGCCGTCGACCTCGGTCAGCTTGAGCGGGTCGGTCTGCCACAGCTCGGCGTCGAACGGCACGGTGTCGCTGTGCCCGGCCAGCACCAGGCCGCCCGCACCGCTGCCATAGCTGGCCAGCAGGTTGAACTTGCCGGGCTCGATCTCCTGCACCTCGCAGGCGAAGCCGAGGTCGCCGAGCCAGCTGGACAGCAGCTCGATCACCGGGCGGTTGGACTGGTCCCACTGCGCCTGGGTGCAACTCACCGAAGGCGCGGCGATCAGCGCGGCGAATTGCTCTTTGAACGAAGGCAGGGTCATCTACGGTCTCCACGGGCGATGCATCCATCATAGGACCATCGCCCGCACAGATGAAACCGCCGATTCCCCTCAGACGCCGCCGAAGACGGCGCGCAGGATCAGGAAGAACAGGATCGACAGCGCCGCGCCGACCGGCAGGGTGATGATCCAGGACATGAAGATCTTGCCGATCACGCCCAGGTTCAGCGCGCCGATGCCGCGGGCGATGCCGACGCCCAGCACCGCACCGACCAGGGTGTGGGTGGTGGACACCGGCAAGCCGATGGCCGAGGCGCCGACCACGGTGGTGGCGGTGGCCAGCTCGGCGGCGAAGCCGCGGCTCGGGGTCAGCTCGGTGATTTCCTTGCCGATGGTGGCGATCACCTTGTAGCCGTAGGTGGCCAGGCCGATGACGATACCGACGGCGCCGAGCAGCAGCACCCAGCTCGGCAGCGCCGCCTTGGCGCCGACCGCTTCGCCACCGGACTGGATCACCCCGACGATCGCCGCCAGCGGGCCGACGGCGTTGGCCACGTCGTTGGAGCCGTGGGCGAAGGCCATGGCGCAGGCGGTGAAGATCATCAGCACGGCGAAGACTTTCTCCACGCTGGCGTAGTGGAAGGCCTTGTCCGCCTCCAGGTCGATCTTGATGCGGCTGAGCAGAGCGATGCCGAGCAGCATCACCGCCACGCCGATCGCCAGCGACAGGAAGAAGCCCTCGCTACCGGACAGGTTCAGACCAATGTGCTTGAGACCCTTGGTCACCGTCATGATCGACACCATGAAGCCGGTGAGGAACATGTACACCGGCACGTAGCGCTTGGCGTTGAGGAAGGGCTGGTCGGTATCGATGATCAGCTTCTGCACGCTGACGAACACACCGAAGGCCACCACCCCGGACAGCACCGGGGAAACCACCCAGCTGGCGACGATCGGCCCGACCTTGCTCCAGTGCACCGCATCCATGGACACGCCGAAGGCGGCGAAGCCGATCACCGCACCGACGATCGAGTGGGTGGTCGAGACCGGCCAGCCGCGGGTCGAGGCCACCAGCAGCCAGGTACCGGCCGCCAGCAGCGCCGACATCATGCCCAGCACCATCAGCTCGGGGCTGATTATCGAGGCGTCGACGATGCCGCTCTTGATGGTTTCGGTAACCTGGCCACCGGCCAGGTAGGCGCCGCAGAACTCGAAGACCATGGCGATGAGGATCGCCTGCTTGATGGTCAGGGCGCGGGAGCCCACCGAGGTGCCCATGGCGTTGGCGACGTCGTTGGCGCCCACGCCCCAGGCCATGAAGAAGCCGAACAGGCAGGCGAGCAACAGCAGTACGAGACCGTAGTCCGCAATCAGAGACATAAGTTAAGTTCCGTTGATCCCAGAAAGGACACTGGCGCTTAGCGCGCCAGCAGTTGTTCCAGTCGGTTGCCCACTCGTTGGGCGCGGTCGGCTACATCGCCGATCCAGTCGATGATCTGGTAGAGAAACATCACATCGACGGGAGGAAGTTCCTTCTCCAGTTTGAACAGCTGGCGGCGCACGTCGATCTGCAGGCTGTCGGTGTCCTGCTCGATGACACCGAGTTCCTCGATCAGGGTTTCCACCAGCACCGCCTCGCGGCCGGCGAATCCGGTCTCCAGCAGCTCGTCCAGCTCGTTCATGGCCTTCAGCGCCTGGGCGCTGGCGTCCACGGTGCGCTGCACGTAGCTGCGCATGATCGGCTGCAGGGCCTGAGGAATCATCATCTCGCGGCCCAGCATCAACCCGGCGATGTCCTTGGCGCGGTTGGCGACTTTGTCCTGTACACTCAGCAGCTCGAGCAGATCCGAGCGCGGCACCGGCAGAAACAGGCTCTTGGGCAGGTGCAGACGCACGCTTTTCTTGAGTTTGTCGGCTTCGTGTTCCAGACGCGCCATATCCTGTTGCACCTGCTCCACTTTGGCCCAGTCCTCGGCCATCACGGCCTCGAAGAAGGGCACAAGGTTCGCCGCACACTCGTGGGCCTTGGCAATGTGCTGCTGCATCGGCCCGATGGGCGAACGCCCGAACAGGCTGACAAAGGGATTGACTGGCATAGGGTGAACCCTGGTCTTTTCGAAAGGCGGCAAGTATACGGATCGCTCCCGGTGCCCGCCATCGCAGGTCATCGCACCGTCACAAATTTATAGTAGGCGCTTAAGTTCCCCACCATGGTCAAAGAAACCGAAATCAAATTGCGGGTCAGCCGCGAAACCCTGGCCGCCCTGCGCGAACATCCGCTGCTGAAGAAGCGCAACAAGAGCGGCTGGGAGCAGCGCGAGCTGTTCAATCAGTACTACGACACCCCGCAACGGGACCTGGCCCAGGCCAAGGTCGCGCTGCGCCTGCGCCGCGACGGCGAGCAGTTCATCCAGACCCTGAAGACCCGCGGTCAGAGCGTCGCCGGACTTTCCGAGCGCAACGAATGGGACTGGTACCTGAGCGAAGCCGCGCTGGACCTGCCGCAGCTCGATGACAGCTGCTGGCCGGCGAACCTGGCCGAACTGGACAAGCAGCAGCTCAAGCCGATCTTCAGCACCGACTTCGTGCGCCAGCGCGCCGAAATCGCCTGGGGCCGCGGCAAGGCCAAGGTGGTGATCGAGGTCGCCCTGGACCTCGGCCAGGTCATCGCCGGCGAGCAGCAGGAGGAAATCTGCGAGCTGGAACTGGAGCTGCGCCAGGGTGAGCCTGCGGCGCTGCTGGAACTGGCTGCCGAGCTGGCCGCCGATCTGCCCCTGATGCCCTGCGACATCAGCAAGGCCGAGCGCGGCTATCGCCTGTTCGACTCCAGCAGCTATGCCCTTAGCCTGGCTGCCCCGCCACTGGCCGCGGAAACCAGCCTGGACGACGGTTTCGCCGCCCTGGCCTGGCACCTGCTGGGCAGCACCCAGCGCCTGGCCGAACAGTACCGCTTCAATGGCCACTGGCGCCTGCTGGTCGACTGGCTGGACCAGCTGATCGACCTGCGCGCGCTGCTCGGCAGCCTCGGCCAGGCCGCGCCGCGGGTCAGCAGCCGCGAATTGCGTGAAAGCCTCGACGCCCTGCTGCTGGACTGGCGTCCGCGCGTGCAGGCCGGCCACGATGACGAGGTCGTGCGGCAGAACGCGCCGGCCCAGTTCGCCGCCGAACTCGGCCAGACCCGCTGGGGACAGTTCTCCCTGCACGCCTCGCACTGGCTGCTGACCCGCAGCTGGACCGCCGAACGCAACAACCGCGGCAACCGCCAGGGCGCCGCGCCCCTGGGCAACTGGCTGCCGACCCTGCTGGCCGAGGAAGGCGCCGCCCTGCAGCTCAAGCGCTACCAGCAGCAACCGGAAGACCTCGGCGAGCAGCTGCCGCGCATCGAGCGGCTGCAGGCCTGGCTGCGCCTGGCCAGGGCGCTCCTGGATGTCCCGGAAGTCGACCGCCTCTATGGTGAGCTGCTCAAGCTGGGCGACCTGGCCCGGCAGGCGCGCAGCGAGGAGACATTGGAAGCACGTCGCAGCCAGGCCCATACTGTGGCAACGTTGAAGGCCTGGAAGCTGCTGGTGAGGTGACCGAGCTTGCCCGCGGAGCGCACCACGCTCCGCGCGCTGAAGCTCGATGGAGTCGGCAGACAAGCGCCGCGCCGCACGGCACACTGACTGCTTCGCGCCGCACGCCACGACTGCAGGGAGTTCTATGTCCTCGTTAGCCTCGCCCACCCAGGATCGCCCACTGGAGCTCAACGACCTGCTGCGTGAACTGGTCAACCAGGGCCGGATCGACCAGGACAGCGCCGAACAGTGCCTGGCGATTCGCCGCAGCGCAGTGAAGAACCAGCAGCATCCCCTGGAGTTCCTCGCCGCGCAGCAGGTGGACGACCTCAAGCGCCCGGGCAAGAAGCACGACCTGGAAAGCCTCACGGTCTGGCTGGCGGAGTTCGCCGGCCAGCCCTACCTGCGTATCGACCCGCTGAAGATCGATGTCGCCGCCGTCACCCCGCTGATGTCCTACGCCTTCGCCCAACGCCACAAGATCCTCGCCGTGGCGGTGGACAGCGAGCAGGTCACCATCGCCAGCGCCCAACCCCTGGTGCACAGCTGGGAAGCCAACCTGACCCATGTGCTCAAGCGCCCGATCAAGCGGGTGGTGGCCAACCCGGCGGATATCCAGCGTTTTACCGTGGAGTTCTACCGCCTGGCCAAGTCGGTCAGCGGCGCCACCGCGGTGGACCAGAAGGTCAGCAGCGTCGGCAACTTCGAGCAGTTGCTCAGCCTCGGCGCCCAGGACCAGGAACCGGATGCCAACGACGCGCATATCGTCAACATCGTCGACTGGCTGTTCCAGTACGCCTTCCAGCAGCGTGCCAGTGACATTCACATCGAGCCGCGCCGCGAGCAGGGCAGCGTGCGCTTTCGCATCGACGGCGTGCTGCACACCGTCTACCAGTTCCCGCCCCAGGTGACCATGGCCGTGGTCAGCCGCCTGAAGAGCCTGGGGCGGATGAACGTCGCCGAGAAGCGCAAGCCCCAGGACGGCCGGGTCAAGACCAAGACCCCGGAAGGCGGCGAGGTCGAGCTGCGCCTGTCCACCCTGCCCACCGCCTTCGGCGAGAAGATGGTGATGCGTATCTTCGACCCCGAGGTGCTGCTCAAGGGCTTCGACCAGCTGGGCTTTTCCGCCGACGACCTGAAGCGCTGGCAGAGCATGACCAGCCAGCCCAACGGCATCATCCTGGTCACCGGGCCGACCGGCTCGGGCAAGACCACCACGCTGTACACCACGCTCAAGCAACTGGCCACAGACGAGGTCAACGTCTGCACCATCGAGGACCCGATCGAGATGATCGAGGGTGCCTTCAACCAGATGCAGGTGCAGCACAACATCGACCTGACCTTCGCCAGCGGCGTGCGCGCGCTGATGCGCCAGGACCCGGACATCATCATGGTCGGCGAGATCCGCGACCTGGAAACCGCCGAAATGGCGATTCAGGCAGCGCTCACCGGCCACCTGGTGCTCTCCACCCTGCACACCAACGATGCCCCCAGTGCCATCACCCGCCTGCTGGAGCTGGGCGTGCCGCACTACCTGCTCAAGGCTACCCTGCTCGGCGTCATGGCCCAGCGCCTGGTGCGCACCCTGTGCCCGCATTGCAAGGCGCCGCACGGCCTGGAGGAAAGCGACTGGCTGAGCCTGACCAAACCCTGGAAGACGCCCATGCCGAGCGGCGCGCACAGGGCCGTGGGCTGCCTGGAGTGCCGTGACACCGGCTACCGTGGCCGCGCCGGGGTCTACGAGATCATGCTGCTGGGCGACTCGATCAAGCCGCTGATCACCGCCGACACCGACCTCGTCGCCCTGCGCCGCCAGGCCTTCAAGGAAGGCATGCGCAGCCTGAGGCTGTCCGGTGCACAGAAGGTCGCCTCGGGCCAGACCACCATCGAGGAAGTGCTGCGCGTCACACCGCAGAGCGAACAACGCTGATGAACCGGCAGGCTTGCAGCTACCCGCCCTCATCCCTACGTCGTGCGAGTGGCGAATGACGGCGCGCCCGGCCTGGCTGCCCTGGCTCTGCTGGCTGGCCTGGCTGATTGCCCTTCCGGCCCCGGCGCTGGCCTGGTACGAGGTCGCCGAGCAGAGCCAGCCCCTCGGCCTGCACCTGAGCCTGCTCCCCACCCCTGAACCCATCAGCCTCGCGGCGGCCATCCGCGCCCGGCAAAACGGCGCCTTCCAGCCTTCGCAGCACGACGTACCACGCCTGGGCATCGGCGCCGCCGCCCATTGGCTGTATCTGCCGTTGTTCAACCCGTCCGATCGGCCACTGCGGCGAACCCTGCAGCTGGGCAAGGCCTGGGTCGACCAGCTGGATGTTCACCTGCTGAGCAACGGGCGCCTGCTGCAACAGCTGCAGGCCGGGGACGATCAGCTGCGCGGGCTGCAAGCCACCCCTGGCATGGGCTATCTGCTGGCGCTGGAGTTGCCACCGGGGCGCTCGGAGCTCTATGTCCATGCCCGCAGCACGGACCCCCTGGTCCTGCCCATGCGCCTGCTGAGCGACAGCGACGTCCAACAAGCTAGCGCGGCCGTCCAGTACAGCTACGGCGCGCTCTACGGCTTTCTGCTGGCCCTGATGGCCTACAACCTGATGCTCTGGGCCGGCCTCAAGGACCGCAACAACCTCAACTACTCGCTCTACCTCGGCGCCTTCATCCTGCTCAACCTGTCCTACACCGGCCACGCAGGGGCCTGGCTATGGCCGGACTCCCTGTTCCTCAAGCGCTATGCCAACCCGGCCATGATGAGCGCGGCCGCCTGGCTCGGCTTGCACTTCGCCCGACATTTCCTCGAACTGGATGCCCATGCGCCGCGCCTGGCACGAGCGGTCAGCCGCGGCGCGACGACGAGCGTGCTGCTGATGCTGCTGTGCATCGGCCTGGACTGGCACGCCCCGGCCCTCTGGCTGGCCTTCGTCAGCGTGCTGGTCTACACGCTGCTGATGGTCTTGCTGGGCTGCATCTGCCTGCGCCATGGGCAGGTGGCCGCCCGCTATTTTCTCGCGGCGACCCTGTGCGGCATGCTCGGCACCGCCCTCACCGATCTCAGCGTATGGGGCCTGGTGCCCTTTAGCACCCTGACCTACCGCGCCGTGGATATCGGCATCGCCCTGGAAGCCTCCCTGCTGGCCCTGGCCCTGGCCTACCAGATGCGCCAGCATCAACGGGCCCTGCGCCGGGCACAATCGCTGGCGTACAGCGACCCGCTGACCGGCCTGCTCAACCGCCGCGCCTTTATCGAACAGGGCAATGCACTGTGGAGCACGACACGGCGCCACGGGCAACCTCTGACCCTGATCATGTTCGACCTGGATCACTTCAAGCGCATCAATGACGAGCATGGCCACGACATGGGCGACGACTGCCTGACCGCCACCGCCCGCGTGCTCACCCAGCAGTGCCGCGCCGGCGACCTGCTGGCGCGCTGGGGTGGCGAGGAATTCTTGCTGCTACTGCCGGCCACCCGCGTGGACGAGGCCGTGGCGCTGGCCGAGCGGCTGCGCCACGCCATTGCCAGCCTGACCCTGGAGAGCCGCGTTGGCCAGCTGACCCTGAGCGCCAGCTTCGGCGTGGTCAGCCGTGAACAGCATACGCGCCTGGAAGAGCTGATCAGCAGCGCGGATGAGCGCCTGTACCGGGCCAAGCAGGACGGCCGCAACCGCGTTTGCGGCCCGCAGACGGACTACTGCTGAACGCCTGTATCAGCGCAGCGCCGCCAGTTGCTGGGGACGGCAGTTGAGGTAGGCCGAACTCTGCAGCCAGCGCTGATCCGGATACCAGGCGAACATGAACTGGCCACCCTTGAGCTGGTCCACCACCAGGCGCGCCACCTGGGGCCGCACGGCCGGGCAGCCGAGGCTGCGGCCGATGCGTCCCTGGGTGCTGGCCAGCCGGGGATCGACGTAGCTGGCACCGTGGATGACGATGGCGCGCTCGCGGGCGCGATCGTTGACCCCCGCCTCCAGGCCATCCATGCGCAATGAATAGCCATGTTTGCCGCGGTAGCTTTCGGCGGTGCGGAACAGGCCCAGGCTCGACTGGTAACTGTCGAGCACATTGGAGAAGCGCCTGGCGTGATTCTCCCCGGACAGACGTCCGTGGGCGACCAGATCGTGCAGCACCAGTTTCTTGCGCTCGAGATCGAAGATCCACAGGCGCTTGGCCGTGGACGGCAGCGAATAGTCGATCACCGCCAGGCGACGCGCCGGATCGGCGCCATGGTTGACCGCGCACTGCATGGCCGCCACGGCATGCCGCAGGACCTGGCGATCAAGCCCCGTGGCGACCCGGGCCAGGCTGTCCTCCAGGTCAGGCGTCGCGGCCTGCAGTGGCGAAGAAAGCAGGCCGAACAATAGCCCCTGCAGGCACAGGCGTCGAAGCAGTTGAATCACAGTTCCCCCATCACAGCCTTGCGTCTGGTCCCTCCCCCTCCGGGTGCTGGGCTCCGATCAACCACGGCCATGGTTTGCGTAATTGGTGAAAGCCTGTTCGACTAGGCTTGCTAGCGAACCATGGGCTGGAGTCGACAAGTGTACAAAAAAACCGCACATGGCCTAATCACCGGCTGTCTGCTGCTCGCTGCAGCCGGCGCCCACGGCGCCGGCGCGGAACTGACCGACACCCTCCGCCAGACCCTCGAACAACGCCCGGATGCCTGCGCCCCAGGCCTGGCCGCCAGCGAGTTGGCGCCACTCGCCCCGCTCCACGCCCTCTACGCTGGTCAGGCCTTCACCCCACTCTGGCAGGATTCCGCCCGACGAGCGGCACTGCTGAACGAGCTGGGGCACCTGCTCGACGACGGTCTCGACCCCAGCGACTACCCGCTCGACTGGCCCGTCCAGGGTGCCAGCGCACCGGTTCAGCGGCGGGTCTGCGCCGACCTGCTGATCAGCCGCAGCTACCTGCAGGCGCTCCAGCACCTGGCCCAGGGACGCCTGCCGCAGGAGTCGTTCGAGCCGTTCTGGCGCGCGCCGCAGAGCGCGTCGCCAACTTCCCGCCCGAGCCTGCTCAACCTGGCCTGGCGTGGCCTGGATGCCCCCGCGGCGGCCTTCGCCGCAGCGCGGCCCAGCCTGCCGCAATACCAGGCGCTACGCCGTGCCTACGCCGAACGCCGGCGCCAGCCCCTGAAACGATGGGCGCCCATTCCACCCGGGCGCCTGCTGCGCCCGGGCGTGCGTGACGACCGGGTGGTGTTGCTGGCCGCGCGCCTGGCCGTCAGTGGCGATCTGAGCGAGCGCCCGCAGGGCGACGCCCGCTTGTACGAACCCTCTCTGCTGGCTGCGGTGCAGCGCTTTCAAAAGCGCCACGGCCTGCAGGCCGACGGACTGGTCGGCCCGGATACCCTGGAAGCCCTGAACACCCCCGCCCGCGCCCGCCTCGGCCAGCTGCGGGTGAACCTGGAACGCTGGCGCTGGCTGGCCGGCGACATCGAGGGGGAAACCCTGCTGGTGGACATCGCCGGCGGCCTGCTGAGCTACTACCGCGACCAGCAGCTGCGCTGGCAGGGCCGCACCGTGGTTGGTCGAGCCGACCGGCAAACGCCACAGCTCAAGTCGCTGGTCAGCCGTCTGACACTCAACCCCACCTGGACCGTGCCGCCAACCATCCTGCGCGAAGACAAGCTGCCGGAAATCCTCCGCGATCCGACCTATCTGGAGCGCGAGCAGTTGCGCGTGCTCGACTATGACGGCCAGCCGCTCGACCCCGCCGGCATCGACTGGGAAAACCCGGGAAGAATCATCCTGCGCCAGGACGCCGGGCCGGATAACCCCCTGGGCCAGCTGGCCATCCGTTTCCCCAATCCCTTCTCGGTGTACCTGCACGACACCCCCAGCCAGCACCTGTTCGCCAAGTCGCCGCGGGCCTTCAGCTCCGGCTGCGTGCGCATCGAAGGCATCCTGGAGCTGCTACAGTCACTGCTGCCGGCCGAGGATTGCGCAGAGATCGATCGCCGCCTGGCCAGCAAGCGCACCCAGAACTACCCCATCAGGCGACGCCTGCCGATCGTCATGGCCTACTGGACCGCGCATGTGAACCCGGACGGCGCGCTGATTCTGCGCAACGACATCTATGCCCGCGATGCCCGGCTGCTCGCCGCGCTGGAAAAGCCTGGGCACTGAATCACAGCTCGGCCTGGCGCTCCGGCAAAGCAGCGGCTATAGGCATACAATCGCCCCCGATTCGTACAGCACAAGGAACAAGCGCTTAATGGAAATCGGCAGTGTCATCTTTCTCTTCGTCGGCCTCGCCGTGGCCGTGGTCTTCATGGGCTTCAAGGTGGTACCCCAGGGCTCCCAGTGGACGGTGGAGCGCTTCGGTCGCTACACCAACACGCTCAAACCCGGCCTGAACATCATCGTCCCGGTGATGGACCGCATCGGCCGCAAGCTCAGCGTGATGGAGACCGTGCTGGATATCGAGCCGCAGGAGGTGATCACCTCCGACAACGCCACCGTGCAGATCGACGCGGTGTGCTTCTTCCAGGTGATCAACGCGGCCCAGGCCGCCTACGAGGTGAACGACCTCGAACATGCGATCCGCAACCTGGTGATGACCAATATCCGCACCGTGCTCGGCTCCCTGGAGCTGGACGCCATGCTCAGCCAGCGCGACGCGATCAACGAGCGCCTGCTCAAGACCGTGGACGAGGCCACCGCGCCCTGGGGCATCAAGATCACCCGCATCGAAATCAAGGACATCACCCCGCCGGCCGACCTGATGGCGGCCATGTCCGGGCAGATGAAGGCCGAGCGCATCAAGCGCGCGCAGATCCTCGAGGCCGAGGGCCTGCGCCAGGCCGCCATCCTCACTGCCGAAGGCAAGAAACAGGCGCAGATCCTCGAGGCCGAAGGTGAGCGCCAGGCCGCCTTTCTGGAAGCCGAGGCTCGCGAACGGGCGGCCGGCGCCGAAGCCGAGGCGACCCGCGTGGTATCCGACGCCATCGCCAGCGGCAACGTGCAGGCGATAAATTACTTCGTTGCACAGAAGTACGTCGATGCCCTTGGCCAGCTGGCCAGCGCCAACAACAGCAAGGTGATCCTGATGCCCCTGGAGGCCAGCCAGGTGATAGGCGCCGTGGGCGGCATCGGCGAGATCGTCCGGGCCACCTTCGCCGAGCAGAAGGGCTAAGCCATGTGGGACTACCTGCAGCACCTGTCGTTCTGGGACTGGCTGGCCGTCGGCACCCTGCTGCTGATTCTCGAGGTGTTCGGCGCCGGCGGCTACCTGCTGTGGATCGGCATGGCCGCCGCCGCGGTCGGCATCCTGACCTACCTGTTTCCCGCCCTGCCCTGGGCCCTGCAGTTCCTGTTGCTCGGCCTGTTTTCGGTGCTCAGCGCAGTGCTCTGGTGGCGACGCCAACGCACTGCGGCCAAGCCCTCCGATCAACCCGGCCTGAACGATCGCGGCAGCGAACTGCTGGGCCGGCAGTTCGTCCTGCATGAGGGGATCAGCGGCGGGCGCGGCAAGATCAAGGCCGGCGACTCGCTGTGGCTGGTCAGCGGTCCGGACCTGCCGGCCGGCAGTCGGGTCAAGGTGGTGGGCCAGGAAGGCGTCTTGCTCAAGGTCGAAGCGGCAGCATAAGCCCCGCAGCCCGTGCATTCGGTCGCCTCACCGGAACCCCGCAGGCGCTCGACGACTCTGAGCAGTATCAGCCCACCGAGGAGTCACCGCCATGCGTCGCTTCAGCCTGCCCCTCCTAGCGGTTCTGTCCCTGGCCGCCATGCCGGCCTTCGCCGAGACGACTTGGCGCGACATCCTCTCGTCCGGGGCGACCACCGCCTCGACCTACCTGACCTTCAAGGACAAGAAGCTCGTCGTCCCCGCTCAGGACGACGCCAGCAGCTTTATCGCCAGCGCCGGGCAGATTCGCGGCCCCTACCTGGAGGCGGCGTTGCAGCAACTGCGCCGCGAGCACCCGGACCTGCAGGCCAGTGACCTGGAGCTGGCCGCCGCCATACTCGCGAGCGAGCCGCGCTAAGCCCGTAGCAACTTTAGGAAAAGCACGAGGCCGCCCACGGGCGGCCTCGTGCGTCGACGACCGCTCACTCCCGGTAGGCGTCCAGCGGCACGCAGGCGCAGAACAGGTTGCGATCGCCGTAGACGTTGTCCACCCGATTGACCGTCGGCCAGTACTTGTGCGCCCGGCAGTGGGCCGTCGGGGTCACCGCCTCCTCGATGCTGTAGGGGCGCTGCCAGGGCCCGACGATGTCGGCCAGGGTATGCGGGGCGTGTTTCAGCGGATTGTCCTCGGCCGGCCATTGGCCGCTCTGCACCTTGGCGATCTCCGCGCGAATGCCCAGCATGGCCTCGATAAAACGGTCGAGCTCGTGCTTGTTCTCGCTTTCGGTCGGCTCGATCATCAGCGTGCCGGGCACCGGGAAGGACATGGTCGGGGCGTGAAAGCCGTAGTCGATCAGGCGCTTGGCCACGTCCTCCTCGCTGATCCCGGTCTCCGCCTTGAGCGGCCGCAGGTCGAGGATGCACTCATGCGCCACGCGACCATTGCGACCGCTGTAGAGCACCGGGAAGGCCCCGCCCAGCTGGCTGGCCAGGTAGTTGGCACTGAGGATCGCCAGCTCGGTGGCGTCCGCCAGCTGCGGGCCCATCATGGCGATGTACATCCAGCTGATCGGCAGGATGCTGGCGCTGCCCCAGGGCGCCGCACTGACCGCACCGTTCTGCGGGTTGGGCCCCTGCAGCTCGATAACCGGATGGTTGGCAACGAAAGGCGCCAGGTGCGCGCGCACGCCGATCGGCCCCATGCCGGGGCCGCCGCCGCCGTGGGGAATGCAGAAGGTCTTGTGCAGGTTCAGGTGGGAGACGTCGGCGCCGATATCGGCCGGGCGGGTCAGGCCGACCTGGGCGTTCATGTTGGCGCCGTCCATGTACACCTGGCCGCCCTGGGCGTGGATCACCTGGCAGATCTCGCGGATACCTTCCTCGTAGACGCCATGGGTCGAGGGGTAGGTGGCCATCAGGCAGGCCAGCTGCTCGCCGGCCTCGGCCGCCTTGTGCTTGAGGTCGTCGAGGTCGACGTTGCCCTCGGCATCACACTCGACGATCTGCACCCGCATGCTGGCCATCTGCGCCGAGGCCGGGTTGGTACCGTGGGCCGAAGCCGGAATCAGGCAGATGGTGCGCTGGCTGTCGCCACGGCTCTCGTGGTAGCGGCGGATCGCCAGCAGCCCGGCATACTCGCCCTGGGCCCCGGAGTTGGGCTGCATGCTCACCGCATCGAAGCCGGTGATGGCGCACAGCCAGGCCTCCAGCTCGTCGATCATCAGCTTGTAGCCCTGGGCCTGCTCCCTCGGCGCGAAGGGGTGCAGGTTGGCGAACTGCGGCCAGGTGATGGGGATCATCTCGCTGGTGGCGTTGAGCTTCATGGTGCAGGAGCCGAGGGGAATCATCGCCTGGTTCAGCGCCAGGTCCTTGTTCTCCAGCTGCTTGAGGTAGCGCAGCATCTCGGTTTCGCTGTGGTGGGCGTTGAACACCGGGTGGCTCAGGTAGCCCGAGGCGCGCACCAAAGCGGCGGGAATACCGTCGGCGATCTCGCCCTGATCGAGCTTGGCCACGCTGAGACCGTGATCGGCACCGAGGAAGACGGCGAACAGGCGCATCACCGTCTGCTCGTCGCAGGTTTCGTCGAGGCTGACGGCGAGCTTGCCGCGGCCGAGGATGCGCAGGTTGATCCGCGCGTCCTTGGCCGACTCGATGATCGCCGCCTGGCTGCCGCCGACCTCCAGGGTCAGGGTGTCGAAGAAGTGCTTGTTGTCGCGGGCGATGCCGTTCTGCGCCAGGCCGGCGGCGAGGATCGCGGTCAGCCGGTGCACGCGCTGGGCGATGCGCCTGAGGCCCTCGGGGCCGTGGTAGACCGCGTAGCAACTGGCGATATTGGCCAGCAGCACCTGGGCGGTGCAGATATTGGAGTTGGCCTTCTCGCGGCGGATGTGCTGCTCGCGGGTCTGCAGGGCCATGCGCAGCGCGACATTGTCACGGGCGTCCTTGGACACGCCGATGATCCGTCCGGGCAGGGCCCGCTTGAACGCGTCGCGGGTGGCGAAGAAGGCCGCATGGGGGCCGCCGTAGCCCATGGGCACGCCGAAGCGCTGCGCCGAGCCGAACACCACGTCGGCCCCCTGCTCGCCAGGTGGGGTGAGCAGCAGCAGGCTGAGCAGGTCGCTGGCGACGCAGGCCAGGGCCTGCTGGCCATGCAGCTGCTCGATCAGCGGCCGCAGGTCACGGATCTCGCCATGGGTGTCGGGGTATTGCAGCAACGCACCGAATACCTGGTGCTCGGCCAGCTCGTCCACCGCCGCGACCACCAGGTCGAAGCCGAACGCCTCGGCGCGGGTCTGCACCACGGAAATGGTCTGCGGGTGGCAGTTCTCGTCGATGAAGAACAGGTTGCTCTTGCTCTTGGCCACGCGCTTGGCCAGGGCCATGGCTTCGGCGGCGGCGGTGGCCTCGTCGAGCAATGAGGCACTGGCCAGCTCCAGGCCGGTCAGGTCGATGGTCAGCTGCTGGAAGTTCAGCAGCGCCTCCAGGCGTCCCTGGGCGATCTCCGGCTGATAGGGCGTGTAGGCGGTGTACCAGCCGGGATTTTCCAGCACGTTGCGCAGGATCACCGTGGGGGTGATGGTGCCGTGGTAGCCCATGCCGATCAGGCTGGTCCACACCTGGTTCTGCTCGGCATAGCCCCAGAGTTTCGCGAGGGCGGCCTGCTCGTCCAACGCCGCGGGCAAGTCCAGCGGGCGGTTCAGGCGGATCGCCGGCGGTACCGTCTGCTCGATCAGCGCGGCGCGGCTGGGCAGGCCGAGGCTCGCCAGCATGGCCTGCTGTTCGGCGGCATCCGGTCCGAGGTGGCGACGCAGGAAGGCGTCGGGCTGCTGCAGCTGGGAAAGGCGGGGTGTCTGGGACATGGCCATCACTCTGCTAAAAATGACAAAGCCTCGACTAGGCGAGGCTCTATCAGCTTAGGAAAAACTCAGAGTTCTGCCCGGACTATTAGGCATCCGCGTCGGCGTTGGCCTTGTAGCTGGCGGCGTCGAGCAGCTTGTCCAGCTCGCTGACATCGCTCGGCTTGAGCTTGTAGAACCAGCTGCCGTAGGGGTCGCCGTTTACGCTCTCCGGGCTGTCGGCCAGGGCCTCGTTGATGGCGATCACCTCGCCGCCAATCGGCGAGTAGATGTCGGAAGCAGCCTTGACCGACTCCACCACCCCGGCTTCCTGGCCGGCGGCGAGGGTCTTGCCGACCTCCGGCAGCTCGATGAAGACCACGTCGCCGAGGGCTTCCTGGGCATGGTCGGAGATACCCACGGTGACGCTGCCGTCCGCCTCCAGGCGGGCCCATTCGTGGCTGGCGGCGTAACGCAGATCGGCGGGGATAGTACTCATGTGTCGTTCCTCATCTGACAGGACGGCGACCGCGCCGTCTGGAAAATTTAGCAGGCACTGCTTATCGCGCGGGCCATGCATCCGAAAAATTCGCGCCGGGGCGTGGCGCCCGGCCCGTTGGCAAAGCCTAGATCAAGGCCTTGCCATGGCGCACGAAGGTCGGCTGGACCACCCGCACCGGGTACCACTTGCCGCGGATCTCCACCTCGGCGCGCTCCGCCGTGGCCGCGGGCACCCGGGCCAGGGCGATGGACTTGTTCAGGGTCGGCGAGAAGCTGCCGCTGGTGATTTCGCCTTCGCCCAGACCCTCGACCCGCACCACCTGGTGGGCGCGCAGCACGCCGCGCTCCTCCAGCACCAGACCAACCAGCTTGGCCTGGTTGCCGGCTGCACGCTGGGTTTCCAGGGTAGCGCGACCGACGAAGCGGCGCGCGGCCGGCTCCCAGGCGATGCTCCAGGCCATGTTGGCGGCCAGTGGCGAGACGCTGTCGTCCATGTCCTGACCGTACAGGTTCATGCCCGCTTCCAGGCGCAGGGTGTCGCGCGCGCCCAGGCCGATCGGCGAGATGCCGGCGCCGACCAGGTCGTTGAAGAACGCCACCGCCTGTTCGGCCGGCAGCATGATCTCCAGACCGTCCTCACCGGTGTAACCGGTGCGGGCGATAAACCAGTCGCCCTCGGCCAGGCCCTGGAAGGGCTTGAGTTCGTGAATCAGGGCGGCGCGGGCCTGGGTCACCAGCTCGCAGGCCTTGGCCCGCGCCTGGGGGCCCTGGATGGCCAGCAGGGCCAGCTCGGGACGCTCCTGCAGCTCGACGGCGAAACCACTGCTCTGCTGACGCATCCAGGCCAGGTCCTTGTCGCGGGTCGCGGCGTTGACCACCAGGCGGTAGGCCGGCTGGCCATCGGCAGCGCCGGCAAGGTAGACGATCAGGTCGTCGACCACCCCGCCCTGCTCGTTGAGCATGGCGCTGTAGAGCGCCTTGCCCGGCAGCTGCAGGCGCTCGACATCGTTGGCCAGCAGGTGTTGCAGGTAGGCCTTGGCCTGCTCGCCATGGACATCCACCACGGTCATGTGGGACACGTCGAAGACGCCGCAGTCGCGGCGTACCTGGTGGTGCTCCTCGACTTGCGAACCGTAGTGCAGCGGCATGTCCCAGCCGCCGAAGTCGACCATCTTGGCCCCCAAGGCGAGGTGCAGGTCGTAAAGAGCTGTGCGCTGTCCCATAGGTATCTCCTTCCGGGCTTGGCGGGGCTGCGAACAGGCGCTGAAATCCGTGCACACCCCATGATCCGGGCGCTTGCAGGGATTCCGCCCTCCCGATGGCAATGACCGGTCGCAGCGAATGGCGCGCATTGTAGCCGCAAGGCCGAGGCGGGTCATCTCGGCCGGCAGCTCACTGCTCGGGGCTAAGCAGCAGCGCGCCCGGCCCGGATCGGACGAGCGGTTGCGCCGGGTCTAGCCGATGCGCCGTGCGGAGCGACGAATCAGCAGAATCACCGGCAGCAGGCCGACCAGCACCAGGGTCAGGGCCGGCAGGGCGGCACGCGCCCACTCGCCTTCGCTGGTCATCTCGAACACCCGCACCGACAGGGTGTCCCAGCCGAACGGGCGCATCAGCAGGGTCGCCGGCATCTCCTTGAGCACATCGACGAACACCAGCAGCGCCGCCGACAGGGCGCCGGGGACCAGCAGCGGCAGGTAGACCCGCAGGAACAGGCCGACGCCACCCACACCGAGGCTGCGCGAGGCCTCCGGCAACGACGGGCGGATCCGCGCCAGGCTGTTCTCCAGCGGCCCATAGGCCACCGCCATGAAGCGGATCAGGTAGGCCAGCAGCAGCGCCGACAGGCTGCCCAGCAGCAGCGGCTGAGGGTCACCGCCGAGCCAGCTGGACAGCGGTATCACCAGGTGGCGGTCCAGATAGCTGAAGGCCAGCATGATCGCCACCGCCAGCACCGAACCGGGCAGGGCATAACCGAGATTGGCCAGGCCGACCGTCGAACGCATCAATCGGGTCGGCGCCAGGCGCCGGGAAAACGCCAGCAACAGCGCCACGCTGACGGTGATCAGGGCGGCCAAACCGCCCAGGTAGAGGGTGTGCAGGATCAGCGCACTGTAGCGCTCGTCCAGATCGAAACGCCCGCGCTGCCAGAACCACACCAGTAGCTGCAGCATCGGGATGACGAAGGCGCAGGCGAAGACCAGCCCGCACCAGGCGCTGGCCAGCAACGCCTGGCCGCCCTTGAGGTGGTACAGCGCCTTGCCCCGCGGCCGCTCGTTGCTCGGCCGCACCGCACCGCGGGCGCGGCGCTCGCCGTACAGCGCGAGCATCACCGCGAACAGCAGCAGGCTGGCCAGCTGGGTGGCGCTGGTCAGGCTGTAGAAGCTGTACCAGGTCTTGTAGATGGCGGTGGTGAAGGTGTCGAAGTTGAACACCGACACGGCGCCGAAGTCGGCCAGGGTCTCCATGACCGCCAGGGCCAGGCCGGCACCGATAGCCGGCCGCGCCACCGGCAGAGCCACCCGCCAGAACGCCCGCCAGGGGCTCAGGCCCAGCACCCGCGCCGCCTCCATCAGACCCTTGCCCTGGGCCAGGAAGGCATTGCGCGCCAGCAGGTAGACGTAGGGGTAGAACACCAGGACCAGAACAACGATCACCCCGCCGGTGGAGCGCACCGGCGGCAGGCGCAGGCCGCTGCCGAACCACTCACGCAGCTGCGTCTGCAGCGGCCCGGCGAAATCCAGCAGGCCGACGAAAACGAAAGCCAGCACATAGGCGGGAATGGCGAACGGCAGCATCAGCGCCCAGTCCAGCCAGCGCCGTCCGGGGAACTCGCAGAGACTGGTCAGCCAGGCCAGACTGACCCCGAGCAGGGTCACGCCGACACCCACCCCCAGCACCAGCACCAGGGTGTTGCCGACCAGACGCAGCAACTGGGTCTGCCACAGGTGAGCCCAGATCTGCCGGTCCACTTCGTGCCAGCTGAACAGCAGCACGCTCAGTGGCAGCAGCACCAGCAGTGCGGCGGCAAAGGCGATGGGGTACCAGCGACGCTGGGCAGGGTGGGCCACGCAGAATCCTCGAAGCGGAGAAAGCACAACGCCCCGGACTGAGCCGGGGCGCCGAGTATAACGGCTAGCAAGCCTGCGGGAAGGCGCCGCGGCCCGGCCTCAGGCCGATTCGCGGCGCAGGCTTGCACCCACGCGGTGGATCAGTTCCAGCCGGCGCGATCCATCAGCATGGTGGCCTCGGCCTGGCGCTTGCCGGCCACTTCCACCGGCACGCTGTCGGCCTTGAAGCTACCCCAGGCAGCGACTTCCTCGGACGGGGCGATTTTCGGGTTGGCCGGGAATTCCTGATTCAGGCGGGCGAACATGCTCTGGGCTTCCTCGGTGGTCATCCACTCCAGCAGCTTCTGCGCGGCCTCAGGATGGGGCGCATGCTTGGTCACACCGGCCCCGGACAGGTTGACGTGCACGCCGCGACCATCCTGGTTCGGCCAGAACAGCTTGGCCTTGATGTCCGGCTGCTGCTTGTGCAGGCGAACGAAGTAGTAGCTGTTGACGATACCGACGTCGCACTGGCCGGCGTCGATCGCCTTGATCAGCGCGGTGTCGTCGGAGAACACGTCGGTGGCCAGGTTGCCCACCCAGCCCTTGATCAGCGCTTCGGTCTTTTCGGCGCCATGGTTTTCGATCAGGGTGGAGGTCAGCGACTGGTTGTACACCTTCTTGCTGGTGCGCAGGCACAAGCGGCCTTCCCAGTTCTCGTCGGCCAGGGCCTCGTAGGTGCTCAGCTCACCGTCCTTGACCCGCTCGGTGGAGTAGACGACGGTCCGCGCACGCAGCGACAGGCCGGTCCAGCTGTTGGTGCTGGAGCGGTACTGCGACGGGATGTTCTGCTCGATGACGGTCGACTGCACCGGCTTGAGCACGCCTTCCTGCTCGGCCTGCCAGAGGTTGCCGGCATCCACGGTGATCAACATGTCGGCCGGGGTGTTCTCGCCCTCGGCCTTGAGGCGTGCCAGCAGCGGCGCTTCCTTGTCGGTGATGAACTTCACCGGCACACCGGTCTTGGCGGTATAGGCGTCGAACACCGGCTTGATCAGCTCGTCGATACGCGCGGAGTAAACCACCACTTCGTCAGCGGCCTGCACGGCGCCGGCCAGCGCGGTGAGGGTGAGGGCGGCGAACAAACGCTTGCTTACCTGCATGGGAACTGCCTCTTGGTCGAAGGTGATGCGAAAGGCCAAATAATAGTGAATAGCATTTAGTTTCTCAACCATAGATTGTCGGGCAGCGCGGCCGACCGACCGAGCCGTCAGGGGCGAGCCAGCTCGGGCAGGTCGCCGGACAGCCCCAGGGCCTGGCGCACGAACAGCGCCTTGGCCTCCGGCTGGCCGTCGACCCAGTTGAGGCCGGCATTGCGCAGCCAGCGCAACGGCAACGGGTCGGCCTGGAACAGGCGCTCGAAGCCCTCCATCGCCGCCATCATCGCCAGGTTGTGGGGCATGCGGCGGCGCTCGTAGCGGCTCAGCACCCGCTCATCGACCAGCCTCTCGCCGCGCGCCTGGGCGCGCTGCAGCACCTCGGCGAGCACCGCGACATCGAGGAAGCCCAGGTTGACCCCCTGCCCGGCCAGCGGATGGATGCTGTGGGCGGCGTCGCCGATCAGCACCAGGCCGTCCTCCACATAGCGCTTGGCGTGGCGCTGGCGCAGCGGGATGCACAGGCGGCGATCGGCGTGCAGCACCGCGCCCAGGCGCTGCTCGAAGGCCTTGCCCAGCGCCCCGCAGAAGGCCTCGTCCGGCAGGTTCATCAGCCGCTCGGCCTCGGCCGGCACACAGGACCAGACGATGGAGCACCAGTGCTCGTCGGGCCCCGCGTCCAGCGGCAGGAAGGCCAGCGGACCGTCATCGGTGAAGCGCTGCCAGGCCGTGGCCTGGTGCGGTTCGGCGCAGCGCACGCTGGTGACGATGGCGTGGTGCAGGTAATCCCATTCACGGGTGGCGCAGCCGGCCAGGCGGCGCACCGCCGAATTGGCGCCGTCGGCCGCCACCAGCAGGGGCGCGCGCAACTCGCGACCGTCCTCCAGCTTCAGCAGCCAGCCGTCGCCGGAGCGGCGCAGGCGCTCCAGGCGCGCGTTGGCCAGCAGGCCGACCCGGCTGTCGTGCAGGCGCTCGAGCAGGGCATCCTGCACCACCCGGTTCTCGACGATATGGCCGAGGGTCTCGGCATGCACGCTGGCCGCGCTGAAGTGGATATGGCCGGTGCCGGCACCGTCCCACACCTGCATCTCGCCATAGGCGCTGGTGCGCCGGGCGGTGACGCCCGGCCATACGCCGAGACGCTCGAGCACCCGCTGGCTGGCCGCAGAGAGCGCACTGACCCGCGGCTCGAAGGGCGCAGCGCGGTCGAAGGGCACCACGCTGAGCGGCCCGCCATCGACCAGCAGAATCTCCAGCCCCGTGTCCTGCAGCGCCAGCGCCAGCGCGCTGCCGACCATACCGGCGCCGACGATGATCAGATCCGCATCCATGTCCATTCCTTAGGCTGCCTGCCGTGTGGGCGGCTTGAGCCGTACGTAGAGAGTGTTGTGCGCCCGGCGCAACCCGCCCGCCTCGCCCATGAACCGGCTCAAGATGGCGCGCGAGTGCCCAGCCCCATGGCCTGGCGGGCGAACCAGCGCTTGGCCGGCGGCAGCAGGTCGAGGCCGAGCAGACCGAGGTTGCGCCCGGCGGCGAGCAGGGGCTCGCCGTTGCTGAACAGGCGGGTGACCCGGTCGGAGAAGCCCAGGGTCAGCTGCTGATCGCCCTGCTGGCGCTGCAGATAGCCCTGCAGCACGGCGAAGTCGCCGAGCCGTGCAGGACTGGCCAGCAGCGCCTCGGCCAGCGCCTGGGTGTCGCGCAGCGACAGGTTGTAACCCTGGCCGGCGATGGGATGCAGGCTGTGTGCGGCGTTGCCGAGCACCACCAGGTGCGGGCGCACCTGTTCCTGGGCCTCGACCAGCGCCAGCGGGTAGAGGTGGCGGGCGCCGATCTGGCGAATGGCCCCGAGGCGATAGCCGAAGGCCTGCTGCAGCTCGTCGCGAAAGCCGGCCTCGTCAAGGCGCAGCAGGCGCTCGGCATCGGCCTCGGCGCGGGTCCAGATCAGCGCGCAGCGGTTGTCCGGCAGCGGCAGCAGGGCCATGGGCCCGTCCTCGGTGAAGCGCTCGAAGGCCTGGCCGCGGTGCGCCTCCTGCGGACTGAGGTTGGCGATCAGCGCACTCTGGCCGTAGGGCCGATGGCTGACACCGATGCCGAGCTGCTCGCGCAACCCCGAACGACCGCCCTCGGCGAGCACCGCCAGCTCGCACTCCAGGGTGGACTCGTCGTCCAGGGTCAGCCGGTAGCCGCCCGGCAGCGCGTCGAGGCGCGTCACCTGGGCCGGGCTGCGCCAGCTGACCACCTCGGCATCCAGGGCCTGCCACAGGCACTGGCCCAGCCAGGCATTCTCCACCACATAGCCGAGCGCCGGCACGCCCTCCTCCAGGGCGCTGAGGCGCGCCGCGGCGAAACGCCCGCGGTCGGAGACGTGGATCTGCTGGATCGGCTCGGCGCGCCGGGCCACCTGTTGCCAGATGCCCAGGCGCTGGTAGATCTGCTGCGAGCCATAGGACAGCGCGGTGGAGCGCGCGTCGTAGCTGGGCTGGTAGCCGTCGCCCGGGGTGAAGGCCTCGATCAGACAGATCGTCCAACCGCGCGCCTTGGCCGCGCCCTGCAGGGCCAGCGCCAGGCTGGCGCCGACCAGGCCACCGCCGATGATCGCGAGGTTGGCGCGCTGCATGGCCTCAGGCGACCTCGCGGCGCGCCGCGGCCATCAGCGCCTCGATCTCGGCGACGGTCTTCGGCACGTCGGTGGTGAGGACCTCGCAGCCGTCCTTGGTCACCACCACGTCGTCCTCGATGCGCACGCCGATGCCGCGCCATTTCTTCGCGACATGCGGGTTGTCCACGGCGATGTAGATGCCCGGCTCGACCGTCATGGCCATGCCGACCTCCAGCTCGCGCCAGACACCGCCGACCTTGTAGTCGCCAACATCGTGCACGTCCATGCCCAACCAGTGGCCGGCGCGGTGCATGTAGAACGGTTTGTAGGCCTCGCTGGCGATCAGTTCATCGACCTCGCCCTGCAGCAGGCCGAGCTCGACCAGGCCGGCGGTGATCACCCGCACCGTGGCTTCATGGGCCTCGTTCCAGTGCTTGCCAGGGGCGATATGCTTGAACGCCTCTTCATTGGCGGCCAGCACCAGCTCGTAGATGGCCTTCTGCTCGGGCGAGAATCGGCCATTGACCGGAAAACAGCGGGTGATGTCGCTGGCGTAGCAGTCGATCTCGCAGCCCGCGTCGATCAGCACCAGGTCGCCATCCTTGAGCGGCGCGTCGTTCTCGCGGTAATGCAGGATGCAGGCGTTCTTGCCGGCGGCGACGATCGAACCGTAGGCCGGCATCTTCGCCCCGCCCTTGCGGAACTCGTAGTCCAGCTCCGCTTCCAGGTGGAACTCGTGCAGCCCGGCCCGACTGGCCTGCATGGCGCGGATGTGGGCGCGCGCGGAGATCTGCGCGGCCTCGCGCATCACCTTGACCTCGGCTGCGCTCTTGTACAGACGCATGTCGTGCAGCAGGTGGTCGAGGGCGACGAACTCGTTCGGCGGCTGGGCGCCCTGACGGGCCTTGGAGCGGATCACGTTGATCCACTCCATCAGGTGGCGGTCGAATTCCTGGTTGGTGCCCATGGCGTAGTAGACCCGCTCGCGGCCCTCGATCAGGCCGGGCAGGATGTCGTCGATATCGCCGATGGGAAAGGCGTCGTCGGCGCCGTACTGGCTGATGGCGCCGTCCTGGCCGGCGCGCAGACCGTCCCAGAGCTCCCGTTCCGGGTCGCGCTCGCGGCAGAACAGCACGTATTCGCCGTGCTCGCGGCCGGGGATCAGGGCGATCACCGCCTCCGGCTCGGGAAAGCCGGAGAGGTACTGGAAGTCGCTGTCCTGGCGGTAGACGTGCTCGACGTCGCGGTTACGGATGTACACCGGCGCGGCCGGCAGGATGGCGATGCTGTTGGGTTCCATCTGCGCCATCAGCGCCTTGCGCCGACGGGCGTATTCCGACTTGGGGATGCTGGTCATGGGCAGGCAGGGTCCAGTGCGTGGGGCATGAAGAATCAGTGCAGTGACGGCTTGGCGGCCGCCACCGGCTTGGCGCATTCGCTGAACAACAGCAGCGGGGCGACGCGCAGGTATTCCATCACTTCCATATAGTCGTTTTCGCCGTCTTCCGACTCGTCCAGGGCGTTCTGCACCTGGGCGATGGCCGACAGGTCCTGCAACACCTCCATCGACTCTGCGCTCAGGGCACGGTCGCCGGCGGTCAGGCCGAAGCCGCCAAGGAAGCCCTGGCACCACTGGCCCAGGGCCTGAGCACGCTCGGTGAGCGGCGCCTCGTCAGAGGGCAGCAACAGCACCACGGTGACCTCTTCGCCGGTCAGCTCGCCCTTGACCATCTCCTGCAGACCGATCAGTGCCTGGCGCACCGTGTCCTCGGGGGCGCCGCCGAGCAGCTCGGCGGCATCCGCCAGCCAGGGGGCCACCTCGAAGCCGGCGCCGGCGCAGCTGCGACCCAGCAGCAAGCCGTGCAACTCGGCGGGGGAAACGGGATTGGCGCTGCTGGCGAGCAACGCGGCGAAGGCGGAATAGGCGGAACTGGAAGTCGGCATAGATAACTAGGCGCCAGACGGCGCAATCACTAGAATGGAGGCCTCGTATCCTAGCACCGGCAGGCGCGGCAAGACCATCAGAGGGTTTGACCTCGAGGGCGCTCGCTTCTATATAGTCCGGTCAATCCTTGCCTTAGCGAGAACCCATGGAAGACGCCGATCTGCACGCCCTTACGACCAAGCTGGACCTGCTGATCCAGCGCGTCGAGCAGCTCAAGGCCCACAACCGACTTCTCCTGGCGAATGAAAAGGCCTGGCGCGAGGAACGCGCCCATCTGATCGAAAAGAACGAAATGGCCCGGCACAAGGTCGAATCGATGATTTCGCGCCTCAAAGCCCTGGAGCAGGACTCATGACCCAGTCGAATACCGTCACCGTCCATATCCTGGACAAAGAATATTGCATCGCCTGTCCGCCGGACGAACGCGCCAACCTGGAGAGCGCCGCCCGCTACCTGGACGGCAAGATGCGCGAGATCCGCTCGAGCGGCAAGGTCATCGGCGCCGACCGCGTGGCGGTGATGGCCGCCCTGAACATTTCCCACGAATTGCTGCACAAGGAGCAGCACCTGGCGCAGCACACCAGTGCCACCCGCGACCAGGTGCGCAGCCTGCTCGAGCGGGTCGATGGCGCCCTGAACAACGAAGTCGATGGCCACAATGGCTGACGGCAGCGTCGATTCGGGTATACTGGCCGCCACTCCCTGGGGTGTGCGCCAGTTGGTGATGTCCCTGAGCCGATACGCACAAACCCGGGGGTTGCATGTTGAGGCAGGTGTGCATGTCCGCCTGACGGAAAGCCTTAACGCCTCCTGCAACCTCCACCTTGAACTCTCGGGTTCAAGGGCTAAACCGACAGCGGCACGTCGGGGAGTCACTCTTCTCCACCCCTTGCCCGTCCGCGACAAGGGTTCTCGCGCTTGAGCATGATCGAAACCACCGACCTGTCCCGCCCGCAACTGCGCCGCCTGTTGCGCCAGGCCCGTCGCCGACTCAGCCCACAGGCGCAGCGTCGCGCCGCTCAGGGCCTGTACCGCCAACTGGCGCAGCACCCCGTGTTCCGCCGCGCCAAACACATCGCCCTGTACTTGCCCAGCGATGGCGAAATCGACCCCAGACCGCTATTGCGCGCCGCCCAGCGGCGGGGCAAGGCGACCTACCTGCCGGTACTCAGCCCCTGGCCGTGCACCAAGATGGTGTTTCAGCGGGTGCGCGCCGACGAGAAGATGACCCCGAACCGCTTCCGCATTCCCGAGCCCAGGCGCAATCGCGCGCAGCAACGCAAGGTCTGGGCGCTGGACCTGATCCTCATGCCGCTGGTCGGCTTCGATCGCCATGGCGGCCGGCTCGGCATGGGCGGCGGCTTCTACGACCGCAGCCTGGCCTACCGCGGCCGGCGCAAAAATTGGCACAAGCCGACGCTCTTGGGCCTGGCCCATGAGTGTCAGCAAGTGGAACGGCTGGCGCTGGCCAGTTGGGATGTGCCGCTCACGGCGACGGTAACGGACAAGGGCTGGTACTGAAGGCGGGCGCAGATCCTGCCCCCGGCCGACGGCCTCAGGGCTGCTGAGTGACCTCGACCGGTGGCTGATCCTGGCGATCCCACAGGCTCTGGGTGTAACCAGTGGTAACCATGCCCAGGCTGAACAGAATGACCAATACCCACAATATGTCTGGCTTGCGTTTCATCGGATGCCTCCCCCTTCAAGGCACACTGCGCACGGTGGACCGGCGGCGTTATTGTTATCGGTCGCGCGCGCCCTCCGGCGCGAGGGCCGGCATTGTCGAGCAACCTTGGGCGCATCGCAATATCAGGCGCCAAACGGTTGTCGGTTGCGCGTACGACCATCCGTCCGTTAAACGGACCGACCGAATGGAGCAAAGTTCATGCCTTATTGGCTGATGAAATCCGAACCGGATGAATTATCCATCTTCGACCTGCAGCGCCTCGGTGAAACCCGCTGGGATGGCGTGCGCAACTACCAGGCGCGCAACTTCCTGCGACAGATGCAGGCGGGGGACTCGTTCTTCTTCTATCACTCCAGTTGCCCGGAACCCGGCATCGCCGGCATCGCCCGCATCAGCCGTCCGGCCTATGCCGACCCGACGGCGCTGGATCCCCAGAGCCACTACTTCGATGCCAAGGCCAGCGCCGAAAAGAACCCCTGGAGCGCCGTCGACGTCAGCTTCGTCGAGGCATTCGCCCGGGTCATCCCGCTGGCCGAGCTGAAGCAGCAGAGCGCCCTTCTGGAGCTGCCCCTGGTGCAGCGTGGCAGCCGCCTGTCGGTGATGCCGGTCAGCGCCGAACACTGGTCGGCGATCCTCGCCCTGCGCTAGCCAGCGCACAGGGCGAGCCGCGGCGTCAGCGCTGCAGGATAAGGTTGTTGAACAGCAGATCCTCGACCACCGGCTGGCCCTCCTCCAGGCTCAGCACCTGCTGCACCTGCTTCAACGCCTCCTGGCGCAGGACCTCCTTGGCGTCCGGCGCGCTCAATGCTTCCTCGGTCTGCTGGGCGAACAGCATCACCAGCTGATTGCGGATCAGCGGCTCGTGATGCTTCACCTTGGCCACGGCCTCGGGCCCGCTGACCCGCAGGGCGACATCGGCCTTGTAGAATTTCAGCTTCGGCCCGCTGCCGAAATTGCCGACCAGCGCCGGGAACAGATTGTGGTAGATCACCTGCGGCGCGGCGGCCTTTTCCTCCTCTTCGGCCAGGGCCGACAGGGGCAGCGACAGGGCGAGCAGTGCAGCGATAAGGACTTTCACGAACGAGATCTCCACTTGAGTGCGGCCTAGCATAGCCATTGCCGAGCCGCCGCCCAAGCCCGCTGCTTATGCCGCGCCATCAGGACCGACCATGCTCGTTGACCGACGGCGCCGGCTTTCTACACTGCGGACCATACCCGCAAAGGACAAGTCCCGATGAAAGCCGTGCTGTGCAAAGCCTTCGGCCCCGCCGAAACCCTGGTTCTGGAAGAAGTCGCCAGCCCCGAGGCGAAGAAGAACGAGATACTTCTGGAAGTCCATGCCGCCGGAGTCAATTTCCCGGACACCCTGATCATCGAGGGCAAGTACCAGTTCAAACCGCCCTTCCCCTTCTCGCCAGGCGGTGAAGCGGCCGGCGTGGTCAGGGCGGTCGGTGAGAAGGTCGGCCACCTCAAGGTCGGCGACCGGGTCATGGCCCTCACCGGCTGGGGCAGCTTTGCCGAGGCGGTGGCGGTGCCCGGCTACAACGTCATGCCGATCCCGCCGCGCATGGATTTCCTCACCGCAGCGGCGTTCGGCATGACCTACGGCACCTCGATGCACGCGCTCAAGCAGCGGGGCAACCTGCAGCCCGGCGAAACCCTGCTGGTGCTCGGCGCCTCGGGCGGCGTCGGCCTCGCCGCGGTGGAGATCGGCAAGGCCATGGGCGCGAAGGTTATCGCCGCGGCCAGCAGCGCGGAGAAGCTGGAGGTGGCCCGCGCCGCCGGCGCCGACGAGCTGATCAACTACAGCGAACAGAGCCTGAAGGATGAGGTCAAGCGCCTGACCGGCGGCCAGGGCGCCGACGTGATCTACGACCCGGTGGGCGGCGACCAGTTCGACGCCGCCGTGCGCAGCATCGCCTGGAACGGCCGCCTGTTGGTGGTCGGCTTTGCCAGCGGGCGCATCCCCGAGCTGCCGGTCAACCTCGCCCTGCTCAAGGGAGCCGCGGTGGTCGGGGTGTTCTGGGGCGCCTTCGCCCAGCGCCAGCCCCAGGACAATGCCGCCAACTTCGCGCAGCTGTTCGCCTGGCATGGCGAAGGCAAACTCAAGCCGCTGGTCTCGCAGACCTTCCCGCTGGAGCAGGCCGGCCAGGCGATCGACTGCCTCGGTCGGCGCCAGGCCGTGGGCAAGCTGGTGGTGCAGGTGCGCTGAACACAGCGCGGGAGCGGAGTAGATGCTCTCCGTTATCAGCCTCTCTTGCGCTGGACCGCCCCCAGCAACCCCAACACCGCAAGAGCCACCAAACTGATATTCGCCACCCAGAAACGAACCGGGTGAACTGCCTGACTAACCCAATAAAATCCTGTTTTGCCAAATCCCAGAGTGCTTCCGGTACGCAAGCTTTCGATCAAGAGAATCAAACATGCAACGCTGACCAGCGGCTTGACCACTCTAAAGAAAAGGCTGTTTTCCACGACAAACCTCTCAGCCGCGCGGCGCGTAGGCGAAGACATCGGCGCGCATCTGGTGCGCGTCCATGCCCGCTTCGACCAGCGCATCCAGGGTCGCGTAGACCATCGCCGGCGAGCCGCTGGCGTAGACATGCAGCGGCTTGAGGTCGGCAAAGTCCTCGCGCACCGCCTCGTGCAGCAGACCGCAGCGGCCCGACCAGTCACAGGGGTCGCTGACCACCTGATGCAGGATCAGGTTGTCCAGCTGCTGCCAGTCGCCCCAGCACGGCAGCTGATAGAAGTCCTCGGGCCGCCGCGCCCCCCAGTACAGGTGCACCGGATGCTCAAAGCCAGCCGCGCGGCAGTGCTCGATCAGGCTGTGCATCTGCGCCATGCCGGTACCCGCGGCGATCAGCACCAGCGGTCCTGCCGGCAGTTCGGCCAGGTGGGTGTCACCGAGTGGCAACTGCACCCGGGCAAAGCCCTGGCGACGGAGAAAGGCCAACAAGCCGCGGGTCGCCTCGTCGCGGGCGAGGATGTGCAGCTCCAGCTCGCGACCGCAGTGCGGCGCCGAAGCCAGGGAAAAGGCGGCGTACTCGCCGTTCTCGCGCTGCAGCAGCAGGTACTGGCCGGCGTGGTAGCGCGGGCTCTTGCCGGCCGGCGTGCGCAGGTGCACGCGGAACACATCGCCGCCGATCTCAACGCAGTCGATCAACTGACAGCTCAGCTCGCGCACCGGCAATTCACCGGGCGCCATCACGCCGTCCCAGTGCAGCACGCAGTCGCCCAGCGGCTCGGCCAGGCAGGTAAGCAGCTCGCCATGGTCCAGCTCGGCATCGCCTTGCCGCACCCGGCCCTCGACCAGCAGCGCGGCGCAGATGTGGCAGTTGCCGTTGCGGCAACTTTGCGGGCAGTCGTACCCCAGGCGCCGCGCGGCGTCGAGAATGCGCTCACCGGCCCGAATCTCGAGCACCGCGCCTGAAGGTTGCAGAGTGACACGCATCAATCAATTCCCAACTCGGTCCATAGTTCGTCGACCCGTCGTTTCACCGCTTCGTCCTGGACGATGGCCCGGCCCCACTCGCGCGTGGTCTCGCCCGGCCACTTGTGGGTGGCATCCAGGCCCATCTTTGAGCCTAGCCCGGAGACCGGCGAGGCGAAGTCGAGGTAGTCGATCGGCGTGTTGTCGATCAGCACCGTGTCGCGCTTGGGGTCCATGCGCGTGGTAATGGCCCAGATCACGTCGTTCCAGTCCCGCGCATTGATATCGTCGTCGGTGACGATAACGAACTTGGTGTACATGAACTGTCGCAAAAACGACCAGACCCCGAGCATGACCCGCTTGGCGTGGCCCGGGTACTGCTTCTTCATGGTCACCACCGCCATGCGGTAGGAACAGCCTTCCGGCGGCAGGTAGAAGTCGGTGATCTCGGGGAACTGCTTCTGCAGGATCGGCACGAAGACTTCGTTGAGCGCCACGCCGAGGATCGCCGGCTCATCCGGCGGCCGGCCGGTGTAGGTGCTGTGGTAGATCGGCTGCTGACGGCGGGTGATGCGCTCGACGGTGAACACCGGGAAGCGATCGACCTCGTTGTAGTAACCGGTGTGGTCGCCGTAGGGCCCTTCATCGGCCATCTCGCCGGGATGGATCACCCCCTCCAGGACGATCTCGGCGCTGGCCGGCACCTGCAGGTCACTGCCACGGGCCTTGACCAGCTCGGTCCTGTGGCCGCGCAACAGGCCGGCGAAAGCGTACTCGGAGAGGCTGTCCGGCACCGGCGTGACCGCACCGAGGATGGTCGCCGGGTCGGCGCCCAAGGCGACCGCGACCGGGTAGGGGCGCCCCGGGTACTTCTCGCACCAGTCGCGAAAATCCAGGGCACCGCCGCGGTGGCTCAGCCAGCGCATGATCAGCTTGTTGCGGCCGATCACCTGCTGACGGTAGATACCGAGGTTCTGCCGCTCCTTGTTGGGCCCCTTGGTGATGGTCAGGCCCCAGGTGATCAGCGGCCCGACATCCCCGGGCCAGCAGGTCTGCACCGGCAGCCTGGACAGGTCGACGTCCTCGCCCTCCTCGATCACCTCCTGGCAGGGCGCGTCCTTGAGCACCTTGGGCGCCATGGCCAGGACCTTCTTGAAGATCGGCAGCTTCGACCAGGCGTCCTTCAGGCCCTTCGGCGGCTCCGGCTCCTTGAGGAAGGCCAGCAGCTTGCCGATCTCGCGCAGCTCGCTGACATCTTCGGCGCCCATGCCCAGCGCCACTCGCCTGGGGGTGCCGAACAGGTTGCCGAGCACCGGCGTATCGAAACCCGTGGGGTTCTCGAACAGCAGCGCCGGACCACCCTTGCGCAGGGTACGGTCGCAGATTTCGGTCATTTCCAGCACCGGGGACACCGGCGTGTGGATACGCTTGAGTTCGCCGCGCTGTTCCAGACCGCGAATAAAATCGCGCAGGTCGCGATACTGCATGCAGGAGCCTCGTCTCGGGCCAGCCAGTGGGGCGCAAAGTTTAGCGCCGAACTGGGTTATTCAGAAGGATAGCGGCCGTGCAGATGCACAAAAGCCGGGTTTCCCCGGCCTTTGTGACAGCGCAGCGACTTACTTGCGACGCATCGACAGGAAGAACTCGTCGTTGGTCTTGGTCGCCTTCAGCTTGTCGATGAGGAACTCGATGGCGGCGATCTCGTCCATCGGGTGCAGCAGCTTGCGCAGGATCCACATGCGCTGCAGCTCGTCGTCGGCGGTCAGCAACTCCTCGCGGCGGGTGCCCGAGCGGTTGATGTTGATCGCCGGGAACACGCGCTTCTCGGCGATGCGCCGGTCCAGCGGCAGCTCCATGTTGCCTGTGCCCTTGAATTCCTCGTAGATCACCTCGTCCATCTTCGACCCGGTTTCCACCAGCGCGGTGGCGAGGATGGTCAGCGAACCGCCTTCCTCGATGTTGCGCGCGGCGCCGAAGAAGCGCTTGGGCTTCTCCAGGGCGTGGGCGTCGACACCACCGGTGAGCACCTTGCCGGAGCTCGGGATCACGGTGTTGTAGGCCCGCGCCAGGCGGGTGATGGAGTCGAGCAGGATGACCACGTCCTTCTTGTGCTCGACCAGGCGCTTGGCCTTCTCGATCACCATTTCGGCGACCTGCACGTGGCGGGTTGGCGGTTCGTCAAAGGTCGAGGCGACCACTTCGCCGCGCACGGTGCGCTGCATCTCGGTTACTTCTTCCGGGCGCTCGTCGATCAGCAGAACAATCAGGTGGCACTCGGGGTTGTTGCGGGTGATGTTCGCCGCGATGTTCTGCAGCATGATGGTCTTGCCGGCCTTCGGCGGCGCCACGATCAGGCCACGCTGGCCCTTGCCGATCGGCGCGCAGAGGTCGATGACCCGCCCGGTGATGTCTTCGGTGGAGCCGTTGCCGGCTTCCATGATCAGACGCTGGTTGGGGAACAGCGGCGTCAGGTTCTCGAAGAGGATCTTGTTCTTCGCGTTCTCGGGACGGTCGTAGTTGATGGTGTCGACCTTGAGCAGCGCGAAGTAGCGCTCGCCTTCTTTCGGCGGACGAATCTTGCCGACGATGGTGTCGCCCGTGCGCAGATTGAAGCGGCGGATCTGGCTGGGCGAGACGTAGATATCGTCCGGGCCGGCCAGGTAGGAGGCGTCCGCGGAGCGGAGGAAGCCGAAACCGTCCTGGAGGATCTCCAGCACGCCATCACCGGAAATTTCCTCGCCGCTCTTCGAGTGTTTCTTCAGCAGCGAGAAAATCACGTCCTGCTTGCGCGAACGGGCCATGTTCTCGATGCCCATCTGTTCGGCCATTTCCAGCAGTTCGGTGATCGGCTTTTGCTTGAGTTCGGTCAGATTCATAGGAATGACGTAATCATGAAGGAGGGAGAATAAGCTATTAGCTTGGGAGGCCGCGCCGCTGAGAAGGCGAACGGATCGCCTACTGGTGTAGCGAAAGTATTCGAGTAGGAATGCGTCGGCGACGGCTTGCAGAGGGCTGCATAGGAAATGCAGCGAGGCCGAATGTAACACCGGCCCGACGAAGGCGTCTAGCCTTCAAACAGAAAAAAGCCCCGCTGGTTCGGGGCTTCTTCGCACACCGTGACTTAGATGTTGCTGTCGAGGAAAGCGGCCAGCTGCGACTTGGACAGGGCGCCGACCTTGGTCGCTTCGACATTGCCGTTCTTGAACAGCATCAGGGTCGGGATACCGCGCACACCGTACTTCGGCGGAGTGTCCTGGTTCTCGTCGATGTTCAGCTTGCAGACCTTCAGCTTGCCTTGGTAGGTCTGGGCGATCTCGTCGAGGACCGGGGCAATCATCTTGCATGGGCCGCACCACTCCGCCCAGTAATCGACCAGTACCGGACCTTCAGCCTGGATAACTTCTTCATCGAAGCTAGCATCGCTGACGTTGGTGATGAATTCGCTCATGGAAAGTCTCCGTGTTCGGAAGCAAAAAGTGATCGACATCATAGCCCGGCTTGCCTGGCACAGGAAGGCAGAGACCATTGAGCTTAACTATGGCCCCGCACAAAGCTCTGCGCCCAGTGACGCTGCGGCCTGGGGCCCGCAGCGTCGACCTGTCGTTCGGGCCGGCGCACAGCCGGCGCGCGCAGTATGCGTTGGCTCACCCGGTCTATCGTGGCAGGATGACAGCGTTCCGCACCGAGATCTACGCACCATGCCGCATACCCCTGCCGAGTGTTTTCCCTTGATTGCAGCTATCGACCTGGGCTCCAACAGCTTCCACATGGTTCTGGCCAAGGCCGATCACGGCGAGATTCGCGTGCTCGAACGGCTGGGCGACAAAGTCCAGCTGGCCGCCGGCATCGACGAGGAGCGCATGCTCAGCGAGGAGGCCATGGTTCGCGGCCTCGACTGCCTGCGCCGCTTCGCCCAGCTGACCGCCAGCCTGCCGGAAGGCGCGCTGCGCATCGTCGGCACCAATGCCCTGCGCGAGGCGCGCAACCGTGCCGAGTTCATTCGCCGCGCCGAAGATATCCTGGGGCACTCGGTTGAGGTCATTTCCGGCCGCGAGGAAGCGCGGCTGATCTACCTCGGGGTGTCCCACAGCATCGCCGACACGCCGGGCAAGCGCCTGGTGACCGACATCGGCGGCGGCAGCACCGAGTTCATCGTCGGCCAGCGCTTCGAACCGCTGCTGCGCGAGAGCCTGCAGATGGGCTGCGTGAGCTACACCCAGCGTTTTTTCAGGGACGGCAAGATCACCCCGGCCCGTTACGCCCAGGCCTACACCGCAGCACGCCTGGAGGTGATGGGCATCGAGCACGCCCTGCGTCGCCACAAGTGGGAAGACGCGGTGGGCGCCTCCGGCACCATCAAGGCCATCGGCCTGGCCATCCAGGCCGCCGGCCTGGGCGCCGGCGAGGTCACCCCGGAGGGTCTGGCCTGGCTCAAGCGCAAGATCTTCAAGCTCGGCGAAGTCGACAAGCTCGACCTCGACGGCATCAAGCCGGACCGCCGCGGTATCTTTCCCGCCGGCCTGGCGATTCTCGAGGCCATCTTCGATGCCTGCGACATCCAGCGCATGAGCCATTCCGAAGGCGCGCTGCGCGAAGGCGTGCTCTACGACCTGCTCGGCCGTCATCACCACGAGGACGTGCGCGACCGCACCCTGAGTGCGCTGATGGAGCGTTACCACGTCGACCTGGAACAGGCCGCGCGGGTCGAAAGCAAGGCACTGGAAGCCCTGGAGCAGGTCAAGGACAGCTGGGCGCTGAGCGATGACTGGCACCGCGAGCTGCTGATCTGGGCCGCACGGGTCCACGAGATCGGCCTGGACATCGCCCACTACCAGTACCACAAGCACGGCGCCTACCTGGTCGAGCACTCCGACCTGGCCGGTTTCTCGCGCCTCGACCAGCAGATGCTGGCGTTATTGGTGCGCGGCCACCGGCGCAATATCCCCAAGGACAAGCTCGCCGACTTCGGCGCCGAAGGCGTCAAGCTGGTGCGCCTGTGCGCCCTGTTGCGCTTCGCCATCCTCTTCCACCACATCCGCGGCACCCAGGAAATGCCCCAGGTGCAGCTGCGGGCAGACCAGAGCAGCCTGGAGATTCACTTCCCCGACGACTGGCTGGCGGCCAATCCGCTGACCCAGGCGGACTTCACCCAGGAAGCGGAGTGGCTCAAGCGCGTCGGCATCGAGCTCAGCGTGCGCTGACCACCGGCGCCGTCAGCTTCTCCAGCAGGCCGGCCTGGGCGCTACGCGGGTTCTGGTTGCCGTGCGGGCTGCAGCGCAGGTAACGGCCATCGGGCTGCAGCACCCAGGCCTGGGTGTTGTCGGTCAGGTAGCTTTCCAGCTCCTTCTTCACCCGGGTGACCAGCTTCTTGCCCTCCACCGGGAAACAGGTCTCCACCCGCTTGTCCAGGTTGCGCTCCATCCAGTCGGCGCTGGACAGGTAGATTTTTTCCTCGCCCTCGTTGAGGAAGTAGAACACCCGGGTGTGCTCGAGGAAGCGGCCGATGATCGAGCGCACCTGGATGTTGTGCGACACCCCCGGAATGCCCGGGCGCAGACAGCACATGCCACGCACCACCAGGTCGATCTTCACGCCGGCCTGACTGGCCTTGTACAGCGCGCGGATGATCTTGGCGTCGGTCAGCGAGTTGAACTTGGCGATGATGTGCGCCGGCTTGCCCTCGGCGGCCAGCACCGTCTCGCGGGCGATCATATCGAGCAGGGTCTTCTTCAGGGTGAAGGGCGCATGCAGCAGCTTCTTCATGCGCAGGGTCTTGCCCATGCCGATCAGCTGACTGAACAGCTTGGCCACGTCCTCGCCGAGCGCCATATCGGCGGTGAGCAGGCTGTAGTCGGTGTACAGGCGGGCGTTGCCGGCATGGTAGTTGCCGGTACCGACGTGGGCGTAACGGACGATGTCGCCGTTCTCGCGGCGCAGGATCAGCATCATCTTGGCGTGGGTCTTGAAGCCGACCACGCCGTAGATCACCACCGCGCCCGCCGCCTGCAGGCGGCTGGCCAGGGCCAGGTTGGACTCCTCGTCGAAGCGCGCGCGCAACTCGACCACCACCGTGACTTCCTTGCCGTTGCGCGCCGCCTCGACCAGCGCATCGACGATCTCCGAGTTGGCGCCGCTGCGGTACAGGGTCTGTTTGATCGCCAGCACGTGCGGGTCCTTCGCCGCCTGGCGCAGCAGGTCGACCACCGGGGTGAAGGACTCGAAGGGGTGCAGCAGCAGCACGTCCTGCTTGCCGATCACGCTGAACAGGTTCTCGCTGTTCTGCAGCAGCTTGGGAATCAGCGGGGTGAAGGGGGTGAACTGCAGCTCGGGGTGGCTGTCCAGGCCGGTGATGCTGAACAGCCGGGTCAGGTTGACCGGGCCGCCGACCTGGTACAGCTCGCCCTCGGTCAGGCCGAACTGCTTGAGCAGGTAGTCGGACAGGTTCTTCGGGCAGCTGTCGACCACTTCCAGGCGCACCGCGTCGCCGTAGCGCCGCGAGAACAGCTCGCCGCGCAGGGCGCGGGCCAGGTCTTCGACGTCCTCGGTGTCCACCGACAGGTCGGCGTTGCGGGTCAGGCGGAACTGGTAGCAGCCCTTGACCTTCATGCCCTGGAACAGGTCGTCGGCATGGGCATGGATCATCGAGGAGAGGAACACGTAGTTGGCGCCCGGGCCGCCCACCTCCTCCGGCACCCGGATCACCCGCGGCAGCAGCCGCGGCGCCGGGATGATCGCCAGGCCCGAGTCGCGGCCGAAGGCGTCGACGCCCTCCAGTTCGACGATGAAGTTCAGGCTCTTGTTCACCAGCAAGGGGAAGGGGTGGGTCGGATCGAGGCCGATCGGGGTGATGATCGGCGCGATCTCGTCGCGGAAATAGCGGCGCACCCAGGCCTTGAGCTTGGTGTTCCAGTGGCGACGGCGGATGAAGTTGATGTTGTGCTTGGCCAGCGCCGGAAACAGCACGTCGTTGAGGATCGCGTACTGCCGGCCGACCTGCTCGTGCACCAGCTCGCTGATCCGCGCCAGCGCCTGGTGCGGCTGCAGGCCGTCGGCACCGGCCTGTTCGCGGGCGAAGTTGATCTGCTTCTTCAGCCCGGCGACGCGGATCTCGAAGAACTCGTCGAGGTTGCTGGAGAAGATCAGCAGGAACTTCAGGCGCTCGAGCAGCGGATAGGACTCGTCCAGCGCCTGCTCCAGCACGCGGATGTTGAACTGCAGCTGCGACAGCTCGCGGTGGATGTACAGGCTGCTGTCGTCCAGGCTCGGCACCACCAGCGGCGGCGCCGGCGTGGGCACTTCGACGGGCGGCGGCGGCGCCTGCTCCGGCAGCTCCACTGCCGGCGCCTGCGGCTCGAGCACTTCGCTCTGGGTGAGTCCTTCGGTATTCATCGTCTGGTCCTGGGGGACTACTGCCCCTGCTGCAAGAGTTCGGCCGCGCGAACGGCGAAATAGGTGAGGATGCCATCGGCGCCGGCGCGCTTGAAGGCGGTCAGCGACTCGAGGATCACCGCCTCGGAGAGCCAGCCGTTCTGGATCGCCGCCATGTGCATGGCGTACTCGCCACTGACCTGATAGACAAAGGTCGGCACGCGAAATTCGCTTTTCACCCGGGTGACGATGTCCAGGTAGGGCATGCCCGGCTTGACCATGACCATGTCGGCGCCTTCGGCCAGGTCGGCGGCCACCTCGTGCAGCGCCTCGTCGGCATTGGCCGGGTCCATCTGGTAGGTGTTCTTGTTGCTCTTGCCGAGGTTGGCCGCCGAGCCGACCGCATCGCGGAACGGGCCGTAGTAGGCGCTGGCGTACTTGGCCGAGTAGGCCATGATGCGCACGTTGCTGTGATCGGCCAGCTCCAGGGCCTCGCGAATCGCCTGCACCCGGCCATCCATCATGTCCGAGGGCGCGACGACCTGGGCGCCGGCCTCGGCGTGGGACAGGGCCTGCTTAACCAGGGCGTCGACGGTGATGTCGTTCTGCACGTAGCCGCTGTCGTCGAGGATGCCGTCCTGGCCGTGGGTGGTGAAGGGGTCCAGGGCCACGTCACTGATCAGCCCCAGCGCCGGGAAACGCGCACGCAGGGCGCGGATCGCGCGCTGGGCGATGCCGTCCGGGTTCCAGGCCTCGGCGCCGTCCAGGGACTTCTTCTCCAGCGGCGTCACCGGGAACAGCGCCAGCGCCGGAATGCCCAGGGTCACCCACTTCTCCGCCTCCTGCAGCAGCAGGTCGATGGACAGGCGCTCGACGCCCGGCATCGACGCCACGGCCTCGCGGCGGTTGTCGCCGTCGAGCACGAACACCGGCAGGATCAGGTCGTCGACACTCAGGCGGTGCTCGCGCACCAGGCGCCGGGAGAAGTCGTCGCGACGGTTGCGGCGCAGGCGGGTGGCGGGGAACAGGCGGTTGGCGGGGGTAAAGCTCACGGCAGACTCCAGAGCCCGCGCGAACGGGCGAGTGTGACAGTTATAAGCGGCCATTATGACCAATAGATGACGGCCGGATCGAGTCTGCGACGGCGGGTCGCAGCGGGGGATCACCATTGTCGCCGCGCCGGCGCGCTTGCGTCGAGTCGCCCGCAGTTTTCTGCGCTGTCGCCAGGGAGTAGTCTTAACGCCTATTCCCGCGGTTATCCCCATGCTTGAAGACCTGCTGCGACAGTTCGGCTATCCCGCCCTGGTGCTGGGCACCTTCCTCGAGGGCGAGATGTCGCTGCTGCTGGCGGCCTACCTGGCGCTGCGTGGCTACCTGCGCATCGAGTGGGTGATGCTCTGCGCCTTCTGCGGCACCTATGCCAGCGATCAGCTGTGGTACTACCTGGGCCGCCGCCACGGCCGGCAGATCCTCGACCGCCGCCCGCGCTGGCACGCACTGGGTGAAAAAGCCCTGGGCCACCTGCGGCGCTACCCGGATCTGTGGGTGCTGAGTTTTCGCTTCATCTACGGCATGCGCACGGTGATGCCCCTGGCCATCGGCCTGTCCGGCTACTCCTGGCGCCGCTACCTGCTGCTCGACGGCATAGGCGCGGCGCTCTGGGCCACGGCGCTGGGCACCGCTGCCTACCACCTGGGCGCCGCCCTGGAGGTGCTGCTCGGCGACTTGCGCCGCTATCAGCTCTTCGTCCTCGGCGCGCTGCTGGTGTTCTTCACCGCACTCTGGCTGCGCCGCCGGCGTCGCCGCTCGGCCGAATGAGCCGGGGCTCGCCCGCCCGGCTACAACCGCCCATCATTGCGCCTGAGGGCGTTTCGCCGCGCGGCGTCTACGACTAGCATTGCTAGGAAAGTTAACCCGTCCGACGGTCTCCACCCCGGACAGCGCGCGTGAGATGGGACGAGAGTATGCGCAGACCTCTTCGCTGGCTCCTGATCGGCCTGGCCCTGCTGAGCAGTGGCGCCGTGCTCGGCCTCTACCCCTATCGCGCCGCGCTGTTGCCGGAGACGGACGACCTGGCCAGGGCCAAGGCCCGCCTGGCGCCGCACCTGCGGCTGTTCACCCCGGCAGGCGAAGGCCCCTTCGCCACCGTACTGGTGTTTCACGGCTGCAGCGGCCAACGCCAGACCCTGCTCGACAGCGTCAACGACTGGCTGCTGCCGGCCGGCTACGCCGCACTGTTCGTCGACAGCCACGCGGCCCGCGGCATCGACGACTGGCGCCCGGTGTGCGCCGGCAAGCAGCTGTGGGGCAACCAGCGCGCCCTGGACGTCTACGCCGCCATCGAATTGGCCGCCCAACTCCCCCGGGTCGACGGCCAACGCCTGGCCCTGCTCGGCTTCTCCCATGGCGGCTGGAGCATCCTCGACGCCCTGGCCTACGGCGGCGAGGCCGGCCACGGTTTCAGCGCGCCCGGCCGGCAAGGGCTGCAACGCATCAAGGCGGCTATCCTCTACTATCCGTACTGCGGCTTTCCCGCCCAGCTGCGCCGGCACATGAACCCGCAACCGCCGCAGCTGATGCTGCTGGCCGGGAAAGATCACATCACCGATCACCAGCAATGCCTGGACGCCCTGCAGCAGCTACAGCCGGGCGCCATTCAGGTGAAGCGCTACGCCCACGCCGACCATGGATTCGACCATCTCAGCGATCTAGCCACCTACCAACCCCAACTCGCCAAGGATGCGCAGCAGCAGGCCAGACGTTTCCTGCACAGCCATCTCGGCCCAGCGCAATGACCAGGAGCACAGGATGAACAAGAAAGTAGCGGTGATTCTTTCCGGCTGTGGCGTCTACGACGGCTCGGAAATCCATGAAAGCGTGATCACCCTGCTGCGCCTCGATCAGCGCGGCGCCGAGGTGCACTGCTTCGCACCGAACATGGAGCAGCTGCACGTGGTCGACCACTACAGCGGCGACGAAATGGACGAGACCCGCAACGTGCTGGTCGAGTCGGCGCGCATCGCCCGCGGCAAGATCAAGGACGTGCGCGAGCTGCACGCCGACGACTTCGACGCGCTGATCATGCCCGGCGGCTTCGGCGCGGCGAAGAACCTCACCGACTTCGCCCTCAGCGGCGCCAACCTCAAGGTGCAGCCGGACGTGCTCAACGCCGCCAAGTCCTTCGCCAGCGCCGGCAAGCCGGTCGGCCTGATCTGTATCTCGCCGGTACTGGCCGCGCGGATCTTCGGCAACGGCGTGGAATGCACCATCGGCAGCGATCACGACACCGCCGCGGCCCTGACCCAGATGGGCGCGGTGCACCGCGAATGCGAAGTCAGCGAAATCGTCGAAGACCCGGCACGCAAGCTGGTCACCACGCCGGCCTACATGCTCGCCCAGTCGATCAGTCAGGCGGCCTCGGGGATCAACAAGCTGGTCGACCGTGTGCTCGAGCTGACCCACCACGACTGAAGCGCTGGGATGTCATCAGGCCGAACCAGCCAATGCGCGCGGCACTCCCGCCGCGCCACTGGTCAAGTCCGCCGCACTGCGGCAGCGTGGCGGGCAATCCCGCATAGGCGCGCATTTCCATGACCCAACCCTACGAATTCACCGCAGAGCTGCAGGAGGCGGTGAGCAGCTTCATGCAGCGCATTCCATTCAACCAGGTGCTCGGCATTCAGCTCGAGCAGCTGTCGCCGGAGAAGGTCATCATGACCCTGCCGATGAAGGACGAGCTGATCGGCAATTTTCTCCACGGCATCCTCCACGGCGGAGTGATCGCCTCGCTGCTAGACGTAGCCGGCGGCGCCATGGCACTGATTGGCGCCTTCGAGCGCCACCACCAGCTGCCGGGCAACGAGCGCCTGGCACGGCTGTCGAAGCTCGGCACCATCGACCTGCGCATCGACTACCTGCGCCCCGGTCGCGGCCGCTGCTTCACCGCCACCGCGGTGCTGCTGCGCTCGGGCAACAAGGTGGCGGTGGTGCGCAGCGAACTGCACAACGATGAGGGCGTGCTGGTCGCGGTGGGCACCGGCACCTACCTGTGCGGCTAGCCCCGCGCCAGGCGGGTGAGGATGCGGTCCAGCGCGTTGGCGAAGGCCTGGCGGTCCTTGTCCGAATAGGCGCCCTGGCCGCCACCGACCTGGCCCTGCTCGCGTAGCTCGGTAAAAAGGTTGCGAGTGGCCAGCTTGTCGCCCATATTGCGCTCGTCGAATTCACGGCCGCGCGGATCGAGGGCGGCGACGCCCTTCTTCACCAAGCGATCGGCCAGCGGCACGTCGCTGCAGATCACCAGCTCGCCGGGCACCGCATGCTCGACCAGGTAATCGTCCGCCGCATCCGGACCACTCGGCACCACGATCAGGCGCACGCAGGCGAAGCTCGGCCGCGCCACCGCCTGACCGGCCACCAGCACCACCTCGAGGCCACGCTTGAGGGCGAACTTCACCACCTGATCCCGTGCCGCCCGCGGGCAGGCGTCGGCATCGATCCAGACTCGCAGGGTCATGCATTTCTCCGCAAATGATCAGCCAGGGCGGCAGGCGTCTCCTGCCGCTCGATGCCGCCCATTCTATGCCAGGACGCAGAATGCCCGCGCCAGCAGGCGCTCGCCGAACAGTTGCAAGCCCGAATACACCCGGGACTCGACTGGAGATACGAAGGCGCCGCCGTTGCCTGTTACCCTCCAGGTGACTTGCCTCGACTGCCCGCCCCCTATCCTCTTGCGATCGCTGATCGCCCATAGCTGCGGAGTTTGCCCGATGACGTTCTGGAGCCGCCTGCAAGAACCCGCCACCGCCCTGGTCTGCGGCGCCAGCCGCGGCATCGGCCTGGCGCTCAGCGAACAGTTGCTGGCCCGCCCGGATGTGGCTTGCGTCTGGGCCCTGGCCCGTCAGGCCGGCCAGTCCGAGGGCCTCGCGGCCCTCGCCGTACAGCACGGCGAGCGCCTGCAGCGGCTGGATATCGACGTGACCGACGAAACGCAGCTGGCCGAGCTGGGCCTGCGGCTCAAGGCTGAGATCCCCCGCCTGCACCTGCTGCTGTGCACGGTCGGCGTGCTGCAGGGCGGCGCCTCGAAGGCCGAGAAGGGTTTGGCCCAGCTCGACCTGGCCGGCTTGCAGGCGACCTTTCAGGTCAACGCCTTCGCCCCGATCCTGCTGCTCAAGCACCTGCTACCGCTGCTGCGTGGCCGCCATCCCTGCACCTTCGCCGCATTGTCGGCGCGGGTCGGCTCGATCGGCGACAATCGCCTCGGCGGCTGGTACAGCTACCGGGCCAGCAAGGCGGCGCTCAACCAATTGCTGCACACCGCCAGCATCGAGCTGAGCCGCCTGAATCCGCAGAGCTCGGTGCTGGCGCTGCACCCGGGCACCACCGACACCGAGCTGTCGCGGCCCTTTCAGGCCAACGTACCGCCGGCGCAGCTGTTCGAGGTTTCCTTCACGGCGCAGCGCCTGCTGGAGCAGGTCGAGCGCCACGGCCCCGAACAGTCGGGCAGCTTCTGGGCCTGGGACGGCCAGCCGATCGAGTGGTAGGCCGCGGCCTCAGGCCGGACCGCGGCGCACGGTGGCCAGCAGGGCGGCGGCGCCGATGAACAGGGCGCCGAAACAGCGGTTCATCAGGCGCTGCTGACGCGGCGTGCGCAGCAGGCGCAAGACTCGCGAGGCCAAACCGGTGTAGCCGGCCATGACCAGCAGATCAATGCAGATCATGGTCACGCCCATCAGCAGGTACTGGGGCAGCAGCGGCGCATGGGGATTGAGGAACTGCGGCAGCACCGCCAGCATGAAGATGATCGCCTTGGGGTTGCTGATGTTGACCAGAAAACCGCGCAGCACCAGGGTCAACGGCCGCCCGATGGGACGCTGGTCGGGAGTTGCCGCCAGGTCGGCGGGCAGCGCGCGCCACTGGCGGTAACCGAGGTAGACCAGGTACAGCACGCCGAACCATTTGATCAGGCTGAAAGCCAAGGCAGATGCGGCGAGAATCGCCCCGACCCCGGCGGCGACGATGACGATCTGCAGGGCGAGGCCGAGCTGCAGGCCCAGGGCGGTCCAGTAACCGCGCCAGAAACCGTATTGCAGGCCCGACGACATCGAGGCGATGGCCCCCGCCCCAGGCGACAGGCTGATCACCCAACAGGCAACGAAAAACGCGAGCCAGGTCTGCAAGGCCATGGCGGACACCTCGAAACGAATGGTTGAAGGGCATTGCCCAGAATAAAAAAGGGGCAGGCTTCTCAGCCTACCCCTTCGCGTGCCGAGTGCCCAGTTACACGGGTTGGTCCGGCGTGTTCTTGCGCAGGTGCACCGGCTCAACGCCCTTCTTCCGCGCCATGGCGCCGCGCAGGCGGATGTTGATCGCCTCCACCGCCAGCGAGAAGGCCATGGCGAAGTAGACGTAGCCCTTGGGCACGTGCACATCCAGGGATTCGGCCACCAGCACGGTACCGACCACGATCAGGAACGACAGGGCCAGCATCTTCAGGCTCGGGTGCTTGTCGATGAAGTCGCTGATGGTGCCGGCCGACAGCATCATCACGATGACCGAGATGACGATGGCGGCGACCATCACCGGCACGTTGTCGACCAGCCCGACCGCGGTGATCACCGAGTCCAGGGAGAAGACGATGTCGATGATGGCGATCTGCACGATGATGCCCATGAAGCCATAGGCCTTGCCGGCCGCCTGCTGCGCCTCCTCGGCGCCCTCCAGGCTGTGGTAGATCTCCATGGTGCTCTTGAACAGCAGGAACAGGCCGCCGAAGAACAGGATCAGGTCACGCCCGGAAATGCCCTGCTCGAATACCTGGAACAGGTCGGCGGTCAGACGCATCACCCAGGTGATCGACAACAGCAGCAGGATGCGCGTACCCATGGCCAGGGCCAGGCCGAAGAAGCGCGCCTGCGGCTGCTTTTCCTTGGGCAGGCGGCTGACCAGGATCGAGATGAAGATGATGTTGTCGATGCCGAGGACGATTTCCAGGGCGGTCAGGGTGAGAAATGCGACCCAGAGTTCCGGGTTGGCGAGCCATTCCATAGTGCGTTAGATCTCGTAGTTGCGGGATGTGGGAAAAGTACCGTTGCGCCAGCGGCGCACGGCTTTCTGAAAGAACAGGCTGTTGGGCACCTGCACCAGCGCGCCGGGACTGTCCGAACCCTGGTCTTCCAGGGTGGTGTAGAACAGGTTGATCGCCAGCACCCGGCCCTTGACCCCGGGCTTGTCGGCGCTCTCGATGATCTCGACGCTGTCGCCCAGGCGGAACGGCGCCAGGGTGAAGATCAGCAGCGCACAGAACAGGTTGGACAGCACGCTCCAGACCGCGAAGAAGGCAATGGCGGCCACCGCCGCGAAGCCGGTCAGCGCCGTCCACAGCACCTGGGCGGACACCCCCAGGCGCTCCAGCACCAGCAGCACGGCGCCGCCAACGACCAGCCAGCGCAGGCCGTTGCGCAGCGACCCCAGGGCCGTCGCCGGGACCTGCGGGTAGCGTTCGCCAAGACGCTTGAGACCGCGCGCCATCAGGCGTTGCAACAGCCAGGCGAGCAGCAGAATCAGCAGCACCTGGGCCACGCGCAGCAGCGGCTCGCTCCAGGTCGCCAGCCAGGGCCACTCGAGCAACAGCGGGTTCAACTGGCCGCCTCGAGCTGGGCCTGCAGCGCCTCCAGGCTTTCCAGGGCGAGCATCCAGCGCTCCTCCAGATCGGCCTCGCGCCCCTTGAGCCTGGCCTGCTCGGCCAAGAGGTCGCGCAGCTCGTCCTTGCGCGCCGCCTCGTACAGGGCGCCATCACCCAGGCGGGCTTCGATCGCGGCGAGCTGTTCGTGCAGCTGGCCGAGCTCGCGCTCCAGCTTGTCGGCCTCGCGCTTGTGCGGGGCCAGCTGCTGGCGCAGCGCCGCCGCGGCCTGGCGCTGGGCGCGCTTGTCGGTCTTGTCCAGACTGCTGTCGGCCACACTCACCGATGTCGGCGCCTGGCGTGCCCGGTAGTCGAGCAGCCAGCGGGCATAGTCCTCGAGATCGCCATCGAACGGCTGCACGCGGCCGTCGGCGACCAGCAGGAACTCGTCGGTGGTGCTCTTGAGCAGATGGCGGTCGTGGGACACCACCACCACGGCCCCGGCGAACTCCTGCAGGGCCAGGGTCAGCGCCAGGCGCATCTCCAGGTCGAGGTGGTTGGTCGGCTCGTCGAGCAGCAGCAGGTTCGGTCGTTCCCAGGCGATCAGGGCCAAGGCCAGGCGCGCCTTCTCGCCGCCGGAAAAGTTAAGCACCGGCTCGTCGCAGCGCGCGCCGCGGAAGTCGAAGCCGCCGAGGAAATCGCGCAGGGCCTGCTCCCGTTCGCTCGGGGCAAGGCGCTGCAGGTGCAGCAGCGGACTGGCCTTGTCGTCGAGGGCGTCGAGCTGGTGCTGGGCGAAATAGCCGACCACCAGGTTCTCGCCGCGCTGCAGGCGGCCGCCGAGGGGCTGCAGCTCGCCGGCCAGGTTCTTGATCAGGGTCGACTTGCCGGCGCCGTTCGGCCCCAGCAGGCCCAGGCGCGCGCCAGGCGCCAGATTCAGCTTGACCTGCTCCAGTACCGCCTTGTCACCGTAGCCGAGGCGGCCCTCGGCCAGGTCCAGCAGCGGGCTGGATATCTTGCTGGCCTCGCGGAAGCTGAAGTCGAAAGGCGAGTCGACATGGGCCGGGGCCAGCTCCTCGAGGCGCTCCAGGGCCTTGATCCGGCTCTGCGCCTGGCGCGCCTTGGTCGCCTGGGCCTTGAAGCGGGCGATGTATTTCTCCATGTGCGCGCGCTGCGCCTGCTGCTTCTCGTAGGCCTGCTGCTGCTGGGCCAGGCGCTCGGCGCGGGTGCGCTCGAAGGCCGAATAGCCACCGCGATACAGCGTCAGCTTCTGCTGGTCCAGATGGGCCACGTGGTCGACCACCGCGTCGAGGAAATCGCGGTCGTGGGAGATCAGCAGCAGGGTGCCGGGATAGCTCTTCAGCCAGCCTTCCAGCCAGAGGATCGCGTCCAGGTCCAGGTGGTTGGTCGGCTCGTCCAGCAGCAACAGGTCCGACGGGCACATCAGCGCCTGGGCCAGGTTCAGGCGCATGCGCCAGCCACCGGAGAAGTCGCCGACGCGGCGGTCCATCTGGCCATGCTCGAAGCCCAGGCCGGCCAGCAGCTTGCGCGCACGGGTCGAGGCCGTGTAGCCGTCGGCGCTGTCCAGTTCGGTGTGCAGGCGGGCGATGGCGGCGCCATCCTGGGCGGCTTCGGCCGCCGCCAGCTGGGCCTGCAGGCCGCGCAGGCGGACGTCGCCGTCGAGCACATAGTCGACCGCCAGGCGCTCGAGATTGTCGACCTCCTGACGCATATGGGCGATGCGCCAGTCCGCCGGCAGCAGGCAATCGCCCGCGTCGGGACCCAGCTCGCCGCGCAGCAAGGCGAACAGGCTGGATTTGCCGGCGCCATTGGCGCCGATCAGGCCGGCTTTCTGGCCGGCGTGCAGGGTCAGCTCGGCGCCTTCTAGCAGGCGCTGCGGACCACGCTGTAGCGTGAGGTTCTGGAGTCGGATCATAATGGCGGCGAATTCTATCAGAGTCGCCCGCCACATACCCGGAAAGCACCATGCCCACTGATCTGTGGCGTTTCGCCGAACACTACTACCAACGCCCCGGCGTCGAGGCGGCCTGCCTGCAGCTGCAGGCCAGTGGCGCCGATGTCTGCCTGCTGATCTGCGGCGTCTGGCTCGGTCGCCGTGGCGTCGCCTGCAGCGCAGTGCGGATCGAGCAGCTAAAGGCCATCGCCCAGCCCTGGCAACACCAGGTGGTCGAACGGTTGCGACAGCTGCGCCAGGACTGGCGAGGCGCGGCCCAAGGCGACGAGACCCTGGCCGCGCTGCGCGAACAGGTCAAGCGTCTGGAGCTGGAAGCCGAGCGGGAACAGTTGCATCGCCTGGCCATACTGAGCCAGGCCTGGCCGATTGGCGCCGCGCAGGATCTGCAGAGCTGGCTGGAGGCCTTCTCCCCCACGACCACTGAAGCGGACCGCGACGCGCTGCAACAGCTGCGCGTCGCGGCCCTGCAGCCCTAGGAGGCGGCCGGCGGAGTACCGCCGCCACTCTCCGGGGTCGTGCTCGACGCAGACGGGTCCGCCTTCGCAGCGGTAGCCGCCGAGGCGCTACTGGTCGGCTTGGCGGCAGCGGGCTTGCGGGCGACCGTTCGCTTCGTCGCCGGTTTCGCGGCGGACTTGGCCGGCGCCTTCGCCACAGGTTTGGCGGTCGCCTTGGCCGGCGTCTTGCGCGCTGGTGCCTTCACCGGCGCTTTCGCCGCCGCGGCGCTGGCGTCGGCCTCCGCCGCAGGCTTGACGGCCGGTTTCGCAGCGGCCCGCGCCGGGGCCTTGGCGGCGGGTTTAGTCGCCTTGGCAGCAGGCCGAGCAGCAGGTTTGGCAGCCGGCGCTGCGGCGGCCGACGTCACGCTCGCCGACTTCGCAGCGGCGGCGGGTTTCCGCGCTGCGGGCTTGGTCACGCTTTTCGCTACAGGCTTGGCGGTCGCCTTGGCCGGGGCCTTGGTTGCCGTGGCCTTGGCTTTGGCGGGTGCCTTCACGGCCGAGCTCTTGGCTGCGGGCTTGCTGGCCGCCTTGGCGGCCGCCGGCTTGGCCTCACGACTGCTCAGCGCCTTGCCGGCTGCCTCCTTGACCTTGCCCACGCCCTGGGCCAGCTTCAGGCTCTGCTGGGCATCACGCTTGAGTTGCAGGATATAGTCGCGGGTCTCGGTTTGCCGATCCTTCAGGGTATCGAGCAGGTCCTCCAGTTCGGCCACCAGGGTCTTGGCCTTGGCCTGGGTCTTGGCCTTGCCGGCCGCCGCGGCGTCCTGCAATTTGCCGCGGGCCTTGTGCAGTTTTTCCTGGGCGTTGCCGCGCTGTTTCTCCAGCTTGGCCAAGAGCTTTTCGGCATCGACCTGGGCTTGCGAGCAGGCTTTTTCCAGATGCTCGAGCAGGCTGTTGGACAGCTGATGGAGCAGGTGCAGGGGGGTAGATACCGTACTCTTCTTAGGGTTCTTCTTGGCCGACATGTCGCGCCTCCTGGCGGGTGTAGATGCAGCCCATACTAGTCCGCCGAACTGGCAGTCGCTAGTTCACCCATTGGTTGGGCGCCACTCGCCAGGCTATTCGGAACGCGACTTACGGGGCGAAGTCGCCCCCATAGAGTCCCACCCACCGAACGCCAATCCCGGTGCGGTAGTCGCTTGAGGATTACCGGCTCACCAACGCAGAGTGCGGGAAACGGTTTGAGTTCAGCAGGGGAAACTACGGCGGCAGGCGAATGCCTGCACAAGGAAGGCCTCGCGCTTCGCTCGGCTCAGGGCCGGACGCGCCGCAAAGGCTTGGGTGATGAGGATCGAATGAGCGCGGACGCGCAGTGCTGCGCGGAATCGCCCTGTGGGGCAGGCCAGCAAAGCAAGCGGCCTGATCCGGCCGTAGCTGAGGCAGCACCGAGCAATCGGTGCTGCCGCGAGCGGTTCAAAGCGCGGCGGTGGCCTGCTGCTGATGGGCGTTGTGCAGCACCTCGATCAGGCAGTCTTCCAGTTCGAAGCGCTCGTGCAGCAACTGGCCGAGGCGATTGAGTTCCTCATTCAGCGGCACGCTGTCACGGCAGTCGCCGTTGTCGCAGCGGTCGTTGAACGACAGCGCCACTTCGGTGATCGCTTCGATACGCGGATAGATCTGCTTGGCCAGCTCCAGGCCACGCTGATCGCCAAAGGCCTTGGCCTCATTGGTCAATTGTTCGTAAACCTCGAAATGTCCGGCCGACACATAGTCGACCAGCACTTCGCAGAATCTCTGCAGGGTTTGCGCATTGGCACTGGGTGCTCGCTGGGTTTCGCTAATGGCCGCAAAGGCGGCAACCAGTTCCTGGCGCTCCTGCAACCAGCGGTCTATCAGCAGGTGAACCCCACCCCAACGTTCCTGGGCGTTCTGACAACTCTCGAGCATGACGACCTCACTTCCCTTATCGGTATTCCTGTTATACGTCCGATCCGAGACGGTTTTTTGTCAATCGGTGCATGGTCTTGGGAAGGCAACCGCGTAATGGCAACTTTCCGGCGGTGCGTGCGAGCCAGATTATGCCCGCGGGGCGACGTCGACAAGGCGCAGGCCTGAGATAATTTCATACGATCGTTTAATCGGCGCCCCGCACGCCACCTGGCTTTCTCTCGGCAGGACAGGCGCGCGGCGGGGTGGCGGCGCAATCAGTCGCGGCGCAACAACTGCAGCAAGGCGAAGCCCGACAGGCCGACGAATCCGAGCAGACTCCACTCCGGGATGCTCATGCCGAACAGGGTCCAGCTGACCTCGGCACAATCGGCCGAACCGTGCAGCACCAGGCGGATAATTTCCTGGAACGGCAGGGCATCCATCATGTAGTCGAGGCTCGGCAGGCAGGCCGGCAGCTGGTCGGCGGGCACGCCCTGCAGGTAAATCTGCCGCCCCGCCGTGGCGCCACCGGCCGCGGCGAACAACAGTGCCAGCCCGGCATAGGCGCGGCGCCCCGCGCGCGCCGGGGCATGCAGGGCAGCGACCAGGCAGACCAGGCCGAAACCGATCACGCAAACGCGCTGGACAATGCACAGCGGGCAAGGCTCCAGGCCAACCACGTGCTCCAGATAGAGGGCCGCAGCCATCAGCGCCAGACAACCGAGGAAGGCGAGTGAGTAGAGCGAGCGGGGACTGGCCAGGGGCATGACGACTCCGAGGAGGAAAACGAAGCCGCCTACGGTAGAGGAAAGCGCCTGGCCCGATCAAGGCGCAACAGCGAAGCAGAGCGGCTAGCCGTCCGGCTAAAAGCGCCATGCGTCTGCCGAAGAGGCCCTCGGACCAGGCGCTGTCGTTATTGAATCGCCGGCTGTGGCAGCGGCAGACCACCGAGACGCTGGTCCAGCAGGCCCAGCCCCTCCTGGAACAGCTGGTTGCTGCGCTCGACCTCGCCCAGGCGCGCCAGCAGACGGGCCAGCTCCGCACAGGTCTCCGGGTCGCGCTGAAAGATCAGGCTGCTCTCGAAGTATTCCTTGGCCTTGCCCCACAGCTGGTTCTGCAGGCACAACCTGCCGACGGTCAGCAGCAGCCCGGCGTCCTGCGGATGCTGCTTCAGCCAGCCCTCCGCCGCCTGCAGCTGGCGCGCCGGATCCTGGCCTCGCAGCAGGCCGTAGAGGCGCACCAGGCGGCTGTCGTAGTTGCGCTTCAAGGCGTGGTGCAGCAGCTCTTCCGCCTCGCGCTCGGCACCCAACACCCGCAGCTGCTCGGCGTATACGGCGAGCAGCTGCGGGTCCTGGCGCTGGCCCGAGGAAAGCTGTTCCCAGGACTGGGTCAGCGCTGCCAGGGCGCCCTGCGCGTCGCTGCCAACCGGTTGCCCGGCAGTGGCCAGGCGACCATGCCAGGCCTGGCGCTCCAGCTCCGCCAGCTCGGCGGCGCCGAGGACCTTCTGCTTGCGCAGCTCCGGCAGCAGGCCGAGCAGCGCCGACCAGTCACCGGCCTGCAGGTACAGGCGCTGCAGCTGGCGCAGCACCTGGCTGTGCTGTGGGTAGCGCTCGCGCATGATTTCCAGGGTTTCGCGTGCGGCATCGCGCTGCCCGCGGTCCTGCTGCAGCCTGGCATGGGTCAGGGCGATCGCCAGCTCGGCATCGGGCTGGCGCTTGAGCGCCCGCTCCAGCAGGGCGTCGCTGTCCTCATGCTGGCCCAGCTTGTGCGCCGCACGGGCGGCGCTGAGGTAATACATCAAGGGCTGCGGATCGCTTTCCGCGGCGCGGCGCAGGTAGCGCAGCGCCGGCACCCAGCGACCTTCGGCCAGGTCGACGAAGCCCTGCTCGGAGGCCACGCGCACCCGGCGACTGCGGTGCAGGCGCGACCAGGGGTTGATCAAGCGCCCCGAGGTCACCAGCACACCCAGCACCAGACGCAACAGGCGAATCAGCAACCAGAGCGCCAGCAGCAGCCCCAGGAAGGCCCACAGGCTGGATTCGTAACGGAAGCCCTGGTAGGCGAACAGCACGTAACCCTTGTGCTCGACGATGGCCATGCCAAGCAGGCCCAGGCCGGCGACCACCAGCAGTACGGCAAGCAGGAGCGCGACACGCTTCATGGGCGCGCCTCCTCATCGTTCGCGGCGGGGTCAGCCGGCGCCTCGGGTACGACCCCGTTGCGCGCCGACTCCTTGCGTTGCAGATACGCCTGCACGGCATTGAGCGAGTCCGTCAGATCCGGTGCCACCACCTCGACCGACTGGCCAATGAGTTCATCGATGCGCATGCGCAGGGCCCGACTCGCCGGATTCTCCCGATCGAAATGGCCATCCAGTACCTCGGCGGCCTGCAGCAATGCCTGGCGATACACCTGGGTTTCACCATGCAACGCCGCCCACTGCGCCTGCTCCAGGGCGAGGCTGAGGGCCAGGCGCACCTGGCTCAGGCTCTGCCCGGCGAGCAGCGGACGGATATTCTGGTCGGCGCTGAAATCGATGCGGAAATACTCCGCCAGGGTCTGCAGCCCCTGGGACCACCAGCTGGCGCCGTCACCCTCTGCAGCGAGCTCGCCGAGCACACCGCCCTGGCTTTCGAACGCCGGGTTGAGCGCGCTCAACTGCCCGGCCTGGTCACGCAGGGCACCGAGCTGCAGGAACAAGCCGGTGCGGTCGGGGTTGGGGGTCGCACGCAGGGCCTCCAGGCTCTTGGCCAGTTGCTCGCGAGCGGCGAACGCGGCCGGGTCGTCCTGATCCCGCAGGATCTCGTCGGCGCCCTGGACCAGCGCCTTGGCGCTGTCGATGTCCTGCAAGGCGGACAGGCGCAGGCTGGCCAGACGCAGCAGATGCTCGGCCTCGGCCAGGCGCCAGTCCTGGCGACTGGCGCCGAGCACGGTTTCCAGACGCTTATTGAGCAGCTGCTGATCGCCCTGCAGACGTGCCAGCAGGCGCCGGCGCTCCTCCAGCTCGGCCACCGTCGGCAGCTGCTGGAGCCGCGCACTCAGCGCCTCGGCCTGCTGCACAGCGGTCTCGGACTGCTCGCGCACGCCCTGCAACTGGTCGAGTTGCTGCTGATCCTTGCTCTCCAGCGCCCGCAACTGCCAGAGGCTCCAGCCGCCGGCCAGCGCAGCCGCGATGGCGAGCAACAGGGCCAGCAGCGCCAGCAACAAGGCGACCTTGCCGGGTCCGCTGGGTTTGTCTTCGCTGGCTGGCGGCGCCGCATCGGGGGCGGCCCGTGCGGGTTGCTCTTGCTCGTTCGGGGAAGTCGCTTCGCTCACGTGTCCATCCTTTGCATCAGAGGTCCGGGGCGGGTTGCGCCTGCAACGCCGCCAGCAAGGCCGCGGCGCTGGCGCCGCGGCAGTCCACAACAATCTCGGCGCCTGCGGCACGCGCCTGATCGGCGACGCGCGGGCTGGGTACAAACAAGGGTAGCCGAGCCAGCTCGGGCCAGTGCTCGGCCGCCAACAGCTGCAGATGACTGAAGCCCTGTCCGCTGCTGACCACCAGGCCATTCAGGCGCTGGCTGCGCACCCGCTCGCTCAGGGTTCCGGCCGGATAGTCCGGCAGCAGACGGCGATACAGCGGCAGATACTCGACCTGCACGCCCTGCTCGCGCAATCGCTCGGCGAGCAACTCGCGGCCGTCCTCACCACGCAGGATCAGCACCCGCGGCGTGAAGGCCTCGGCCAGCGCCCGCTGCAACTGGGGCAGCGCCAACAGGCTTTCGCTGTCGTCGCCGCCCTCCGGGAAATACACCTGCAGGCCATAGTCGGCGAGGATCTCGGCGGTGGCCGCGCCGACGCTGAACCACGGCTGCTCGGCCAGCGGTTGCGGCCAGTAGCGGTCGAGCAGCGCCAGGCCCAACCTGGCCGCCGGTTTGCTCACCACGATCACCGCGCTGTAGCGATCCAGGTCGAGAATGGTTGCCCGATGCTCGGCGGTCTCGTCCAGCGCCTCGATCGCCAGCAGCGGCAGGCTGCTGCTGTGGACGCCCTCGGCGGCCAGTGTCGCCGCCAGCGCCGGGCATTCCTCCGCCGGGCGGGTCAGCAGCAGGCGCCAGGCACTCACTCGGGATCGGCCTCGCCGTAGATCGCCTGCAGGATGGCCGCCGCGCCCTTAGCCAGCAGGGCTTCGGCCACCCGCACGCCGAGCTGCTCGGCCTCCGCTGACGGCGCGCGACTCTCGGCGCGCAGCAGCAACCCGCCATCCGGCTGGCCGACCAGGCCGCGCAACCACAGCTGCTCGCCTTCGAGCACCGCATAACAGGCGATCGGCACCTGACAGCCGCCGTTCAGGCGCTTGTTCAGCGCGCGTTCGGCCGTCACCCGCAGGGCCGTGTCGCCGTGATGCAGGGGTGCCAGCAAGGCATGGATCTCCGTGTCGGCGCTGCGACACTCGATACCCACCGCGCCCTGGCCGCCAGCCGGCAGGCTGTCCTCGGCGCTGATCGAGGAACGGATGCGATCGGCGAAACCGAGGCGAATCAGCCCGGCGGCGGCGAGGATGATGGCGTCGTAGTCGCCGGCATCGAGCTTGGCCAGGCGCGTATTGACGTTGCCACGCAGGAACTGGATCTTCAGGTCCGGGCGGCGCGCCAGCAACTGCGATTGCCGGCGCAGGCTGGAGGTACCGACCACGCTGCCGGGCGGCAACGCATCGAGGCTGTCGAAACGATTGGAGACGAAGGCATCGCGCGGATCTTCGCGCTCACAGATGCAGTACAGGCCCAGGCCATGGGGGAAGTCCATCGGCACATCCTTCATCGAATGCACGGCGATGTCGGCCTGGTTCTCCAGCAGCGCGGTTTCCAGTTCCTTGACGAACAGGCCCTTGCCGCCGATTTTCGCCAGCGGCGCATCGAGCAGCTTGTCGCCGCGGCTGACCATGGGCACCAGGCTGACCTTCAGCCCCGGGTGCGCCTGTTCCAGGCGGGCCTTGACGTGTTCGGCCTGCCACAGGGCCAGGGCACTTTTACGGGTGGCAATGCGGATTTCGCGGGGCATGGGCAATTCCAGATTTCGAACCGCCGAGGATGATAACAGGCTGATCCGCCCGGAGCCTGCGGCCGAATGCAGCGCCTGCCAGGTCGGCGACTGTGCAGGGCCTCGAAGCGGGCGCGCGGCTAGAGGCTGTTCATCAGTTTGCGCACCCCGGCGACATGCCGGCGACTGACGATCAGCGCATCGCCATCCAGCCCCTTGAGGTACAGCTGGAAATGCCCGAGCGGGGTGCGCTGCAGGCGCTCGATGCGATCGCGCGCCACCAGGGCATTACGGTGGATGCGCACGAAACGCTCGCCGAACTCGTCCTCCAGGGCCTTCAAGGGTTCGTCCAGCAGAACCTCGCCGCCCTCATGGCGCAGCGTCACGTACTTGTGGTCGGCGATGAAGTAGATCACCTGATCCAGGGGAATCAATTCGATGCCCTTGCGGGTGCGGGCACTGATGTGGGTGCGCGGGCCGCCGCCGGTTTCCGCGGCCGGGCGGGTCAGGGCGGCAAGCTGCACACGGTTGGGCCGCTCGGCTTTCTTCAGGGCTTCGCTGAGGCTTTCCGGGCGCACGGGTTTGACCAGGTAACCCACGGCGCTGACCTTGAACGCCTCAAGGGCGAATTCGTCGTGAGCGGTACAGAAGATCACCGCCGGCGGCGCCTCGCGCTCGCAGAGTTTCGCCGCCACCTGCAGGCCGTCGAGCCCGGGCATGCGGATATCCAGCAGCACGATATCCGGCCTCAGGTTGTCGATCAGGGTCAATGCCTCTTCACCGTTGCTGGCAGCGGGCTCGAGAACTCTATAGCCATCGAGGTCGCCGACCATACGGCTGAGGCGGTCGCGGGCCAAGGGTTCGTCATCGACTATCAGGACATTCATAATGCACGGGCTTCCTGCGTGAGTCTCGCACAAGGATAGCGTAGACAGGTGTAGTGACGGCCGTCACGGCGCTCCACGCTGAGACTGGCCCGCGCACCGAAAAGTGCGGCGAGGCGCGCATCGATGTTGTTCAGCGCCTGATGGGTGCCGCGCGAAGGCCGCTGCTCCCCCTGCAGCTCGTAGGGGTTGCTGACGCAGAGACGGAAGATGCCCTCCGAGTAGCTCGCCTCGACCCGCACCAGGCCGCCTTCGACCCGCGGCTGGATGCCATAGACCAGGGCATTCTCCAGCAGCGGCTGCAGGGTCAGCTGCGGAATCGGCAAATCGTTCGGCACGTCGGCTACCTCCCACTGCAACTGTAGCCGCTCGCCGAGCCGGTAATGCTCGATCGACAAATAGCGCTTGGCCAGCTCCAGCTCCTCAATCCAGGGCACCAGGCTGCCAGGCTTGGCCAGGCTGGCGCGAAACAGGTCGGACAGATCCAGTACCGCCTGTTCGGCCTTGTACGGATCGACTGCGACCAGACTGGCGATGCTGTTCAGGCTGTTGAACAGAAAGTGCGGGCGGATCCGCGCCTGCAATGATTCGATGCGCGCGCGCAGTTCGGCCTGCTCCTGCCGACGCCATTGGCTCTGCAGATAGAAATAGCGTAGCAGCAGTGCCGACATGATCATGCCGATCAGGGCGTGACGCAGGTAGAGGTTGACCTCGCCGTCGTGGGGCAGCGGCCCGCCGAGCTGGTAATAATCGGCCACCGCGGTGCAGGCCAGGGTCAGGGCGACCACGATCGCGCAGCACAGGCTGCCGGCCAGGGCCGCGCGCAGGCGCGCCAGCAGCGGTCGCAGTCGGCACAGCAACGCCGCCGACAGCAGCACGATCCACTGCACGAACAGCGACGTCAGGGCCAGGCGCACCCAGTTGAAGCCGGGCAGCATCGGCTCGGCGAGCACCAGCACCAGCACCAGCAGCTCGGCGAGCAGCACCAGGCTCAGCAGCGCCTCCGGCTGACAGAGCTCCGGGATGAAGAAGTCGTCATCCGGCGCGGCGGTGTTCTTATTGTTGTTCCATTGAGTAGGCATCGGCGCAGTTTCCGTGTAGCGCGTCCAGGCGGCAAGACGGCCCGCTCCGGCCGGGCGAAATAAAGCCCTGAAATACCCGCCGGCACCTCAAATTGTGATCCGCCCTACATTGGCATCCCGTCATCCGACGCGCTCGACCGGCAAAACCGCCGCGGCGATTTTGCCCGCGACCCTGTTATTATCGACGGACTTTTTCCGCCGCGCCGGCCGTTATCCGCGGCCTGCACGAATCAGCGCACCAGCCGAGCGAATCCCATGAGCACAGAGAAGACCAACCAATCCTGGGGCGGCCGCTTCAGCGAGCCCGTCGACGCCTTCGTCGCCCGCTTCACCGCCTCCGTCGAGTTCGACAAGCGCCTGTATCGCCACGACATCATGGGCTCCGTCGCCCACGCGACCATGCTGGCCCAGGTCGGCGTGCTCAGCGAGGCCGAACGCGACAACATCGTCGACGGCCTGCAGCAGATTCAGGGCGAGATCGAGGCCGGCCGCTTCGACTGGCGCGTCGACCTGGAAGACGTGCACATGAACATCGAGGCCAAGCTCACCGAGCGCATCGGCGTTACCGGCAAGAAACTGCACACCGGCCGTTCGCGCAACGACCAGGTGGCCACCGACATCCGCCTGTGGCTGCGCGATGAGATCGACGTCATCCTGGCCGAGATCACGCGCCTGCAGCAGGGCCTGCTGGAGCAGGCCGAGCGGGAGGCCGAGACCATCATGCCCGGCTTTACCCACCTGCAGACTGCCCAGCCGGTGACCTTCGGCCACCACCTGCTGGCCTGGTTCGAGATGCTGTCCCGCGATTACGAGCGCCTGGTCGATTGCCGCAAGCGCACCAACCGCATGCCCCTGGGCTCGGCCGCGCTGGCCGGCACCACCTACCCGATCGACCGGCAGGTCACCGCCCGCCTGCTGGGCTTCGACAGCGTCGGCGGCAACTCCCTGGACGGCGTCTCGGACCGCGACTTCGCCATCGAATTCTGCGCCGCCGCCGCCCTGGCGATGATGCACCTGTCGCGCTTCTCCGAGGAGCTGGTGCTGTGGACCAGCGCGCAGTTCCAGTTCATCGACCTGCCCGACCGTTTCTGCACCGGCAGCTCGATCATGCCGCAGAAGAAGAACCCGGACGTGCCGGAGCTGGTGCGCGGCAAGACCGGCCGCGTGTTCGGCGCCCTGACCGGCCTGCTGACCCTGATGAAGGGCCAGCCGCTGGCCTACAACAAGGACAACCAGGAAGACAAGGAGCCGCTGTTCGACGCCGCCGACACCCTGCGCGACAGCCTGCGCGCCTTCGCCGACATGATCCCGGCGATCAAGCCCAAGCACGCGATCATGCGCGAAGCGGCGCTGCGCGGCTTCTCCACCGCCACCGACCTGGCCGACTACCTGGTGCGCAAGGGCCTGCCCTTCCGCGACTGCCACGAGATCGTCGGCCATGCGGTGAAGTACGGCGTCGACAACACCAAGGACCTGGCCGAGATGAGCCTGGACGAACTGCGCCAGTTCAGCGACCAGATCGAGCAGGACGTGTTCGCCGTGCTGACCCTGGAGGGTTCGGTGGGCGCCCGCGACCACGTCGGCGGCACCGCACCCAACCAGGTGCGCGCCGCGGTCAAGCGCGGCCAGGCACTGCTGGCCGCTCGCTAACAGGGGCATACCCGGCGGCGCGCAAGGCGCCGCCGGCACAAGCCCTCAGCCGCGTCGCGGCCCGGAACGTTTGCGCCGAGTCTCGGCAAAGGCACTGGTGCCCAGCCAACTCCACAGCCTGCGAGCATCCGCCTCGCCGCCCTCCACGCGCAACTCATCGGCGCGGATCACCTCTTTTGGCGTGCGATCGCCGGCCCATACCTCGGTCAGGGCCCGCACCGTGGCATCCACCACCAGGGTCAGCTCGCGCCCAGGATCGTCGCGGCACAGGTCGGCTACACCCTCTTCGACCACCAACCACCAGCTCGCCTCCCCCGGGCGGGCATCACGAAAGCAGAACTGGATGACCACCGGGCAGGGCGGAAAGGCTTCGAGCTGGACGAAGCGGCGCACGTCCCACATCAATAATCCCGCATCGAGCTGATCGTCGCGCAGGCGGCTGCCGATCCACTGGGCGCCCCAATGTCCCAGGGCCATGACGATCGGTCGCAGATCCTCGCCAGCGGCCGTCAGGCTGTACTCCCAGACATTGCCAACGGCGGTGCGCTGGACCACGCCTATCTCCTCCAGGTGGCGCAGGCGCTGGGTCAGCAGGCTGCTGGACATGCGCGGCACGCCGCGGTGCAGATCGTTGAAGCGTTTGCTGCCGCACAGCAGCTCGCGCACCACCAGGGGCGTCCAGCGGCTGCACAGCGCCTCGGCGCCGCGCGCAACGGTACAGAACTGGCCGTAGCTGTCGTCCATCGTCAGGCCTCGGGATAGCAACACTTCAGATTCTGGACTAGTTGCGCCATTGCGCCAGGCGCAGGCTAAAGCTCACGAGTTCACCGCAATGAGGAGAACGACCATGAGCATGATCGCAATCATCCAGCGCCCGCCGGTATTGCTCGACCGCGCGGCCACCCTTGCCCGGGCCCTGGACTCGATAGGCGAAGCGGCCGCGGCAGGCGCCGAACTGGTGGTACTGCCGGAGCAGCACATCCCGGGCTACCCGTCGTGGATCTGGCGCCTCGCGGCCGGTCGCGACGGCGCCCTGCTGGGCCAGTTGCACGCACAGCTGCTGGCCAACGCCGTGGACATCGCCCGCGGCGACCTCGAGCCCCTGCAAGCCGCCGCCCGTACTCACAAGCTGACCATCGTCTGCGGCCTCAACGAGTGCGAGCACGCCCGCGGCGGCGGCACCCTGTACAACAGCGTGGTGCTGATCGGCGCCGACGGCACGTTGCTCAATCGCCACCGCAAGCTGATGCCGACCAACCCCGAACGCATGGTGCATGGCCTGGGCGACGCCGCCGGCCTGCGCACGGTGGACACCCCGGTCGGCCGGGTCGGCACCCTGATCTGCTGGGAGAGCTACATGCCCCTGGCGCGCTACAGCCTGTATGCCGAGGGGGTGCAGGTCTACGTCGCGCCCACCTACGACAGCGGCGAGGGCTGGTTGGCGACCCTGCGCCACGTCGCCCTGGAGGGCCGCTGCTGGGTCCTGGGCAGCGGCACTGTGCTGCGCGGCCGCGACATCCCGGCCGATCTGCCGGGGCGCGAACAGCTGTTCCCCGAGCCGGACGAGTGGATCAACGACGGCGACTCGGTGGTAATCGACCCCAAGGGCTGCATCGTCGCCGGGCCACTGCACCGCGAGAGCGGCATTCTCTACGCGCAGATCGACAGCAACCAGGTGGCCCCTGCGCGCCGGGCCCTGGACGTATGCGGACACTACGCGCGCCCGGACATTTTCGAACTGCAGGTGCGGCGCACGCCTGCCCAGGCGGCGCGCTTCATCGACCAGTAACCCCCGAGCCCTGCCGAGCGCCCCGAGCCGCTGACCCGGCCTGGGCTCGGCCATCGAGAGGAGAAACCCCATGAACAGCCAACCCACCTACCAAGGCCAATGCTTCTGCGGCGCCGTCCAGTTCACCGTCAGCGGCGAACCGGTCGCGATGGGCTATTGCCATTGCGCGTCCTGTCGCCACTGGTCGGCCGGTCCGGTCAATGCCTTCACCCTTTGGTCTCCCGAGGCCCTCCAGGTGACCCGTGGCGCCGAGCACATCGGTCGCTACAACAAGACCCCGCAGAGCACGCGCCAGTGGTGCAGAAAGTGCGGCGGTCACCTGTTCACCGAGCATCCGGAGATGAAGCTGATCGACGTCTCCGTCGCGCTGCTTGGCCAGGACGACTTCGCCCCGGCGGTACATGTGCACTATCAGGAGGCAGTCTTGAGGATCAAGGATGGCCTGCCCAAGTGGCAGGACGTGCCCAGCGAAATGGGCGGATCGGGCGTCGCCCTGGCAGAATGACGGCGCTGCCCAAAGGGCGGCGGAACGGCCCGACTTGGCGGAGCAGGCGAGCGTGCGGGCGGCAGCTTGACCCGCGAAAACTCGCCGCGATTGCAGCGTCAACGAACCATCTGCCAGAATCGTGACGCAGCGCACCCCCGATAGCCGGCCAAAGGCTCTAGGCTGGACGCTACGCAGGTCCGGATCGCCCGGGCTAAGCCTCACGCGATAGGACGCCAGCCCGGGAGTAAAGCGCCATGAAAAGGATCCTCCAAAGCCTCTTGCTGTTCGCCGGCCTGGGCGCCCTATCGGCCTGTGCCACGCCCCTGGTGATCCCCAGCCAGGTGAGCTGGCACATGCAGCTGAACGGCAAGCTGCAGAGGCCCGACCGTCAGCTGTACGACATCGACCTGTACGACACCTCGGCGCAAACCATCGGCGACCTCAAAGCCGTCGGCCGGATCGTCATCTGCTACTTCAGCGCCGGCAGCTGGGAGGACTGGCGACCGGACGCGGCGTCCTACCCGAGCGCAGCGCTCGGCGCGCCGTTGGCCGATTGGCCGGGCGAGCGCTGGCTGGACATTCGCCGTGCGGACGTTCGCGCGCTGCTCGCCAAACGTATGGACCTGGCAGTCAGCAAGGGTTGTCACGGCGTCGACCCGGACAACGTGGATGGCTACAGCAACCCCAACGGCCTGCAGCTGACCGCCGCCGATCAACTCGACTTCAACCGCTGGCTGGCCCGCGAGGCCCACGCCCGCGACCTGGCCGTGGGCCTGAAGAACACCGTGGACTTGCTGCCGCAGCTGGTCGACGACTTCGACTTCGCGGTCAACGAAAGCTGTTACGCCTACCAGGAGTGCGACGGTTACCGGCTGTTCCGCCAGCAGGGCAAGCCGGTATTGATCGCCGAGTACCGCGCCTACAACAGCAAGATGTGCGCAAAGGCCGCAGCGGAAGGCTACCGGCTGCAGTTCTTCAAGCGCTCACTCAAGGGCGTCGGCAGGCCCTGCAGCTGAGACAGGGCGGCGCCTGGCCGCTACTCGAAGCAGATCTCGATGACCGCCCGGCCGAACGGCGATTCGAAGGGCATGACGATCCTTGGCCCCTGGGCGTGATGGCTGATGCTGTGGTCGGTGCCGGCCACCACCATCGGCGTGGCCATCTCGAAGTCGAAGCCCTTCTCGGCCAGGCGGCGCTTGGCGCCGCCGGTGACCATGTTGGTGATTTCGCCGACCATGTCGGTGACTTCCTCGTTGATCTCCGCCGGTGCCTCGCCGAGCATCCGGCGCATCGCCTCCAGGGCCAGGCCCTTCTGGAAGGTCACCGACATCGAGCCACGGGTCTGCGGACCGATCATGCCGATCAAGCCAGAGACATCGCCCAGCGCCCGCTCGTCGGTCTTGCGCTGCGGCTTGCCGGGGGTCAGATCGAGGCGCGCCATGGTGCTCATCACCTCGAGCATCGACGCCAGAAAGGGATTGACGAATTCCGCCCGCATGCTTGCCGCCTCCAGTGCCGCGGCCGCGCCGACCTCGGCCGCGGCGTTCGTTTCAGTGATGACCCGGGCACAGACTACGCCGGGCACCCGGCCAGTGGCCAGCCCCGCTCCGACCATTTCCGCCCCAGAATGGCGAGGCGCGGTGGCGGCGGCCGTGGCACACTGGCCGCTCAGCCCCAGGAACCCCGACATGAGCGAACACCCAGAAGCCGAAGACGAAGCCTTCGCCGAAGCCGCACTGCTGCAGGCCATCGAGAATCAGATCGAGGCCGGCGAGCCCGCCGCCGCCCTGGCCGTGCTGAACAAGCTGAGTCTGGTCGGCTACGAGCGCGACGAAATCCTGCAGATGATGGCGCTGGTACTGGCCCACGAGGTCAAGGCCATGCTTGCCGAAGACCGCCCGTTCGACAACACTGCCTACGAGCAGGCCTTGCGCGCGCTGCCCGAGCTGCCGGAAGATCCGGCAGAGGCGGAGTGACGCCACCGCGCTACGCCAGTCGCCCAAGCCTGCGCACTCACACCGGGCTCGCTACACTGCAGACACCCGACACTGCCATCGGCCGTGCGGGCCACCTACCAGCCGGGCACCAACAGTGCGCGGCGCAAGACAACAAGAACCGGGAGCACTTATGACCTTCACCCCTGATCTGGTCGCCGAGCTGGAACTGCTTGCACTGTTCAACCTGAGCAATACCCAGGAGGGCCTCAAGGTTCACCATGTCGCCGCCCCCCAGGCGATTGCCGCCGCCCAGCGCCTGCACGACAAGGGCCTGGTCACCCAGGCCGATGGTGGCTACCTGACCAGCCTCGGGCTGGAGGCCGCCGAGCACGCCCAGAGCCTGGTGACCATCCTCAGCGTCAGCGAAAACGCCTGACCCAAGGCGCCACCCAGACCGCCGCTCGGCACCGCGAGCGGCGGCACGACCGACCACCCGAACTCCGCCGCGAGGCATGGGCGGCTGCAAGCCGTTGCATTCTGCCCCGCCGAGCCCCGACATGAGCCGCACCCAGGAAATCCGCCCGGACATCGACAACGGCATCGACCGCAAGGTGCTGGCGCAACTGCGTGCGCGCTTTCTCAAGGTCAACGACGGCCGCCTGCAGCGCGCCCTGCAGGCGCTGTCGACGCGCCAGCAACTGGTCCTGCGCCTGCTGCCGCTGCTGTTTCACGTCAACCACCCGCTGCTGCCGGGCTATGTCTCCGGACTGACCCCGGCCGGCTTGTCCGGCTTCGAACCCGACGACGCCCTGCTCGCCGAGGCCCAGCGCCTGACCCGCTCCTTCGCCTACAAGGCCCGCCGCGGTCCCGCGCCGCAACCGATTCACGGACTGTTCCTGATGGGCAGCCTGGGCACCGTGGCCCAGGCCGAACAAAGCGACATGGACCTGTGGGTCTGCCACGCGCCGGACCTCAGCCCCCAGGAACTCGACGAGCTGAGCAAGAAGTGCGCACTGCTCGAGGCCTGGGCCGCGACCCAGGGCGCCGAGGCGCATTTCTTTCTGGTCGACCCGGCCCGTTTCAGCCTCGGCGACCGCGATGCCCAGCTGACCTCCGATGACTGCGGCACCACCCAGCATTACCTGCTGCTCGACGAGTTCTACCGCTCGGCCATCTGGCTGGCCGGGCGCACGCCGCTGTGGTGGCTGGTACCGGTGTACGAGGAGGCGCGTTACCACGACTACACCCGCGCCCTGCTGAGCAAGCGCTTCATCCGCGCCGAGGAGGTGCTGGACCTCGGCCACCTGGCGCGCATCCCGCCGGAGGAGTTCATCGGCGCCGGCATGTGGCAGCTGTACAAGGGCATCGAGTCGCCCTACAAGTCGGTGCTCAAGCTGCTGCTCACCGAGGTCTATGCCAGCGAACATCCCCGGGTCGAATGCCTGTCGCTGCGATTCAAGCAGGCGGTCTACGCCAACCGCCTGGACCTCGACGAGCTGGACCCCTATGTGCTGGTCTACCGGCGCCTGGAGGAGTACCTGAGCGGACGCGGCGAACTCGAGCGCTTGGCCCTGGTGCGCCGCTGCCTGTACCTGAAGGTCAACAAGAAACTCAGCCGCACGTCGCGCGACCGCCGCAAGAGCTGGCAACGCCTGCTGCTCGAGCGCCTCACCGGCGAATGGCAGTGGGACCAGCGCCAGCTGACGCTGCTCGACAGCCGCAGTCAGTGGAAGCTGCGTCAGGTCAGCAGCGAACGACGCACGCTGGTCAACGAGCTGACCTACAGCTACCGCTTTCTCTCGCAGTTCGCCCGCCGCGAACAGGCCGGCAGTTCGCTCAACCGTCGCGACCTCGGCGTGCTCGGTCGGCGCCTGTATGCCGCCTTCGAGCGCAAGGCCGGCAAGGTCGAGATCATCAACCCGGGCATCGCCCCGGACCTGGGCGAGGACATCCTCACCCTGGTGCATGGCCCGAGCCCGCAGGCGCCGGGTGAGCCCCAGTGGGCGCTGTTTCGCGGCAGCCTCGGCGCCCAGGAATGGGCGGACTTCGCCCCGCTCAAGCGCGCCGGCGAACTGATCGAACTGCTCGCCTGGTGTCATCGCAACGGCGTCATCGACAGCAGCACCCGGCTGTCGCTGCACCCCGGCAGCAGCGACCTCAGCGAGCCCGAACTGTTCAACCTGCTGGGCAGCCTGCAACAGGCCCTGCCACTGCCGCTGCCGCCGATTGAGGAAGCCGCGCTGCTGCGCCCCAGCGTGCCATGCACGGTCTTGCTGCTGGTCAATGTCGGCCTCGACCCGCTGCGCCAGCACAGCCAGATGGACGTGCACATGACCAGCGAGCGCACCGATGCGCTGGGCTATTCGGGAACCCGGGAAAACCTAATCCTGAGCCTCGACCAGGTCAACCTGAACAGCTGGAACGAGCTGACGGTGCAGCGTTACGCCGGGCCCAACGCCCTTCTCGACTGCCTGCGCGGCCTGCTCGACGGCCTGCCGGCCGGCGCCGAGCACCCCCGACTGCAGGTGCGCTGCTTCTGCCGCAACCGCGCCATGGCCATCGCCGAGCGGGTCGACGGGCTGCTGCGCGACGTGCTCAAGCACCTGGGCGCCGAACCGCGCAACCGCTACCTGCTGCAGATCCAGCAGCACTACCACGTGCTCGAACGGGTGCCCGGCCAGACCCGGCATACGGCGCTGCATGACCTGCCCGCCCTGCTCGCCTACCTGGGCAACGAGCAGCCGGACTACAGCCCGCTGCACCTCGACCGCAACGCCCTGGAGGGCGAGGACCTGGCGTTGATCCTGGCGCTCGGCCGGCCCGACTGCATCCAGGTGTTCTACCGCCTGCACGAGAGCCAGGCGACGGCGGAGCTGACCGTGCTGGACGAGCACAATGCGCTGTGGCGCCAGACGCTACCCTTTCACGACGAGCAGAGCCTGCTGACACCGCTGCAGCGCTTCCTGCGCGCCTTTCTGTATCGGCGCAATGCCACAGTGGCGCTGGACAGTCCGGTGCCGCCGGCGCCGCCGGAGGTGCTCTACTATCAGGTGCTGCCGGCCGCGCCACTGCGCGCGCAGCGCCTGGAGCGGCGCCCGCCACCGCCGGCCCCGGTCAACCACCCGTTCTATGACGTCCAGGCGATCGTCGAGCCGGGCACAGGCCGGCGCCCGAGCATCACCCTGTACTGCAATCACCGCGAGTTTTCCGAGCTGGAGTACCGCGACGGCCTGTTCGCCGCCGCGGCCCGCCACATCCTCGCCCAACGTCGCACGGGCGAGCGCTACCCCTGCTACATCACCGACCTCGACCTGTCCGCCGTGCTCGGCAACCGGCCGACACAGACGGTCCAGCACCTGCGCTACAAGGCGGAACTGGAAGCAGCGCTGAACAACGCCCTGGCACACGCCTGAGCCTCGAGCCTTTCGCCCATGACCCTGACCACCTCGCTGTTCATTGCCACCTCGCTGCTGATGGCCTACTGCTGCTGGCGAGCGCTATGTCGGCGCCGCGAAGCCTTCATCGCCGACTATCGCTTCCCCGAGCGGCTGCGCATCAAGCTCGCCGAACGCTACCCGCACCTCAGCACGCAGCAGATCCAACAGGTGCTGACTGGCTTGCGCGAGTATTTTCAGTTGTGCCGGATGGCCCGGCGGCGCATGGTCGCCATGCCGTCCCAGGCAGTGGATGTGGCCTGGCACGAGTTCATCCTCTACACCCGCCAGTACCGCGACTTCTGTAACAAGGGACTGGGGCGCTTCCTGCACCACACGCCGAACGACGCCATGCCCCACTCCCAGGCCGCCAATGCCGGCATTCGCCGGGCCTGGCGGCTGGCCTGTGCCCGCGAGTCGATTGCCCCGCGCCAGCCCACCCGCCTGCCCCTGCTGTTCGCCCTGGACGCCGAACTGGGCATCGCCGACGGCTTCATCTATCGCCTGGATTGCGGCGCCAGTGGAGCGGCGGGCGCCTACTGCGCCAGCCATATCGGCTGCAGCTCCGGCTGCGCCGGCACTGGCTGCAGTGGGTCGGGCGGCGACAGCGGAGGCGGGGGTGGTTGTGGCGGAGGCTGCGACTGAATGCAGGTCAGCACCGGGCGCAATACCCAGGCCGACGCAGCGACAAGCGGCTCAAGCCGGGCGACTGTACTCCCCTGCAGCCTCGGGCTGGTACTCCACCGCCAGCAGGGCCAGCTTCAGCGACTTGCCGCTCGGACCCACCCAGTCGATGTGCTGGCCGACCGACAGGCCGAGCAGGGCGCTGCCAACCGGGGCGAGGATCGACACCCGTCCCTCGCCACCGGCGTCCTGCGGGTAGACCAGGGTCAGGTGGTAGTCCTTGCCACTGCTTTCCTCGCGGCAATGCACCCGCGAGTTCATGGTCACCACACCGGCCGGCACCTCGTCGTGACCGACCACCTCGGCGCGATCCAGCTCGGCCTGCAGGGCCACGGCGCCCGCGCCGAAGTCCTCCAGGCTGTCGAGCAGGCGCTCCAGACGCTGCAGGTCGAGGCGGGTTATGGTGATCGGCGGTGCGCTGCTCATGCTGGGACGAGGCTCCTTAGCGGGAGGCGAAAAAAGCAAAACCCCACCAGAGCGGCGGGGTTTTGCGAGGGGTTTCAGCCGACCGTAACACAGCCATCCAAATAAACAAGACCGGCCGGTCAGCGCCGTTGCTGCAAGCGTGCCTGGGCATCCTGGCAGATCAGCCGGCGGCGACCGTTGTCGGCACGCCTCCACTCCAGGATCTCCGTGAGCAGCCGGCCGCAACCCAGGCACATGTCGCGCTCGTCCAGGCAGCACTGGCGCCGGCACGGTGAGGCGACGGCTTCAGAGGCGGCGCGCTCCTCAGAGCTCGTCGAACTCAAGATCGGCGCCCGCCTGGTCCAGGGTGATGCGCGCCAGCATTTCGCCGAGCAGTTCGTCGCTGCTGTCGCAGATCCAGCGCTCGCTGGCCGCGTCGTAATCGAAGTGGAAGCCGCCGGAGCGCGCCGCGACCCATAGCTGGCGGATCGGCTCCTGGCGACTGAGGATCAGCTGGCTGCCGTTCTCGAAACGCACGGTCAGCACCCCGGCGGAGTTTTCCAGGTCGAGGTCCAGGTCGCTGTCATCGAAGATGTCCTCCACCGCTTGCTGCGCGGCATCGACCAGATCGTGAAAGCGGGCTTCAGTCAAACTCATTACGGCTGTCCTCGAAAAATTCAGGTGTATCAGGCATGCGCAGCGCTGCTGGGGCATGTGCACGTCGGCGGGCGGCGCCGAGGCGCACGAATAATGCAGCAGCCGTCACCGGCCTGTCGCGTTCGGCAATGGGCAGAAGGATAAACCGACTTCGCCCAACCGGCGCTGCTGATTTGCCGACCGGAGACCGACCGTTCGGCGTGCCCGCGCGCTTTCAATGCCGAGACCAGGCGTATCCAAGGCCGGCCAGAGCGGTCCGATCGGCGGAGTCGGCCCGCCTTGTGAACGCCCCCGCCAGCAATCCTCCAGCCCCCTCGCCAGCGCCTTGAAACCCGCGGCAAAGCCCCGCCGGACGGGAATCCCGGCGCATAGGCAAGGCGCCGGGGGGCCGGTATACTCCGGCCCAATCGTGCTTTTTTACAAGGATTTCCCCATGAAGCGGCTGCTAACTGCCCTCATCGCGCTCGTCGCCGTCACCTCCCTGCTTGCCGGCTGCGGCCAGAAAGGCCCGCTGTACCTGCCGGATGACAGTTCATCCGCCTCCGCGCAAGACGAATAAGGACGGCTCATGGACGTTTTCAACTACCGCGACGGCGAGCTGTTCGCGGAGGGCGTGGCCTTGTCCGCCATCGCCCAGCGCTTCGGTACACCCACCTATGTCTACTCGCGCACGCACATCGAAGCCCAGTACCACGCCTACGCCGACGCCCTGCAGGGCATGCCGCACCTGGTCTGCTTCGCCGTCAAGGCCAACTCCAACCTCGGCGTGCTGAACGCCCTGGCGCGTCTCGGCGCCGGCTTCGACATCGTTTCCCGGGGCGAACTGGAGCGGGTCCTGGCCGCTGGCGGTGAGCCTGCCAAAATCGTCTTCTCTGGCGTCGGCAAGAGCCGTGACGACATGCGCCGCGCGCTGCAAGTGGGCGTGCACTGCTTCAACGTCGAATCCACCGACGAACTGGAACGCCTGCAGGTGGTCGCCGCCGAACAGGGCGTAAAGGCGCCCGTGTCGCTGCGGGTCAACCCGGATGTCGATGCAGGCACCCATCCCTACATCTCCACCGGCCTGAAAGAGAACAAGTTCGGCATCGCCATCGCCGACGCGGAGGCTGTGTACGCCCGCGCCGCCGCTCTGGCGAACCTGGAGGTGATCGGCGTCGATTGCCATATCGGCTCGCAGCTGACCAGCCTGCCTCCCTTCCTCGACGCCCTCGAGCGCCTGCTGGCCCTGGTCGATCGCCTGGCCGCGCGCGGCATCGCCCTCAAGCACCTGGACCTGGGTGGCGGCCTCGGCGTGCAGTACCGCGACGAGCAGCCGCCACTGGCCGGCGACTACATCAAGGCCGTACGCCAGCGCATTAGCGGTCGCGACCTGGCCCTGGTGTTCGAGCCGGGTCGTTCGATCGTCGCCAATGCCGGCGTGCTGCTGACCCGGGTCGAGTACCTCAAGCACACCGAGCACAAGGATTTCGCCATCGTCGATGCGGCGATGAACGACCTGATCCGCCCGGCGCTGTATCAGGCCTGGATGGACGTGGTCGCGGTGCAGCCGCGCGACGCCCAGGCCCGCCCCTACGACATCGTCGGACCGATCTGCGAGACCGGCGATTTCCTGGCCAAGGAGCGCGCGCTGGCCCTGGCCGAGGGCGACCTGCTGGCCGTGCGCTCGGCCGGCGCCTACGGTTTCGTCATGAGCTCCAACTACAACACCCGCGGCCGCGCCGCCGAGGTGATGGTGGATGGCGAGCAGGCCTTCGAGGTACGCCGCCGGGAAACCCTCGACGAACTCTTTGCGGGCGAAAGCCGCCTGCCGGAGTGACCTCGATGCTATTGCGCTTTACCAAGATGCACGGCCTGGGCAATGACTTCATGGTCCTCGACCTGGTCAGCCAGCACGCGCATATCCAGCCGAAGAACGCCAAGCAGTGGGGCGACCGCCACACCGGCATCGGCTTCGACCAGCTGCTGATCGTCGAGCCGCCGAGCAACCCGGACGTCGACTTCCGTTACCGCATCTTCAACTCCGACGGCTCGGAAGTGGAGCAGTGCGGCAACGGCGCGCGCTGCTTCGCCCGCTTCGTGCTGGACAAGCGCCTGACCGTGAAGAAGCAGATCCGCGTCGAAACCAAGGGTGGCATCATCGAGCTGGACGTGCGCAACGATGGCCAGGTCTGCGTCAACATGGGCGCGCCGCGCCTGGAACCGCAGCAGATTCCCTTCCAGGCCGACGCCGAGGCGCTGAGCTATCCGGTCCAGGTGGACGGCCAGACCGTCGAGCTGGCCGCCGTGTCCATGGGCAACCCCCATGCGGTGCTGCGCGTGGACAGCGTCGACAACGCGCCGGTGCACAGCCTGGGCGCCAAGCTCGAACACCACCCGCGCTTCCCGCAGCGGGTCAACGTCGGCTTCCTCCAGGTCATCGACCGCCAGCGCGCACGCCTGCGGGTGTGGGAACGCGGCGCCGGCGAGACCCAGGCCTGCGGCACCGGCGCCTGCGCGGCGGCAGTGGCGGCGATTCGCCAGGGCTGGATGGATTCGCCGGTGCAGCTCGAGCTGCCGGGCGGACGCCTGACCATCGAGTGGGCAGGCCATGGCCAGCCCGTTATGATGACCGGGCCCGCAGTCCGCGTATTCGAAGGACAGGTTCGCCTATGACCGACCAGCCGCAAGCGCCCAAGCCACTCGACTCGGAGACGGTCGCCGCCTACCTGCGCCTTCATCCGGAGTTCTTCATCGACCACGACGAGCTGATCCCCGAGCTGCGCATCCCGCACCAGCGCGGCGACACCGTGTCCCTGGTCGAGCGCCAGGTGAAGCTGCTACGCGAGCGCAACATCGAGATGCGCCACCGCCTGTCGCAGTTGATGGACGTGGCTCGGGAGAACGACCGGCTGTTCGACAAGACCCGCCGCCTGGTGCTCGACCTGCTCGACACGACCAGCCTGGAAGAGGTGGTCAGCGCCGTCGAGGACAGCCTGCGCAGCGAATTCAAGGTGCCCTTCGTCAGCCTGATCCTGTTCAGCGAGGCGCCGCTGCCGGTTGGCCGTTCGGTCAGCAGCGCCGAGGCGCACCAGGCCATCGGCGGCCTGCTGGCCGGCGGCAAGACCATCTGCGGCGTGCTGCGCAAGCACGAGCTGACGTTCCTGTTCGGCGCCGACGACGCCGAACAGGTCGGCTCGGCCGCCGTGGTGGCCGTGTCGCATCAGGGCCTGCACGGCGTCCTGGCGATCGGCAGCGCCGATCCGCAACACTACAAGAGCTCCATTGGCACCCTGTTCCTCGGCTATATCGCCGAGGTCCTGGCCCGCGTGCTGCCGCGCTTCGCCGCCCCGCTGCGCTCGGTGCGCTGAAGCCTGCCAAGCGCGCCGGGCCGCCAGGCTCGGCGCCGGCTTCCCGTCGGAGTCACCATGCAAAGCCGCCTCGACGCCTACCTCGAACACCTGCGCAGCGAACGGCAGCTGTCCGCCCACACCCTGGACGGCTATCGCCGCGACCTCGGCAAGCTGCTGGCCTACTGCGAAGAACAGCAGCTGTCCGCCTGGACCGCACTGGATACCCGCCGGCTGCGGCACCTGGTGGCCAAGCTGCACCAGCAGGGCCAGTCCAGCCGCAGCCTGGCGCGCCTGCTCTCGGCGGTGCGTGGCCTCTACCGTTACCTGATCCGCGAAGGCCTGGCCCAGCATGACCCGGCCAGCGGCCTGAGCCCGCCGAAGGGTGAGCGGCGGCTGCCCAGGGCGCTGGACGCGGACCGCACCGCACAACTGCTCGACGGCGCCCTGGAGGACGACTTTCTCGCCCGCCGCGACCAGGCCATGCTCGAGCTGTTCTACTCCTCGGGGCTGCGTCTGTCCGAGCTGGTCGGCCTGAACCTCGACGGCCTCGACCTGGCCGCCGGCCTGGTACGTGTCTGCGGCAAAGGCAACAAGACCCGCGAACTGCCGCTCGGGCGTATGGCCCGCCAGGCGCTGGAGCAGTGGTTGGCCCTGCGCGCCCTGGCCGGCCCGGTCGACGGCGCGCTGTTCATCAGCCAGCGCGGTCGGCGCCTCGGCCCGCGCGCGGTGCAACTGCGCGTGCGCCAGGCCGGGGTGCGCGAGCTCGGCCAGCACCTGCACCCGCACATGCTGCGCCACTCCTTCGCCAGTCACCTGCTGGAGTCCTCCCAGGACCTGCGGGCGGTGCAGGAACTGCTCGGCCATGCCGACATCGCCACCACCCAGGTCTACACCCACCTGGACTTCCAACATCTGGCCACGGTGTATGACCGTGCCCATCCACGGGCCAAACGCAAAGGCGACGCAGAATGACCATCGAACTGATCACCTTCGACCTCGACGACACCCTGTGGGACGTGACCCCGGTGATGCAGGACGCCGAAGCGGCGCTGCGCAACTGGCTGAGCCTGCATGCCCCGCGCCTGGGCGCCATGCCGGTCGATCACCTGTGGACCATTCGCGCCCAGTTGCTGGACGACGAACCGGCGCTCAAGCACCGCCTCAGCGAACTGCGCCGACGCATCCTGCTCAACGCCCTGGAGAGCGCCGGCTACGGCCATGAGGAAGCGGTCACCCTGGCCGAGTGCGGCTTCCAGATATTCCTCGCCGCGCGCCATCAGGTCGAGCTGTTCGCCGAGGTGCACCCGACCCTGGAAGCCCTGGCCAACCGCTTCCAGCTCGGGGTGATCACCAACGGCAACGCCGACGTGCGTCGCCTGGGCCTGGCCGACTACTTCCAGTTCGCCCTGTGCGCCGAGGAGCTGGGCGTCGGCAAGCCCGACCCCAAGCCCTTTGCCGAGGCGCTGGCGCGCGCCGGGGTAAAGGCGGAGCACGCGGTGCATATCGGCGATCACCCCAGCGACGACATCGCCGGCGCCCAGGCCGCCGGCCTGCGGGCGATCTGGTTCAACCCCCAGGGCAAGCCATGGCAGGCGAGCGGCGCGCCCGACGCGGAGATCGGCAGCCTGGCCGAGCTGCCGGCACTGCTGGAGCGCTGGATCTAGCACGCGCCACTCCCGCCCTGTCCCGGGCAGACGTGCAGGCAGAAAAAAGCCCGCCGACAGGCGGGCTCTGACAGCACGGTGCGGCCCTCAGATGGGGCGGCTCCCGTACTTGCTGTCCGGCTTCTTGGGTGGGTCGGAAACCACGTTGGGCTCGACCTCCTGGACCTTGCCGCCGCGCGCCAGGAATTCTTCCATGGCGCGCGCCAGGGCATCGCGCTCCTTCTGCTTGGCTTCGACGCTGGGCAGCTCATCGGCGTCGGCGCTGGCCTTGCTCTTGGCCTTGCTCTTGACCGGCGCTACGGCATCGCTGCCGCTGTCCTCACCGCTGTCGTCGTCCTCGGCGGCAGCCAGCTCCTCGCCATCATCCTCGTCAGCCCCTTCCAGGTCGTCTTGTTCCAGATCTTCGTCGCTCATGTTCAACCTCATGACTTGCGAAAAGCAGGTTAGTTATAGACCAGCTGCGTAACCTATCGTACACCGCCGGTAAAAAATCCAGTGCCCTTGCCCGACACAGCCGCCAGAAGCGGAGCGGCTCGGGGGGAGCCCGTTGCGCCAGCGCAAACGTGCTCAACGGCGGGCATTCTAGCGCGCTGCGAGAAAAAACAAAGGGCGCCCGAAGGCGCCCTCGTGGAAAGTCCGGCCAATCAGGACTTGGTGAACTCCGGATAGGCTTCCATGCCGCACTCGGCAAGGTCGACGCCTTCGTACTCTTCTTCCTCGCTGACGCGCAGGCCGATCACCGCCTTGAGGATCGACCAGACGATCAGGCTGGCGACGAAGACCCAGGCGAAGATGCAGGCGATACCCAGCAACTGGGCGCCCAGGCTGGCATCGGCGTTGGTCAGGCAGACCGCCAGCAGGCCCCAGATGCCGACCACGCCGTGCACCGAGATGGCACCCACCGGGTCGTCGATCTTCAGCTTGTCCAGGGCGAGGATGGAGAACACCACCAGCGCGCCACCGACCCCGCCGATCAGGGTCGCCTGCAGGGCGCCCGGGGTCAGCGGCTCGGCGGTGATCGATACCAGGCCGGCCAGGGCACCGTTGAGCACCATGGTCAGGTCGGTCTTGCCGAACAGGATGCGCGCCACAATCATCGCGGCGATCAGGCCACCGGCGGCGGCCATGTTGGTGTTGACGAATACCTGGGCGACGGCGTTGGCGTCCTCGACGGTGCTCATCTTCAGCTGCGAACCGCCGTTGAAGCCGAACCAGCCCATCCACAGGATAAAGGTACCCAGGGTTGCCAGCGGCAGGTTGGAGCCGGGGATGGCGTTGATCTGGCCGCTGGGGCCGTACTTGCCCTTACGCGCACCGAGCAACAGGACCCCGGCCAGGGCGGCGGAGGCGCCGGCCATGTGCACCACCCCGGAACCGGCGAAGTCGAGGAAGCCGGCCTCGTTGAGGAAGCCCGAGCCCCACTTCCAGAAGCCCTGCACCGGGTAGATGAAACCGGTCATGACCACCGCGAAGGCGAGGAACGCCCACAGTTTCATGCGCTCGGCCACCGCGCCGGAGACGATCGACATGCAGGTGGCGGCGAACACTACCTGGAAGAAGAAGTCGGAACGGGCCGAGTAGTAAGGCGCGTCATCGCCACCGCCGAGCACCGCATCGGCGCCGTTCTCGTCGCCGAGCAGGAAGCCCAGGCTCGGCAGGATGCCGCCCTCGGGGCTGGAGTACATGATGTGGTAGCCAAGCACCAGGTACATGACGCTGGCCACGGCGTACAGGGAGATGTTCTTGGTGAGAATCTCGGTGGTGTTCTTGGCCCGTACCAGCCCGGCCTCGAGCATGGCGAAACCCGCCGCCATCCACATCACCAGGGCGCCGCAGACCAGAAAGTAGAAGGTATCAAATCCATACTGCAATGCAGTCAATGCTGTGTTGTCCATGCTTCACCTCTTGCCGTTGCGCTTTTTCGCGCTATTCGGTTAGGCGTCCGTGTTGGCGGCGGACGTCTTTCGTGTCTTAAAGGTTATTGCCACGCTCGTTGTTCAGATCAGCCGTAATCAGGGCCTTGAGCTTCGATTCAGCGCGACCAGGCATAGCCATTACTAGGAAGAGCACGAGACCGGCGAGGGTCAGGCAAAGCGCGGCAGAGACTGGAACACTGCCTGCGGTTTCTGCCTCCACTTCCAGGGCAAAGCCTGAAATTGGCGACAAAAGGGCTCCTAGCCCTGCGAAGGTTCGCAGAGTCATGGTTTAACTCCTGGGGCGTGGGGGTTCGAAGGGTGCTTAGATCGCGTCGGTATCGGTTTCGCCGGTACGGATGCGAATGGCCTGTTCCAGGTTGACCACGAAAATCTTGCCGTCACCGATCTTGCCGGTGTTGGCGGCCTTGGTGATGGCCTCGATCACCCGATCCAGCTGATCGTCGGCGATGGCCACGTCGATCTTCACCTTCGGCAGGAAGTCGACCACGTACTCGGCGCCGCGGTACAGCTCGGTGTGGCCCTTCTGCCGCCCGAAGCCTTTGACCTCGGTGACGGTAATGCCCTGCACGCCGATCTCCGACAGTGACTCACGGACGTCGTCCAGCTTGAACGGCTTGATGATGGCAGTGACTAGCTTCATGAAACTTTCTCCCGTGTAAGGTGGACTTGCCCCAGGAATTACGAACCCGGCTCAAGTCTATGCGCAGTGCCTGGCTTTTGTAATGCATCGACCGCCCTAACTCGGCCGCTACCGCACCAATGTCCATCGACCGCCTCAGTCGAGGCACTCCCCCGCCCCGACTGACGCACCGAAACTCATTGGTGCATGGGTAACTAGGACTAAGCAGAAACCTTGCCAGGTCCTCTAAAACCCCTCTACTTCAGGCATATGAGGCCTGACCACCACCCCGGCACCGTCGTTCCGGCACGCAGAACGCACAATTATGGTGCAGCCATGTAGCGATGGACGCGCAATAACCGTGCGCGCTGCTGCTTAGATTCGAGGCGGCGCCCTGCCAGAGGGCGCGTGCTACACTGCCGCCGTTTGCCACTGGAACCGCACCATGCTGCCACCCAAAGCCCTGCTCGACGCCCTCGGCGCCCATGCCTCGCGCCTGTTCAATGGCGACACCCCGCTGCCCCGCAGCGAATTCGAAGCCCAGTTCAAGGCGCTGCTGCAGAGCGGCTTCAGCAAGCTCGACCTGGTCAGCCGGGAAGAGTTCGACAGCCAGATGACCGTGCTGGCGCGCACCCGCGCTCGCCTGGAGGCGCTGGAGGCCAAGGTCGCCGAACTGGAGGCACGCCTGGAAAGCGCGCCGCAACCGCCCGCCGAGTAACCGCTCACCCGCGAGGCAGACGATCAAGGAGTGATCGATGTCCCTGGCCATAGTCCATAGCCGCGCCCAAGTCGGCGTCGAGGCCCCCGCCGTCACCGTCGAGGCGCACCTGGCCAACGGCCTGCCGTCCCTGGCGCTGGTCGGCCTGCCCGAAACGGCCGTCAAGGAAAGCAAGGACCGGGTGCGCAGCGCCATCCTCAACTCGGCCTTCGACTTTCCGCCCCGCCGCATCACCCTGAACCTGGCCCCGGCCGACCTGCCAAAGGACGGCGGGCGCTTCGACCTGGCCATCGCCCTGGGCATTCTCGCCGCCAGCGGCCAGGTGCCCGGCGCGGCGCTGGAACAGCTGGAGTGCCTCGGCGAACTGGCCCTGTCCGGCGCCGTGCGCCCGGTGCAGGGCGTATTGCCGGCCGCCCTGGCCGCGCGCGCCGCCGGACGCACCCTGGTGGTGCCCAAGGCCAACGCCGAGGAGGCCAGCCTGGCCTCGGGGCTGACGGTGATCGCCGTCGACCACCTGCTGGAGCTGGCCGCCCACCTCAGCGGCCAGACGCCTATCGCGCCCTTCCAGTCCCTCGGCCTGCTGCGCCAGACCCGGCCCTATCCGGACCTGGCCGAGGTGCAGGGCCAGGCCGCCGCCAAGCGCGCGCTGCTGGTTGCCGCCGCCGGCTCGCACAACCTGCTGCTCAGCGGCCCGCCCGGTACCGGCAAGACCCTGCTGGCCAGCCGCCTGCCCGGCCTGCTGCCGCCGCTGGACGAGCAGGAGGCCCTGGAAGTCGCCGCCATTCAGTCGGTGGCCAGTCACGCGCCGCTGGACGCCTGGCCCCAGCGGCCGTTCCGCACGCCCCATCACAGCGCCTCCGGGCCGGCCCTGGTCGGGGGCGGCAGCCGTCCCCAGCCCGGCGAGATCACCCTGGCCCATCAGGGCGTATTGTTCCTGGACGAGCTGCCCGAGTTCGATCGCAAGGTACTGGAGGTGCTGCGCGAGCCCCTGGAAAGCGGGCAGATCGTCATCGCCCGGGCCCGCGACAAGGTGCGCTTTCCGGCGCGCTTCCAGCTGGTGGCGGCGATGAATCCCTGCCCCTGCGGCTATCTTGGCGATCCCAGCGGCCGCTGCCGCTGCACCCCGGAGCAGATCGCCCGCTACCGCGGCAAGCTCTCCGGCCCGCTGCTCGACCGCATCGACCTGCACCTGACCGTGGCCCGCGAGACCACCGCCCTGCATGCACCCACCAGCGTTGGCAGCGACACCGCCAGCGCAGCCGCCCAGGTGGCCTCGGCGCGGCAGCGCCAGCTCGGCCGCCAGGGCCTGGCCAACGCCTTTCTCGACCTCGCCGGGCTGCGCCAGCACTGCGCCCTACCGGCCGAGGACCAGCGCTGGCTGGAGTCCGCCTGCGAACGCCTCGGCCTGTCCCTGCGCGCGGCGCACCGGGTGCTCAAGGTGGCGCGCACCCTGGCCGACCTGGAGCAGGTCGAGCAGATCGGTCGCGGCCACCTGGCCGAGGCGTTGCAGTATCGCGGCGATCCACAACGCTGAACCACGGCAGGGCAATGGCCGACTTCAGCCGCGGCGCTCGACATCCGGCAGACGCATCGCCGCCACCTCCGTCAGGAGGAAGTCGCGCAACAGGCGGAAACGCTCCTGACCGCGCCGGGCCTTCGGCCAGACCAGGTAGTAGCTGCTGCCACTGGGCACCGCGCAGGGCCAGGGCAGCGCCAGGCGGCCCTGTTCGACATCCTCGGCGACCATCACCAGGTCGCCGATCGACACCCCATAGCCGCGCGCGGCGGCGACCATGCCCAGCTCCAGGGTGTCGAACACCTGGCCGCCCTTGAGCGGCACCTGCTCGCTGAGCTCCATGGCCTGCAACCACTGGCGCCAGTCGCGGCGGTCCGGGGTCGGGTGCAAAAGCTCCGCCTCTTGTAGGCGCGGCAGGTCCCACAGGCCGGTGCCAGCCGCCGCCGGGGCGCACACCGGGATCAGCCACTCGGTAAATAGCAGGGCACTCTCCCACTCCTGGTCGAACCCGCCACTGCTCAGCAGCACCGCGCAGTCGAAGGGCTCGTGGAGGAAGTCCACCCGGTCCACATCCATCCAGGCGCTGGTCAGCTGCACCTCGATGTCGCGGTGCTGCAGGCGAAAACGCGACAGGCGCGCCAGCAGCCAGCGCATGGTCAGAGTCGAGGGCGCCTTCAGGCGCAGGATCGCGTCGTCCACCCGCAGCGTGGTGCAGGCGCGCTCCAGGGCATCAAACCCCTCCCGAACGCCCGGCAGCAGCAGCCGCGCCGACTCGGTCAGCTGCAGGCTGCGCCCGCGCCGCTCGAACAGGCGACAATCGAAGTGCTCCTCCAGGGTGCGGATATGCCGGCTGACCGCGCTCTGGGTGATGGCCAGCTCTTCGCCGGCGCGGGTGAAGGAGGCGTGCCGAGCGGCGGCCTCGAAGGCACGCAGGGCATAGAGCGGTGGCAGGTGTCTGTTCATCGCCCGAAATCATGAGTATTAGTCATGCAATGCATCGCATTTATCCTTTTGTTCCGCCCACCAGGGCTCTTCAGAATTGTGTCATACGACCCCATGCCGGAAAGCTCTCGGCAAGCCTAACACTGAGTCAGACTCATCATGCAAGCGCCCCTTCGCCTCGAGCTTATGGCCATTCTGCGCCTGGCCGGCCCCTTGATCGCCGCCCAGCTGGCCCATGTGCTGATGGTCTTCACCGACACGGTGATGATGGGTCTGCTCGGGCCCCAGGCCCTGGCCGGGGGCGGACTCGGCGCGGCCGGCTACTCGTTCGTCTCGATCTTCTGCGTCGGCGTGATCGGTGCGGTCGGCAACCTGGTCGCCATCCGCCATGGCGCCGATGACGCCGCCGGGGTCGCGCGCCTGACGCAGAACGGACTGTGGCTCGGTTGGGCCCTGGCACTGGTTGCCGGCCTGTTGCTGTGGAACCTGCAGCCGCTGCTGCTGCAGCTCGGCCAGGCGCCGCAAAGCGTGCACGGCGCCATGCAGTTCCTGTCCACGCTGGTGTTCGCCCTGCCCGGCTACATGAGCTTCATGGCCCTGCGCGGCTTCACCAGCGCCATCGGCAGGCCCGGGCCGGTGATGGCCATCAGCATCGGCGGCGCCCTGGCCAACTTCTTCCTCAACTACGCGCTGATCAAGGGCTGGTTCGGCCTGCCGGCGCTGGGTCTGGCCGGCATCGGCCTGGTCACGGCGCTGGTGATGAACGCCATGGCCCTGCTGCTCGCCTGGCACCTGCTGCGCAGCCCGGATACGGCGGCCTACGCCCTGTTGCGCGGCCTGCTGCGCCCGCAGTGGACGGAAATGAAGGAACTGCTGCGCCTGGGCCTGCCGATCGGCGGCACCTATGCGGTGGAATCCGGGCTGTTTACTTTCGCCGCCCTGTGCATGGGCGCGCTCGGCAGCAGCCAGCTGGCCGCCCACCAGATCGCCATCCAGTCGGTGCACGTGGCCTTCATGGTGCCGGTGGGCATTTCCTACGCCATCACCTTCCGCATCGGCCAGCACTACGGCGGCGGCCGCCTGCTCGAGGCGCGCCGGGCCGGGCGCCTGGGCATCGGCATCGGCGCCCTGTGCATGTTCGCCTTCGCCGTGCTGTTCTGGCTGGCGCCGCAGTGGGTGGTGGGCCTGTTTCTCGATCCGCTCGACCCGGGCTACCGCGAGGTGGTCGCCCTGGCCGTCGGCCTGCTGGCCATCGCCGCCTGGTTCGAGCTGTTCGACGGCATCCAGACCATCGCCATGGGCGCGATTCGCGGCCTCAAGGATGCCAAGACCACCTTTCTGGTCGGGCTCCTGTGCTATTGGGCGGTCGGGGCGCCCCTGGCCTGGACCCTGGCCTTCCCGCTGGGCTGGGGCGCCGCGGGAGTCTGGTGGGGACTGGCCGGGGGCCTGGCCTGCGCGGCGATCGGCCTGAGCCTGGGCTTCGAGTGGAAGACGGCGCGCCTGCTGCGGCCGGCGCCGCAGCAGGCGTTGCTGATCTAGGCCAGTGGCGTACCGAGCAGGGCCTGACGCTGACCGAAGACCAAAAAGCGCGCCAGCTCGCTCAGCGGCAGGGCCCTGCTGATCAGGTAGCCCTGCACCTGATCGCAGCCGAACTGGCGCAACAGGGCCAATAGCTCGGGGGTTTCCACGCCCTCGGCGACCACTTCGAGATCGAGGTTGTGCGCCAGGTTGATCATCGCCCGCACCAGTTGACGGTTCTCCGGGCGCCCGGCCATGCCGGCGACGAAGCTCTTGTCGATCTTCAACAGGGTGATCGGCAGGCTGTTGAGATGGACGAAGGAGGAGAAGCCGGTGCCGAAGTCGTCCAGGGAGAAACGCACGCCGAGTCGTCCCAGGGCCAGCATGGTTTGCTGCACCTGATCGCTGCGCCGCATCACCGCAGTTTCCGTCAGCTCGAACTCCAGCCACTGCGCTTCCACGCCGCGCTCCTCAATCAGCCGGCCCAGGGTGGCCAGCAGCTGACTGTCCTGGAACTGGCGGAACGAAAGGTTGACGGCCATGTGCAGGGGCGGCAGGCCGCGCCCGCGCAGCCACTGCATGTCACGCAGGGCGCGGGCGATCACCCAGTAGCCGAGCGGCACGATCAGTCCACTTTCCTCGGCCAGCGGCACGAACTCGCTCGGGGCCAACAGGCCACGCTCGCCGTGCCGCCAGCGTACCAGCGCCTCGAGGCCGACGACCTGGCCGCTCTTCAGACACAGCCGCGGCTGATAGTGCAGCTCCAGCTCGTCGCGGCGCAGGGCCCGGCGCAAGTCGCCTTCCTGCTCCGCCCGGCTGCGCGCGGCGCGCTGGGTGCGCTCGTCGAACACATGGTAGGTGCAGCCCTGCTGCCCCTTGGCCTGCTGCATGGCCATGTGCGCGTGCCACATCAGCGCATCGGCGCTGCCCCCGGCGCGGCCATGCACCAGCCCCAGGCTGCAGCCCAGCAACAGGCTTTCGCCGTCGACCCAATAGGGCTCGGCCAGCGCCTCACTGAGCCTCTCGGCCAGGCGATCGATGCGCCCGGGGCCGCCGCGGGCATCGAGCAGCAGGGCGAACTCGTCGCTGCCCAGGCGCGCCAGTTGGTCACCGGCCTGGAGCTGCGCCTGCAGCCGCGCCACCAGTTGCAGGATCAGGCGATCGCCGGCCTGGTGGCCGAGGGCGTCGTTGACGCTGCGGAAGTTGTCCAGATCCAGGTGGCCGAGGGCCAGTCCGGCACCGCCGGCTTCACCCAGGCGCGCCGCCAGCAGGGCATGGAAGCCCTGACGGTTGGCCACGCCGGTCAAGGCATCCTGCTCGGTCAGGCGTCGCAGGCTGGCCTGCAGGCCACTGCGCTCACCGGCATAGCGCAGGCAGCGACGCAGGGCGTCGGCGTTGAAGGTCTCGGCCACCAGCCAGTCGCAGACGCCGGCAGGGACCTTGGCCGGCTCGGGCTCGTGCTCCAGCAGCAGCACGATCGGCAGAGTGCAGAGCCCCGCCGCCGGCAACTGCGCGGGGGTGCACAGCAGCAGCGCATGGCCGGCCCCCTCGAACAGACCGCTGGCCGCCGCCCAGGAAGGCGCGGTGATCAGGCCATGGGCGACGCCCAGGGCGCACAACTGCTCGCGCAGCCGCACGATCCAGGGCGCCGACTCGGTCAGCAGGAGCAAACGCAGGGATTGAACGGGCGCGGCCACACGACTTCCTTCGACTGACGGCGCAAACGGGCCGTCTGCGCTGTTTTACCCGCACCTCCAGGTGCCGGGTCCGGCCATGGGCGCGGAAGCCGTACAAACTAACCAACCAGGGCCGTGGCGGCCAGCAGCAGAGGGGGAAGCTGTGAGCGGGATCATGCCCCGGTGCCGATCGGTGGCCGGCAAAGGGCGTCGTGCGGGCTCGACTCAGCCGAGCGAGAGACTGAGCAACGGCTCCTCACGCCGCGGCTGGCGCAGCAGGAACTGCTGCAGCTCGGCCAGCGGCAGCGCCTTGCTGATCAGGTAGCCCTGGCCCTGATCGCAACCGAACTGCTGCAGCAGCGCCAGCTCGGCTTCGCTCTCCACCCCCTCGGCGACCACCTCCAGGCCCAGGTTGCGCGCCAGACTGATCATCGCATTGACCAGCCGCGACTGCTCCGGGCGCACCGCCATGCCGGAGACGAAACTCTTGTCCAGCTTCAGCAGGGAAATGGGCAGGCTGGCCAGGTGGACGAAGGAGGAGAACCCGGTGCCGAAATCATCCAGGGAGAAACGCACCCCCAGATCGCCGAGGGTGCTCATGGTGTCCAGCACGTAGTCGCTGCGGCGCATCATGGCGGTTTCCGTCAGCTCGAACTCCAGCCAGCGGCCGTCCACCCCGCAGCTCTCGATCAACCGTTTCACCGTCGGCAGCAGCTGGCTGTCCTGGAACTGGCTGAACGACAGGTTGATCGCCAGGTGCAGCAGCATGTCGCGCTCGGCCAGCCAGCGCAGGTCGCGCAACGCGCGGTCCACCACCCAGTAGCCGAGCGGCACGATCAAGCCGCTCTGCTCGGCCAGCGGAATGAAGTCCAGGGGATACAGCAGGCCGCGATTGGGGTGGCGCCAGCGGATCAGTGCCTCGACTCCGACGATCGCGCCGCTGACCAGGTCCTGGCGTGGCTGGTAGTGCAGCTCCAGCTCGTCGCGGCGCAGCGCCCGGCGCAGTTCGGACTCGACATCGGCCAGGCTGCGGACCTGGCTGGAAATGCGCTCGTCGTACAGGTGGTAGGTGCAACCGTCCTTGTGCTTGGCCTGCTGCATGGCCATGTGGGCGTGCCATAGCAGCGGGTCGGAGTCCTCACCGGCGCGGCCGTAGGCCAGCCCCAGGCTGCAGCCCAGGGTCAGGCTCTCGCCCTGGATCCAGTAAGGCTCGGCCAGGGCCTGCATCAGCGCCTGGGCCATGGGCTCGACCCGCGCGCTGGACTGGCTGACGTCCAGCAGCAGGGCGAATTCGTCGCTGCCCAGTCGGGCCAGGCAGTCCTGAGGGGCGAGCACGTCGCTGATGCGCTGCGCCACCTGCTGGATCAACTGATCCCCGGCGCGGTGTCCCAGGCTGTCGTTGGCATGCTTGAAGTTGTCCAGGTCCAGATAGCCCAGCAGCAGCCCGCGCCCGCGGTTCTGCTGCAGGCGCTTGTGCAGCAGCGCCTGGAAGCCCTGGCGGTTGACCACACCAGTGAGAGGATCGCGATCGGCGAGGATTTGCAGGGCCTGGCGTTGTCGGCTGTAATCCAGGCAGCGGCGCAGCACCTCGGCGGTCAGGCTGTCGCGGGCCAGCCAGTCCTGGACGCCGGGCAGAGCCCCCTGGGGCGGGCGTTCGAGCAACAGGATCGGCAATTGCGGAGATTGCTCGGCCGCGGGCTGACACTGCGGAGTGCAGAAGATGAAGTCGGGGGAGCAATTCGGGTAGCGCTGCTGAGCCTCCTGCCAACTGCTGGCGACCAGCAACCAGACGGGCTCTTCCTGCTCGCCCAGCAAGGCGTCGAGCAGGCGCACCCAGTGGCTTTCTGTCGCCAGGACCAGCAGCTGGCAGAAATCGCTTTGGCAGGACACAACACCTCCGCAGCTCACAACCTAAGAAGTTACATTAACTTATAGCCGCACTAGCCTAATTAAGCATCAAAATCTACACGATAAATTCTTCCGGCGACAAACCGTCAGCGCAGACGCCTGCGCCGCGCGCCCCAGAACTGGTAGAATTTGCGGCCTTTTTACCCGACCCCGATAGCCCCATGTCCCGACTGAATCCTCGGCAACAGGAAGCCGTGAACTACGTCGGCGGCCCTCTTTTGGTGCTCGCCGGCGCCGGCTCCGGCAAGACCAGCGTGATCACGCGCAAGATCGCCCACCTGGTGCAGAACTGCGGCATCCAGGCGCGCCATATCGTCGCCATGACCTTCACCAACAAGGCCGCCCGCGAGATGAAGGAGCGGGTCGGCAGCCTGCTCAAGGGCGCCGAGGCGCGCGGCCTGACGGTGTCGACCTTCCACAACCTGGGGATGAACATCATCCGCAAGGAGTATGCCCGGCTGGGCTACAAACCGGGCTTCTCGATCTTCGACGAGGGCGATATCAAGGCGCTGCTCGCGGACATCATGCAGAAGGAATATGCCGGCGACGACGGCGCCGACGAGATCAAGAACTACATCGGCGCCTGGAAGAACGACCTGATCCTGCCCGAGCAGGCCCTGGCCGAGGCGCGGGGCCCCAAGGAGCAGACCGCGGCGATCGTCTACCTGCACTATCAGCGCACCCTCAAGGCCTACAACGCGGTGGACTTCGACGACCTGATCCTGCTGCCGGTGAAGCTGTTCCAGGATCACCCCGACATCCTCGAGAAGTGGCAGAACCGCATTCGCTACCTGCTGGTCGACGAATACCAGGACACCAACGCCAGCCAGTACCTGCTGGTCAAGCTGCTGGTCGGCACGCGCAACCAGTTCACCGTGGTCGGCGACGACGACCAGTCGATCTACGCCTGGCGCGGCGCCCGTCCGGAAAACCTGATGCTGCTGAAGGAGGACTACCCCTCCCTCAAGGTGGTGATGCTGGAGCAGAACTACCGCTCCACCAGCCGCATCCTCAAATGCGCCAACATCCTCATTGCCAACAACCCCCACGCCTTCGAGAAACAGCTGTGGAGCGAGATGGGCATGGGCGACGAGATCCGCGTGATCCGCTGCCGCAACGAGGATGCCGAGTGCGAGCGGGTGGCCCTGGAGATTCTTACCGAGCACCTGCGCACCCAGCGGCCCTACAGCGATTTCGCCATCCTCTACCGCGGCAACTACCAGGCCAAGCTGATGGAGCTGAAGCTGCAGCACCACCAGATCCCCTATCGCCTGTCCGGCGGCACCAGCTTCTTTGCCCGCCAGGAGGTGAAGGACCTGATGAGCTACTTCCGCCTGCTGGTCAACCCGGACGACGACAACGCCTTCCTGCGGGTGATCAACGTGCCGCGTCGCGAGATCGGCTCCACCACCCTGGAAAAACTCGGCAACTACGCCACCGAGCGCAAGATCAGCATGTACGCCGCCGCCGGCGAGATCGGCCTCGGCGAACACCTCGACAGCCGCTTCACCGAGCGCCTGGCGCGCTTCACCCGCTGGATGGACGGCGTGCGCCAGCAGTGCGCGCAGAACGATCCGATCGCCGCGATCCGCAGCATGGTGATGGACATCGACTATGAGAACTGGCTGCGCCAGAACGCCTCCAGCGACAAGGTCGCCGACGCCCGCATGGGCAACGTCTGGTTCCTCGTCGACGCCCTGAAGAACACCCTGGAGCGCGACGAAGAAGGCGACATGACTATCGAGGACGCCATCGGCAAGCTGGTGCTGCGCGACATGCTCGAGCGCCAGCAGGAGGAGGAGGAAGGCGCCGAAGGCGTGCAGATGATGACCCTGCACGCGTCCAAGGGCCTGGAATATCCCTCGGTGTACATCCTCGGCGTGGAGGAGGATATCCTGCCCCACCGCTCCAGCATCGAGGCCGACACCGTCGAGGAAGAGCGCCGCCTGGCCTACGTCGGCATCACCCGGGCCAAACGCAACCTGACCCTGACCTTTGCCGCCAAGCGCAAGCAGTACGGCGAGATCATCGAGTGCTCGCCGAGCCGCTTCCTCGACGAGCTGCCACCCGAGGACCTTGTCTGGGAAGGCCAGGAAGACGCGCCCCCGGCCGTCAAGGCCGCCACCGGCAACTCGGCGCTGGCCAATATGCGCGCCCTGCTGAAAAAAGCCTGAAGCCGCGCTACGTTCAAGCACTCCGGCGCAGACCGGGCATCAGAGCAACAACCAAGAGGGAATCCGCGTGGACGCACTGAAGCAGAAGATTCGCGAAGAAGGCACCGTACTCTCCGAGCAGGTGCTCAAGGTCGATGCCTTCCTCAACCACCAGATCGACCCGCTGCTGATGCAGCAGATCGGTCACGAGTTCGCCCGGCGCTTCGCCGGCCTGGGCATCACCAAGATCGTCACCATCGAGGCCTCCGGCATCGCCCCGGCGGTGATGGCCGGGCTGGAGCTGGGCGTGCCGGTGATCTTCGCGCGCAAGTACCAGTCGCTCACCCTCAAGGACGACCTGCTGACCTCCAAGGTGTTCTCCTTCACCAAGCAGACCGAAAGCACCATCGCCATCTCGGCCAAGCACCTCAATGCCGACGACCATGTGCTGCTGATCGACGACTTCCTCGCCAACGGCCACGCCGCCCGGGCGCTGATCGACCTGATCGGCCAGGCCGGCGCGAGCATCGCCGGGGTCGGCGTGGTGATCGAGAAGTCGTTCCAGAGCGGCCGCACCGACCTCGACGCCCGGGGCTACCGGGTCGAGTCCCTGGCACGCATCAGCTCCCTGGCAGGCGGCACCGTCAGCTTTCAGGAATAGTCGCGTGCAGGCCGGCCAGCACTAGGCGCTGGTACAACTCTTCGCGCCAGCCGTGCGGCTGTGCCAGGCCCATGCGCGCCAGGTGACGGGCAAAGTCGTCCGGCGGCGGCGCCTCCAGCGCTGCCTTGCCCAACTCGAGGGCCTCGCTGAGCTTGAACTTGCCCTTCAACCAGTTCAGCGCGCGTAACAGGTCGCGCTCCTCGCGGCCGAAGTCGCTGCCCAGCGGATACTCGTCGAACAGAGTCGGGTGGCGTGCCTGCAGCGCCTGCAGGCGCTCCGGCCGATTGTCGAGGAAGCGCGGGTCGAGGCGGAAATGGCGCGGCAGCTTGCCGGCCTGCTGGGCCTGCTCGATCAGCTCCGCCTGGAAGCGCGAATCGCAGATATTCAACAGCGCCTCGATCACCTCGGCATCGGTCTTGCCGCGCAGGTCGGCGATGCCGTACTCGGTCACCACCAGGTCGCGCAGGTGCCGCGGAATGGTGACATGGCCGTAATGCCAGACGATGTTGGAACTGAGTCGCCCGGCCGATTCGCGCCAGCTTCGCAGCAGCAGGATCGAACGCGCGCCCTCCAATGCCTGGGCCTGGGCGACGAAGTCGTACTGGCCGCCGACGCCGCTGAGCACCCGGCCGTCCTCCAGTTGGTCGGCCACCCCGGCGCCGAGCAGGGTCATGCAGAACACCGTATTGATGAAACGCGCATCGCGGCGCTGCAGGCGCTTGAGTTCCTCATCGCCATAGAGTTGATTGACGAAGCCGATGCCGGTCATGGCGAAGCGTCCGAGTCGCTCGCGCGCCAGCTCGCGCAGACGCTGATAGAAGTCCGTCGGGCCGAGGAAGAAGCCACCGTGCAGCAGCACGCCGTCGGGGGCCTGGCCGAGCTGGGCCTGCAACGCGGACTGGGTGTAGGGGTCCTGCAGGTCGCTCGACAGCTCGCGGCCATCGGCCATGTGCAGGCGCTCGCCGCGCAGCCGCAGCGACCCGTTCAGCAGCCCTTTGGCCTGCAGCCAGCCCAGGCCGTCTGCATCCAGGCGCGCCGGCAGGCCGGCGTCCAGCAGCGCCTGCACGCTGCGGGGGCGGCCCTCGGCGTCCAAGGCGCCGGCACTGGCCAGTTGCTGCAGGCGCAGGTCGGGATAGACCCGACGACGCAACACGCCCGCTTCGGCCAGCGCCAGCAGGCCATTGACGAACATCTCGCTGCAGCCATACAGGCCTTCGGCGAAGGGCTCCCGGCCGCCCACCGCGTCGACTAGCCCGGCCCAGGCATCGCCCTGCAGCGCCTCGAGTCCGGCCCGGTAGGCCGCGTTGTCCGCATGCCGGGCCAGCAACGCGGCAGTCAGCGCATCGCCCATGGCCCCAATGCCGATTTGCAGGGTGCCGCCGTCACGCACCAGGCTGCTGGCGTGCAGGCCGATGCACTGGTCCTGCAGGGTCACCGGCATGTTCGGCGTGGAAAACAACGTACTGCGCTCCGGTTCCTGCAGCAGGAGGTCGAAGCGCTCGCGGGCGACCTCCGCCGAACCCGTCATATAGAGCAGGTCCTCATGCACCTGGGCCAGGCACAGAATGGGCTCGCCGGCCGCGCGACGTCGCTCCAGCCGGGGCAGCAGGTCGAGGGTGATGTCCGGGTTGCAGCTCAGGCTGAAAAGCCCTGGGCGCTGCGGATCACGGGCGACCAGCTGGGCGATCAGGTTGACGCCCTTGGCATCGAGGTCGCGGGTGACCTGGCTGTAGTTGCAGCTGTTGTAGTCCTGCTGCGCCGACGGACAGTCCAGCAGGCTGCCCGGCTGCAGGAAGAACTGCTCGATGCGCACGTTGTCCGGCAGGTTGCCGGCATGCAGGTCGGCGAGAAAGTCCAGCTCCGGGTAGTCGCCGTAGACGCGCTCGACGAAGGGCTCGAGAAAGCGCCGCTGCAGCTCCTGGCTGGCGAGCGGGCGCCCCAGGCACAGCGCCGTGTAGATGGTCAGCTGACGCTGTGGCAGCTGCTTGATCCGCGCGTACAGGGCGTTGACCCAGCGGTTCGGCTTGCCCAGGCCCAGGGGCAGGCCCAGGCGGATAGGCCCATCAATGGCGCTCAGCACGCGATCGACGGCCTGCTCGATGGAACATACCTCCGGCATCTGGCGACTCCTGACGGCATCCCTGGCATGTCAGGTTTGACTGCATCGCAGTCGATTTTGCTGCAATCCCGTCGGCACAATGCAAAAAACCGCCCGAGGGCGGCTTTTCAGTGCAGCAGCGTCGACTTACAGGCCAGACATTTTCTCGATGGCGGCGCGCAGTTCGTCGTCGGAGCAATCGCCACAGGTGCCTTTCGGCGGCATGGCGTTGATACCGGCGATGGCATTGGCCAGCAGGCCATCCACACCATTGCTGGCGCGTGCCTGCCAGGCGGCGGTGTCGCCGATCTTCGGCGCGCCCAGCACGCCAGCGCTGTGGCAGGCGCTGCAGTTCTTGGCGACGATATCATCGGCGGTGCGCGCACCGCCGCCGGCGGAGGCCGCGACCGCTTCGACGCCCTTGCATTCCTCGCCCATCACGCAGACTTCACCCACCGGCTTGAGGCGCTCGGCGATCTCGTCGTTGGTCGCGGCCTGCGCAGTCACTGCCCACAGGGCCAATACGGCGGCCGGCGCCACCAGCATCTTGCTAATTAGGTTCACGGGTACACCCTCATCGTGGCTAGTCACGCCCGCGGCCACGGTTTCGCGAGCGGGCAACAGTATAACGGGAAGGCCGCCGGGCCGAAACAACCCAGTTTGTCGCAGGGATGGTGGCCCTATCGGTCAGAAATTGGCGGGCGTGGTGGCGCTGATCAGCCGCGCCGGCGCGTCGAAGGGGTTGCGGAAACGGTGCGGCTTGCTGCTCTCGAAGTAGTAACTGTCACCCGGCTCGAGGATGAACACCTCGCTGCCCACGGTCAGTTCCAGGCGGCCCTCGACCAGCATCCCGGCTTCCTCGCCCTCGTGGCTGTACATCTCGTCGCCGGTGTCGGCGCCGACCGGATAGGTCTCGTCGAGAAATGCCAGGGCCCGGCTGGGGTGGGCCTTGCCGACCAGCTTCATGGTCACGGCGCCGTCGGAAATGTCGATCAACTCACCGGCCCGATATACCACCTGAGTGTGGTTGTCCTGATCCGTTTCCAGGGAGAAGAATTCCACCAGGGACATGGGAATGCCGGCCAACACCTTCTTCAGCGAGCTGATCGAGGGGCTCACGCTGTTCTTCTCGATCATCGAAATGGTGCTGTTGGTGACCCCGGCGCGCTTGGCGAGTTCACGCTGGGAAAGGCCTTTGAGTTTGCGGATGGATTGCAGGCGTACACCGACGTCCAATGCTGGAGTCCCCCTCGGGAAGATACGGAAAATGTGCCCGTATCATGGCAACAGCGTTCAGTATTTACAACACCTTGCTTGCGAATCCTGCCCAGCGCCCGGTTCAGCCCCCGGAATAGACCAGCGGCACCCGGCGCAGGTTGCAGAACAGCTGATAGGGAATGCTGCCGGCGCGGATCGCCACGTCGCTGGCCAGCACCTGCTTGCCCCACAGCTCGACCCGGCTGCCCAGTCCGGCCCGGGGCAGGTCGCTGAGGTCGACGGTGAGCATGTCCATCGACACCCGGCCGATCAGTCGGCTGGGCTGGCCGTCGATGGTCACCGGCGTGCCGGTCGGCGCGTGCCGCGGGTAGCCGTCGGCATAGCCCATGGCGACCACCCCGACCCGGGTCGGCCGCTCGGTGACGAAGCGCGCGCCATACCCGACCGGCTCGCCGGCGGGCAGTTCGCGCACGCTGATGATCTTCGACTCCAGGGTCATGACCGGCTGCAGGCGCGCCGCCAGGGCCTGTTCCTGCTCGAAGGGGGTGGAGCCGTAAAGCATGATGCCGGGGCGCACCCAGTCGCTGGGGATGTTGGGCCAGCCGAGCACGGCCGGCGAGTTGCGCAGGCTGATCTCCGCCGCCAGACCCTGACGGGCCTGCTCGAACACCGCCAGCTGCTCTTCGCTGCGCGGGCAATCCAGCTCGTCGGCGCGGGCGAAGTGGCTCATCAACACGATCTTGCTGACCTTGCCGCTGGCCAGCAGCCGGCGATAGGCCGCCTGGTACTCGGCCGGCGCCAGGCCGACCCGGTGCATCCCCGAGTCCATCTTCAGCCAGAGGGTCAACGGCTTGGCCAGGGCGCTGCGCTCGATCGCCTCGATCTGCCACTGGGCATGCACCACGCACCAGAGGTCGTGCTGCTCGATCAGGGCCAGCTCCTCGGCCTCGAAGAAGCCCTCGAGCAGCAGGATCGGTGCGCGGATGCCGGCCTCGCGCAACTGCAGGGCCTCCTCGATACAGGCCACGGCGAAACCGTCGGCCTGCGCCTCCAGAGCCTGCGCCACGCGTACCGCGCCGTGCCCGTAGGCATCGGCCTTGATCACCGCCAGCGCCTTGGCAGCCGTGACTTCGCGGGCCAGCTGGTAGTTGTGACACAGGGCTTGTAGGTCGATCAGGGCGCGGGCTGGACGCATGGCTCTCACACTTCTCACGGGGAACGATGAATAAAAAAGCCCGGCAGAGCCGGGCCAAGCAGGATTCAGTGTCGCATTCATGGCCGAGGGAATACGACGGCTAGTGGCTCAGACCGTAGTCACCAGCATTTCGACCCGCATGATCGAGGGAGCGTGCCACCTCGACGCCGAGCCGGTCTCAGTGCGCCGGCACCGGGCTGGCATGCTTGGGCGCCTCCTTGGACTTGCTGTAACGGAAGATATCCAGGCCTTCGGCGCTGATCTGCGGACGTTTCTTGGCCATCAGGTCGGCGAGGAAGCGTCCGGAACCGCAGGACATGGTCCAGCCCAGGGTGCCGTGCCCGATGTTCAGGAACAGGTTGCGGAAGCCGGTGGCGCCGACGATCGGCGTGCCATCCGGGGTCGCCGGGCGCAGGCCGGTCCAGAAGTCCGCCTGGCCCAGGTCGCCGCCCTGGGGATAGAGATCGCCGACGATCATCTCCAGGGTCTCGCGCCGACGCGGATTCAGGCTCAGGTCGAAACCGGCGATCTCGGCCATGCCGCCGACCCGGATGCGGTTGTCGAAACGGGTGATGGCCACCTTGTAGGTCTCGTCGAGGATGGTCGAGGCCGGGGCCATGTCACCGTTGGTGATCGGCACGGTCAGCGAATAGCCCTTGAGCGGGTAGACTGGCGCGCGGATACCCAGCGGCTTGAGCAGCTGCGGGCTGTAACTGCCCAGCGCCAGCACGTAGCGGTCGGCGGTTTCCAGCTTGCCGTCGATCCACACGCCGTTGATCCGGTCACCGGCGGAGTCCAGGCGCTCGATGTTCTGGCCGAAACGGAACTCGACGCCCATCTGCTTGGCCATCTCGGCCAGCTTGAGGGTGAACATGTGGCAGTCGCCGGTCTGGTCGTTGGGCAGGCGCAGGGCGCCGGCCAGCTTGTGCTTGACGCTGGCCAGGGCCGGCTCGGCGCGGGCGATGCCGTCACGGTCGAGCAGCTCGAAGGGCACGCCGGACTGCTGCAGCACGGCGATGTCCTTGGCGGCGTTGTCCACCTGGGCCTGGGTGCGGAACAGCTGGGTGGTGCCCAGGCGGCGGCCTTCGTAGGCGATGCCGGTCTCGGCGCGCAGTTCGTCGAGGCAGTCGCGGCTGTACTCGGACAGGCGCACCATGCGCTCCTTGTTCACCGCGTAACGACTGGCGGTGCAGTTGCGCAGCATCTGCGCCATCCACAGGTACTGGTCGACATCGGCGGTGGCCTTGATCGCCAGCGGCGCATGCTTCTGCAGCAGCCATTTGATGGCTTTCAGCGGTACGCCGGGAGCGGCCCAGGGCGAGGCATAGCCGGGCGACACCTGGCCGGCGTTGGCGAAGCTGGTCTCCATGGCCGGCGCGGCCTGGCGATCGACCACCACCACCTCGAAACCCTGACGGGCCAGGTAGTAAGCGCTGACCGTACCAATAACACCGCTGCCCAGAACCAGAACCCGCATGCTTCACTCCTCGCCGCGACTATGCGCTGGCGTTTGTTTTTCAGAGAGTTGATGCGCGCAGTATATTGAGCACCAGCCAGTGCTTCTCACTATATTAGCTACTATATTTGGAGAGAAATCTCGGCAAAAATCCTTTTTACGGAGGGGGATCCCCCATGCGCACCCAGCACCAGAGCCGTCGCGAACTGGACAAGATCGACCGCAACATCCTGCGCATCCTCCAGGAGGACGGGCGCATCTCCTTCACCGAACTGGGCGAGCGGGTCGGCCTGTCCACCACGCCCTGCACCGAACGGGTCCGGCGCCTGGAGCGCGAAGGCATCATCATGGGCTACAACGCCCGCCTCAATCCGCAGCACCTCAAGGCCAGCCTGCTGGTGTTCGTCGAGATCAGCCTGGACTACAAGTCCGGCGACACCTTCGAGGAATTCCGCCGCGCCGTACTCAAACTGCCCCACGTACTGGAGTGCCACCTGGTGTCCGGTGACTTCGATTACCTGGTCAAGGCGCGCATCAACGAGATGGCCAGCTACCGCAAGCTGCTCGGCGACATCCTGCTCAAGCTGCCCCACGTGCGTGAATCGAAGAGCTATATCGTCATGGAAGAGGTGAAAGAGTCGCTGCAGCTGCCAGTGCCGGAATAGCCCTGCGGGAAAGGGCCCTGAAGCCCCTGCCATGGAGACGGCGACTCATACCACCAGGGTCTGGGCGAATTGCCTCAGAACGCCCTCTCGCCTGCGGCAATCGGGCGGAGCGACGATGGAAGGTCAGCGTCGCTCAAACTGAAACCATATAAACCGCCACCGCGACCATCAAGCCCCCGAAGACCAGCCCCTGTATCCGTAGCGCCTGGTCTGAGGTGAACCGCCCCAGAATCAGCTGCCCGCCGTAGATCCACGGGAAGTGGCAGACAATTCCCACCACCAGAAAAGCGCCAGTCAGCAGCAGCACCTGAGGCACCAGTGCCCGATCCGGCCGCATAAACTGGGCGAACATGACCGCCACCATCGAGTGGATCTTGACGTTCAGCAGCACGGCAACGATGCCGCTGACCATCCCCATGCGCTCCACCGTCTGGGCCTTGGCGCCAGGTGCTGCGGAGCGAAAGAATCCCCAGGCCAGATACAGCACATAGGCCGCACCCGCCCACAGCATCACCGTATGGCTTTGCGGGTATTGCAGTAGCAGGGCCCCGAAACCGAGGCCATACAGCAGGCATAGCAGAACATTGCCGATTTCGAATCCCAGCCAGAACAGCCCGGTACCTCGCACCCCGAAACGAGCGCCGGACAGTGCCAGCACCGTGTTCCCCGGCCCCGGACTGATGACCATCGGTACCGCAAACCCGAGAAAGACCGCAACGAGCTCCAGTGGCATGACACCCTCACATTTACCAAATGATTTCAGGGAGTTAACCGGCGTTTTCAGCAGCGGGGAAATGATCTAATCTCGGGCATTCGATAAATACAGCTAATGGAAGAGACTCATGCGTCGTCTGCCGCCGCTGGGGGCCGTCCGCGCGTTCGAAGCTGCCGCCCGCCACCTGCATTTCACCCGTGCCGCCGATGAACTGGCGGTAACGCAGGCCGCCATCAGTCATCAGGTACGCCTGCTGGAAGAGTGGCTCGGCCAACCCCTGTTCGAACGACGAGGCAGGGTGCTGGCCCTGACCCCCACAGGGGCCGCCTATCTGAACGACCTTACCCCCGCGCTGGACCGTATCGCCGCTGCCAGCGCCACGGCCCGTCGCCCGGCCAATGGCCCGGTGCGGATGACCGTGCTGCCATCGCTTGCCTCGCGCTGGCTGATGCCGCACCTTCCCGCGCTCCAGGCCGCCCACCCGGAGATCGATCTGCAACTGACCACCACGGCCGAACTATGGGATGGCAAGGACACCCGCTTCGACCTCGGTTTGAGGTCCGGCCCTGGCGGTTGGCGCGGGCTGAACAGTGCCTTGCTGGCCACAGAAACCCTGACCCCACTGTGCAGCCCGGCCCTGCGGCAGGCCCTGCCAGTCCCCTGCGCACCAGTAGACCTGCTAGACCATCGCCTGCTGCACGACACCCCGAAAGGAAACTGGGGCCGCTGGTTCAGTGCTGCCGGTCACCCTGATCTGCCGGTGCCCGCTGGACTGAACCTGAGCGATTCCGCCCTCGCTCTCCAGGCCGCTGCCGATGGACAGGGCATTGCGCTGGGACGGTTGTTTCTGGCAGCAGGCGACTTGCGCGCCGGGCGCCTGGTTATGCCCTGCCCGCAGCTACGGATCCACAACGACTATGCCTATTGGCTGGTCTGGCCACCGCGCCATGACGCGAACCCGGCCATCACCGCTGTCAGGGACTGGATACGCGCCACTGCACAAGCGGAAATAACAGGCCTGGAACAGGTTCTGAACGACCGGTAGCTGTCGCGACAGCAGACCGGCGAAGCCCACTGACAGTGCGCTGTACGAAAATCACCTGGCCTGCTGAGGTAGTGCCGTCCTCTACAGCAAACGCTGCCGCGTGCTGGCGATCAGGCGGTGGACCCGGTGCTCCACGGCCGGTTCGATTGGCTGCTCAGGTCCACGGCCATTTGGGCAAGGCAGGTTCGGCGTGGTGCCGAACAGACGACAGATCAGCGGGCGCTGGTCATACACTTCGCAGCCATTGGGCCCCAGGTGCACGCAGTTGTAGTCGGCCAGCGCCGCCTCGTGCGCAGCAATGCCCTTGACCGGCAGCCGCGCCATCTCTTCGCTTGATGCGGTCACCGGGCCACAGCAGTCGTGGCAGCCCGGCACGCACTCGAACGCGGGAATCTGCAAACGCAGCTGATCGATCTTGCGGCTGGTACAGGTCATCGCAGACGGGTCCGGGAGAAAACCCGCGCATCTTACCGCTGACGATCAATGAGGGCGCCCGCGCAACGGGTTTTGCCGACGGAACTGCAGTTTTTTACCTTGCCCCCTTGGCGACCGGCCGGCACCGCGCTTATCCTGCGTAAAATTTTCCAAACATAACAAACAGGATTTCACACATGAACGCCCGCGTTCGCCAGCCTGTGCACAGCACCCAGCACGCCGACTCCTACTACGCCGCCAGCACCCGTCGCCAGCTCGACTTCCCGCCCCTGGGCGGTGAGCTGCGCGCCGATGTGTGCGTGGTCGGCGGCGGCTTCTCGGGGTTGAACACCGCCATCGAGCTGGCCGAGAAGGGTTTCTCGGTGGCGCTGCTGGAAGCGCGCAAGGTGGGTTGGGGCGCCAGCGGGCGCAACGGCGGCCAGCTGATCCGCGGGGTCGGCCACGGGGTCGAGCAGTTCGAATCGGTGATCGGCGCCGACGGTGTGCGCCAGCTCAAGCTGATGGGCCTGGAGGCGGTGGAGATCGTCCGCGAACGGGTCGAGCGCTTCCGGATCGACTGCGATCTGACCTGGGGCTACTGCGACCTGGCCAACAAGCCCAGCCATCTGGCCGGTTTCGCCGAGGACCTGGAAGAGCTCAAGTCCCTCGGCTACCGCCACGAACTGCGCCTGCTGCAGGCCGAGCAGATGCACGAAGTGGTCGGCTCCAGCCGCTATGTCGGCGGCCTGATCGACATGGGCTCCGGCCATCTGCACCCGCTCAACCTCGCCCTGGGCGAGGCCGCAGTGGCGCAAGCTATGGGGGTGCAGCTGTTCGAGAACTCGCCGGTGACGCGCATCGACTACGGACCCGAGGTCCGGGTGCACACGGCCCACGGCACGGTGCGCGCCGCTCAGCTGGTGCTCGCCTGCAACGCCTACCTGGGCGAGCTGAATCCGACCCTGGGCGGCAAGGTGCTACCGGCCGGCAGCTATATCATCGCCACCGAGCCGCTCTCGGAAAGCCAGGCCAAGGCGCTGATCCCCCGCAACATGGCGCTGTGCGATCAGCGGGTGGCACTCGACTACTACCGCCTGTCCGCCGACCGGCGCCTGCTGTTCGGCGGTGCCTGCCATTATTCCGGCCGCGATCCGGCGGATATCGCCGGCTACATGCGGCCGAAAATGCTCGAGGTGTTTCCGCAGCTGGGCGAGGTCAAGATCGACTACCAGTGGGGCGGCATGATCGGCATCGGCGCCAACCGCCTGCCGCAGATCGGCCGGCTCAAGGATCAAGCCAATGTCTACTTCGCCCAGGCCTATTCAGGCCACGGGGTCAACGCCACCCACCTGGCCGGCAAGCTGCTGGCCGAGGCCATCGCAGGCCAGGCTGGCGGCGGCTTCGAGCTGTTCGCCAAGGTGCCGCACATGACCTTCCCTGGCGGCCGCTATTTGCGCTCGCCGCTACTGGCCCTCGGCATGCTCTGGCATCGGCTCAAGGAACTGGCCTGAGCGCCGCATCGGCCTAGTTGTATCTCTCAGTAGGTTGTTCATCCGTGGCATTCCCGACATCAGCAGCCCCACCCTGAAACCCCTGCTGCGCTCGCTGTCGCGCCTGGGCCGGCGGCAATCGGTGGAAGGCTTGAGCTACGGCTGCATCCACGGCGACCCGAAGCTGCGCGAGCAGCTGTCGCGGCTGATGCTCGATTCCGGCTGCCAGATCCCGCCCGAAGAGATCGTCATCACCACCGGCGGCCATGAGGCGCTATCGGCGGCGATCTGCGCGACCTGCAAGCCCGGCGACATCGTCGCCCTCGACTCGCCGAGCTTCCATGGCGTGATGCAGGCCCTGAAGGGCTTTGGCATCAAGGCCCTGGAGCTGCCCACCGACCCGCTCAGCGGCATCAGCCTGGATGCCCTGGAGCTGGCCCTCGAGCAGTGGCCGATCAAGGCCATCCAGCTCACCCCGACATGCAACAACCCGCTGGGCTACATCATGCCGGAGGCCAACAAGCGCGCCCTGCTGACGCTGGCCCAGCGCTACGACGTGGCGATCATCGAGGACGACGTCTACGGCGAGCTGGCGTACAGCTACCCGCGCCCGCGCACCATCAAGTCCTACGACGTCGATGGCCGCGTGCTGCTCTGCAGCTCGTTCTCCAAGACCCTGGCGCCGGGGCTGCGCATCGGCTGGATAGCGGCCGGGCGCTACCAGCCGCAGATCCTCCACCTCAAGTACATCGGCACCGGCATGACCGCGCAGCTGCCGCAACTGGCCCTGGCCGAGTTCATCGCCGCAGGGCACTACGAGCCGCACCTGCGGCGCATGCGCAGCCAGTACGCGCGCAACCGCAACCGGATGACCGACTGGGTCAGCCGCTACTTTCCCAGTGGCACGCGGGTCAGCCAGCCCCATGGCGGTTTCATGCTCTGGGTCGAGCTGGACAGCGCCTTCGACAGCCAGCAGCTCAATCGCGTGCTGCTGCCGCACAAGCTGCAGATCGCCCCGGGCAGTATCTTCTCCGCGGCCGGCAAGTACCGTAACTGCCTGCGTCTGAACTATGCCGCGCCACTGACGGCGGAACTGGAAGAGGCCGTGCGCCGCGTCGGCGCAGCCGCAGGCGAGCTGCTGGCGGAGCTGCGCCGAACGGATTAGTCGCCGCGCGCCGGGGCGCCGGCCAGCACCGGCTCGAAGCCGGTACCGCGCCAGGCCAGCACCACGAACACCGCGGCGCCGAGGGCCATCAGCAGTGGCAGGGCATGGCTGCTCAGCCACTGGCTGGCGGCCCCGGTGGCCAGCGGCCCGAGCAGACAGCCGATACCCCACAACTGCGCCACATGGGCATTGGCCCGCACCAGTTCGTCGTCGCGGTAGCGCTCGCCGATGAGAATCAGCGACAGGGTGAACAGCCCCCCGGCGCTGGCGCCGAACAGCACCAGCAGCGGCCAGATCAGCGGCGAGTGCAGCAGCAACGGAATGGCCAGACTGGAGCCCAGCAGGATCACCCCGCAGCCGCGGAACAGGCTGCCGCGCGACATGCGGTCGGCGAGCAGGCCGATCGGCAGCTGCAGCACGGCATCGCCCACCACCACCACGCTGACCATGAACAGCGCGACCTCCTGGGTGAAGCCCTGACGCAGGCCGTAGATAGGCAGCAGGGTGAGCATCATCGCCTCGAACGCGGCGAACAGCATCACCGCCCAGGCGATCGCCGGCAGCTTGCGGCAGAAGGCCGGCAACCCACGCCCCGAGACGCTCTGCGCATCGACCCGCGGCGCGCCGCGGCGCCCCACCAGCAGCAGCGAGCCGCCGATCAGCAGCGCGGTGCCGGCCCAGAAGCCGCGGTCGCTTGCCGTGCCCAGCGCCGTCAGCAACAGTGGACCGCAGAGCTGGCTCAACGCATAGCCGGTGCCGTACAGCGCCACCAGCCGGCCACGCCACTTCTCCACCGCCAGCTGGTTGATCCAGCTCTCGCCGAGGATGAATACCAGGGTCAGGGCCACGCCGATCAGCAGGCGCAGCACCAGCCAGACCGCGTAATCCTGCAGCTGCGCCAGCAGCGCCACCGACAGCGCACTGCACAGCAGGCTCGCCTGCATCAGCCGGGTCGTGCCCAGCCACCCGGCCAGGCGACCGGCCAGGGACGCACCGAGCAGCACCCCCACCGCTGGCGTGGCCGCCATCACGCCGATGGCGAAGGAGCCGTAGCCCCAGCCCTCCAGACGCAGCGACACCAGCGGCATGGTCACGCCGAGGGCCAGGCCGATGCTGATCACCGCCGAGCAGACGGCGAAATAGGTACCCCAACGCATTACCAGACTCCTTCCTGTTGTCGTGGCCGTTCAAAACGAAACGGCCGGGTTTCCCAAGGGAACCCGGCCGCAGGTGTGGCTCATGGGAGCCGGCCCCGAAGGGCGGACCTTCAGGCGGTTGCCCGCCCGTGGTATCGCGCGCTTACAGCCTGATCCAGGTCGCCTTCAGCTCGGTGTACTTGTCGAACGCGTGCAGCGACTTGTCGCGGCCGTTGCCGGACTGCTTGAAGCCACCGAACGGCGCGGTCATGTCGCCGCCATCGTACTGGTTGACCCACACACTGCCGGCGCGCAGGGCCTTGGCGGTCAGGTGCGCCTTGGACAGGTTGCTGGTCCACACCGCCGCTGCCAAACCGTAGGGCGTGTCGTTGGCGATGCGCACGGCTTCCTCGGCGTCGTCGAAACCGATCACCGAGAGCACCGGGCCGAAGATCTCCTCGCGGGCGATCTTCATGGCGTTGCTCACGCCGTCGAAGATGGTCGGCTCGACATACACGCCGCCGGTCTCCTCCAGGGTGCGCTTGCCGCCGGCGACCAGCTTGGCACCATCGGCCTGCCCCGCCTCGATATAGCCGAGCACGGTATTGAGCTGCTGCTGATCGACCAGGGCGCCGACGTTGGTCTGTGGGTCCAGCGGGTGACCCGGCTTCCAGGTCTTGAGGGCCTCGACCACCAGGGGCACGAACTGCGCCTTGATCGAGTTCTCCACCAGCAGACGGGAGCCGGCGGTGCACACCTCGCCCTGGTTGAAGGCGATGGCGCCGGCGGCGGCCTCGGCGGCGGCCTGCAGGTCCGGGGCGTCGGCGAAGACGATGTTCGGGCTCTTGCCGCCGGCCTCCAGCCACACGCGTTTCATGTTCGACTCGCCGGCGTAGACCATCAGCTGCTTGGCGATCTTGGTCGAGCCGGTGAATACCAGGGTGTCGACATCCATGTGCAGGGCCAGGGCCTTACCGACGGTGTGACCGTAGCCCGGCAGCACATTGAACACGCCGGTCGGGATACCGGCCTCGATGGCCAGCTGGGCCAGGCGGATGGCGGTCAGCGGCGACTTTTCGGACGGCTTGAGGATCACCGAGTTACCGGTGGACAGCGCCGGGCCGAGCTTCCAGCAGCTCATCAGCAGGGGGAAGTTCCACGGCACGATGGCGGCTACCACGCCGATCGGCTCGCGGGTCACCAGGCCCAGTTCGTTGTGCGGGGTGGCGGCCACTTCGTCGTAGATCTTGTCGATCGCTTCGCCGCTCCAGCGGATGGCCCGGGCGGCGCTGGACACATCGATGCCCAGCGAATCGCTGATCGGCTTGCCCATGTCGAGGGTTTCCAGCAGGGCCAGCTCTTCACCGTGCTGCTCGATCAGGTCGGCGAAGCGGATCATCACCTCCTTGCGCGCCACCGGCGCCAGGCGCGACCAGACGCCGGAGTCGAACGTGGCCCGGGCATCCTGTACCGCCCGTTCGGCGTCGGCCTGGTCGCAGCTGGCGACATTCGCCAGCATGCGTCCGTCCACCGGGCTGATGCATTCGAAGGTCGCACCGGACGCCGCCGCGCAGTATTCGCCGTGGATAAAGGCACGGCCCTCGATCTTCAGGTTCTGGGCGCGTTGTTCCCAGTCGGCGCGAGTCAGGCTAGTCATTCGAGCATCCTCTATCAGTAAAAAGTGCGGCGGAGCTACTCCGGCGCACTGTCAATAATTCTGCAAGGCCCGCATGGGCCCAATCCTGCTGGCAACACTAAACCAGAGGGCTACAGCTTTTCAATATTTTTGACAGTTGCACAGCAAACCCTCTTGTAATGTTCATTTTATTAAACATAGACTGCGCGAAATTGCCCTAAACCCTACCTTTCGCGCGTTCGGATGGCCAGAATGACGACCCATACCCCCTCGCAAACGAACAGAATAAACAACAAGCTCAACGATTTCTGGATGCCGTTTACCGCCAATCGTCAGTTCAAGGCCAAACCGCGTCTGCTGGAAAGCGCCGAAGGGATGTACTTCACCAGCGACGACGGCCGCAAGATATTGGACGGCACCGCGGGCCTTTGGTGCTGCAACGCCGGTCACGGTCGTCGGCAAATCACCGAGGCGGTCAGCCGGCAGATCGCCCGGCTGGACTTCGCCCCCACCTTCCAGATGGGTCATCCCCTGCCCTTCGAGCTGGCCAGCCGCCTGGCGGAGATCGCGCCCGCCGGGCTGAACAAGCTGTTCTTCACCAACTCCGGCTCGGAGTCGGCCGACACCGCACTGAAGATCGCCCTGGCCTACCAGCGCGCCATCGGCCAGGGCACCCGCACCCGCCTGATCGGCCGCGAACTGGGCTACCACGGCGTCGGCTTCGGCGGCATCTCGGTCGGCGGCATGGTCAACAACCGCAAGGCCTTCCCCCTGCAGCTGCCCGGCGTCGATCACCTGCCGCACACCCTGGAGATCGAGCGCAACGCCTTCAGCCGCGGGCTGCCGCAGTTCGGTATCGAGAAAGCCGACGAACTGGAGCGCCTGGTGGCCCTGCACGGCGCCGAGAACATCGCGGCAGTGATGGTCGAGCCGATGTCCGGCTCGGCCGGTGTGGTGCTGCCGCCACAGGGCTACCTGCAGCGCCTGCGCGAGATCACCCGCAAGCACGGCATCCTGCTGATCTTCGATGAGGTGATCACCGGCTTCGGCCGCGTCGGCAAGGCCTTCGCGTCCGAGCGCTGGGGCGTCACGCCGGACATCATCACCTGCGCCAAGGGCCTGACCAACGGCGCCATCCCCATGGGCGCGGTGCTCGTCGATGACAGTATCTACCAGGCCTTTATGCAGGGTCCGGACGGCATCGAGCTGTTCCACGGCTATACCTACTCGGGTCACCCGGTCGCCTGCGCCGCTGCCCTGGCGACCCTCGACATCTACCGGGAGGAGGAGCTGTTCGAGCGGGCCATCGAACTGGAAAGCTATTGGCAGGATGCCCTGCACAGCCTGCAGGGCCTGCCCAACGTGATCGACATCCGCGCCGTCGGCCTGGTCGGCGGCGTGCAGCTGGCGCCCAGCAATCAGGGGGTCGGCCAGCGCGGCTACCAGGTCTTCGAGCAGTGCTTCCGCGACGACCTGATGGTCCGCGTGACTGGCGACACCCTGGCCATGTCGCCGCCCCTGATCGTCGAGAAAGGGCAGATCGACACCCTGGTGGAGAAACTGGCCGGCGCGATCCGCAAGGCCCAATAACCCACAACCACGGACCCGCAGATGAATATCCAACAGATAGTCGACTTCGCCCACGCCAACAGCACCCCGGAGCACTACCGTCCGGCGCCGGAAAAGGTACTCAAGGGCGACCCCGCACAGACCGTGCGCAACCACTACACCAGCCCCTGCGGCCAGTTCAACAGCGGCATCTGGGAAGGCGACGTCGGCCAGTGGACGGTCCGCTACAGCGAGCACGAATACTGCGAGATCCTCCAGGGTGTCTCGGTGCTGCGCGACCGCGACGGCCACGCCAAGACCCTGCGCGCTGGCGATCGCTTCGTCATCCCCGCCGGGTTCGAAGGCACCTGGGAGGTGCTGGAACCCTGCCGCAAGGTCTATGTGATCTTCGAGCAGGCCGTGCGCTGACCTGCCCGTCATTCATGCGTCACCCTTTGGCCCGCTTCGTGCGGGCTTTTTTCCGCCATTGCGCGCCTCGAGCCGGCGACCCGTCATCGCCGCAATTGATGCACCGCTATTCCCCACACTTAGCCAGGTGTCCGACGCCGGACAGGCGCCGCAGAATACCGGTCCAGCCAACACGAGGAGCCGCCCATGGACGTTCTGCGCACACCCGATGAATGCTTCGACCAGCTGCCCGACTATGGTTTCGCCCCGCACTACGTGCAGGTGGACGACCAGGAGGGTGGCCAGCTGCGCGTGCATTACGTGGACGAAGGCCCGGCCGGCGCCGACCCGGTGCTGCTGATGCATGGCGAGCCATCCTGGAGCTACCTGTACCGCAAGATGGTGCCGACCTTGCTGGCCGCCGGGCACCGGGTGATCGCCCCGGATCTGGTCGGTTTCGGTCGTTCCGACAAACCCACCCGGCGCGAGGACTACAGCTACCAGCGCCATGTCGACTGGATGCGGTCGCTGCTCGATCAGCTGCAACTCAGCCGCATCACCCTGGTCTGTCAGGACTGGGGCGGACTGATCGGCCTGCGCCTGGTCGCCGAGCACCCCGAGCGTTTCGCGCGCGTCGTGGCGGCCAACACCATGCTGCCGACCGGCGATCATGACCCGGGCCCGGCATTCAAGAGCTGGCAGAAGTACTCCCAGGAAGTGCCGACCTTCCCCGCCGGCGCGATCATCCAGCGCGGCACCTGCAGCGAACTGCCCCAGGCCGTGATCGATGCCTACGACGCCCCCTTCCCCGACGATCGCTACAAGGAGGGCGCCCGCCAGTTTCCACTGCTGGTGCCCATAACGCCGGATGATCCGGCGGCGGCGGCCAACCGTGCGGCCTGGGCCGTGCTGAGGCAATGGCGCAAGCCCTTCCTCACCGCATTCAGTGATTCTGATCCGGTCACCGCGGGGGGCGACAAGCTGATGCAGAAGCTGATACCCGGCACGCAGGGCCAAGCGCACACCACCGTGATCGACGGCGGTCATTTTCTGCAGGAGGACAAGGGCGAGGAACTGGCGCAGCTGGTGACCGGCTTTATCGCCGCCAACCCATAGCGCTGCCAAGGGCCGGAGGCGCATCGGGCAGGGCCGAGCAATCTGCAGGCAAGAAAAAGCCCGCCATATAGGCGGGCTTTTTCGGCAGGGCGCCGGATCAATTACTTGATCTTGGCTTCCTTGTACATCACGTGCTTGCGCACGACCGGATCGAATTTCTTGATTTCGATCTTGTCGGGGGTGGTGCGTTTGTTCTTGTCGGTGGTGTAGAAGTGGCCGGTACCGGCACTGGACACCAAACGGATCAGTTCGCGCATGATTTGCTCCTTAAACCTTTTCGCCGCGAGCGCGCAGCTCAGCCAGCACTACGTCGATACCACGCTTGTCGATGCAGCGCATGCCCTTGGCGGATACGCGCAGACGCACGAAGCGCTTCTCGGACTCGACCCAGAAGCGATGATGCTGCAGGTTCGGCAGGAAACGACGACGGGTTTTGTTGTTTGCGTGGGAAATGTTGTTCCCGGTTACCGGACCCTTACCGGTAACTTGACAGACTCTCGACATGCCTCAGCCCTCTAAAACCACATGCCCAACCCGGCATGGGTTGGCCGCTTAAACTCAATGTCATTGGCGCTCTGCGCCGCGTTTCTCGAGGGTCTTACCGGTCACACCTGAAAGCGCAACAACCGGGCCCCTAGAAAAGAGCGCTGCTTTATACCAGAAACCCTATAGGGCAACAAGGCAAAACGTACTTCGCTGCGCATTTGGCGGGCGCCGGGTCGGCGCCCTGCGGCCGCCGGCCTGGCCCGCAGAGCAACTCGACCACTCGTCGCGCCGCCCGGCCATTCTACCGCGAACCCGCCCGGCCGGGGACTGACGGCTCGGCTAGAGCCAGCCGTACTCGGCCAGGGACAGCGGCTCGCCGTCGCCGACAATGAAGTGGTCGAGCACCCGCACGTCCACCAGTTCCAAGGCCTCCTTAAGGCGCCGGGTCAGCAGCCGATCGGCCTGGCTGGGCTCGGCCACCCCGGAAGGGTGGTTGTGGGTGAGGATCAGCGCCGCCGCGTTATGCGCCAGGGCGCGCTTGACCACCTGGCGCGGATAGACGCTGGCGCTGTCGATAGATCCATGGAACAGCGCCTCGAAGGCCAGCACCCGGTGCTTGGCGTCGAGGAACAGGCAGCCGAACACCTCGTGGGGCTCGTGACGCAGCAGCGCCTTCAGGTAGTCGCGCACCGCCTGCGGGCTTTCCAGCGCCGAGTCCCGCCGCAGCTGCTCGGCCAGGTGGCGGCGCGCCATCTCCAGCACCGCCTGCAACTGGGCGAACTTCGCCGGGCCCAGCCCCAGGCGCCGACTGAACGCCGGCAGGTCGGCCTGCAGCAGGGCGCGCAGCCCGCCGAAGTCACCCAACAGATGGCGCGCCAGATCCACCGCGCTCTGCCCGGCCACGCCGGTTCGCAGGAAGATCGCCAGCAGTTCGGCGTCGCTCAGGGTAGCGGCCCCCAGGGCCAGCAGTTTCTCCCGCGGGCGCTCCGCCGCGGGCCAATCGCGAATGCTCATCGCACCTCCGTGTCGAGCTGGGCGCCGCTGCTCCGCTGCGGCCGCTGTGCTATCGTAGCCCATCTTTTTGCGCGGCGATCGGCCTGGGGAGGCGTCATCGCCGCGGCGCACATCCACCTTTATATAAAAGGCAGGCCTATGCAGCGGCTTTATCGCAAACGCGTCATTGTCGGCGTTGGAGGTGGCATTGCCGCCTACAAGAGCGCCGAACTGGTTCGCCGGCTCAAGGATCAGGGCGCCGAAGTACGGGTGGTGATGACCCAGGGCGGACGCGAGTTCATCACCCCGCTGACCCTGCAGGCCCTATCCGGCCATCCGGTGCACCTGGACCTGCTCGATCCCGCCGCCGAGGCCGCCATGGGGCATATCGAGCTGGCCCGCTGGGCCGACCTGGTGCTGGTCGCCCCGGCCACCGCCGACCTGATGGCGCGCCTGGCCCAGGGCGTGGCCGATGACCTGCTGACCACCCTGGTGCTGGCCACCGACGCCACGGTCGCCCTGGCGCCGGCGATGAACCAGGCCATGTGGCGCGATCCGGCGACCCAGGCCAATGCCCAATTGCTGGCCGAGCGCGGCCTGCGCCTGTTCGGCCCGGCCGCCGGCGAGCAGGCCTGCGGCGACGTCGGCCTCGGCCGCATGCTCGAGGCCGAGCAGCTGGCCCAGTGCGCCGCCGACTGCTTCGAGCGTCAGTCGCTGACCGGCCAGCACGTGCTGATCACCGCCGGACCGACCCAGGAAAACATCGACCCGGTGCGTTACATAACCAACCACAGCTCGGGAAAGATGGGCTTCGCCCTGGCCGAGGCCGCTGCCGAAGCCGGCGCCAAGGTCACCCTGGTCAGCGGCCCGGTGCACCTGCCGACGCCGGAACGGGTCAACCGTATCGATGTGGTCAGCGCCCGCGACATGCTCGCCGCCTGCGAGGCGGCGATGCCCTGCGACGTGCTGATCGCCGCCGCCGCGGTCGCCGACTACCGCCCGGAAGTGGTAGCTCCGCACAAACTTAAGAAAGACCCCAGCAGCGGCGACGGCCTGCTCCTGCAGATGGTGCGCAACCCGGATATCCTCGCCACCCTGGCCCAGCGCAGCGACCGGCCGTTCAGCGTCGGCTTCGCCGCCGAGACCGAGAACCTGCTGGAGTACGCCTCGCGCAAGCTCAAGGACAAGAATCTCGACCTGATCGTCGCCAATGATGTGGCCAACCCGAGCATCGGCTTCAACAGCGAGGACAACGCCATCACCATCATCGACCGCGAGCTGCAGCAGAGCGGCTTCGCCCAGACCAGCAAGAGCAAGATCGCCCGCCAGCTGGTGGCGTTTATCGCCGAACGATTGCCGCGCGCCTGATGCGCCCATTCACCGACCACAGAGCCTGACATGCACGCCCTACAAGCCAAGATTCTCGACCCGCGCCTCGGCGACCAGTTCCCCCTGCCGCAGTACGCCACACCGGGCTCCGCCGGCCTCGATCTGCGGGCCATGCTGGCGCAGGCGCTGATCCTGGAGCCCGGCCAGACCGTGCTGATCCCCACCGGCCTGTCGATCTACATCGGCGACCCCGGCCTGGCAGCGATGATCCTGCCGCGTTCCGGACTCGGCCATAAGCACGGCATCGTGCTGGGCAACCTGGTCGGTCTGATCGACTCGGACTACCAGGGCGAGCTGATGGTCTCCTGCTGGAACCGTGGCCAGAGCCCCTTCACCATCGAAGTAGGCGAACGCATCGCCCAGCTGATCCTGGTACCGGTGGTGCAGGCGCACTTCGAGCTGGTCGAGCAGTTCGACGAGAGCCAGCGCGGCGCGGGTGGCTTCGGGCACTCGGGCAGCCATTGATTGCCGTGATTTTTTCAGGATGAACCGCCGAGGAGCCCGTCGATGAAACTCTTCCAGCGCACCGCCAAGGACGCTCACGCCAGCACCTCGCCAGGTAAACTTGCGAAACGAGGCGCGGGCGCCGATCGCCAGCCGCTTCGGGCCCTGCTGCCCGGCATGCTCGCCGCCACCTTCGGCCTGTTGCTGGCCGCCGGCCTGCTATGGTTCGGCGTCCTGGGCAGCGCCCAGCAGCGCCAGCAACAGCAGCTGGTCCAGGCCTGGGGCGGCAGCCAGGCGGCAGCCCTGCAACAGGCGCTGACCCTGCTGGCCAGCGATACCCTAAGTGCCGCACGCAACCCGACCCTGCTGGAGGCCCTGCAGAGCCAGGAGCCGGAGCGAATTCGCGCCGCCGAGCGCGACCTCGGCTATTGGGCCGGCGTGGTCGATGCCCACCTCAACGCCCGCGGCCAGGCGGCGCAAGACATGAATCGCGATGCGCCGATGAACTTTGCCGCCCTGGACCTGCTGCGCCGAGTGGAAAACGGCCAGACGCCCGCGGCGGAGGCCTACAAGGTCGGCGAGCGCTGGCTGGTGTACAGCGTCGCCCCGGTGCGCCTGAGCGACGACCAGCCCCTGCAAGGCACCCTGCTGCTGGCTTTCGACCTCAACCACCTGCTCGCCAGCCTGCCGCCACTGCCGGCCGGGGTCGGCCAACTGCAACTGCTCCAGCAATTCACCGGTGCCGCGCCGCAACTGCTGGCTCAGCGCGGCCAGGGCACAGGCGCCGGGGCCAGCGAGCGATTCGACACGGGCAACCGCAACTGGCAGCTCAGTTTCACCCCCGGCCCGACCCTCGTCGCTGGGGACACCCCGCTGCCCGCGCTAGGCCTCGCCGCCCTGCTGGCCCTGATCGGCGCCCTGCTCGGCCTGGTGCTGCTGTACAGCAGCCTGCAGCGCCAGCTGCGCGCCGACGTCCGACAACTCGACCAGCTGGTCCGCGAACTCTCGACCGGCAGGGCCGTCAAAGCCTTCAGCCTGAGCCTGCCGGTACTCGACGGCCTGGCCCAGACCCTGGCCCGCCTGCCGCGCCGCGCCCACGAAGGCGCCTCGGGGTCAGCGGCGCAAGCGCGCCAACAAGGCGCCACCCCCCCGGCGGCCAGCGAGCCGCCGCACGATCCAGCGGATCTGGTCGATCCGCTGTTCCAAGACACCGATATCCTCGATATCGACATCCTCGACGAAGACCAGGATCTCCTGGGACTGGAGCAGACACCCGCAATGAGTACTCCGCAAGCCGCCCCGAACCTTCCCGCAGACATCTTCCGCGCCTATGACATTCGTGGCGTGGTCGGCAGCAGCCTGACCGCCGAAACCGCCTACTGGGTCGGTCGCGCCATCGGCTCGCAGAGCCTGGCGCAGGGCGAGCCGAACGTCGCCGTCGGCCGCGACGGCCGCCTGTCCGGGCCGGAACTGGTGCAGCAGCTGATCCAGGGCCTACTGGACTGCGGCTGCAATGTCAGCGACGTCGGCATGGTGCCCACCCCGGTGGTCTACTACGCCGCCCACGTGCTCAGCGGCAAGTCCGCGGTAATGCTCACCGGCAGCCACAATCCGCCGGACTACAACGGTTTCAAGATCGTCATCGCCGGCGACACCCTGGCCAACGAACAGATCCAGGCGCTCAAGACGCGCATCGACAACAACGACCTGGCCAGCGGCGTCGGCAGCGTCGAGGAAGTCGATGTGCTGCAACGCTATTTCCGCCAGATCCGCGACGACATCGCCCTGGCCAAGCCGCTGAAGGTGGTGGTCGACTGCGGCAACGGCGCCGCCGGGGTGATCGCTCCGCAGCTGATCGAGGCCCTCGGCTGCACGGTGATCCCGCTGTACTGCGAGGTGGACGGCACCTTCCCCAACCATCACCCGGACCCGGGCAAGCCGGAAAACCTGGCCGACCTGATCGCCAAGGTGAAGCAAGAGCAGGCCGACGTCGGCCTGGCCTTCGACGGCGACGGCGACCGCGTCGGCGTGGTCACCAACACTGGCACCATCGTCTACCCGGACCGCCTGTTGATGCTGTTTGCCAAGGACGTGGTGTCGCGCAACCCGGGCGCCGACATCATCTTCGACGTCAAGTGCACGCGCCGCCTGACCCCGCTGATCAGCGGCTACGGCGGCCGCCCGGTGATGTGGAAGACCGGCCACTCGCTGATCAAGAAGAAGATGAAGGAGACCGGCGCCTTGCTGGCCGGCGAGATGAGCGGGCATATCTTTTTCAAGGAGCGCTGGTTCGGCTTCGACGACGGCATCTATGCCGCCGCCCGCCTGCTGGAAATCCTCAGCCAGGACAAGCGCGACGCCGAGCAGGTGTTCGCCGCCTTCCCCAGCGACATCTCCACCCCGGAAATCAATATCCAGGTTACCGAGCAGACCAAGTTCGGCCTGATCGACAGCCTGCAGCGCGACGGCGTGTGGGGCGAAGGCAACATCACCAGCCTGGACGGCGTGCGCGTCGACTACCCCAAGGGCTGGGGCCTGGTCCGGGCTTCCAACACCACGCCGGTACTGGTGCTGCGCTTCGAGGCCGACAGCGAGGAGGAGCTCGAGCGCATCAAGGGCGTGTTCCGCGGCCAGCTGCAGCGCGTTGCCGCCGATCTTAATCTACCGTTTTGAATGAGCGATTCAGCATTGGAGTCCCGCATGACCCTCGAGCGTGATGCCGCCACCCAGGTGGCCAAGGTTCTATCCGAAGCCCTGCCCTATATCCGCCGCTTCGTCGGCAAGACCCTGGTGATCAAGTACGGCGGCAACGCCATGGAAAGCGAAGAGCTCAAGCAAGGCTTCGCCCGCGACATCGTGCTGATGAAGGCGGTCGGCATCAACCCGGTGGTGGTGCATGGGGGCGGCCCGCAGATCGGCGACCTGCTCAAGCGCCTGTCGATCGAGAGCCACTTCATCGATGGCATGCGTGTCACCGATACCGCCACCATGGACGTGGTCGAGATGGTCCTCGGCGGCCAGGTCAACAAGAGCATCGTCAACCTGATCAACCAGCACGGCGGCAGCGCCATCGGCCTGACCGGCAAGGATGCCGGGCTGATCCGCGCCAAGAAGCTCAAGGTCAGCCGCCAGACCCCGGAGATGACCCAGCCGGAGATCATCGACATCGGCCATGTCGGCGAGGTTACCGGGATCAATACCGACCTGCTGAACATGCTGGTCAAGGGCGACTTCATCCCGGTGATCGCGCCGATCGGTGTCGGCGCCGACGGCGAGTCCTACAACATCAACGCGGACCTCGTCGCCGGCAAGGTCGCCGAGGCGCTGAAGGCCGAGAAGCTGATGCTGCTGACCAATATCGCCGGCCTGATGGACAAGGAGGGCCAGGTGCTGACAGGGCTGACCACCGAGCAGGTCGACGGCCTGATCGCCGACGGCACCATCTACGGCGGCATGTTGCCGAAGATCCGCTGCGCCCTGGAAGCGGTGCAGGCCGGCGTGACCAGCGCGCACATCATCGACGGCCGGGTACCCAACGCGGTATTGCTGGAGATCTTCACCGACAGCGGTGTCGGCACCCTGATCTGCAACCGCAAGCGCCCCTGAGGGCTCCGCATGGGCGAATCAACCGGCGCTGGCCGTACTTGATTCGCCGCGCTCCGGCGCGTCGGGCGAAGCCTGAAGGGCGCTAAGGACGGGCGCCGAGCAATTCGCTGAGCCGCGCCCGGTCCGCGGCAAAGCTGGCCTGGGCTTGCTTGCGCGCGTCCTGATAACGGGCGATGTCCTTCTTCAGCCGCTGCTGCTCGGCGATCTGATTGTCGATCTGCGCCAGCAGGTGCTCCGGCACCTGGCGGCCGGCGCGCTCATGCTCGGCGGCCTGGCTCTGCAGGTTGCCCTGCTGGGTGCGCGCCGACTGCAGATTGCCGCGGACGACGTCGATCAGCGCGTCCAGCTCGGCCAGCTTGCGCGCCAGCGCCCGGTCGACATCCTCGGGACTGGTATACAGCCGCAGCAGCTGCGCATCGGTGCCGGCCCGAGCCTTATCGGCAAGCAGGCGGCGACGCTCCTCGGCGCTGGGCGCCGGCGGCACCACCTGGATGACCCGACCCTGCTCGTTCAGCACCTCGTAGCCCTTGGCGATGAATTCCGGCGGCACGCCCTGGCGACTGAGCACCGTGACGCCCTGATTGTCGACGTAGCGGTACAGCTCGGCCGCGCCGGCCACCACGGGCAACAGCAGGCCAACTACCAGCGAACAGCGGATCAGGGCCGGCTTGCGCATCGGGCACTCCCTACCTTCAGGTCCGGAAACTAGATTCCATACTCGGCGCGATACGCCTCGACTGCCGGTAGATACTGCTTGAGTTGCGCATCGCCTGCCAGATATTCAAGCACCTGTTCCAGCGACACGATGCTCACTACCGGCATACCGAAGTCGCGCTCGACCTCCTGGATCGCCGACAACTCGCCGCGACCGCGCTCCTGACGGTTCAACGCGATCAGCACCCCGGCCGCCTCGGCGCCCTGGGCCTGGATGATCTGCATCACCTCGCGGATGGCGGTGCCGGCGGTGATCACGTCGTCGATGATCAGCACCTTGCCGGCCAGCGGCGCGCCGACCAGGGTGCCGCCCTCGCCATGATCCTTGGCCTCCTTGCGGTTGAAGCACCAGGGCAGGTCACGCTGGTGGTGCTCGGCCAGGGCCACTGCGGTGGTCGCCGCCAGGGGAATACCTTTGTAGGCCGGACCGAACAGCACGTCGAAGGCAATCCCGCTGTCGACCACCGCCGCCGCATAGAAACGCCCGAGCTGGGCCAGCGCCAAACCGCTGTCGAACAGCCCGGCGTTGAAGAAATACGGGCTGGTACGCCCGGACTTGAGGGTGAACTCACCGAAGCGCAGCACCCCGCGCTCGATGGCAAAACGAATGAATTCGCGCTGGTACGCTTGCATGAAAAGTCCCGGACGGCACGGATTTGGCTAGGAATTTAGCTAATTGAAGTCGAGCTCGGGTATCATACACGCACGTGTTTTTGGGGGCCATTTATGCGGATCATCAGTGTGAACGTGAATGGTATTCATGCTGCAGTCGAGCGCGGTTTGCTCAGCTGGCTGCAAGCACAGAATGCCGACGTCATCTGCCTGCAGGACACCCGCGCCTCCGCCTTTGAACTGGACGACCAAGCCTTCCAACTGGACGGCTATTTCCTCTATGCCTGCGATGCAGAAGTACCAAGCCAAGGTGGCGTGGCGCTCTACTCGCGGTTGCAACCCAAGGCGGTAATCAGCGGTCTCGGCTTTGAAATGGCCGATCGCTATGGGCGCTACCTGCAGGCCGATTTCGACAAGGTGAGTATTGCCACCCTGCTGCTGCCATCCGGGCAGAACGGGGACGAGGGCTTGAACCAGAAGTTCAAGTTCATGGACGACTTTACCCATTATCTGGACAAGCAGCGCCGCAAGCGCCGCGAGTACATCTATTGCGGCTCGCTGTACGTGGCGCATCAGAAGCTGGACGTGAAGAACTGGCGCGACTGCCAGCAGTCGCCCGGCTTCCTGGCGCCCGAGCGCGCCTGGCTGGACGAGGTGGTCGGCAGCATGGGCTATGTCGACGCCCTGCGCGAGGTCAGCCGTGAAGGCGACCAGTTCAGCTGGTGGCCGGACAGCGAGCAGGCCGAGTTGCTCAACCTGGGCTATCGCTTCGATTACCAGCTGCTCACCCCGGGCATGCGCCGCAGCGTGCGCACCGCGCGCCTGCCACGCCAGCCGCGCTTCTCGCAGCACGCGCCGCTGATCGTCGATTACGACTGGATCCTCAGCCTGTAAGACGAACACCCACAAAAAAGCCGGCATCAGCCGGCTTTTTTTGTGCCTTGCAGCGGACCTATTTGATCAGCCGCCAGTTGAACGGGTAACGATAGGCCTCGCCGCCATTGGCCTTGATCCCGGCGATGATGGTCAGCACCAGCGCAACCACACTGACCAGCAACATCAACGGAAAGCCTATGATGACCCAGGCCAGCACGCCGCAGACCATCATCGCCAGACTGAAGGTAATCTGGAAATTCAGCGCCTCTTTGCCCTGATCATCGATGAAGGCGGCGGTGTCTTTCTTCATTTGCCAGATGATCAGCGGGCCGATCACGTTGCCCACCATTGGCACCAGGAACCAGCAAAAAGCGGCGTAATGACAGAACATCGCCCACTTGCGCGCTTCCGGCCCGGGTGTGGGCACAAGCTCCTGTGGCGCCATAATCAGCCTCCGAATCACTCAAGCCTGTCAGTCAGCCAGCGCCGCCCGCTGCAGCTCGAACAACTCGCCAACGCCCTTCTGCGCCAATGCCAGCATGGCGTTCAGCTCCTCGGGCTGGAACGGCGCGCCCTCGGCGGTGCCCTGCACCTCGATGAAGCCGCCGGCGCTGGTCATCACCACGTTCAGGTCGGTCTCGGCGGCGGAGTCTTCCAGGTAGTCCAGATCGAGCACCGGCTCGCCCTGGTACATGCCCACCGACACGGCGCCGATCATCTGCTTGAGAGGGTCGCCGCCCTTAAGGCCGCCGCGCTTCTTGATCACCTTCAGGGTATCGACCAGGGCCACCATTGCACCTGTGATCGACGCGGTACGGGTGCCGCCATCGGCCTGGATCACGTCGCAGTCGACGTACAGGGTGATCTCACCGAGCTTGGACATGTCCAGCGCCGCACGCAGCGAGCGGCCGATCAGCCGTTGGATTTCCAGGGTACGGCCGCCCTGCTTGCCGCGGCTGGCTTCGCGCTGGTTGCGCTCACCGGTGGCCCGCGGCAGCATGCCGTACTCGGCGGTCAGCCAGCCCTGGCCCTTGCCCTTGAGGAAGCGCGGCACACCGGACTCGACGCTGACCGTGCAGATCACCTTGGTATCACCGAACTCCACCAGCACCGAACCCTCGGCGTGCTTGGTGTAGTTGCGGGTGATGCGGATGGAGCGCAACTGATCGGCCGCGCGGCCACTGGGACGTTTCATCAAGGAATACCTGCTCTGGAGTTAAATCTGCCCCGCATTATAGGGGCCATGGCCCGGCGACGACATGACCAATTGGGAGCGACCGACGCACTGCGCTACAATCCTGCGCCTTTCGTCCCGACATTCCGCGAGGTTCGCCCCCATGATCCACAGCATGACGGCCTTCGCCCGCGCCGAGCAGGCCGGGCCAAACGGCACCCTGAGCTGGGAGCTGCGCTCGGTCAACCATCGCTACCTGGAACCCCACCTGCGCCTGCCGGAAGCCTTCCGCGACCTCGAGGGCGCGGTGCGCGAAGCGTTGCGCCAGGGCCTGTCGCGCGGCAAGGTCGAATGCACCCTGCGCTTCGCCGAAGACAGCGCCGGCAAGCCGCTGCAGGTCGATCGCGAGCGCGCCGCCCAACTGGTCGCCGCAGCGGAAAGCGTGGCCAGCCTGATCCAGCAACCGGCGCCGCTCAACCCCCTGGAGGTGCTCGGCTGGCCGGGCGTGCTGGTGGCCGACGCGGCCGATCCGCAGGCCCTCAACAAGGCCGCACTGACCCTGTTCAACCAGGCCCTCGGCGAACTGAAGAGCGGCCGCGCGCGCGAAGGCGCCGAGCTGGCCAAGCTGCTCGGCGAACGCCTGGATGGCATTCTTGCGGAGGTCGCCGCCCTGCGCGAATTGGTGCCGCAGATGCTCGAGGCCCAGCGGCAGAAGGTCCTCGACCGCTGCAGCGAGATGCAGGTCGAGCTCGACCCCCAGCGTCTCGAGCAGGAACTGGTGATCCTGGCGCAGAAGAGCGACGTGGCCGAGGAGCTCGATCGCCTCAGCACCCACGTCAGCGAAGTGCGCCGCGTGCTCAAGGCCGGCGGCGCAGCCGGCCGGCGCCTGGACTTCCTCATGCAGGAGCTCAATCGCGAGGCCAACACCCTGGGCTCCAAGGCCTTCGACCCGCGCAGCACCCAGGCGGCGGTCAACCTCAAGGTGCTGATCGAGCAGATGCGCGAACAGGTACAGAACATCGAGTAGGCGCACCCCATAAGCCCAGGCACGGGCGCTGCTACTCTTCGAACAACGCTTTCCAGGATTCATCCATGAGCCTCACCACCGGCACCCTGTACATCATTTCGGCCCCCTCCGGCGCCGGCAAGACCAGCCTGGTCAAGTCCCTGGTCGACAGCGAGGCGCTGATCCGCGTCTCGGTCTCGCACACCACCCGCGCCATGCGCCCCGGGGAAGTCGACGGGGTGAACTACCACTTCGTCAGCCACGAGCAGTTCCACGCCATGCTCGACGAAAATGCCTTTCTCGAGCATGCCGAAGTGTTCGGCAACCTCTACGGCACCTCCCAGCACTGGGTCGAGCAGACCCTCGCCGAAGGCTACGACCTGATCCTCGAGATCGACTGGCAGGGCGCCCAACAGGTGCGCCGCCTGATGCCGCAGTCCAAGTCCATCTTCATCCTGCCGCCGACCCAGGAGGCCCTGCGCCATCGCCTGACCAACCGCGGCCAGGACAGCGGCGAGATCATCGAGCGGCGCATGCGCGAGGCGGTCAGCGAGATGAGTCACTACGTCGAGTACGACTACCTGGTGATCAACGACGATTTCACCCATGCCCTGAGCGACCTGAAGGCCATCTTCCGCGCCAACCAGTTGCTGCAAGGTCCGCAGCAGCAGCGCCACAGTGGCCTGCTCGGCGAGCTGCTGGCCTGAGGGCCGGCGCGTGCCCGTAGAAAACAGTGCTTCCCTTAATGCTGGTGATTTTTTAGACTATTCAGTCCGCTCGCCCATTCGGGCCCAGCTCTTTATTTGCATTTGCTACGAGGAACACCATGGCCCGCGTAACCGTCGAAGATTGCCTGGACAACGTTGATAACCGCTTCGAGCTGGTCATGCTCGCCACCAAGCGTTCGCGCCAACTCGCCACCGGCGGCAAAGAGCCGAAAGTGGCTTGGGAAAACGACAAGCCAACCGTGGTCGCCCTGCGCGAAATCGCCGCCGGCCTGGTCGACTATGACGTCATCGCCCAGGACGAAATCGTCGAAGAAGAGCCGCTGTTCGCCGCCTTCGATGAAGAGGCCAACGAGCCTCTGTAAGCCATGCCTGGTCGAAGTGGCAGGGCGCCAGGTCACAAGGGTCGGCAGGGAGAACTTCCATGCCGAGCATAGACGCCCTCGCCGAACGGCTTTCGACCTATCTCGACGGTGACCAGGTCAATCTGGTCCGCCGCGCCTATTTCTACGCCGAACAAGCCCACGACGGCCAGCGCCGTCGCAGCGGCGAGGCCTATGTCACGCACCCGCTGGCCGTAGCGGGCATTCTTGCCGACATGCACATGGACCATCAGAGCCTGATGGCGGCCATGCTGCACGACGTGATCGAAGACACCGGCATCGCCAAGGAAGCGCTCAACGCGCAGTTCGGCGAGACCGTGGCCGAACTGGTCGACGGGGTCAGCAAGCTGACCCAGATGAACTTCGAGACCAAGGCCGAGGCCCAGGCCGAGAACTTCCAGAAGATGGCCATGGCCATGGCCCGCGACATCCGCGTAATCCTGGTCAAGCTGGCCGACCGCCTGCACAACATGCGCACCCTGGAAGTGCTGTCCGGCGAGAAACGCCGGCGCATCGCCAAGGAAACCCTGGAAATCTACGCCCCCATCGCCAACCGCCTGGGCATGCACAGCCTGCGCGTGGAATTCGAGGACCTGGGCTTCAAGGCCATGCACCCGATGCGCTCCGAGCGCATTCGCGCCGCCGTGCGCCGGGCCCGCGGCAACCGCAAGGAAATCGTCAACAAGATCGAGGAGTCGCTGGTCCACTGCCTGGCTCGCGAGGGAATGGAAGGCGAGGTGATCGGCCGCGAGAAGCACCTCTACAGCATCTACCAGAAGATGCGCGGCAAGCGCCGGGCGTTCAACGAGATCATGGACGTCTACGCCTTCCGCATCGTGGTCGACAAGGTCGATACCTGCTACCGCGTGCTCGGCGCCGTGCACAATCTCTACAAGCCGCTGCCCGGGCGCTTCAAGGACTACATCGCGATCCCCAAGGCCAACGGCTACCAGTCGCTGCACACCACCCTGTTCGGCATGCACGGGGTGCCCATCGAGATCCAGATTCGCACCCGCGAAATGGAAGAGATGGCCAACAACGGCATCGCCGCCCACTGGCTGTACAAGTCCGAGGGCGACGACCAGCCCAAGGGCACCCATGCCCGCGCGCGGCAGTGGGTCAAGGGCGTGCTGGAGATGCAGCAACGCGCCGGCAACTCCCTGGAATTCATCGAGAGCGTGAAGATCGACCTGTTCCCGGACGAGGTCTACGTGTTCACGCCCAAGGGCCGCATCATGGAGCTGCCCAAGGGCTCCACCGCGGTGGACTTCGCCTACGCGGTGCACACCGATGTCGGCAACACCTGCATCGCCTGCCGCATCAACCGCCGCCTGGCGCCGCTGTCCGAGCCGCTGCAGAGCGGCTCTACCGTGGAAATCGTCAGTGCCCCCGGCGCGCGCCCGAACCCGGCCTGGCTCAACTTCGTGGTCACCGGCAAGGCGCGCACCCACATCCGCCACGCCCTCAAGCTGCAGCGCCGCTCCGAATCGATCAGCCTCGGCGAACGCCTGCTGAACAAGGTGCTGGCCAGCTTCGACAGCCATCTGGAGAAGATTCCGGCCGAGCGCGTCAAGGCGGTGCTCGGCGAGTACCGCCTGGAGCTGATCGAGGACCTGCTCGAGGACATCGGCCTGGGCAATCGCATGGCCTATGTGGTCGCCCGCCGGCTGCTGGCCGAGGGCGGCGACGAACTGCCGAACGCCGAGGGTCCGCTGGCGATTCGCGGCACCGAAGGCCTGGTGCTGAGCTACGCGAAGTGCTGCACGCCGATTCCCGGTGACCCCATCGTCGGCTACCTGTCGGCGGGCAAGGGCATGGTGGTGCACCTGGAGAGCTGCCGCAATATCGGCGAGATCCGCCACAACCCGGAGAAGTGCATCCAGCTGTCCTGGGCCAAGGACGTCACCGGCGAGTTCAACGTAGAGCTGCGCGTCGAGCTGGAGCACCAGCGTGGCCTGATCGCCCTGCTGGCTGGCAGCGTCAACGCCGCCGACGGCAACATCGAGAAGATCAGCATGGACGAGCGCGACGGCCGTATCAGCGTGGTGCAGCTGGTGGTCAGCGTGCATGACCGCGTGCACCTGGCCCGGGTGATCAAGAAGCTGCGTGCCCTCGCCGGCGTCATCCGCATCACCCGCGTACGCGCCTGACTCCCGACCGACGAGTCATTTCCAGCCAACTGTACTTTGACAGCGGCCCCGGCTTTCGCCGACCCTAGTCGGCCGCCGCTGCGCGGCGCCCAATAGCGCGACGCAGCGCCTAATCCCTCGCAACCCTTTTCAGGAGTTCCCATGAGCAAGAGCGTGATCAGCAGCGACAAGGCCCCAGCCGCTATCGGCACCTATTCCCAGGCGATCAAGGCCGGCAACACCGTCTACATGTCCGGACAGATTCCGCTGGACCCCAAGACCATGGAACTGGTCGAGGGCTTCGAGGCGCAGACCGTGCAGGTGTTCGAGAACCTCAAGGCCGTGGCCGAGGCCGCTGGCGGTTCGTTCAAGGACATCGTCAAACTCAACATCTTCCTTACCGACCTGTCGCACTTCGCCAAGGTCAACGAGCTCATGGGCCGCTATTTCGAGCAGCCCTATCCGGCCCGCGCCGCCATCGGCGTGGCCGCCCTGCCGCGGGGCTCGCAGGTGGAAATGGACGCTATTCTGGTACTGGAATAAGTCCAGCGGCGGGGCATGACGCCCCGCCCTTCTCCCGCGTGCAAGGAATCACCGATGCGCACAATCCTCATTGCGCCGCTGTTCATCTGGCTGCTGGCCGGCTGCGCCAGCCAATCCGTCGACCCAGGTGGCATCTGGATCAACCAGGCGGCGATCGACGCCGCCAGCCAGGACGGTCATCTGCGCGAAGCCCTGCTCGCCTACGGCCCCAACCTGGAATGGCGGATCGAACCGCAACGCCGGCGCGCCAGCTACAGCAATGGCTATGAGCACGACGAAGGCCGGTTGGTGCGCGAGGCCGACGAACGCCTGCGAATCGATTTCTACGGTGATTACCACGAATACCTCAGCCTCGACGGCGACCAGCTGGTGCAGGCCGCCAGCGGCACCTGGCCGGAGCAGCGCTTCGTCCAACCGACGACGGCTGCTGCTGCCCACGCCCCGGCCGGCAGCAGCTTCGAGCAGGCGCTGTACAAGGCCTACCTCGGTGGGCGCTGGACGATCCAGCACGGCCCGGGTCAAGGCGGCCTGGTGCTGTTTCACGCCGACGGCCGGGTCGAGGGCCTGCCCGGCGCCGAACGCTACGCCCTGTGCCTGGCCGGCGACTGTGCGGCGATGAGCGGCGAGTACGACAGTTTATGGCTGCAATTCGGCGAGCAGGGCCAGGCCTGGCTGTTCGAGCGCGATGGCGACCGCTTGAGCATCTACGACGCGGTCAACCAGGCGCAAATCGACGAGATGCCCGAATACCGCAAGGGCCCGCGGCGCTGGCGGCTGCAGCGCCACTAGCTGCCGACCGGCCCCTCGCCCTGCGCCTGCAGCGCACCATAGCCTTCCCGGTAGCTGGGATAATTCGGCGTCCAGCCCAGCGCCCGGGCGCGAGCGTTGCTGCAGCGCTTGCTGCCGGCCCGGCGCACCGCCGACGCCTCGTCCCAGTGACTGACACCCAGCTGCTGACGCAGCCAGGCCACCACTTCATGCAGCGGCGCCGGCGCGTCATCGACGCCGAGGTAGCAATCGGCCAGCGCCACGCCGTCGACATCGGCCTGTAGCAGAAACGCCAGCAGACCCGCGGCATCGTCGACGTGGATGCGGTTGGCGTACAACGGCGGTTCGCTGGCCACCCGGTAGCCCTGGCGTACCTGGTTGAGCAGCCACTGCCGGCCCGGACCGTAGAGTCCGGCCAGGCGCACCAAAGTGGCGGCCAGGCCGCTGTGCAAGGCCATTTGCTCGGCCTCGCGCATGACCCGCCCGGAGAAGCCCTCGGCCTCGGCCGGGGAGTCCTCATCCACCCATTCACCCTGCTGCTGGCCATAGACGCCGCCGCTGGAAACGAACAGCAGGCGCTTGGGTCTTTGCCCGTGCTGCGCCAGCCAGCCCAGCACCCGGCGCAGGCCCTCGACATAGATCACCCGGTAGCCGGCCTCATCGCGCTGGTTGGCGGCGGCGCAGTACACCAGGTAATCCAGAGGGCCACTGGGCCAGGCGGGGGGGCAGTCATCGCCCTGCAGGTCGCCGGCCACCGGTCTGATTGCGGCAGGCAGGCGCTCCACCGAGCGGCGCAGCCCGTACACCTCCCAGCCGCACTCGGCCAGCCTCAACCCGAGACGGCTGCCGACGTCACCGCAGCCGGCGATCAACACGCAGGCAGAACTCGCCATGGGCACCTCCATATTTTCGCAATGAGGCAGTGTAGCGCGGTTGGTTCGTTGCAATGCAAAGGCTATGCTTAGCGGCACTTCAATGGATATACGCTATGACCCTCACCGAACTGCGCTACATCGTCACCCTGGCCCAGGAACAGCATTTCGGTCGCGCCGCCGAGCGCTGCCACGTCAGCCAACCGACCCTTTCGGTGGGGGTGAAGAAGCTCGAGGACGAGCTCGGCGTGTTGATCTTCGAACGCAGCAAGAGCGCGGTGCGCCTGACCCCGGTCGGCGAGGGCATCGTCACTCAGGCGCAGAAGGTGCTGGAACAGGCCCAGGGCATCCGCGAGCTGGCCCAGGCCGGCAAGAACCAGCTGACCGCGCCATTGAAGATCGGCGCCATCTACACCGTCGGCCCCTACCTGTTTCCCCACCTGATTCCCCAGCTGCACCGGGTCGCCCCGGAAATGCCGCTGTATATCGAGGAAAACTTCACCCACGTGCTGCGCGACAAGCTGCGCACCGGCGAGCTGGACGCCATCATCATCGCCCTGCCGTTCCAGGAAGCCGATGTGCTGACCAAGCCGCTGTACGACGAACCCTTCTATGCCCTGATGCCGACGGGCCACCCCTGGGCTGAGCTGAAGAGCATCGACAGCAAGCTGCTCAACGACAAGAGCCTGCTGCTGCTCGGCGAGGGCCACTGCTTCCGCGACCAGGTGCTGGAGGCCTGCCCGAGCCTGCGCAAGGGCGGCGAGGAACACGCCAAGCACACCACGGTGGAATCCAGCTCGCTGGAAACCATCCGCCACATGGTCGCCTCCGGCCTCGGCGTCTCGATCCTGCCGTTCTCCGCGGTGGACAGCCACCACTACGCCCCGGGGGTGATCGAAGTCCGCCCGCTCAGCCCCCCGACGCCGTTCCGCACCGTGGCCATCGCCTGGCGCGCCAGCTTCCCGCGGCCGAACGCCATCGAAGTGCTGGCCGACTCGATCCGCCTGTGCTCGGTGGCCAAGCCCCAGGCGCAGCCCGCCTAAGTCCGGCCCATGAGCGAACTGGCCGCCATCTCCGTCGCCGCGCTGAAAGGCGTCGGCGCCGCCCTGGCCGAGAAACTCGCCAAGGTCGGCCTGGAGACCCTGCAGGATCTGCTGTTCCATCTGCCGCTGCGCTACCAGGACCGCACCCGCATCGTGCCGATCGGCGCCCTGCGCCCCGGTCAGGACGCGGTGATCGAGGGCACAGTCGCCGGCGCCGACGTGGTCATGGGCCGCCGCCGCAGCCTGCTGGTGCGCCTGCAGGACGGCAGCGGCACCCTCAGCCTGCGCTTCTACCATTTCAGCCAGGCGCAGAAGGAAGGCCTCAAGCGCGGCACCCTGGTGCGCTGCTACGGCGAGGTGCGCCCCGGCTCCTCCGGGCTGGAGATCTACCACCCCGAATACCGCGCGCTGTCGGGCGGCGAGCCGATCGCCGTGGAACAGACCCTGACGCCGATCTACCCGACCACCGAAGGCCTGACCCAGCAGCGCCTGCGCAGCCTCAGCGAGCAGGCCCTGGCCCGCCTCGGCCCGCACAGCCTGCCGGACTGGCTGCCCGAGGAGCTGGCCCGCGACTACCGCCTCGGCCCCCTGGACCAGGCCATTCGCTACCTGCACCGGCCGCCGCCGGACGCCGATCTGGAGGAGCTGGCCGAGGGCCGTCACTGGGCCCAGCACCGCCTGGCCTTCGAGGAACTGCTGACCCACCAGCTGTCGCTGCAACGCCTGCGCGAACAGGTACGGGCGCAGCAGGCGCCGCACCTGCCGATCGCCAAGCGCCTGCCGCAGCAGTTCCTGAGCAACCTGGGCTTCCCGCCCACCGGCGCGCAACAGCGGGTCGGCGCCGAGATCGCCTACGACCTGAGCCAGGACGAGCCGATGCTGCGCCTGGTCCAGGGCGACGTCGGCGCCGGCAAGACCGTGGTCGCCGCCTTCGCCGCCCTGCAGGCCCTGGAGGCCGGCTACCAGGTGGCGCTGATGGCGCCGACCGAGATCCTCGCCGAGCAGCACTTCCTCAACTTCAGCCGCTGGCTGGCGCCGCTCGGCCTCGAGGTCGCCTGGCTGGCCGGCAAGCTCAAGGGCAAGGCGCGCGCCGCCGCCCTGGCGCAGATCGCCGGCGGCGTGCCGATGGTGGTCGGCACCCACGCGCTGTTCCAGGACGAGGTGCAGTTTCGCAACCTGGCCCTGGTGATCATCGACGAGCAGCACCGCTTCGGCGTACAGCAGCGCCTGGCGCTGCGCCAGAAGGGGGTCGGCGGGCGGCTGTGTCCGCACCAGCTGATCATGACCGCCACCCCCATCCCGCGCACCCTGGCGATGAGTGCCTATGCCGATCTGGACACCTCGATCCTCGACGAGCTGCCGCCCGGACGCACGCCGGTGAACACCGTGCTGGTCGCCGACGGCCGCCGCCTGGAGGTGATCGAGCGGGTGCGCTCGGCCTGCAACGAGGGGCGCCAGGCCTACTGGGTCTGCACCCTGATCGAGGAGTCCGAGGAACTGACCTGCCAGGCCGCCGAGACCACCTTCGAGGACCTCGCCGCCGCCCTGGGCGGCCTGCATGTCGGGCTGATCCACGGGCGCATGAAACCGGCGGAAAAAGCCGCGGTGATGGAACAGTTCAAGCAGGGCCAGTTGCAGCTGCTGGTCGCCACCACGGTGATCGAGGTCGGCGTCGACGTGCCCAATGCCAGCCTGATGATCATCGAAAACCCCGAACGCCTCGGCCTGGCCCAGCTACACCAGCTGCGCGGGCGGGTCGGCCGCGGCAGCGCGGCCAGCCACTGCGTGCTGCTCTACCACCCGCCGCTGTCGCAGCTGGGTCGTGAGCGCCTGGGCATCATGCGCGAGACCAGCGACGGCTTCGTCATCGCCGAGAAGGACCTGGAGCTGCGTGGCCCCGGCGAAATGCTCGGCACCCGGCAGACCGGCCTGCTGCAGTTCAAGGTCGCCGACCTGATGCGCGACGCCGACCTGCTGCCGGCCGTGCGCGATGCCGCCCAGGCCCTGCTGGCGCACTGGCCGCAGCACGTCAGTCCGCTGCTGCAGCGCTGGCTGCGTCATGGTCAACAATATGGGCAGGTGTGATGCCGCGGGCGACGCGTCTGTCGTCTCGCCGTGCGTCTGCCCGCCCGCTGTTTATACTTCGGGGCAATCGCTCCCCCTACGCCGGATTCCCTCATGACTGAAGCCGCCCTCGCCCCCGAGTCCACGCCGCGTCCACCGGCCGTGATCCTGCAGCTGCTCGACAAGCTCGCGCTTGCCTACCGGGTTTGCGGCGACAGCCCGCAGCTGCCTGCGGCGCGGCGCGTGCAGGCGGTACTGCTCGACGATGCGGTCGGCGCCTTGCTGGTGCTCTACCCGCAGAACCAGCTGCTCGACCTCAATCGCCTGGCCGAACTGACCGGGCGCAAGCTGGCCGCGGTCAAACCCGAGCGCCTGGCGCGCATGCTCGACAAGCACGAGCTGGGCGAGCTGCCCGGGCTGCCGCCGCTGACCAGCTCGCCCTGCCTGTATGACGAGCGCCTGCTGCAGGAGCCCAACCTGTACGTCGCCTCGGGCCAGCCCGGGGTGCTGCTGGAAATCGCCAGCGAGGCCTTCAAGGGCCTGCTGAGCAAGGCCAGCGCGGCGCGCTTCGGCGAACCGCTGAGCCATATCCAGCCAAACCTCGACCGCCCGGACGACGACCGCGACGAAATCAGCCAGGCGGTGCAGGCCTTCACCGCCCGGCGCATCCAGCAACGCCTGGAGGAAACCATCGAGATTCCGCCGCTGCCGCAGACGGCGCAGCGGATCATCAAGCTGCGGGTCGATCCGGACGCCACGGTGGACGACATCACCGGCGTGGTCGAAACCGACCCGGCCCTGGCCGCCCAGGTGGTCAGCTGGGCCGCCTCGCCCTACTACGCCGCCCCCGGCAAGATCCGCTCGGTGGAGGACGCCATCGTCCGCGTGCTGGGCTTCGACCTGGTGATCAACCTGGCCCTCGGCCTGGCCCTGGGCAAGACCCTGAGCCTGCCCAAGGACCAGCCGCAGCAGGCCACCCCGTACTGGCAGCAGGCGATCTACAGCGCCGCGGTGATCGAGGGCCTGACCCGCGCCATGCCCCGGGCGCAACGTCCGGAGGCCGGGCTGACCTACCTTGCCGGTTTGCTGCACAACTTCGGTTACCTGGTGCTGGCCCATGTCTTCCCGCCGCACTTTTCGCTGATCTGCCGGCACCTGGAGGTCAACCCGCACCTGTCCCCCGGCTACATCGAGCAGCACCTGCTGGGTATCACCCGCGAACAGATCGGCGCCTGGCTGATGCGCTACTGGGACATGCCCGAAGAGCTGGCCAGCGCCCTGCGCTTCCAGCACGACCCGGAGTACGCCGGCCCCCATGCCGCCTACCCGAACCTGGTGTGCCTGGCGGTCAGCCTGCTGCGCAATCGCGGTATCGGCGCCGGGCCCCAGGGCGAGATCCCGCAGAGCCTGTTCGACGCCCTGGGCCTGAGCCGGGACAAGGCCGAGGAGGCGGTCGACAAGGTGCTGGCCGCCGAGGCGGCCCTGCGCGAACTGGCGGCCCAGTTCCACCCGCTGCACTGAGCGCTCGCCTGAGCATGAAAAAGGGGCCATAGGGCCCCTTTTCTCATGCCAGCGGAATGCCTACCTGAGCGCGTCGCGACGCACGGCGAACAGCTGCGGCATCACCTGCACGCTGCTCTCCAGCAGATGGCTGAGGGCGGGTTGCTCGTAGAGCGCGACGTACTCGGCCAGCTGCTCGCTGGGAATGCGCCGATAGGCGAAGAGCATGAAGGATTCCACCGCCGCTGCACTGGATTTTCGCAGGGCCTCGGCCTGGACCTGGGTCTGGCTGCTCAGGGCCTGCTCGTCGATCGATTCGCCACGTTCCCTGAGCGCCAGCAAGGCCTGGGTCTTGCCCACCTCGTAGCGCAGCAGGGCGGCCAGGGCGGTGGTGCGCGCAGCCGCATCCAGACGCCGCACCAGGGCCAGGCGATCCTGGCGCGGCGGGCGCGCCGCGAGCTGCGCCCGATAACTGGCCAGGGCCGCGCCCCCGTCGTCGCCAACCGCCCGCTCGGCTGCGGTGAACCGCCGGGCCAGCGGGCTGTCGAGCAATTGCTGCGCCTGCTGCAGCTGGCGCCGATCGACCCGGTCTGCCAGGCCCTTGGCCAAGTCGCGGCACACGCCATCGGCGGCGAAGGCCTGGCTCAGTTGCGCCTGCTGCGCCGGACTCATGCCGCGTTGCAGCAGGGGCGCACCCTGCTCACAGAGCAGGCGCAAGCCCGCCATTTCCAGCAGCGGGTCGAAGGCCTCGGCCTTGGGCGGCGCGGCATGCGCCACCCCAATGGCCAGCATGGCCGCAACAATCAAACGCATGGACGCTCTTCCACAATGAGTGCGCCCAGCCTAACCAAAGCACCGAACGCCAGCCAGTGGTGGTTTCAGGCGGCCTTCTGCTCGATGCGCTTCTTCGGCGCCAGGTACTTGGTCAAGCCCTGGAACCACAGCACCAGCGCAGGATTGCCCTGGATCTGGATATCCTTGTTCTGGATGCCCTGCATGAAGGCCAGCTGCTTGTTCTTCGCGTTGAAGGTGGCGAAACCGTAGGCGCCATCGCGAAAGCCCAGGGCAAAGGCCGGCTCCCTGGCCGGACCGCGCTTGCTGCTGATGCGCTGGTCCTTGACGATGAAGTGCCGGGCGACCTTGCCGTCCAGGGTGTGCAGCTGGAACACCATGTCGCGGTCTGCCAGTTGTTGCTGGAAGGCGGGATTTTCGCGGCTGGCCTTGGCCATCAGGCGGCCCAGCATCCACAGGAGAAAACGGAACTTCATGCGCACGGCCTCGGCGGGTGACGTAAATGGCGGCGCATTGTAGCGGGATGGACGGGAGAGCACAGCCAAACCAAAGCATGGTCGTGGCCGGGGAACAGAGAGGGTTGGGGAGATGGCCCGGAGCCGTGCGACTCCGGGCGGGCGTTGCTCAGTTGACTGCGTCTTTCAGGGACTTGCCCGGTTTGAAGGCGACGGTGTTGCTGGCCTTGATAGTGACCGGCTGGCCGGTCTGCGGGTTTTTGCCGGTGCGCGCACCTCGGTGACGCTGGACGAAGGTGCCGAAGCCAACCAGGGTCACACTGTCCTTGCGGTTCAGTGCACCGGTGATTTCTTCGAGTACGGCATTGAGTACGCGGCTGGCCTGATCCTTGGTGAGATCGGCCTTTTCAGCGATGGCGGCGGCGAGTTCCGGTTTACGCATAATTGCCTCTTAGACGGTTATTGTTGTTGTGTCCGAGCTGTTCGACCAGAACAGCGGCCAAGGCGCCGCAACGGCTCTACGCTGCGGCAGACCCAGGGAGGATGGCATGTGATCTGGCCCTGCGCCAGTGTCACTCGACAGTTCGACCGGACGATACCAGGGCATAAACGCCGGATTGAATGGCAATCAGGCCAGCAGCGGCGGCAACAGCTTATTCAGCGCCAGCTTTTCCTGCACGGCCGCGCCGGTCAGGGCATAGCCCAGCAGATTGCCCGCGGCATCCCGGCACAGCGCCTTGATGTCGCTGCCGCTCCCCTCCACCGTCCACTCGCCCGCCAGGCCGCGCGGCGGTGGCGAGACCACCAGCGGGCACACCGGGGTCTTCACCGTGACCGGCATGGGGCCATAGGCAACCCGCGTCGGCTTGCCGGCCAGGGTCTGGGCCAGGGCCCGCGCGCAACTCATCAGCGGCATCACGTAGAGCAGGTTGAGGCCGTCGACCTCGGCGCAGTCGCCCAGGGCGTAGATATTGGCGTGGGAGGTGCGCAGCTGGCGATCGACCATCACCCCGCGATTGACGTCCAGCCCGGCGGCCGCGGCCAGTTCGGTGCGTGGGCGCAGGCCGACGGCGGAGACCACCAGGTCGCAGTCGATCAGGCTGCCGTCGGACAGCTGGGCCACCAGGTCTTCGCCCTGGTGGTTGACGCTGGCCAGCACCGGGCCGAGGTGGAAGCGCGCGCCCAGGCTTTCAAGCCCGGCCTGCACCGCCGCTGCGGCCGCCGGGTGCAGCAGGCCGGGCATCACCTGCTCGCAGGGCGCGACCAGTTCCACCTGGTAGCCGCCGACGCTCAGGTCGTTGGCGAACTCGCAGCCGATCAGCCCGGCGCCCAGCAGCAGCACGCGGCGCTTGCCGGCCACGGCGGCGCGAAAGCGCGCGTAGTCCTCCAGGTCGTTGATCGGGAAGATCGCGTCGTCGGCATCGCCGGCCACCGGCACGCGGATCACCTCGGCGCCCCAGGCGAGCACCAGGTCCCGGTAGGGCACGGCCTCCTCGCCGATCCACAGGCGCCGGTGCCCGGGGTCGATGCCGGTGATGCGGGTGTGGGTGCGAATCTCGGCGTTCAGCTGCTCGGCCATGGCGCCGGCGTCGGCCATGCTCAGGCCGTCGGCATCCTTGTGCTTGCCGAAACCGGTGGAGAGCATCGGCTTGGAGTAGGAGCGGCCATCATCGGCGCTGATCAGCAGCAGCGGCGTGCTGCTGTCGAGCTTGCGGAACTCGCGGGCGAGGTTGTAGCCGGCCAATCCGGTGCCGACGATCACCACGGGTGCACTCATCATCCCTTCCTCATCTGCTGCTGGGGCGCGACGACAGCGGGGTGTCGGCGCGCATTGGGCGACTGGCTTCGCAGACCGGGTCGCTCAGGAAAGCTCGATCATCTCGAAATCGGCCTTGCTCGCGCCGCAATCCGGGCAGAGCCAGTCGGCGGGAACGTCTTCCCATCGGGTGCCGGGCGGGATGTCCTCATCCGGCAGGCCTTCGGCTTCGTCGTAGATGAAGCCGCAAACGATGCATTGCCACTTGCTCATGGGGGCTCCGTGTAGCGGAAACTTCAGCAGACCCTACTGCAATTGCCGCCCCGCGGCCAAGATCGGCTGGCGCATAAAAAACGGCGGCCAGGGCCGCCGTCTGCAATTCTTGGCCTCAGGCGATCTCGATCATCTCGAAATCCATCTTGCCGACGCCGCAGTCCGGGCACAGCCAGTCTTCGGGCACGTCCTGCCACGGCGTTCCGGCGGCGATGCCTTCATCGGGCCAGCCCTGACGCTCGTCGTAGATCAGCCCACAGACCACACATTGCCATTTCTTCATAGCCACCTCTGGCGAGTCTCACGGTTTTGCGCGGGGCACGCTACCGCAATTGTGCAGATGCGCCAAGCCGCCGGGCGACGAATGTCACCCGGCGGCTTGGCCCTGGGTCGGGAACTGCCCGCCAGGCGGCGGGCAGCAGCGCAGGCGCTTAGCGCGCTTGCAGCAGCGGGTCGGTGATGCCCATGCCGTACATGGCGATCATGGTCAGGCTACCGGCAGCCACGAGGTAGTAGAGGGTCGGCAGCATGGTCTTGCGCAGGGTGATGCCTTCGCGACCGAGCAGGCCGACGGTGGCCGACGCCGCCACCACGTTGTGGATGGCGATCATGTTGCCCGCCGCGGCGCCAACCGACTGAGCGGCCACCATCATCGCGCCGGAGACCCCGAGCAGGCCCGCCGCGTTGAACTGGAACTGCGACAGCATCAGGTTGGACACGGTGTTGGAGCCGGCGATGAAGGCACCCAGGGCGCCGACTGCAGGGGCGAAGAACGGGTAGATGCCGCCAACGCTGTCTGCCACCAGTTGCGCCATGGCCACCGGCATCGACATCAGGTCGGAGGCGTTGACCCCCGAGTTGATCAGGATGCGCACCATCGGGATGGTGAAGATCAGCACGAAACCGGCGCCCAGCAGGGTGCGGCTCGACTCGTGAACCGCGGCACCCAGTTCCGAGAGGCGCATGCGGTGCAGCAAGGCGGTGATCAGCACCACGGCGCAGAGGATGCCGCCGGGCAGGTACAGCGGCTCGATCTTGCCGGAGATACCGGTCTCGCCGAGGATATCGATCCAGCCGAAGCTGACGCTCATCAACGCGGCCTTCAGCTCCGGGAACACCCGCGAAGCCACCAGGAAGATCGCCAGCAGGACGTAGGGCGCCCAGGCCATGCGCACGGAGATCGGCGTCTTGCCGACGATATCCTCCAGCTTCATCTCGATCTTGCCCATCCACTCGGCCGGCCACTCTTTGGCGTCGGCGAAGTCCCAGGTGGTCTTGGGCAGCAGGAAACCGGCCTTGGCGGCTGGGATCACGATGGCCAGACCGACCATGGCGCCGATCATCGACGGGAACTCCGGGCCGAGGAACACGCCGGCGGCCATGTAGGGCAGCACGAAACACAGGCCGGTGAAGATGGCAAAGGGTGCCATTTCCAGGCCTTCCTTCCAGGACTGATTCTTGCCGAAGAAGCGGGTCATGATCGACAGCATGATCAGCGGCATGAGGATGCCGATCAGGCCGTGGGTGATGGCCACCCGGGAGAAGATCATGTGGAAGAACACGTCCCAGCTGCTGTTCAGCGCGGCCAGCTGAGTGGTCATGCCGGCCTGATCCAGACCACCGGCGACGCCCACCAGGATCGGCGTACCGACGGCGCCGAAGGATACCGGCGTGGACTGCACCATCATGCCCAGCACCACCGCGGCCAGGGCCGGGAAGCCCAGGGCCACCAGCAGCGGCGCGGCGACTGCGGCCGGCGTGCCGAAACCCGATGCACCCTCGATGAAGCAGCCGAACAGCCAGGCGATGATCAGTGCCTGGACCCGGCGGTCGGGGGTGATGGTGGCGAAGCCGCGGCGGATGGCGGCGATGCCACCGGAGTGCTTCAAGGTGTTGAGCAGCAGGATCGCACCGAAGATGATCCAGAGGATCGCCGCGGTGAGGATCAGGCCTTGCAGACTGGAAGCCAGGACCCGGTTGAAGGACATGTCCCAGGCCGTCAGGCCGATGATCGCAGTGAGCAGGAAGACCACCGGCATGGCGTACTTGGCTGGCCAGCGGAAGCCGATCAGCAGCACACCCGCCAGCACCAGCGGCACGAAGGCCAGGATCGACAGCAGTGTTTGACTCATGGGTTGGTTCCTGATTGTTTTTGTGAACCGTCATATTCCGGGGTGACCCGGCGCCATGCATTTGGCCTGCCCGGGCAATTGACCCGGGCCGACCTGTCGACGCCCGCACCCGGAATGCCCGGGGCGTGCGTCCATGCTCTGCAGCCCCGGCCGCGTGTGGTGGCCGGGGTTCTACCGCTCGCTCCGCGAATCAGGCCTGCTGCTTGAAGCGCAGACGCCAGGCGTGCAGCAGCGGCTCGGTGTAGCCGCTGGGCTGCTCGCGGCCCTTGAACACCAGATCGCTGGCCGCCTGGAACGCCGCCGACTGGGCGAAGTTCGCCGCCATCGGCCGGTAGTGCGCATCACCGGCATTCTGCTGATCGACCACCTTGGCCATGCGCTCCAGGGTCTCGCGCACCTGGCCCTCGCCGACCACGCCGTGGTGCAGCCAGTTGGCGATGTGCTGGCTGGAGATGCGCAGGGTGGCGCGGTCTTCCATCAGGCCGACGTTGTGGATGTCCGGCACCTTGGAGCAACCGACGCCCTGCTCGACCCAGCGCACCACGTAGCCGAGGATGCCCTGGCAGTTGTTGTCCAGTTCTTCCTGGATCTCGCTGGCGCTCCAGTTGCGCTCGGCGGCCACCGGCACACTGAGCAGGCCGTTGAGCAGTTCGTCGCGCTGGCTGTTCAGGTCGATGGCCTCCAGCTCGCGCTGCACCGCCTGCACGTCCACCTGGTGGTAGTGCAGGGCATGCAGGACGGCGGCGGTCGGCGACGGCACCCAGGCGGTGTTGGCGCCGGCCTTGGGGTGGCCGATCTTCTGCTCGAGCATGGCCGCCATCAGGTCAGGCATGGCCCACATGCCCTTGCCGATCTGGGCACGGCCGCGCAGGCCGCAGCTCAGGCCGACCAGCACGTTGTTGCGCTCGTAGGCCTGGATCCAGGCACTGCTTTTCATGTCGCCCTTGCGCAGCATGGCGCCGGCGGCCATGGCGGTGTGCATCTCGTCGCCGGTGCGATCGAGGAAGCCGGTGTTGATGAAGGCCACCCGCGCGCTGGCGGCGGCGATGCAGGCCTTGAGGTTGACGCTGGTGCGCCGCTCCTCGTCCATGATGCCCATCTTCAGGGTGTGGCGCGGCAGCTTGAGCAGGTCCTCGATGCAGCCGAACAACTGGTCGGCGAAGGCCACTTCGGCCGGGCCGTGCATCTTCGGCTTGACGATGTAGACGCTGCCGGTGCGCGAGTTGCCGCGACGCTGCAGGTCGTGCAGGGCGATCAGGCTGGTCATCACGCCATCGAGGATGCCCTCGGGGATCTCGTTGCCTTCGCCGTCGAGGATCGCCGGGTTGCTCATCAGGTGGCCGACGTTACGCACGAACAGCAGCGAGCGGCCGTGCAGCTTCAGCTCGCCACCGGCGGCGGCGGTGTATTCGCGGTCCGGGTTGAGGCGACGGACGATGCGCTTGCCGCCCTTCTCCAGTTCCTCGGTCAGGTCGCCCTTCATCAGGCCGAGCCAGTTGCGGTAGACCACCACCTTGTCGTCGGCATCGACCGCGGCCACCGAGTCCTCGCAGTCGAGGATGGTCGACAGCGCGGCCTCGATCAGCAGGTCCTTGACGCCGGCGGCGTCGGTGGCACCGATCTGGCTGTTCGGGTCGATCTGGATTTCCACGTGCAGGCCGTTGTTCTTCAGCAGCACGGCCTTGGGCGCGCTGGCCTCGCCCTGGTAGCCGATGAACTTGTCGGCCTGGGCCAGGCCGGTCTGGGTGCCGTCCTCCAGGGTCACCTGGAGCTGGCCGTCGACCACCCGGTAGCTGACGGAGTCGGCGTGGGAGCCGGTCGCCAGGGGCGCGGCCTGGTCGAGGAAGGCGCGGGCGAAGGCGATGACCTTGGCGCCGCGGGTCTGGTTGTAGCCCGGGCCCTTCTCCGCGCCGCCTTCTTCGGAAATGGCGTCGGTGCCGTACAGGGCGTCATACAGCGAGCCCCAGCGGGCGTTGGCGGCGTTCAGCGCGTAACGCGCGTTCATCACCGGCACCACCAGCTGCGGGCCGGCCTGGCTGGCGATCTCGCTGTCGACGTTGGCGGTGCTGGCCTGCACGCTGTCCGGCTGGGCCAGCAGATAGCCGATGGACTCGAGGAAGGCGCGGTAGGCCGGCATGTCGCCCACCGGGCCCGGGTTCTCGCGGTGCCAGGTGTCCAGCTTGGCCTGCAGGGCATCGCGCTCGGCCAGCAGCGCGCGGTTGCGCGGCGCCAGGTCGTGCACCAGGGCGTCGAATCCGGCCCAGAACGCCTCGCGCTCGATACCGCTGCCCGGCAGCACTTCCTCGTCGACGAAACGTTGCAGGTTGGCGGCCACTTGCAGGCGCTGGCAGTTCACGCGATCGGTCATTTCTCTACTCTCCATCAAACTTCACTCAGGCGGCGCCGGGCGCCGGCAGCGGCTCCCGAGGGCGCCGCGTCAGTATTCGAATCAGCCCAGGGCGGCGATGCCGGCCTTGGCCACTTGCGCGTCCTGGTCGGCCTTGACCCCGGACACGCCCACCGCGCCGACCACCTGGCCGTCGACGATCACCGGCACGCCGCCTTCCAGCGAGGTCACCAGGGGGGCGGACAGGAAGGCGTTGCGACCGCCGTTGACCATGTCCTCGTAACCCTTGGTCTCGCGACGGCCGATGGCCGCGCTGCGGGCCTTCTCGGTGGCGATGTAGGCGCCGATCGGCGCGCAACCATCGAGGCGCTCCAGGGCCAGCGGGTGGCCACCGTCGTCGACCACGGCAATGGCCACGGCCCACTGGTTCTGCTGGGCTTCGGCGCGGGCGGCGGCGAGGATGCGACTGACTTCGGTCTGGCTCAATACGGCTTTGGTATACATGGTGATCTCCGGTTAATTCAGGGCTTCTTCGACGAGTTCGATCCAGTGCCGCACGGGGGTGCGGCCGGCGCCGTCGAGGTGGGTCTGGCAGCCGATGTTGGCGGTGACTATCACCTCCGGCTGGCCGCTCTCCAGGGCGTCGAGTTTGTTGTCACGCAGCTGCTTGGACAGCTCCGGCTGGGTCAGCGAATAGGTGCCGGCCGAGCCGCAGCACAGGTGGCTGTCCGGCACGGCGGTGAGGCTGAAGCCGAGGCGGCTGAGCACGCCTTCGACCGCGCCGCCGAGCTTCTGCGCGTGTTGCAGGGTGCAGGGGCAATGGAACGCCAGGCGCTTGTCGCCGCGCACCCCGAGCTGCTCCAGGGGCTCGGCGCCGAGCACCTCGACCAGGTCCTTGGCCAGGGCGCTGACGCGCTTGGCCTTCTCGGCGTAGGCCGGGTCCTGGGCCAGCAGGTGGCCGTATTCCTTGACGAAGGCGCCGCAGCCGCTGGCGGTCTGCACGATGGCCTCGGCGCCCTGCTCGATGGCCGGCCACCAGGCGTCGATGTTGCGCCGGGCGCGCTCCAGGCCCTTGTCCTGGGCGTTGAGATGGTAGTCCACGGCGCCGCAGCAGCCGGCCTCGAAGATCGGCGTGACGCTGATGCCGAGGCGATCGAGCACCCGCGCCGTGGCCGCATTGGTGTTGGGCGACAGGCCCGGCTGCACGCAGCCTTCGAGCATCAGCACGCGGCGCCCGTGGCGCGGCTCGGGACGCGGCTTGGCGGCACGGGCGGCGCGCGGCAGCTTGGCCTGGAGGGCCTCCGGCAGCAGCGGGCGGAACACCTGGCCGACCTGGGTCAGGCCCTTGAACAGGCTGGCGTTCGGCACCACGGCGCGCAGGCTCTCGCGCAGCGCACGCTGGGCCAGCGGACGCGGCACGGCCGCATCGACCACGGCACGGCCGATGTCCAGCAGGTTGTGGTACTGCACCCCCGAGGGGCAGGTGGTTTCGCAGTTGCGGCAGGTCAGGCAACGGTCCAGGTGCAACTGGGTCTTGGCGGTGACCTCGTTGCCTTCGAGCACCTGCTTGATCAGGTAGATGCGCCCGCGCGGCCCGTCCAGCTCGTCGCCGAGCAGCTGATAGGTCGGGCAGGTGGCGTTGCAGAAGCCGCAATGCACGCAGGTCCGCAGGATGCGTTCGGCTTCTTCGCCACGCGGCAGACGCTTGGCTTGTTCACTCAGGTTCGTCTGCACGGCTTACACCTCGGAATACATGCGGCCAGGGTTGAAGATGCCCTGGGGGTCGAGCTGGGCTTTCAGCTGGCGGTGGTAGCGCTGCAGGGGCGCCGCCAGCGGCTGGAACGGGGTGTCGCAGTGACCGGCGCTGAAGCAGGTGGCGTGGCCACCGACTTCGCCGACGATCTGCCGGATCGAGGCGGCATCGGCATCGGACTTCAGCCAGCGTTGGGCGCCGCCCCAGTCGATCAGCTGATCGCCGGGCAGTGCCAGCACGCCGGTGTTGGTCGGCACGGCCAGGCGCCACAACGGCCGCGCATCGGCGAAGAAGGCCAGGCGCTGGTCGCGCAGGTCGGTCCAGTAGTCGCCCTCGAGCGCCTCACCGCCGAGGCGCTCGCGGGCCGCGGCCACCGAACCCTCGCCGCCTTCCAGGCGCAGGTGCAGGGCCTGGCCGTCATGGCTGGCGGCGCTCAGCGGGATCGGCTGCTGGCCCCATTCGGCGAGCTTCTGCAGGGCCTGGGCGGCGTCCATCTGCAAACGCAGGCTGAGGGTCTGGCGCGGCTTGGGCAGTACCTTGAGCGACACCTCGGTGATCACCCCCAGGCAGCCGAAGCTGCCGGCCATCAGGCGCGACAGGTCGTAGCCGGCGACGTTTTTCATCACCTCGCCACCGAAGCGCAGGTGCTTGCCCATGCCGGTGATCACCCGGGTACCGAGGACCAGGTCACGAACCGCGCCGGACCAGGGCCGACGCGGGCCGGACAGGCCGGCGGCGATCATGCCGCCGACCGTGGCGTCCTCGGTGAAGTGCGGGGCCTCGCAGGTGAGCATCTGCCCGGCCTCGTCCAGCGCCGCTTCCAGCTCGACCAGCGGCGTGCCGGCGCGGGCGGTGATCACCAGCTCGGTCGGGTCGTAGCTGACGATGCCGCGGTGGGCACGGGTGTCGAGCACCTCGCCGTCGACCCTGCGACCGAGAGAGGCCTTGCTGTTGCCGCCCTGAATGCGCAGCGCAGTCGAGCTGTTAAGGGCGTTATTGACTTGTTCCAGCAGCGCCGCACTGGCGTCTGCGTCGTGACGCGTGACCATTAGAAACGCTCCAGTTCGGGGAAAGGCAGCTGCCCGTGGTGCACATGCATGGAGCCGAACTCGGCGCAGCGGTGCAGGGTCGGGATGTTCTTGCCGGGGTTGAGCAGGCCGCTCGGATCGAAGGCCGCCTTCACCGCGTGGAACAGGGTCAGCTCGTCGCTGTTGAACTGGGCGCACATCTGGTTGATCTTCTCGCGGCCCACGCCGTGTTCGCCGGTGATGCTGCCGCCGACCTTGACGCAGAGCTCGAGGATCTTGCCGCCGAGGGCCTCGGCGCGCTCCAGCTCACCGGGCTGGTTGGCATCGAAGAGGATCAGCGGGTGCATGTTGCCGTCGCCGGCGTGGAACACGTTGGCCACGCGCAGGCCGAACTCCTCGGACAGCTCGGTGATGCCCCTGAGCACGCCGGGCAGCTCGCGGCGCGGGATGGTGCCGTCCATGCAGTAGTAGTCCGGCGAGATGCGCCCGACCGCCGGGAAGGCATTCTTGCGTCCGGCCCAGAACTTGACCCGCTCGGCCTCGTCGCGGGCCAGGCGCACCTCGGTGGCGCCGGCCTGCTTGAGCACCGCCTCGACCCGCGCGCAGTCGTCCTGCACGTCGGCCTCGACGCCGTCCAGCTCGCACAGCAGGATGGCTTCGGCCTCCACCGGGTAGCCGGCGCGGATAAAGTCTTCGGCAGCACGGATCGCCAGGTTGTCCATCATCTCCAGGCCGCCGGGGATGATGCCGGCGGCGATGATGTCGCCCACGGCGCGCCCGGCCTTCTCCACCGAATCGAAGCTGGCCAGCAGCACCCGCGCCACCTGCGGCTTGGGCAGCAGCTTGACCGTGACCTCGGTGACGATGCCGAGCATGCCCTCGGAGCCGGTGAACAGCGCCAGCAGGTCGAAGCCCGGGGCGTCCAGGGCATCGCTGCCCAGGGTCATGCGTTCGCCCTCGACGGTGAGGATCTCCACCTTGAGCAGGTTGTGCACGGTCAGGCCGTACTTCAGGCAGTGCACGCCACCGGCGTTCTCGGCGACGTTGCCGCCGATCGAGCAGGCGATCTGCGAGGACGGGTCCGGTGCGTAGTACAGCTCGTAGGGGGCGGCCGCCTGGGAGATGGCCAGGTTGCGCACGCCGGGCTGGACCCGGGCGAAACGACCCTCGGGGTTGACCTCGAGGATCTGCTTGAAGCGCGCCATCACCAGCAGGATGCCCTGCTCCAGCGGCAGCGCGCCGCCGGACAGACCGGTGCCGGCGCCACGGGCCACCACCGGCACCTGAAGCTGGTGGCAGAGCTTGAGCAGGCTTTCCACCTGCTCGACCCGCTCGGGCAGCACCACCATCAGCGGCGTGGTGCGATAGGCGGACAGACCATCGCACTCGTAGGGCTTGAGGTCTTCCTGGGTGTGCAGGATTTCGAGGTCCGGCAGGCGCGCTTGCAGCTCGCTCAGCAGTGCGGACTTGTCGACCTTGGGCAGCGCGCCGTCGACGCGCTCGTCGTACAGAATATTCATTAGCAGGCTCAATCAGGCAGCGTCATGGTTCTGGTCAACCCGGGAATCGCGTTCCCGGACTGCTGATGTGACGCCAATATGTAGACCGGACGAATCTCCACGTCCATCGCAATTGACACTGGTACGACCAGTTTTTAGCGACGAATAACCTGATATCTCTTGGATTTCTCCTTATGAAATAAGGACTTCAGGTTTATAGTTGCAATCCTGTGGATATCTTTACTGAACTGGTCCTACCAGCTTAGCGAGGCACCGTGATGAGCGAATCAACTGCCGCCCCCCGCCGCCAGGTCAGCGACGTGGTGGCCGAACGCATCGAGCGCCTGATCGTCGACGGCGTGCTCAAGGTCGGCCAGCCGCTGCCGTCGGAGCGGCGCCTGTGCGAAAAGCTGGGCATTTCCCGCTCGGCCCTGCGCGAAGGGCTCAAGGTTCTGCGCGGGCGCGGCATCATCGAGACCGCCCAGGGCCGCGATTCGCGGGTCGCTGCGCTGAGCGGACCGCGCGACGCCAGCCCGTTGATGAGCCTGTTCAGTTCGCAGCCACGCACCCTTTACGACCTGCTGGAAGTGCGCGCGCTGCTGGAAGCCGAGTCGGCGCGCCTGGCGGCCCTGCGCGGCACCGATGCCGACTTCGTCCTGCTGACCCGGCGCTACGAGGAGATGCTCGCCGCCCACGACCGCCCCGAAGGCGTCGAGCCGCGGGAGCACGCACGCCTCGACCACGCCTTCCACCTGGCCATCTGCGAGGCCTCGCACAACCCGGTGCTGCTGCACACCCTGCAGTCGCTGACCGACCTGATGCTCAGCACGGTGTTCGCCTCGGTGAACAACCTCTATCACCGGCCGCTGCAGAAGCGTCAGATCGACCGCCAGCATGCGCGCCTGTACCACGCGGTGATCGAGCGCCTGCCGGAACAGGCGCAGCGCGCGGCCCGCGAGCATATCCACGGCATCCGCGACAACCTGCGCGACATCGAGCAGGAAGAACAGCGCCTGGTGCGCGCCACCATGCGCCTGGAGGGCTGGTCCTAGGCGCCGCCGCGAGTGGCCCCGCGGCAAACGGCGGCGAACGCCGTGGTAGACTCGCGCGCTTCCGATTCGCGGTGAACCTGTCCGTGCCCCACGCCTCCCTAGCCCACCCGCCCCGCTGGCTGAGCGCCAGCCAGTTGCATCCGACGCCCGCCGCCGGGGTGCGCGACTGGCTGTTCAACCAGGACTCACTGACCCGCCGCCTGACTGCCCTGGCCGCCGGCGGCTTCAGCGTTACCCCCTTGGTCGAGGGCTGGCAGCGCCTGCGCAACGACGAGTGCGTCGCCCTCGGCGTGGCCGCCGGCAGCCTCGGCTGGGTGCGCGAGGTCTACCTGCGCGGCCATGGCCAGCCCTGGGTGTTCGCCCGCAGCGTGGCCGCACGCAGCGCCCTGGAGGGCTCGGGCCTGGCCCTCGACCAGCTCGGCAGCCGCTCGCTCGGCGAACTGCTGTTCAGCGACCGCGCCTTCGACCGCGGCGCCTTGCAGGCCTGTCACTACCCCGCCGCCTGGCTGCCCGCCGAGGCGCGCGCCGAGCGCCTGTGGGCGCGGCGCTCGTGCTTCAGCCGTGGCGCCCTCGGCGTGCTGGTGGCCGAGGTGTTCCTGCCGGCGCTGTGGGACGCCGCCGGGATCGACACCTAGGGCGACGCGCGCTCCATCCGGCAAGGCGCAATGCCGGCTATTGGAAACGGCGTCATCCACCCGCCATGGTTATCGCCCGTATAATCCGCGCAACCCGCACGGAGACGCGCCCGATGTATACCCGCCTGCTGAAATCCTTCGATCGCCTGCACCCCCGCGCCTGGGACTTCATCCAGCTGATGCGCCTGGACAAGCCGATCGGCATCTACCTGCTGCTGTGGCCGACTCTCTGGGCGCTGTGGGTGGCGGCCGAGGGTGTGCCAAGCGCGAAGAACCTGTTCATCTTCGTCACCGGGGTGATCCTGATGCGCGCCGCCGGCTGCGTGATCAACGACTACGCCGACCGCGACTTCGACGGCCATGTCGCGCGCACCCAGGCGCGGCCGCTGGCCAGCGGCCGGGTTCAGCCGCGCGAGGCCCTGCTGCTGTTCGCCATGCTGGTGGCGGCCGCCTTCGTGCTGGTGCTGCTGACCAACGCCGCGACCATCTGGCTGTCCTTCGGCGGCCTGGCCCTGGCCGCCTGCTACCCCTTCATGAAGCGCTACACCTTCTACCCCCAGGTGGTGCTCGGCGCGGCGTTTTCCTGGGGCATGCCGATGGCCTTTACCGCCGAGACCGGCGGCGTGCCGCCGGAAGCCTGGCTGCTGTACATCGCCAACCTGCTGTGGACGGTGGCCTACGACACCTACTACGCCATGGCCGATCGCGAGGACGACCTGAAGATCGGGGTCAAATCCACCGCCATTCTGTTCGGCGATGCCGATCGCCCGATCATCGCCAGCCTGCAGGGCCTGGCGCTGCTCTGCCTGCTGCTGGCGGCGGCGCGCTTCGAGCTGGGCCTGTACTTCCACCTCGGCCTGCTGGTCGCCGCCGGCTGCTTCGCCTGGGAGTACCACAAGACCCGCAACCGCAAGCCCATGGCCTGCTTCAACGCCTTTCTGCACAACCACTGGGCCGGGCTGGCGATCTTCCTCGGCCTGGTCGCCGACTACGCCCTGCGCTGACAGCGCAGCGCCGGGGTGTAGACTGGCCAGGGGGAGCTGTCACATAGCTGCAACAATTCCGTTATCTAATGCGGCGCAAGACAGTTCAACGAACCGAGGCGGGACCCATGGTTGGCAAGAACATCCTGATCGTCGATGACGAAGCACCGATCCGCGAGATGATCGCGGTGGCCCTGGAGATGGCCGGATACGAGTGCCTGGAAGCGGAAAACACCCAGCAGGCTCACGCCATCATCGTCGACCGCAAGCCCGACCTGATCCTCCTCGACTGGATGCTCCCCGGCACCAGCGGCATCGAGCTGGCCCGGCGGCTCAAGCGCGACGAGCTGACCGGCGACATCCCGATCATCATGCTCACCGCCAAGGGCGAAGAGGACAACAAGATCCAGGGCCTGGAAGTCGGCGCCGACGACTACATCACCAAGCCGTTCTCGCCGCGCGAACTGGTCGCCCGCCTCAAGGCGGTGCTGCGCCGCGCCGGTCCCAGCGACAGCGAAGGGCCGATCGAAGTGGGCGGGCTGCTGCTCGACCCGATCAGCCACCGGGTGACCATCGACGGCAAGCCGGCCGAGATGGGCCCCACCGAATACCGCCTGCTGCAGTTCTTCATGACCCACCAGGAGCGCGCCTACACCCGTGGCCAACTGCTCGATCAGGTCTGGGGCGGCAACGTCTATGTCGAGGAGCGCACCGTCGACGTGCATATCCGCCGCCTGCGCAAGGCCCTCGGCGAGGGCTACGAGAACCTGGTGCAAACCGTGCGCGGCACCGGCTATCGTTTCTCCACCAAGAGCTAGCAGCCAGCCCTATGGGTTAGGATACCCGGCCCGTAACAGGGACTGGCTGAAAGGATCGATTGGCGGATGATTTTCACGTGAACCAAAACTGGCATGGCGCCCTGACGCGCCGCCTGCTGCTGCTGGTCGGCGCCTGCCTGCTGCTGGGCCTGATCACCGGCCAGACCGCCTGGGCGCTGGTCATCGGCCTGGCCGGCTACCTGGCCTGGAACCTCAGCCAGCTGCTGCGCCTGCACAAATGGCTGCGCGAGCATCAGCCCGACGAGCCGCCGCCGGATGGCTACGGCCTGTGGGGCGAGGTGTTCGACAGCATCTACAACCTGCAACGGCGCAACGAGAAGGCGCGCGGCCGGCTGCAGGCGGTCATCGACCGGGTGCAGGAGTCCACCGCGGCACTGCGCGACGCGGTGATCATGCTCGACCGCGACGGCAACCTGGAGTGGTGGAACCGAGCCGCGGAGACCCTGCTCGGCCTGCAGACCCCCCAGGACAGCGGTCAGCCGATCAGCAACCTGGTGCGCGACCCACGCTTCAAGGAGTACTTCGAGCGCGAGCACTACCTCGAGCCGCTGGACCTGCCCTCGCCGGTCAACAGCCGCGTGCACCTGCAGATCCAGATCACCCAGTACGGCAACAACGAGCACCTGATGCTGGTGCGCGACGTCACCCGGCTGCATCAGCTGGAGCAGATGCGCAAGGATTTCGTCGCCAACGTTTCCCACGAACTGCGCACCCCGCTGACGGTGATCAGCGGTTACCTGGAAACCCTGCTGGACAACGTCGAGGCCCTCAGTCCGCGCTGGCTGCGCGCCCTGCAACAGATGCAGCAGCAGGGCGCACGCATGCAGGCCCTGCTCAACGACCTGCTGTTGCTGGCCAAGCTGGAAGCCACCGACTACCCCACGGACAACCAGCCGGTGGCGGTCGACCTGCTGCTGCTGACGATCAACAACGACGCCCAGGCCCTGTCCGGCGAACGCCGCCACCGCATCAGCCTGGAGGCCGACCAGGACCTCAAGCTCAAGGGCAGCGAGGCGGAACTGCGCAGCGCCTTCTCCAACCTGGTGTTCAACGCGGTGAAGTACAGCCCCGGCGGCGGCGAGATCAACATTCGCTGGTGGGGCGACGAACAGGGCGCGCACCTGGCGGTGCGGGACAACGGACCGGGCATCGAGGCCAAGCACCTGCCGCGCCTGACCGAACGCTTCTACCGGGTCGACGCCAGCCGCGCCAGCAACACCGGCGGCACCGGCCTCGGCCTGGCCATCGTCAAGCACGTGTTGCTGCGCCATCGCGGGCGCCTGGACATCAGCAGCAGCCTGGGCAAGGGCAGCACCTTCACCTGCCATTTCCCCACCGCCCAGGTGGTGCGTCGGACCAAGTAACAGCGGCGCTTGCAAAGCCGGCCGACAAACCCCACCCTTAGCCGTCTTTGGTCAACCGAACCCTTTATGGACCCCTCCTCTAGCTACTCCGCCGCTGCCTATTTCGCCGATTTCGGCCTGGTTCTATTCGCACTCTTCCTGGTTCTGCTCAACGGCTTCTTCGTCGCCGCCGAGTTCGCCATCGTCCGCCTGCGCGCGACCAAGGTCGAATCCCTGGCCGAGCAGCACGGCTGGCGCGGGCATATCCTGCGCACCGTGCACGAGCAGATGGACGCCTACCTGTCGGCCTGCCAGCTGGGCATCACCCTGGCCTCCCTGGGCCTGGGCTGGGTCGGCGAGCCGGCCTTCGCCCACCTGCTCGAACCGCTGCTCGGCGCCATCGGCATCGAGTCGCCGAAGCTGGTCAGCGCCATCGCCTTCTTCAGCGCCTTCGCCATCATCTCCTACCTGCACATCGTGGTCGGCGAGCTGGCGCCCAAGTCCTGGGCGATCCGCAAGCCCGAATTGCTGTCGCTGTGGACAGCTGCACCGCTGTACCTGTTCTACTGGCTGATGTACCCGGCGATCTTCCTGCTCAACGCCAGCGCCAACGCCATCCTGCGCGTCGCCGGTCAGGGCGAGCCTGGGCCGCACCACGAGCACCACTACAGCCGCGACGAACTCAAGCTGATCCTGCACTCCAGCCGCGCCCGCGACCCGGGTGACCAGGGCATGCGCGTGCTGGCCTCGGCGGTGGAGCTGGGCGAACTGGAGGTGGTGGACTGGGCCAACTCCCGCGAGGACCTGGTCTACCTGGAGCTGAACGCACCTCTGGAAGAGGTGTTCAGCGTGTTCCGCCGGCACAAGTACAGCCGCTACCCGGTGTACGACACCGAGGCCGAGGACTTCGTCGGCGTGCTGCACATCAAGGACCTGCTGCTGCACCTGTCGCTGCTGGAAATGCTGCCCTCGGCACTGAAGATTTCCGAGCTGATGCACCCGATCGAACGGGTCACCCGGCATATGCCGCTGTCCAGCCTGCTCGAGCAGTTCCGCCAGGGCGGCGCGCACTTCGCCCTGGTCGAGGAGGCCGACGGCAAGGTGATCGGCTACCTGACCATGGAGGACGTGCTGGAGGCCCTGGTCGGCGACATCCAGGACGAACACCGCAAGGCCGAGCGCGGCATCCTCGCCTACCAGCCGGGCAAGCTGCTGGTGCGCGGCGACACGCCGCTGTTCAAGGTCGAGCGCCTGCTCGGCGTCAACCTCGACCATATCGAGGCGGAAACCCTCGCCGGACTGGTGTACGAGACGCTCAAGCGGGTACCGGAGGAAGAAGAGGTGCTGGTGGTCGAGGGCCTGCGCATCATCATCAAGAAGATGAAGGGTCCGAAGATCCTCCTGGCCAAGGTCCTGCGCCTGGACTGAGCCGCTCAGCCGGGCTGCGGCGCCGCGCGCCGCCAGCCCAGCAGGCTGTGACCGCACAGGGTGAGGAAGATCAGGCCGCCGCCCAGCAGCACCTGGCGGCTCGGCGCCTCGCCCAGCAGCCACCAGACCCACAGCGGCCCGAGCACCACCTCCAGCAGCAGCAACAGCCCCACCTCGGTGCCGCTGATCCAGCGCGGGCCGAGCTGGATCAGGGTGAACGCCAGCGGCAGCAGCAGCCCGGCCATGAAGGCCAGACCGGCCCACTGCGGCACGCTCAGGGCCGGATGGCCGCCGAACAGGAACCCCAGCAGCGACACCAGCAGGGCACCGGGCACCAGCGACGGGCTCATGTCCACCGCCGGGCGACTGCGCGCCAGGGTGAAGTTGCCCGCCAACAGGGTGGCGGCCGCCAGGGCCCAGGCGTTGCCCGCCAGGCTGTTGCCCGGCGAGCGGTCGGCGACGATCAGCAGCACCCCGCCGACGCAGATCAGGATCGCCAGCAGGGTGCGCAGGGCCAGGCGTTCGCCGAGAAAAATCCAGGCCAGGGCCGCGGCGATCAGCGGGGCGATGCTGAGGATCAGCAGGGTGTTGGCCGCCCCGGCCAGGCTGATCGCCTGGACGAAGCCGATGGTGCTGACGCAGTAGCACAGGGCGCAGCCGAGGCCGGTCCAGCCACAGCGGCGGGCGGCGGCCGGCAGCTCGCCGCGGTAGCGCCAGGCCAGCAGCAGACCCAGGCCGACGGCCATCAGCAGGCCACGCCAGGCCAGGATCTGCATGGCATCGGCCGCCAGCCAGCGCAGCACCAGGGCGTCCGGGGACAGCACCAGCACCCCGAAGGCGGTCAACAGCAAGCCCTTCTGCCTGTCCTGCACCTCAGACTCCCCGATCCAGCCCGTCGCGCCGGCGCACCCGCGCGCCCGTCACGCCAACGCGTAGCTGTCGGTCAGCAAGGTACCGAAACCCTGGGGCCGATGCACGCAGCCAGCCAGCTGCAGGGCATGCCAGAACATCGCCTGGTTGCTGGAGATCACCGGCAGGCCCAGGCTGCGCTCCAGCTCGCCGAGCATGCCCAGGGTGCGCAGGTTGGTGCAGGAGAGGAACAGCGCGTCGACCCGCTGGCCGATCAGCAGCTCGCGTGCCGCCTGCTTGATGGCCGCCTCGGGAATCCGCGGAATCTCGGCATCCTCCAGCACGCCGAAGGTGCCGAAGGCCGCCACCTCGTGGCCGGCCCGCTGCAGGCCCTGGTAGATCGGGTAGTTGACCTCGCCGATGTACGGCGTGAGCACCGCGATGCGCCGCGCGTCGAGGCCGCGCAGGGCCGCCTTGACCGCGCTCCAGGGGTTGGTCACCGGCACGCCGGGGTGGGCCTGGTTGATCAGCCGGGTCACCTCCTGCTCGCCGATCAGCATGCTGCCCGAGGTGCAGCCGAAGGCCAGCACGTCCAGGGGCATGCCCGGCACCAGCAGCGCGCTGGACTGGCTCAGGCCCTGGGCCAGGCCGCGCAACCCGTCCGGGGTGACGGTCGGGCTGCAGGGGGTGCGGGTGCTGTACAGCTCGACCCGCTCACCGAGCAGCTGGCGCCACTCGTTCTCCAGGGTGAAGTCGCTGGCCAGCTGCACCAGACCGATGCGCACATGGCCGTCATCGCTGGCCCGTACGTGCTCGAAGGTCTGCTGCAGGGCCTGGAACTCGGCGAAGGACTGGACCATCTCAGGCCTCCTCGAGCAGGCGCGCGGCGTAGTTGGCGATGGCGGTGTCCTGCACCCCGGTGCCGGTCAGGTCGCATACGGTGACCTGCTCGGCAGAGCTGCGCGCCTGGCGCTCCTCGGCGATCAGGCGGCCCAGTTCGAACACCTCGCGCTGCAGGTCCGGGGCGTGGTGCAGCTCGCCGAGGGCGCGGGACTGACTGAGGCGATCGACCACCAGCACGTCGGCGTTGGCCAGGATGCTCGGCTCCAGTTCCTGCTTGTGCGGGTTGTCCGAGCCCATGGCGGTGACATGCACGCCCCTGGGCAGGTCGCTCCAGCGCAGCACCGGCTCGCGGGCCGGGGTGGTGGTGACCACGATGTCGGCCTGGGCACAGGCGTCGGCGGCGCTGTCGTGCACCGTCACCGCCAGGCCGTACTGCTCGCGCATGCGCGTGGCATAGGCCTCGGCCTTGCTGCGCCCGCGGGCGTGCACATGCACCTGGCGGATGTCGCGCACCAGGCGCAGGGCCGCCACCTGCAGCTCGGCCTGCAGGCCGGCGCCGATCACCGCGACCCGCTGGGCATTCTCGCGGGCCAGGTGCTTGGCGGCGATGGCGCCGGCCAGGGCGGTGCGGATGTCGGTCAGGTAGCCCTCGTCGAACAGCACCGCATCGACCAGCCCGGTCTTGGCCGAGAACAGCAGCATCAGGCCGTTGAGGCTGGGCAGGCCGAGCTTGGGATTGTCGAAGAAGCCGGGGCTGATCTTCACCGCGAAGCGCGGCCAGCCCTGGATGTGGGCGGTCTTCACGTCCACCTCGCCGTTGCTCTCGGCGATGTTCATGCTGAGGATCGGCGGCATCTCCACCTCGCCACGGCCGAGGGCGGCGAAGCCGGCTTCCACGGCGGCCAGGGCCGCCGGGTCGAGCTTCACCTTGGCGGCGATCTGCTCACGCTTATAGATGTTCATAGGGGCGCTCTCCGGCCAGGCGGCAGGCCTCGGCAAAGGTGGCGGTGGACAGGTTCTGGCCGCTGACCACGAACGCCACGCGGCGCCCGCTCAGGTCCAGCTGGTGCTGCTCGACGGCGGCCACGCCGACGGCGGCGGCGCCCTCGACCAGCAGTTTCTCTTCTCGCAGGAAGTGCACCATGGCGCGGGCGATCTGCTCCTCGTCGACCCGGTAGCCACGGTCCATGTAGCGCTGGGTCATGGCGAAGCTCCAGGCGTTGTCCAGGCCCACGCCGCCGCCCAGGCTGTCGGCCAGCGACGCCACTTCGGGCACCTGCACCGGATGGCCGGCGGCCAGGCTCTCGAGCATCGCCGCGCCCTCGTTCATGCTCACGCCGATCACCTCGGCCCGCGGGTTGATGGTCTTCACCGCCAGGCCTATGCCGGCGATCAGGCCGCCGCCGGACAGGCCGGCGAACACCAGGTCGATCTCCGGCTGCTCTTCCATGATCTCCAGCCCGCAGGTGCCCTGGCCGGCGATCACCAGCGGATCGTCGAACGGCGAGACATAGGCCAGGCCCTGCTCGTCGCGCAGGCGGCGCGCCTCGACGTCGGCCTCGTCCTGGATCTGGCCGTGGATCACCAGATCGGCGCCGCTCTGGCGCAGAGCCTCGACCTTGTTGTCCGGCACCAGGCGCGAGATGCAAACCTTGACCGGAATGCCCAGGTGCTGGCCGGCGTAGGCCAGGGCGCGACCGAAATTGCCGGTGGACATGGTCACCACGCCGCGCTGGCGCTGTTCGGCGTCCAGGCCCAGCAGCGCGTTGACCGCGCCGCGCAGCTTGAAGGCACCGGTCGGCTGCAGGCAGTCCAGCTTCAGCCAGGCCTCGCAGTTCCAGCGCCGCGACAGCGATTCGGAACGCACCAGCGGCGTGCGCAGGGCCAGCCCGGCGATGCGCCGGCGCGCCAGGTAGATGTCTTGCAGTGTCAGTTGTTTGCTCATGGCTAAGTCCAACCTGTGAACGCAGGCGGGGTCGCCTGCACGACGACCCCGCATTGACCTGGCGCTTACTTGGCCTGCCAGGCGCCGCTGCTGATCAGCTTGTCGGTGACCTTGTTCACCGCCCGCTCGGCACGGGCGACGATGTCGTCGACCTCGCCGCGGGTGACCACCAGCGGCGGGGCGAAGCCGAGGATGTCGCCGTGGGGCATGGCGCGAGCGATCAGGCCCTCTTCCAGGCAGGCGGCGGAAATCTGCGGGCCGACCTTGAGGTTCGGGTCGAAGTGCTGACGCTTGCTGCGGTCGGCGGAGAACTCCAGGGCCGCCAGCAGGCCGATGCCGCGCGCCTCGCCCACCAACGGGTGGTCGGCGAAGGTTTCCTGCATGCGCTGCTGCAGGTAGGCGCCGGTGTCACGGGCGTTGCCGGTGAGGTTCTCGCGCTCGATGATGTCCAGGTTGGCGATCGCCGAGGCGATGCCCATGGGGTGCCCGGAGTAGGTGTAGCCGTGGCCGATGGCGCCGTAGGTGTCGGTGCCCTGCTCCAGCACCTGCCACACGCGCTCGCCGACGATGACCCCGGACAGCGGCTGGTAGGCCGAGGTCAGGCCCTTGGCCACGGTGATCAGATCCGGCTTCATCTCGTAGTACTGCGAGCCGAAGTCCACGCCCAGGCGACCGAAGCCGCAGACCACCTCGTCGGCGATCAGCAGGATGTCGTACTTGTCCAGCACCTTGCGGATTTCGCTCCAGTAGCCCTGCGGCGGCGGCACGATGCCGCCGGTGCCGAGCACCGGCTCGCCGATCATGGCGGCGACGGTGTCCGGGCCCTCGGCCAGGATCATCTCCTCGAGCTTCTGCGCGCAGTAGCGGGAGAACTCCAGTTCGCTCATGCCGTCGTCGGGGCGGCGGTAGTAGACCGGCGCCACGGTGTGCTTGATGCGCTCCAGCGGCAGGTCGAAGTGGGCGTGGAACACCGGCAGGCCGGTCATGGAGCCGGAGGCGATGCTCGAGCCGTGGTAGCCGCGGTCGCGGGAGATGACCTTCTTCTTCTCCTTACGGCCGAGGATGTTGTTGTAGTACCAGACCAGCTTGAGCTGGGTCTCGTTGGCGTCCGATCCGGACATGCCGTAGTAGACCTTGCTCATGCCCTGGCCGGCGAGCCTGACGATGCGCTCGGACAGGGTGGCCATGCCCTCGGTGGTGTGGCCGACATAGGTGTGGTAGTAGGCCAGCTGCTTGGCCTGCTCGTAGATCGCCTCGGCCATCTCGGTGCGGCCGTAGCCGATGTTCACGCAGTACAGGCCGGCGAAGCCGTCGATGAACTCGTTGCCCAGGGAGTCCTGGATGCGGATGCCCTTGGCGCCGGTGACGATGCGCGCCGGGCTCTCGCCGTGGGCGTGTTGCTTCAGGTGGGTGGAGGCGTGAAAGACGTTCTGGCGGTCGATCTCGATGATCTTCTGGGTGTCGATGGTCATGGCAGTGCCCTCGTTCGATTCGGTTTCAGGTGGCGTTCAGGCGGCTGAGCGCGGTTAACTTCCGCTGGCGCTGGGCAGGTTGCCCAGGCAGTAGTACTTGATCTGGCTGTACTCATCGAGGCCGTGGCGCGAACCCTCGCGGCCGAGGCCGGACTGCTTGACGCCGCCGAAGGGCACGGGCGGGCCGGTCATCTTCACCGAGTTGACGCTGACCATGCCGAACTCCAGGCCGCGCAGCAGGCGCCACACCTGGCGCATGTCGTAACCATAGACATAGGCGGCCAGGCCGTACTCGGTGTCGTTGGCCTGGGCGATGAGCTGCTCCAGGTCGTCCCAGGCCAGCACGCCGGCCACCGGGGCGAAGTTCTCCTCGCGGTAGACGCGCATGTCCTCGCTCACGTCGGCCAGCAGGGTCGGCATGAAGAAGTTGCGCCCCGGCGCCTGATCCTGCTCGCCGACCAGCAGCCGCGCACCCTTGGCGACGGCGTCGTCCACCAGCTCCTGGGCCTTGGCCACCGCCTTGGCGTTGATCAGCGGGCCCTGGCTGACCCCGCGGACCAGGCCGTTGCCCACCGTCAGCTCGCCCATGCGCCGGGCGAAGGCGGCGAGGAAGGGCTCATACAGCGAGCGATGGACGAAGATGCGGTTGGCCGCCAGGCAGTCCTGGCCGGTGGTCTGGAACTTGGCGTCGATCGCCGCCTGGGCGGCCTGCTCCACGTCCATGTCCGGCAGCACGATGAAGGGCGCATTGCCGCCCAGCTCCATCGAGCACTTCTTCACCGTGGCCGCGGCCTGCTGCAGGAGCAGGCGACCGACCCGGGTCGAGCCGGTGAAGGACAGCGCCTTGACCTTGTCGCTGGCGCAGAGCACCTGGGAGACCATCTCCGGCTCACCGGTGATGACGTTGAACACCCCGGCGGGGAAGCCGGCGCGCTCGGCCAGCTCGGCCAGGGCCAGGGCGGAGAACGGCGTCTCGCCGGCCGGCTTGACCAGCACGGTGCAGCCCACGGCCAGGGCCGCGGCGGCCTTGCGGGTGATCATCGCGCAGGGGAAGTTCCACGGCGTGATCAGGGCGGCGACGCCGATCGGCTCGCGCACGCTGCCCAGCTGGGCATTGCGGATATGGCTGGGGATGGTCTCGCCGTAGGCGCGGCGCGCCTCCTCGGCGAACCAGCGGATAAAGGAGGCGGCGTAATCGATCTCGCCACGGGCCTCGTCCAGCGGCTTGCCCTGCTCCAGGGTCATCAGGCGGGCGAGGTCTTCCTTGTTCTCCAGCAGCAGGTCGTGCCACTTGCCGAGGATGGCACCACGCTCGTCCACCGAGCGGGCGCGCCAGGCCGGGAAGGCGGCGTCGGCGGCATCGATGGCGGCGCCGACCTGGTCCTGGTCGAGCAGGGTGCAGCGGCCGATGGTTTCTTCGCTGGCGGGATCGATGACCGCTTCGTCGCGGCCTTCGTTGCCGGCGACCCACTTGCCGTTGATATAGGCCAGCTGGCGAACCAGGCGCGGATCTTTGAGTGTGTGCATGGACGGCGTCCCCTCTACAGGCCCTGGCGCATCGGTGTCGCGTGGCAGGGCGTGGTACGTGTTTACGGCTTCCACTTTAGGGGGGATGGGCGAAGGATTTTTTCTCTTGGCCGGCCCTCGGCACCTGGTTTTTTTTCTTTGCGCGGCCCTTTGCGCGGTTTTTTTCGGCAGTGACGAAATTGGCTGGATCGGGGCGCAGATTGGCTGGAACGCCGTGCCCACGCCGGCGGCGGGCCGGGATCGGGACTTTCGGCGACGCCCTCGGGCATGCAGCGGTCGCTTTGCCTGGTCAGGATGGTTGCGCCATCGGCCAAGCCAGGCGCGGCCGACGGCGAGACGTCACTCCAACAAGAAAATCACCGTCGAGCCCGGCGATGGGCTGCGCACAGCCCGCTCCGGCTCGCGGCACATGAGGGCTCTATGAATCTGATTTTATCGGCGGCGATCATCGCCTTGCTGGCGGCCACCCTGCTGGTCCTGGTCCGCTGGGGCAACCTGCGTTGCACCGGACCGGAACCGGTGGGCCTGTTCACCTTCCTCGCCATCCTCTTCACCTCCGGCCTGGACATGGGCCTGATCATCTTCCCGCTGACCGAGTTCCCCACCTACGCCGAAGAGGCCCAGTACCAGTTCTCCAACCCCCTGGCGGTGGAGTTCGGCTTCTGGGGCTTTCTGATCTGGGCCTTCTATTTCATCACCACCTTCTACTTCTGCGTGGTCGAGCCGCGGGTCAAGCTGTTCGAACTGCGGCCGGTGAAGCTGATCAACAACCTGGTGATCATCTCCACCTGCGCCTTCACCGCTTACCTGTTCCTGGTCAACATCGCCTGGTACGCGCCCGAGCTGGGCGACGGCCTGGCCTACCTGGTGGTGGTGGGCATCATCCTGGCGGCGGTCTATTCCAGCACCGACATCCGCTACCTGAAGATCCTCAGCGTCGGCTCGACCTGGCTGTTCTTCGCCCTGATCCTCGGCATGTGGTGGGCGGCGGATCTCGGCCTGGGCTACTTCGGCGAGGCGGCGGCGAAGATCGGCAGCGGCTACTTCGCCCAGTTGCCCGGCTTCATCCTGCCCCTGGGCGACTACCACGCCTTCTACCTGTTCTGGTGGTTCGCCTGGAGCGTGATGATCGGCCAGTTCGTCTCGCGCTTCGTCGGCGGCCTGCGCACCTGGCAGCTGCTGCTGGCCCTGCTGGTGATCCCGTCGATTCCCCTGGCGATCTGGTTCTCCGTGCTCTACGGCTACTTCGACCTGGGGCTGGAGGTCAGTCAGTTCTGGAAGCTGGCCATGCTCGGCGTCGGGGTTATCTTCGTGATCAACTCGGTCGACTCGCTGGTGCGCCTGTACACCGACAACCTCGGCATCACCGTGGCGAAGCTCGGCCATGGCCGCTTCATCGCCCTGAACGTCGGCCTGCTGACGACCCTGGTGCTGCTGTTCAAGTTCACCCCGTTCGAGATCCAGTGGGTGGGCCTGGTGGTGATCGGCCTCTACGCCGTGACCCTGGTGCTGCTCATGGCGCGCCACCGCACGGCCCTGCAGGGCATCGGCGCCAGCCGCTAAGCGCAGCGGGCCGCTGGCCGGCCCGCCTTGCCGTGGCTAGTCGGCGTCGCCGCCGTCCAGCTCCAGCGGCGGCTCGACGTGCTTGATGGTCTTGGTGACGATGTAGGTGAAGTAGCGCTCGATGCCCAGGTCGGCCATCAGCCAGCGATCGACCAGGCGCTGGTACTGGTCGATGTCCTGGGCCATGACCTTGACGATGTAGTCGACGCCGCCGCCCGTGGCGTAGCACTCGGTGACCTGGGGGCATTCCTGCATGGCCTTCTCGAAACGCGCGAAGGCCTCGCGGTTGTGCTGCTTGAGGGTGATCTCGATCAGCACCGCGGCGCGCTTGAGCAGCACCTCGGTGTTCAGCTGGGCGCCGTAGCCGCGGATGATGCCGGCCTCCTCCAGGCGCTTGACCCGTTCCCAGCAGGGGCTGACCGACAGGTTGATGGCCTCGGCCAGGCTGGATTTGGTGATGCGCCCGTTGTGCTGGAGGATGCGCAGAATCTTCAGGTCGTAACTGTCCAGACGCATAGAACCGCTCCGGCGCGGGACTGGCCCGCGCACCAGATGTGACAAAGCCGGCGGGGCAACCCCGCCGGCTCACGCATGACGCTCGCCGCTTAGTACTTCTGTTCCAGCTTGGCGATCTCGGCTTCCAGCGACTCGAGAGCGGTGCCGGCTTCCGGACCGGCCAGCTCCACCAGCTTGTCACGCAGCGGCTCGCTGGCCTTGCGGAAGGCGGCCTGCTCTTCCTCGGTCAGGTGCACCACCTGGATCCCCGGCTTGGCCTTCTGGATCTTCTCCAGACGCTCCTGGTTGTACTTGGCCTGGGTGTCGAAGATATAGGGCGCCAGCTCGTCCACGGTCTCGTCGATGATCTTGCGCTGCTCGGCCGGCAGGCCCTGGTACCAGGACTCGCTGGACAGCACCGCGACGGTGAACTGCTGATGGCCGGACCAGGTCAGCACGTCGGTGACCTCGTAGAACTTCATCTCCTCGATGGCGAAGATCGGGTTCTCCTGGCCGTCGATCATCTTCAGCTGCAGGGCACCGTACACCTCGGAATACGGCAGCGGAGTGGGCACCGCGCCGAACGACTTGTAGGTTTCCACCAGCATCGGCGAGGCCATCACGCGCATCTTCACGTTGTTGAAGTCGGCCGGCTTGCGCACCACCTTGTTGGTGGTCCAGACCATCTCGCCTTCCGGGTACATGCTCAGCAGACGCAGGTTGCGGGTCTTCAGCTTGTCGGCCATCGGTCCATAGATGGTCGGGCTCTCGGTCAGCAGCTCCTGGTTGACCTTGTTGTTCTGCGACAGCAGGTAGGGCATGGAGAACACCTGCATCGACGGCGCGGTGGAGCCGAGGATGCCGGTGGAGCCGTGGGTGAACTGCAGCACGCCGTTGGCCACCAGCTCGGTAAGGTCTTCCGACTCGCCCAGGGCGCCGTACGGGTAGACGGTGACGGTGATGTCGCCGCCGCTCTTCTCTTCCACCAGCTGCTTGAACTTCTGCGCATAGGCGTCCTGCACGCTGCCGCTGATCTCTTCCAGGGCGAACTTCCATTCGTCCGCCACCGCCTGGCCCGCCAGGGCCAGGCCCATTGCCGCGGCCAGGGCCGCCTTCTTCAGGGTACTGAATTTGCTCATGGTGAAGTCTCCGCTTGTTGTTATGTTCCAGAATGTTCGACTGAGCCTGCTTGCCTTCAGCCGTCGATTACGTCGGCGATCACCGCCAGGGTGTCGCCTATGTCCACCAACGCCGGGAAGCGCCGTGCCACCAGCATGCCGTCACGCTCGGCGCGGTACTCCACCGCCGGCGTGCCAGTGCGCTCGAAGGCATGCACCCGCGCCACCAGGTCGCCGCGCCGCACCCGATCACCCAGGCTGAGGGCGAGCTCGAGAATGCCGCGGTGCACGCTCTGCACGTAGCAGCTGGCGTCGGGCATATCCAGCTGCAGCGCCGGCTCGTCCGCCAGTTCCAGTTCGCCTTCGATGATCCCGGCGAACTTGAGGAAGTTGCGCACGCCGCGATCGGCCAGGGCCATGGTCTGCGGCGTGCTGGTGCCGCCGCCGCGCAGCTCGGTGGTGACGAACACCTTGCCCTGGGCTTCCACGGCGGTGTCGTACAGCGAGGCCGCATCCAGCTCGAAGAGGATCATGCTGGCGGCGGTGCCGAACAGCCGGGCGCCCTCGATGCACTTGGCTTCCTGCTCCGGGTCGGGCAGCCGATGGGCCGCGGCGAAGGGCAGGATGTCCAGGGTCTTGCCGCCGGAGTGGATATCCAAAGCGTAGTCACACAGCGGGATCAGGTAGCGCTGGAAGTAGTCGGCGATGCGCTCGGTCATCCCGCCATGGGGATTGCCCGGGAAGGAGCGGTTCATGTTGCCCTTGTCGATCGGCGAGGTGCGGCTGCCATTCTGCACCGCCGGGTAGTTCATCGCCGGGACGATGATCACCCGGCCCTGGACCTCCTCGGCCCGCAGCTCACCGGCCAGCTTGAGCAGGGCGGTGATGCCCTCGTACTCGTCGCCGTGGTTGCCGCCGGTGAGCAGCGCGGTCGGGCCGGCGCCGTTCTTCACCACGGTGATGGGGATCATGATGCAGCCCCAGGCCGACTGGTCGTGGGAGTACGGCAACTTGAGGAAGCCGTGCTGCACACCGTCGCGCTCGAAGTCGACGGTGCTGCTGATGGTGCTTTCGCCGACCTCGGCGATGGTCGAGAGACTGGTCGCCTGGAGGTCGGATTCGGGGGAAATATTCATTTCTGCTGCGCTCATCTCAGGCCTTCACGAACAGTTCACGCGGGTAGTCGCAAAGGGTTTCCACACCGCTGTCGGTGATCAGGATGCTTTCGGTGGTCTCCAGCCCCCAGTCGTCCAGCCACAGGCCCGGCATGAAGTGGAAGGTCATGCCCGGCTGCAACACCGTGGTGTCGCTCTCGCGCAAGCTCATGGTGCGCTCGCCCCAATCCGGCGGATAGCTCAGACCGATGGGGTAGCCGCAGCGGTTGTCGCCGCGGTCATAGCCATAGCGGCGCAGGGTGCTGTTCAGTTCGCGGGCGATGTCGCCGCAGGTGTTGCCCGGCTTGGCCATCGCCAGACCGGCCTCGAGGCCGGCGTTGATCGCCTCCTCGGCCTTGCGGAACGCCGCCGAGGGCTCGCCCAGGTAGACGGTGCGCGACAGCGGGCAGTGGTAGCGCTTGTGGCAGCCGGCGATCTCGAAGAAGGTGCCTTCGCCCTTCTTGAACGGGCGGTCGTCCCAGGTCAGGTGCGGCGCCGAGGCGTCCTTGCCCGAGGGCAGCATGGGCACGATGGCCGGGTAGTCGCCGAACTTGCCGTCGTGGCCGACGCAGGCCACCCGGTAGATCTCGCCGACCAGCACGTTCTTCGGCAGGCCCGGCTCGATCATCTCGACGATAGCCCGGTGCATGTTCTCGACGATGCGGGCGGCGACGCGCATGTACTCGACTTCCTGCGCCGACTTGATCGCCCGGCACCAGTTGACCAGGCCGGTAGCGTCCACCAGCTGGGCCTGGGGCAAGCCGCGCAGCAGCGCCTGGTGCGAGGTGGCGCTGTAGTAGTAGTTGTCCATCTCCACGCCGATGACGCCGGCGGTCCAGCCACGGGCCGGCAGCACCTGCTCGCACAGGTAGTCGAGGGCATGGTGCGGCGGGTTCATCACATAGCGGTCGCTGTAGGAGGCGATATCCTCCTCCGGCAGGTAGACGGTGCGCCGCGCGCCGTTGGCGTCGATGCCGCGGCCGTACCACAGCGGGTTGCCGCTCTGGCCGACCACCACGCACTGCGGTGTATAGAAGGACCAACCGTCATAGCCGGTGAGCCAGGCCATGTTCGACGGGTCGTGGACGATCAGCGTGGCGATCCCCCGCTCGGCCATGGCGGCACGCACCTTGGCCAGTCGCTGGGCGTACTCTTCACGGCTGAAATTCAACGCGATTTCACTCATGACAGCATCTCGATAACGAACGCCGTGGCGTTCAGGCCTCTATCAGCCCGCCGGGCAGCCCCCGGGCGGACGACATCGCTGCGGCGCAAGAGCCAGGCGCAAGCCTGTTCATACGCCCTCCAGGCTGCATGCCGTCCCGGCACCGCGGACGTCTGCCCGCCTGGAGAAATTGTACTGAAACCTGCTAAAGTGACCGCGACAAATACAGGTCAATACGCATTGAGGCCCATAGTATGATCATTACAATCATCGTCAAGGAATTTATTGTTCTATGACAATTGACCTGAAGCCCTTTATCCGCTCCGGCCAACCCAAGTACCTGGCCATCGGCAATGCCCTGACCGAGGCGATCAACAGCGGTGCGCTGCTGCCCGGCAGCAAGCTGCCGACCCACCGCGAGCTGGCCGAGACCTTGGGCGTCAGCGTGCAGACGGTGAGCAACGCCTACGCCCACGCCGAGAAACAGGGCGCCATCTACGCCCAGGTCGGCAGCGGCACCTTCGTGCGCAGCCGCCACGTCAGCCACGAGTCGGACTACCTGTCCACCGACGAGCATGAAGACCCCCACCGCGGCATCGACCTGTCCACCGCCCATCCGGTCTGCACCCAACGCCACGTCAAGCTCTACCGCGAGGGTCTGGAGCGCCTGGCACGGGAGGGCCGCGACGACTTCATCACCTCCTTCCACCCGACCCAGGGCCTGACCCAGCACCGCGAAGTGGTCTGCACCTGGCTGGCGCAGCAGAAGATGCCGGCCAACCCCGACCACATGCTGTTCTGCAACGGCGCCGCCCATGCCCTGACCATCGCCATGGCCACCGTGCTCAAGCCCGGCGACACGGTGCTGTGCGAGCGGGAGACCTGCATGCTGCTGCTGGCCCTGGCGCAGACCCTGCATTTCAACCTCAAGGGGCTGGCCACCGACGATCAGGGCCTGCTGCCCGACGCACTGGAGGCGGCCTGCAAGCAGGGCGGCGCGCGGGTGCTGTTCTGCACCCCGACCATGAACAACCCGACCAGCGACACCATGGGCCTGGAGCGCCGCCAGGCGATCGCCGAGCTGGCGCGGCGCTACGACCTGACGGTGGTGGAGGACGACGTCTACGGCGCCCTGCAGCCGGACCGCCACCCGCCGCTGTCGGCGCTGATCCCGGAGCGCAGCTTCTACGCCACCAGCCTGACCAAGGTCACCCTGCCGGGCATGCGCGCCGGCTACCTGATCACCCCGCCACACCTGGTGCAGCAAGCCATCGGCCGCCTGCGCAGCACCACCTGGATGGCCACCCTGATGCCGTTCGAGATCGCCAGCTGGTGGATGCAGGACGGTACCCTGGAGCGCATGGTCGCCTTCCAGCAGCAGGAGTTCGCGGCGCGCCAGCAGCTCGCCCGCCAGTTGCTCGACGCCTGCCGCTTCAGGGCCCATCCCAATGGCATGCACATCTGGGCCGAGTTGCCGGCGCACTGGCAGCCGGAGAAGTTCGCCCGCCGCGCGCGCCAGGAAGGGGTGATGATCTTCCCCGCCGAGCCCTTCCTGGCCACCCCCGACCGCAGCAACCAGCACGTGCGCATCAGCCTGGGCGCCGAACAGAGTCGCTCGCGCCTGCAGGCCGGGCTGGCTACGCTCAATGGGCTGTTCGGCGAAACCCCGCCGCCCATGCATTTCGTGTTCTAAAACAGGGAAAAATCATTACACACGCCCCAACATGGAACAAATGTACTGATCCAAATATTTAATTGACATGGTTTTTTGCCAGGGATAAGGTCTGGCTTCCACAACAAGAACAGCGTCCGCCGATTAGACGACGGACCGGAGGTGGCTATGTCTTGGTTGCACAAGTTGGATTGGCTGCTGGAAAAGCTCGAGGCCTTCATCCTCGCCAGCGCCATCCTGCTGATGGCCGTGAACTCGGTCGGCAATGTGTTCGGCCGTTACCTGTTCAACCAGAGCATCTACTTCTCCGAGGAGCTCAACCAGTTCCTCATCATCTTCGTCACCTTCGTCGGTTGCAGCTACGCCGCCCGGCAGAACCGCCACATCAGCATGAGCGCCTTCATCGAGCACCTGACCGGCAAGCCCGCGGCCGCCAGCCTGCTGCTGATCAACCTGCTCACCGCCGCGCTGATGCTCTGGCTGACCTGGGCGGCGATCGGCTACGTGGAGTCGGCCGCCCGCGTCGGCCGCTCCTCCTCGGCGCTGCAGATGCCGCTGCACTACGTCTACCTGGTGATTCCCCTGGGTCTGGGCATGACCGGCCTGCAGTTCCTGCGCCACGCCTTCACCCAGCTGCTGGTCCTACTCGGCCGCCGCGAGGCGCCGCCCCGCCACGTCGACGCCCCTCTTCCGCCGCAACCCTGAGTCCTTGCCGCCATGGATATGACCACCGCCCTGCTGCTCATCATGCTGGTCCTGCTGCTGGCAGGCTTCCCGATGATGACCACGCTGCTGGCCGCTGCCGCCGCCGGCTTCATGTTCTTCTTCACCATGGGCCCGGAGTTCATCGTTCAGCAGATGATCGCCGGCATCCGCCCCGCCGCCCTGGTGGCGGTGCCGATGTTCATCCTCGCCGCCGACATCATCACCCGCGGCGCCACCGCCAATCGCCTGCTGGACGTGGCCATGGCCTTCGTCGGCCACGTGCGCGGCGGCATGGCGGTGACCACGGCCCTGAGCTGCGCGCTGTTCGGCGCCCTGTCCGGCTCGACCCAGGCCACCGTGGTGGGAGTCGGCAGCATCATGCGGCCGAAGATGCTGCAACAGGGCTACAAGGACAGCTTCGCCATGTCGCTGATCATCAACGCCTCGGACATCGCCCTGCTGATTCCACCGAGCATCGGCATGATCATCTACGGCGTGGTGTCCGGCACCTCGGTGGCGGAGCTGTTCATCGCCGGCATCGGTCCGGGCCTGCTGCTGATGACCCTGCTGGCCGGCTACTGCTACGTCTATGCGCGGATCACCGGCATTCCCAAGGCGGAGAAATTCAGCTGGATGGAACGCCTGGTCACCTGCCGCCGCGCCATCCTGCCGCTGCTGCTGCCGGTGATGACCATCGGCGGCATCTACACCGGAGTGTTCAGCCCCACCGAGGCGGCCGCGGTGTCGGTGCTCTATGCCCTGGTCCTGGAAATGCTGATCTACCGTCGGGTCAAGTTCAGCGAGCTGTCGTCGATCGCCCTGTCCACCGGGCTGATCACCGCCGTGGTGTTCATCCTGGTGGCGGCCGGCTCGGCCTTCTCCTGGGTGATCTCGTTTGCCCAGATCCCGCAGCAGATCCTCAGCGGCATCGGCATCATGAGCGCCTCGCCGACCGAGTTGCTGATCATCATCTCGATCGCCTTCTTCATCGGCTGCATGTTCGTCGACCCGATCGTGGTGATGCTGATCCTGGTGCCGATCTTCGCCCCGGCGGTGCGCCTGTCCGGGCTCGATCCGGTGCTGGTCGGCACCATTATCACCCTGCAGGCGGCCATCGGCTCGGCGACGCCGCCATTCGGCTGCGACATCTTCACCGCCATCGCCGTGTTCCGTCGCCCCTACGTCGACGTGGTGCGCGGCAGCCTGCCGTTCTTCCTCATCCTGCTGCTGATGTCGGTGCTGCTGATCATGTTCCCGCCGATCACCCTGTTCCTGCGCGACCTGGCGTTCCGCTAGCGCAGCGGCTTGCCGGCCAACAAAAAATCCCGCTGCCAGCTCGACGTCGATCGAGCTGGCAGCGGGATTTTTTCATTCGCCACCGACGGCGAAGTTGGGCAGGCTGTCGACCGGCTGGGTGAAGCTGAAGGGGATTGATTCCAGGGCCAGGCCGACGTTGCGCTGCACCACGAAGTGCAGATGCGGGCCGGTGCTGTTGCCGGTGTTGCCGGAGCGCGCGATCTGCTGGCCGGCCTTCACCCGGAGGCCTTCCTGGACCCTTACCGAACCCTTCATCAGGTGCAGGTAGACGCCCATGGTGCCGTCGTCGTGGAGGATGCGCACGTAGTTGCCGGAGGGGTTGTTGCCCCGTCCGCTCTGCTGGTTCTCGGTCTTCACCACCACGCCGCTGCGCGCCGCCACTATGGGCGTGCCCTCGGGCATGGCGATGTCCAGGGCATAGCGGCCCTTGGGCGTGAAGTGGCTGTACTTGCCATTGGCGCCCTGACTCAGGCGGAACGGCCCGCCGCGCCAGGGCAGTGGATAACGCTGCTCGGTCGGCACCAGTCGCGGGTCGCCGAGGGCGTAGCGCAGCTTCGGCGTGTAGCGCAGCGGCTGTTCGGCATCGCGCGGGGCCAGGGTGGCCAGGCGAATCTTGCTGCGCGGCGGCAAAACCCAGGTGATCGGCTGATCCGGGGCGCCGACGGCATTGTCGACATCCACCAGCTTCAGTTCGATCTGCACCGGCGCGTACAGGTCGTTGCGCACCTGCAACGTCTCACCGGCGGCGTGCTTGCGGGTTTCCAGCTTCACCTGGTTGTCCAGGCGCTCGACCATGCGATCGCGGAACACGAACACCTGGGCGCCCGGTGCGGCCTGGTCGGAATAGGTCACCACACCGTTGGCATCGGTGTACTTGTAGATGGTCAAGGCCGCAACCTGGCCGGCTGCGGACAATAGACTGCAGAGTAGTATCAGACGCCCTAGCATATCGACTCGGATCTTATGGCTTTTTGATATCCGGTCCCCGAAGACTAGCAGCCCCCCGAGCGTGGCGCGAGGCGCCGCACCCGGGGTTGTGAGCCAGCTCGCGTCGCCGGACCGCGGCGCGACCAGCGGTACAGCGCGGCCGGCAACTCAGGCGCCGGGGCTGAAATGCTTCTGCGCGGTGCCGCGGGCGATCAACCGCGACAAATAGTCGAGCTTCTGCGGGTCGCGGTCGACGAAACGCAGGGTCAGCTGCAGCCACTCGCTGTCGGGCTTCGGTTCGAAGGCGGCGACGGCATGCAGGTAGCCGTTGAGCCGGGCCACTTCACCGCCCTCGCCCTGCTCCAGATCCAGTACCGCGCTTTCCAGCACCTGGGGCAGCGATTCGCCGCGTTTGACCACCAGCAGCGCCTCCTTGAGACTCAGCGCCTTGATCACGCAGGCCGTGGTGCCGCCCGGCAGGCGCAGTTGCCCCTGACCACGCCCGGCGGTGATTGCCCGCGCCGCCGGTTTCGGCGCCAACGGCTGCACGCCGGCAGCGGGCTTCGCCGGATCACCGTCGTCGCTCTTGATCACTTCCGCCTTGCCGCCGGTCAGGGCGGCCAGGGAGTCATTGGCAAAGCCGGTGGCCAGGGCCTTGGGCCCCTGAGACTGGAGCGCCTGCAGCTTGCCGGTGCGGCTCAGGGCCTTCCTCACCTTGGTGACCAGCTGCTCGTTGGAGAAGGGTTTGCCGATGAAGTCCGAGACCCCGGCCTGGATCGCCTGCACCACGTTTTCCTTGTCACCGCGGCTGGTCACCATGATGAAGGGGATGCCCTTCAGGACCTCCTCCTCGCGACACCAGCTGAGCAGTTCGAGGCCCGACATCTCGGGCATCTCCCAGTCGCAGAGGATCAGGTCGATGGCGACCCGGCCAAGCAGCTGCTGGGCCTTGCGCCCGTTGATGGCTTCGTGGATCTGCACGCCCGGAAAGTGGTCGCGCAGCCCCTTCTTCACCAAATCGCGGATGAAGGTCGCGTCGTCCACCACCAGCACGTTGACTCTACTCATCGGCCACTCCCCCTCGAATGGTCCCTAGCATAGTCGCGGCGGCTGGCCCCTGACCAACCCTAAAGCGGCGAAGGGCGACGCAGGTCCGCTCTCGGCACCATCCGACCTCAGGCCTTCTTGCCGCCGCCCTGCACTTCTTCCTTCATGCGGGCCAGGCCGATGTGCTTCACGTCGGTGCCGCGCACCAGATAGATCACCAGTTCGGCGATGTTGCGCGCGTGGTCGCCGATGCGCTCCAGCGAGCGCAGCGCCCAGATCACGTTGAGTACCCGGGAGATCGAACGCGGGTCTTCCATCATGTAGGTGACCAGCTCGCGCAGGGCGGTCTTGTACTCACGGTCGACGGTCTTGTCGAACTGCGCCACCGACAGGGCCAGGTCGGCATCGAAACGGGCGAAGGCGTCCAGCGCCTGCTGCACCATCTTGCGCACCTGGTCGCCGATATGGCGGATCTCCACGTAGCCGCGCGGCGACTCGCCTTCCTCGCACAGGAGGATGGCGCGCTTGGCGATCTTGGTCGACTCGTCGCCGATGCGCTCCAAGTCAATCACCGACTTGGAGATGCTGATGATCAGGCGCAGGTCCGAGGCCGCCGGCTGCCGGCGGGCGAGGATGCGCACGCATTCCTCGTCGATGTTGCGCTCCATCAGGTTGATCTGCTCGTCGACCTCACGCACCTGCTCGGCCAGACCGGAGTCGGCTTCGATCAGCGCGGTAACTGCGTCGTTGACCTGTTTCTCGACCAGGCCGCCCATGGCCAGGAAGTGACTGCGCACCTCCTCGAGCTCGGCGTTGAACTGCTGGGAGATGTGGTGGGTGAGGCTGTCTTTGTTGATCATGTGCGAACCCTTGAATTAACCGAACACGTTTACCCTAGCAACGCTGCTGGCGGAGGCAGCCGACGCCGGCCCGAGCACTCCGCCATGACCATTAGCCATAGCGGCCGGTGATGTAGTCCTCGGTCTGCTTCTTCTCCGGGTTGGTGAACAGGGTGTCGGTGTCGCCGTACTCGATCAGCTTGCCCATGTACATGAACGCCGTGTAGTCCGACACCCGCGCCGCCTGCTGCATGTTGTGGGTAACGATGACGATGGTGTACTTGGATTTCAGTTCGTAGATCAGCTCTTCCACCTTCAGGGTGGAGATCGGGTCGAGCGCCGAGCACGGCTCGTCGAGCAGCAGCACTTCCGGCTGCACCGCCACGGTACGGGCGATCACCAGACGCTGCTGCTGACCGCCGGACAGGCCCAGGGCCGAATCGTGCAGACGGTCCTTGACCTCGTCCCACAGCGCCGCGCTCTTCAGCGCCCACTCCACGGTCTCGTCGAGCACGCGCTTCTGGTTCACGCCCTGGATGCGCAGGCCGTAGACCACGTTCTCGTAGATGCTCTTGGGGAACGGGTTGGGCTTCTGGAACACCATGCCGACGCGACGGCGCAGTTCGGCCACGTCTTCGCCCTTGCGGTAGATGTTGTGCCCGTCGAGGTTGATCTCGCCTTCCACGCGACAGCCATCGACCAGGTCGTTCATGCGATTGAAGGTGCGCAGCAGGGTCGACTTGCCGCAGCCGGACGGGCCGATGAAGGCGGTCACGCGCTCGCGCGGGATGTTCAGTTTGACGTCGAACAAGGCCTGCTTGTCGCCATAGAACAGGTTGAGGCCAGGTACTTCGATGGCCACGGTTTCCTTGCTCATGTCGAGGCTCTGCTTGTCGCGGCCCAGCGCAGACATGTCGATGCCGTGGGTCTGTGGTTGATGCTGCATGGGATGCTCCCTACGCTATCAAATCGTTGGCCGCGCCCGCGCCATGACGGGCAGCGGCAGAATAAGGGTCTTAGTGATCCAGCGCCTTGTACTTCTCGCGCAGCTGGTTGCGGATATACACCGCACTCAAGTTGAGCAGGGCGATCACCAGCACCAGCAGCAGCGCGGTGGCATACACCAGCGGCCGCGCGGCCTCGACGTTGGGGCTCTGGAAGCCGACGTCGTAGATGTGGAAGCCCAGGTGCATGATCTTCTGGTCCAGATGGAGGTAGGGGTAGTTGCCGTCCACCGGCAGCGCCGGGGCCAGCTTGACCACACCCACCAGCATCAGCGGCGCCACCTCGCCGGCAGCGCGGGCCACGGCGAGAATCAGACCGGTCATCATCGCCGGACTGGCCATCGGCAGCACCACCTTCCACAGCGTCTCGGCCTTGGTCGCGCCGAGCGCCAGGGAGCCCTCGCGCAGGGCACGTGGCACGCGCGCCAAGCCTTCCTCGGTGGCGACGATGACCACAGGCACGGCGAGGATCGCCAGGGTCAGCGAGGCCCACATCAGGCCCGGCGTGCCGAAGGTCGGCGCCGGCGCCGACTCGGGGAAGAAAAGACTGTCGATCGAGCCGCCCAGCACATAGACGAAGAAGCCCAAACCGAACACGCCATAGACGATCGACGGCACGCCGGCCAGGTTGTTCACCGCGATGCGGATGATCCGCGTAAGCGTGCCCTGCTTGGCATACTCGCGCAGATAGATGGCCGCCAGCACGCCAACCGGGGTGACGATCACCGCCATGATCAGGGTCATCATCACCGTGCCGAAGATGGCCGGGAAGATGCCACCCTCGGTGTTCGCCTCGCGCGGGTCATCGCTGACGAACTCCCAGACCTTGGCGAAATAGAAACCGAGCTTGTCGAGGACACCCATGGCATTCGGCTGGTAGGCCCTAACCACCTTGCCCAGGCTGATCTCCTGCTCGCGGCCATCGGCGGTCTTGACCGTGATACTGTCGCGATTGAACTGCTGATTGAGTTCGATCAGCTGCGCTTCCAACACCTTGTACTCGGCGTCCCACTGTGCGCGCTCGGCGTCCAGGTCGGCCTGGGCGGCCGCATCCAGCCGACCTTCGAGCTCCAGCCTGCGGCTTTTGAGGCGCAGCGACTCCAGGCCGTGGTTGATCCGCCCGATGTCCTTCTTCTCCAGCCGGGTGACCTGCTCATGCAGCTCGTCGATGCGGGCGAGGCGCTGCTGCAGCTCGTTCCAGGCGGCGTCGCCCTCGGCGACCAGCTGGCCGCTCTGCTTGACGTTGACCAGATAGCCATAGAAGTTGCCCCACTCGCGGCGCTCCATCACCAGCAGCTGGGCCGGCGTATGGGATTCGCGCAGCCACTCGGCGACCACCCAGTTGAAATCGGCGCCGAACACTTCGCGGTTGCCCACCTTGAGCAGCTGGCGCGTCATGAACTCGCCGCCCTCGGTTTCCACAGGCAGCCCGGCCGCCTTCAGGCGGGCGCGAGGCACCTCCTCGGACTGCACCAGCTCGCCGGCCAGCAAGCGCGGACTTTCGCCCGGCACCTGATAGGTGGACTCGATCACATCGGCCGGCCAGAAGTGCGCCAGACCACGGGTGGCAATCACCGCCAGCAGGCCGAGGGTCATGATCACCGCGATGGCAACGCCACCGCCGGTCATCCAGACCCAAGGCGTGCCGCTCTTGAACCAGGACTTGAGGTTTTGCTTTTTCACGTTCACGGACGTCTACCTTTCCGAGTCTTAGAGCGAGGCGTATTTCTTGCGCAGGCGGGTACGAATCACTTCCGCCAGCGTGTTCATCACGAAGGTGAAGGACAGCAGCACCAGCGCGGCGAGGAACAGCACGCGGTAGTGGGTACTGCCAACTTCCGACTCCGGCATCTCCACCGCCACGTTGGCGGCCAGGGTGCGCAGACCCTCGAAGATGTTCATCTCCATGATCGGCGTGTTGCCGGTGGCCATCAGCACGATCATGGTCTCGCCGACGGCGCGGCCCATGCCGATCATCAGCGCCGAGAAGATGCCCGGGCTGGCGGTGAGGATCACCACTCGGGTCAGGGTCTGCCAGGGCGTCGCGCCCAGGGCCAGGGAGCCGAAGGTCAGGCTCTTGGGCACACTGAACACGGCGTCCTCGGCGATCGAGTAGATGTTCGGGATCACCGCGAAGCCCATGGCCAGGCCCACCACCAGGGCGTTGCGCTGATCGAAGGGAATGCCCAGGTCATTGGTCAGCCACAGGCGCATGTCGCCATCGAAGAACCAGTTCTCCAGGTACCCGCTCATGCTCAGGGAGAAGGTCCCCACCAGCAGGATTACCGGAATCAGCAGGGCCGCTTCCCAGCCATCCGGCACCAGCAGACGGATGCGCTCCGGCAGGCGGCTCCAGCCGTAGGCGGCCAGCAGGATACCGAGCGGGGTGAGCAACAGCAGGCTGAAGATGCCGGGCAGATGCCCTTCCACATAGGGGGCGAGGAACAGGCCGGCGAAGAAGCCGAGGATCACCGTCGGCAGCGCTTCCATCAGCTCGATCACCGGCTTGACCTTGCCGCGCAGGGCCGGGGCCATGAAGTAGGCGGTGTAGATCGCCGCGCAGATGGCCAGCGGCGCGGCCAGCAGCATGGCGTAGAAGGCCGCCTTCAAGGTACCGAAGGTCAGGGGCGAGAGGCTCAGCTTGGGCTCGAAGTCGCTGTTGGCCGAGGTCGACTGCCAGACGTACTTGGGCTCGTCGTAGCTCTCGTACCAGACCTTGCCCCACAACGAACTCCAGGACACTTCAGGGTGCGGGTTGTCGACCACAAAAGGCTGGATCTGCCCGTTGGACTCCACCAGCACGCGACTGGCGCGCGGCGACAGGGTCGCGACGGCGGCGCCCTCGGCGACCTGCTCGACCAGCAGGGTGCGGTGCGCGGTACTGTGGAAGATGCCCAGCTGGCCAGAGGCATCCAGGGCCAGGAAGCCCTTGCGACGCTCCTCCGGCAGGAACTGGGTAATGGCGCTGTCACCCAGCTTGAAATCGCGAATACGGGTCAGGGTGGATTCACCCTCTTCGTCACGCACCATGAACCACTGGGCGATCCCACCCTTGCTGTCGCCAACCAGCAGGGAAATGCCGCCGAGCAGCGGACTCATGGCGGTGACCCGGGCATCGCCCTCGAGCAGCTTGTAGCGACCATTCAGGCGCTCGCTGCGCAGATCGAAGACATCGGCCGTGGCCCGACCGTTGAACACGTAGAGCCACTGCTGGCGCGGGTCGATCAGCAGGGCGCCGATCGGTTCGGCGATCTGCGGCAGCTCGATGCGCCGCTCTTCCTGGGTCACCTCGCCGGTGAAGTCATTCTCTTCCCGACTCATTGACAACACGTGCAGCTCCGCGCCGGTGGAGGCGCTGAGCATCAGGGTGCCGTCGCTCTGGCTCATCGTCACGTGCTCCAGGGCGCGCCCCTGGGGATCGAGGGTGATCGGTGCCTCGCCGAAGGGGTACTCCAGGGTCGGGGTGATGGTCTTGACGTCATCGGGGTAGGTCACCCGATAGTTCTGCTTGAACACCAGCACCTGACCGTTGGACAGGCCCAGGACAACCCGGCGGCTGCCCGGCTGATCCTCGCCGAACGAGACGATGCTGGCGCCGTCAGGCAGCGGCAAGTCGATGCGACTCAGCGCCGCGCCATCCTTGGCCTCGAAGAATTGCACCTGACCGGTGCGACTCAGGCGCATGGCCACCTTGTTCTGCTCTTCCACCGCCAGCAGCAGGGCTTCGCCCTGCTCGGCCAGCCAGGCAGGCTGTTGCGCCGGGCGCGTTTCCAGCTCGGCGCCCGAGAACATCGGCAGCACCACGTGGGCCAGGTAGAAGAAGATCAGGGTGATCGCCCCCAGCACGACGAGGCCGCCGATCGACACGTACCAGTGCGCCAGGCGGTCCTTGAGGGCACGGATGCGGCGCTTGCGCTGCATCGCGGGGGTGTTGAAGTCCAGCCGTTGACTGGTTTTCTCAGGTGCGATCATGGTGTCGGGGGCCAAGTCGGTCATACAAGGATCTCTGGGCGGTTGCGCACACGCGCCGCTGGATAAGCGGCGGCAAAGTCTAACCGTCTTGTATGACAGAAAGATTACAGCGCAGTGACGCGACAAAGCCCGCAACTCCTTAGGGAGGTGCGGGCGCTTTTGCCGCTTGCCGCAGCATCCGGCTGCGGCAGGCTTTTGAGTCTAGTTACAGACCCAGTTCCTTCAAGGTCTTCTCGGCCACCTTGGCCGGCACCGGAATGTAGCCGTCCTTGACCACGACTTCCTGGCCCTGCTTGGACAGCACCAGCTTGATGAACTCGGCGTCCAGCGGGCTCAGGGCCTTGTTGGGTGCCTTGTTGACGTAGACGTAGAGGAAACGCGACAGCGGAAACTTGCCGGCCAGGGCGTTTTCTTCGCTCGCTTCGAAGGCCTCACCGCCTTTCTTCGACAGCGGAACGGCGCGGACGCTGGCGGTCTTGTAACCGATGCCCGAGTAACCGATGGCATTCACGGTACTGGAGATCGACTGCACCACCGAGGCCGAACCCGGCTGCTCGTTGACGTTAGGCTTGAAGTCGCCCTTGCACAGGGCTTCTTCCTTGAAGTAGCCGTAGGTGCCGGACACCGAGTTGCGGCCGAACAGCTGCATCGGCTTGTTTGCCCAGTCACCGGTCAGACCCAGGTCACCCCAGGTGGTGATGTTCTTCGCACCGCCGCACAGGCGGGTATTGGAGAAGATGGCGTCGACCTGAGCCATGTCCAGGCTCTTGATCGGGTTATCCTTGTGCACGAACACCGCCAGGGCATCGATCGCGACCGGGATGGCGGTCGGCTTGTAGCCGTACTTCTCTTCGAAGGCCTGCATCTCGGCGTCCTTCATCTTGCGGCTCATCGGGCCGAGGTTGGAGGTCCCCTCGGTCAAGGCCGGTGGCGCGGTGGACGAACCGGCCGCCTGGATCTGGATGTTCACGTTCGGGTAGAGCTTTTTGTAGTCCTCGGCCCACAGGGTCATCAGGTTGGCCAGGGTGTCGGAACCTACGCTCGACAGGTTGCCGGAAACGCCCGAAGTCTTCTCATAGGCCGGCAGAGCCGGATCGACTGCAGCGACCGCGGTAGCGGTGGCAGCACTGGCGGCTACAAAAGTCATGGCCGCCATCAAACGCGTAAGTTTCATGCCTTGCTCCTAACAAATTAGGGTGGGGGTGGGTCGAGGCCAAGTATCTGCAGGCCGTGTGACCAATCTATGAAACCAATGTGACAGTTAGATGACCGTAGCCAATTTTGCGCGCAACTCCAGAAAATGCGGACGAACGCACTGCGGCCAAGCACCATGGTCGCCCGTCGACCGTGCAGTCGGTATACTCGCTGCACCCGCACTCTTGCGGGCTCCGCGCCCACAACAACAACCGCGCCGCGAGCCATTACCGAGATGAACGAATTCGAACAGGATGACCCGATTCCACAAGGCGACCTGGCCCTGCAGATCACCGCACTGCCGCGCGAGACCAATGGATTCGGCGATATTTTCGGCGGCTGGCTGGTTTCGCAGATGGACCTGGCCGGCACCGCCATGGCCAGCAGGGTTGCCGGTGGTCGCGTAGCCACGGTGGCGATCGACCGCATGGCGTTCCTGGTGCCCGTGGCCGTCGGCGCCCAGTTGTCCTTCTACACCCAGACCCTGGAAGTCGGCCGCAGCTCGATCCAGATGCTGGTCGAAGTGTGGAGCGACGACCCGCTGTCCAGCGAGTGGCGCAAGGTCACCGAGGCGGTGTTCGTGTTCGTCGCCATCGACGGCAGCGGCCGCACCCGTCCGGTACCGCCGCGCCGCTAGGCGCCGCCGACCGCAGCCCCGCATACGATGGCGGAGTCAAACAAAAACGCCGGCTCGAGAGCCGGCGTTTTTATCTGCGGGAAGATCAGCCGCGGATGTTGTAGATGAGCTTCTCGTTGAACTCGGCGTACTCGGCCAGACGCTGCAGGTAGGCCTTCTGCTGCGCCCACACCTTGGCAGCGGCCGGGTCGGCCGCGGCGCTGGCTTCGACCACTTCGGCCGCCACTTCCTTGAGCTTGGCCAGCACCTCGTCCGGCAGGCTGCGGACGTCGACGCCCTCGGCCTTGAGCTGCTCCATGGCCTCCATGTTGCGTGCGTTGTAGGCGTCGAGCATGTCGGCGTTCACGTCGCGGGCGGCGGCGCGGACGATGGCCTGCAGGTCGGCCGGCAGGGTTTCCCAAGCCTTGATGTTGATGTCCAGCTCGAAGGTGACATTCGGCTCCTGCCAGCCCGGGGTGTAGTAGTACTTGGCGGCCTTGTGCAGGCCCAGGGCCTGGTCGTTGTACGGGCCGATCCACTCGGTGGCGTCGATCGCGCCGGTCTGCAGGGCGGTGAAGATCTCACCGGCCGGCATGTTGACCACGGTACCGCCCATCTTGGTCAGCACTTCGCCGCCCAGACCCGGGGTGCGCATCTTCAGGCCCTTGAAGTCCTCGACCGAATTGATTTCCTTGTTGAACCAACCAGCGGTCTGTACGCCGGTTGCGCCACAGGCCATCGGCAGCACGCCGAACGGCTTGTAGACCTCTTCCCACAGCTCGATACCGCCGCCCTTGTGCAGCCAGGCGTTCATTTCCTGGGCATTCGGGCCGAACGGCAGGGCGCAGAAGAACTGCGCGGCCGGAACCTTGCCCTTCCAGTAGTAGGGCGCGCCGTGGCCCATTTCCGCGGTGCCGCGGGAAACCGCGTCGAACACTTCCAGCGCCGGGACCAGCTCGCCAGCCGCGTAGATCTTGACCTTCAGGCGACCCTTGCTCATTTCCTCGACCAGGGTGGCGAAGCGCTCGGCGCCGACGCCCACACCCGGGAAATTCTTCGGCCAGGAGGTGACCATTTTCCAGTTAAAGGTCTCCCCGCTCGCGCCCTCTTGAGGCTTGGCAGCGGTTTCGGCCTCCTTGTTGCAGCCAGCCAGTGCGGTGGCGGCCAGGCCTACGCCCGCGGCTGCGAGAATCTGACGACGTTTCATGCAATGCTCCTTGTTTGTATTATTGGTCTGACCACAGGATCGCTGAAATTAGACCGTGCCTGGATAACATAGGGCTTACTGACCCTCAAGCCTAGTAGATAAGACTAAAGTTGTAGGGCCATTGCTGCCTTCGCCCGGGCCCGCCTAGAATTGCCGGCTGCCTGCACCCCCCACCCTTAATGACAAGGACTCCACATGTCCGACACGCCACCCATTCCGTTGCGCATTGCTCGCTTGATCGATGCGCTGAACACTCGTTTTGGCCAAGGATGCGCCTGGTTGACCCTGTTCCTGGTGATCGGCACCGCCATTGTCGTGGTGCTGCGCTACGGTTTTGGCATCGGCGCCACCGCCCTGCAGGAAGCCGTGCTCTATGCCCACGCCCTGGTGTTCATGGGCGCCGCCGCCTGGACCCTGATCCGCGGCGCGCATGTGCGCGTGGACATCTTCTACCAGAAGTTCAGCGGACGCCGGCAAGCCCTGGTCGAAGTCTTCGGCAACCTGCTGCTGCTGCTGCCGCTGTGCCTGTACCTCGGCTGGTCCAGCTGGGATTACGTCGCCAACTCCTGGTCGACCCTGGAGGCCTCCAGTGAGTCGGGCGGGCTGAAATACGTCTATGTGCAAAAGAGCATCATCCTGGTACTGGTCTTCAGCCTCGCCCTGCAGGGCATTGCCGACCTGATCAAGGCGGCCTACCTGGTCGCCGGCCGCTTGCCCGATTCGGAGGTAAAAAATGGCTGAGTTGATGGCGATTCTGCTGTTCGTCAGTATCTGCTTGGCCCTGATGGCCGGCTTCCCCGTGGCCTTCACCCTCGGCGGTGTATCGTTGATTTTCGCCGGCATCGGCGCACTGACCGGCACCTTCGACGCCGGCTACCTGAGCGCCCTGCCCAACCGCCTGTTCGGCATCATGAACAACCAGACCATGCTGGCCGTGCCGCTGTTCGTGTTCATGGGGGTGATGCTGGAGAAGTCCCGGGTCGCCGAAGACCTGCTGGAGTCCATGTCGCGCCTGTTCGGCACCCTGCGCGGCGGTCTGGCGATTTCCGTCTGCGTGGTCGGTGCGCTGCTCGCCGCCAGCACCGGCATCGTCGGCGCCACGGTGGTGACCATGGGCCTGATGGCGCTGCCGACCATGCTGCGCCGCGGCTACGACCCGGCCATCTCCACCGGCACCCTGGCCGCCACCGGCACCCTGGGGCAGATCATTCCGCCATCGATCGTCCTGGTATTGCTGGGCGACGTGATGTCCAGCGCCTACCAGCAGGCCCAGTTGAAGATGGGCATCTTCTCGCCGAAGACCGTCTCGGTCGGCGACTTGTTCGTCGGCGCCTTCATCCCCGGCATGCTGCTGGTCGGCCTGTACATCCTCTACATCGTCGGCGTCGCGATCCTGCAGCCGAAGAAGCTGCCGGCGCTGCCGAAGGAAGAACTGGGTCCGATCGAATGGGGCAAGCTGATCAGCGCCCTGCTGCCACCACTGGCCCTGATCGCGGCGGTGCTCGGCTCGATCCTCGCCGGTTACGCCACGCCGACCGAAGCGGCGGCCCTGGGCGCCCTGGGCGCTATGATCCTGGCCTTCGGCAAGCGCAAGCTCAACTTCGGCCAACTGCGCGAAGTGGCCTATGGCACCACCGAAATCAGCGCCATGGTGTTCATGATCCTGATCGGCGCCTCGCTGTTCTCCCTGGTGTTCCGTGGTTTCGGCGGTGAAGAGCTGATCGAGGACGTGTTCGCCCAGCTCCCCGGCGGCGTGCTCGGCGCCTTCTTCCTGGTGATGCTGGTAATCTTCCTGCTCGGCTTCATCCTCGACTTCATCGAGATCACCTTCGTGGTGGTGCCGATCGTCGGCCCGGTGCTGCTGGCCATGGGCCTGGACCCGGTCTGGCTCGGGGTGATGATTGCCCTGAACCTGCAGACATCCTTCCTCACCCCGCCGTTCGGCTTCGCCCTGTTCTACCTACGCGGGGTTACCCCCTCGTCGGTGGCGACCAGCACCATCTACAAGGGTGTGCTGCCGTTCATCCTGATCCAGCTGATACTGCTGATCATCGCCTACCAATTCCCGGGGCTGATCACCTGGCTGCCGGAGCAGGTATACGGCAACTAACGCTGCCGTAGCGCCACGAAACGCCCGTCAACACGACGGGCGTTTTGCTTTCTGCCTCTTGGACTGCCGGCCAAGCTGCGTTCCAATAGGCTTATCTCTACTGGCGACAGGGCATACCGATGGCCACTTCCAATGTTGAACGGATCGAACTGGGCGCCTTGACCTGCTGGCGCATCCGTCACGCCGACGCCGAACTGCTGGTCGCCCAGCAGGGCGCCCAGCTGCTGAGCTACCAGCGCGACGGCGAGCGACCGCTGATCTGGCTGAGCGAGCAGGCAGCCTACGAAAGCGGGCGCAGCGTACGCGGCGGCGTGCCGGTGTGCTGGCCCTGGTTCGGCGACCTGCGGCGCAACCCGCAAGCCGTGCAGGGCATGCACGAGGGCGGCAACCTGGTGCCGTCCCACGGCCTGGTGCGCGATCTGGAGTGGAACCTGCTGGGCATCGACAAGCGCGACGACGGGGTCAACCTGGACTTCGCCTACAACAGCGCCGAACAGCCGCTGCCGAACTGGCCCCAGGCCGCCGAGCTGAAGCTGCGCATCCGCCTCGATCAGCACCTGCACCTCGAGCTGGTGAGCCGCAACCTCGGCGATGCACCGCTGGCCCTGAGCCAGGCCCTGCACAGCTACTTCGCCGTCGGCGACATTCGCCAGGCCCAGGTCGAGGGCCTGCAAGGCTGCCGCTACATCGACACCCTGGATGACTGGACCGAGCGCCAGCAGCTCGACCCGCTGCGCTTTGCCGGCGAAACCGATCGCATCTACCTCGACACCCCGGCGCGCATGAGCATCCTCGACCCCGTCTGGCAACGGCGCATCCAGCTGCGCAGCAGCGGCTCGCGCTCGGCGGTGCTGTGGAACCCCTGGACCGACAAGGCACGGCGCCTCTCCCAGTTCGCCAGCGACGCTTGGCAAGGCATGCTGTGCATCGAACACGCCAATGTCATGGAAGACATCCTGGTGCTGGCGCCCGGGGCAGAACATCGCCTCAGCGTCAGTATGTGGAGCGAGCCGCTGACGGACTGACGCCACGGCGGGTGAAGGTTTCCCAGCCCTCACCCGTCACCGCCTGCCTGCAGGTGCAGGCCCAAGCACAACCCCACCAAACAGACCCTGACACCGCTCACAGGTGCGCGCCGACTTCGGCGAATTTTTGTGATGCGCCACTAATTTGCCAGTAAGTAATTACCTACAAGCTCCGCGCGCAATCGCTGACACCCGTAACAGCCTTTAATATTTGCCTATTAGTTCGCGAAAGTTTCGGGAACTCCCAGCCTCATTACTGAATCAGCGGATATTTATCGCTGATACACACTTCACACTTTTGCCGGTTGCCGATCCCCAGCCATCGGACTAGGATGCCCACCCCATAAGGACTTTGCGCAACTTGTTGCACATTGATGTGCGCAGAAAGTTGCACAATCCAGGTAATTAAGCGGCGGCTTCTATATAGAAACCGCCGCAACTTGGGTTGCCAGGCTACAGCACCGAGTCATGGAATGACCTATTCAAACAAGCTCACCGCCCACTATTTGGCGCTGGCAAAACTTCCTATTAATCAAGGAGATTTCGCCGGCAGCGATGTGCGTTATTCCAGCGAATACGAAATGCTGGAAAACGAACTGGGCAAGGCCAGCGCGCTGCACGAAGCCGGCGCCATCGACTGGCAGAAAATCCGCGAAGGCAGCGAAGCGCTGCTCGGCGCCCAGTCCAAGGACTTGCGCGTAGCCGCCTGGCTGATCTGGGGCCTGTATCAGCGCGAATCCTTCGCCGGACTGCAGGCCGGCCTGGGCCTGCTGCATTACCTTTGCCTCAACCATTGGGCCGAGCTGCACCCGCGCAAGCCGCGTACCCGCGGCGCCGCCATCGGCTGGCTGCTGCCACGCCTGGAGCAGGCCCTGGCCGACCATGTGCCGGTCGGCGAGCAGCTGGCGCTGTTCCGCAGCCTCGCCGAGCAGCTGCGCGCCCTCGAAGCCTGTCTGTCCACGCAGCTCGGCGAAGAGGCGCCGCTGCTGCTGCCGCTGTGCCGACGCCTGGACGAACTGGTCGAGCGCGCCAGCCAGGGTCAGCCGGAACCGGGCAGCGTCGGCGCGGCGCTGGCCCAGGTCAAGCAGGTCGCCAGCCAGCTCCTCACCCCTGGCGCACCGGTGGACAACGAGAAGGACGCCCACAAGAACCTGCGCAGCCTGCAGGACCAGGCCCGGCCGCTGTGCGCCTACTGGCTCAAGCAGAAGGCCAGCGACCTGCGCGCCCTGCGCCTGGCCCGTACCCTGCTGTGGCTGCCGATCGACAGCCTGCCGGAGCGCAACGCCGAGCAGGTCACCGCCCTGCGCGGCCTGCCGGCGGACAAGCTGGCCAGCTACCAGGAACGCTACCAGCAGGGCCAGTACGCCGACCTGCTGGTCGACCTGGAAGCCAGCATCGCCCGCGCGCCCTTCTGGCTCGATGGCCAGCACCTGGTCTGGCAGTGCCTGCAGGGCCTGGACGCCGAGCAGGCGATGCGCGAGGTGGAAATCCAGCTAGCGCTGTTCCTGCAGCGCATGAACGGCCTGGAGGCGCTGCGCTTCCACGACGGCAGCGCCTTCGCCGACGCCCAGACCCGCGCCTGGATCAGCGCCCACGTGCTGCCGCACCTGCACGCACCCGCCGCCGACAGCGCGCCAGCGAGCACGGAAGGCGGCGACCAGCCGGCCTGGGACCTGGCCCTGCAGGAGACCCTGCCGCGCTTGCGCAAGGACGGCCTCAAGGCCTCGGTGCAACAGCTCAAGCAGGGCCTGGCCCAGGCCAGAGGCGGCCGCGAACGCTTCTACTGGCAGCTGAACCTGGCCCGCCTGTGCTTCGCCGCGAAGAAATACGAACTGGCCAAGACCCAACTCGACTCGCTCGACCAGCTGCTGCAGGCCGCCGGCCTCAGCGACTGGGAGCCCGATCTCAGCCTCGACGTGCTGCGCCTGCTGCACAGCTGCTGCGAACTGCTGCCGCAGAACCATGCCGTGCGCGAGCACAAGGACGAGATCTACCGCAGGTTGTGCCACCTCGACCTCGAAGTGGTACTGGACTAGGCCCTCGGGCCATAACCGCAACGGAGAATGACCATGGCCAAAGAAGGCTCGGTAGCCCCCAAGGAACGCATCAACGTCACCTTCAAACCCGCCACCGGCGGCGCCCAGGAAGAGATCGAACTGCCACTGAAGCTGATGGTGCTGGGCGATTTCACCCAGCGCGCCGACGAGCGCAAGATCGAAGACCGCAAGCCGATCAGCATCGACAAGAACAGCTTCGACGAGGTGCTGGCCAAGCAGGAGCTGAACCTGACCTTCGGCGTGCCCAATCGCCTGCAGGACGAGCAGAGCGACGACGAGCTGGCCGTGCAGCTCAAGATCAACTCGATGAAGGACTTCAACCCGGCCAACCTGGTCGAACAGGTGCCCGAGCTGAAGAAGCTGATGGAGCTGCGCGACGCCTTGGTCGCCCTGAAAGGCCCGCTGGGCAACGCCCCGGCCTTCCGCAAGGCGATCGAGAGCGTGCTCGCCGACGACGACTCGCGCGACCGCGTGCTCGGCGAACTCGGCCTGGCCGCCCAAGCCACCCTGGACTCCTGACTTCAACTGACAAGGACGCTGATCAATGAGCACTAGCACAGCACTCGAGAGCGGCCACAGCGCCGCCGAACTCGGCATTCTCGACCGCATCATCGCCGAGACCAAGCTGACCCCGGACGACGAGGCCTACGACATCGCCAAGCGCGGCGTATCGGCCTTCATCGAAGAATTGCTGAAGCCACACAACGAGCACGAGCCGGTGAAGAAGGCCATGGTCGACCGCATGATCGCGGAGATCGACGCCAAGCTCAGCCGGCAGATGGACGAGATCCTGCACAACGCCGAGTTCCAGGCCCTGGAATCCTCCTGGCGCGGCCTCAAGCTGCTGGTGGACCGCACCAACTTCCGCGAGAACATCAAGCTGGAGATCATCAACGCCTCCAAGCAGGACCTGCTCGATGACTTCGAGGACAGCCCGGAGATCGTCCAGTCCGGCCTGTACAAGCACATCTACACCGCCGAATACGGCCAGTTCGGCGGCCAGCCGGTCGGCGCCCTGATCGCCAACTACTTCTTCGACCCCAGTGCGCCGGACATCAAGACCCTGCAGTACGTCGCCAGCGTCGCCACCATGTCCCACGCGCCGTTCATCGCCGCCGCCGGGCCGAAGTTCTTCGGCCTGGAAAGCTTCACCGGCCTGCCGGACCTGAAGGATCTGAAAGATCACTTCGAGGGCCCGCAGTTCGCCAAGTGGCAGAGCTTCCGCGAACAGGAAGACGCCCGCTACGTCGGCCTGACCGTGCCGCGCTTCCTGCTGCGCAACCCCTACGACCCGGAAGACAACCCGGTGAAGACCTTCGTCTACAAGGAGAACGTTGCCGGCAGCCACGAACACTACCTGTGGGGCAACACCGCCTACACCTTCGCCAGTCGCCTGACCGACAGCTTCGCCAAGTTCCGCTGGTGCCCGAACATCATCGGCCCGCAGAGCGGCGGCGCGGTGGAGGACCTGCCGCTGCACCACTTCGAGAGCATGGGCGAGATCGAGACCAAGATCCCCACCGAGGTGCTGGTCTCCGACCGCCGCGAATACGAACTGGCCGAGGAAGGCTTTATCGCCCTGACCATGCGCAAGGGCAGCGACAACGCCGCGTTCTTCTCCGCCAACTCGGCGCAGAAGCCGAAGTTCTTCGGCATCAGCGCCGAGGGCAAGACCGCCGAGCTGAACTACAAGCTCGGCACCCAGCTGCCCTACCTGTTCATCGTCAATCGCCTGGCCCACTACCTCAAGGTGCTGCAGCGCGAGCAGATCGGCGCCTGGAAGGAGCGCACCGACCTCGAACTGGAGCTCAACAAGTGGATCCGCCAGTTCGTCGCCGACCAGGAGAACCCCAGCTCCGAAGTGCGTAGCCGCCGCCCGCTGCGCGCCGCCCAGGTGATCGTCAGCGACGTCGAAGGCGAGCCGGGCTGGTACCGCGTCAGCCTCAACGTGCGCCCGCACTTCAAGTACATGGGGGCTGACTTCACCCTGTCGCTGGTCGGCAAGCTGGACAAGGAATAAGCAGCCATGGCCTACGGCAGCCTGTTCGAACGCCTCGGCGGCGAGGCCGGCCAACGCGCCGGCTGGAGCCGCGAGGTCGCCGCCATGGCATCGGTGGCTGCCCACCTGGCCAAGATGCTCAGCACCCGGGCGGGCAGCGTGCAGACGCTGCCCGACTACGGGTTGCCCGATTTGAACGATATGCGCCTGTCGCTGCACGACTCGCTGCAGCAGGCGCGTATCGCCATCGAACGCTTTATCGAGGCGTACGAACCGCGTTTGCGCCAGGTGCGGGTGATCTCCCTGCCGCGCAGCCACGACCCGCTGAGCCTGTCCTTCGCCATCGAAGGCCTGCTGCAGGTCGAGGGCATCAAGCGCTACGTCAGCTTTTCCGCGAGCCTGGATGGCAGCGGACAGGTCAAGGTCCAGTAAGGAGAGCCCGAATGTCCGGTAAGCCCGCCGCCCGCTTGAACGATCCCACCGCCTGCCCGATCCCCGGCCACGGCAGCAACCCGATCGCCGCCGGCTCGCCCGACGTGCTGTTCGACGGCCTGCCCGCCGCCCGCATGGGCGACCCCTCCGCCTGCGGCGGCGCCCTGGCCAGCGCGGTGATCCCGAACGTGCTGATCAACGGCAAGCCGGCGACCGTCGTTGGCACTGTGGGCAGCCATGGCAATGTGGTGACGGCGGGCTCGGGGACTGTGCTGATTGGCACTAGCGGCGGTGGGGCGGCGTTTAGTGGCATAACCCCACTGGCGAGCCACATTGTTCAGGACGTTTTCGATGAAAAAATCCAGCTAGTCGATTCGGTAACTGGAACCCCAATCGTTGACTATCCATATTTCGCCATTACATCAGATGGCACCAGCTACTTTGGGCGAACTGATTTGCAAGGCAATACCCAGAGGATGTCTACGAAACAAGCGGGTGATATATCAGTATTCTGGGGCGATGAAGCTCTGCATAAACAGGATGAGATATAAATATGCCTAATCGCGCCAGCGTTATAAAAACCAACAGTCAACCGGGGTCTACGCAGGTTGTTAGTCATGCCGCAATAAAATTCGAAGACTTATGGGGCAGTTATCCCAGTGGTTCGATCAAGCATCTCGACAGCAAGACCGGGAGAGACGTGTTTGATGATCATTGCGCAATCAATGTAAGCCAAAGCCTATATAGCTGCGGAGTATTACTTAAGTCATTCAAGGGTACAAAGTGCTGGTCATGTCCGAGCAAAGACAGCTCAGGTAAAGGCATCCATGCCATTCGCGCTCAGGAGTTGGCGTCCTACCTAAGCACCAGGCCTTTCGCGAGTTGTCCAGTTCCCCAACGCCTCACTGGCTCAAGCTATGAGACAGCGGTAAAGGGTAAGACCGGTATTATCTTTTTCAAAGACTACTGGCAACGCTCAGGTGAGAGCGGTAGAACTGGCGATCACATTGATCTGTGGCGCGAAAGTAAGCTGGCCAGCATTGGCGGTGCGCTAACATTTATCCGTCAAACCTTTCCGGGAATAGCGGAAAATTATCTGGACATGTCTGATCTGCGCCGTGCTAGCGAAGTTTTATTTTGGGAAATAGCATAATGGCGGCGCTTCGCATTCTTTTTTATGCGGTCATCGGTCTGGCATTAAGCGCCAGCATCTTTGTTTTGAATTTGCTATTTTTTGCCAAGCCGCTGTATGCCCTTTACGCCGACTTGTTGCAGTCTGGACAGATGTATCAGGGCGAAACTCGTGCGTTTATGTACAACCGCTTTCTTTTAACTGTAATTGCCCCTACTAGCCTTCTTCTGGGGGGGGGGCTGACATGGTTGTCGATAAAGCTCCGTTGGCTCGCCTTCATCTTAGCTGCACTGGCTCTTGTCACTATATTGTCGGCGGCAATTTTCATGCGCTTTGAGCCTGTTGTTATTTCACCAGCACCGCTACGTGATCACCCCAACGCTCAATGGAGCGGCGGTGTAGATGGGGGAGCATTTTTTGAAATCACGGAGGCCGATCCGCCCCGTTACTTTCTCGAGATTCGCTACGAGAACGGAAGTCTCTGGGCTAAAGGCTGGGTAAACGGGCAAGAGCAAGCTCTGACCAATAGTGATTTTCTTGGTTATTACGGCGGAAATTCCATCGACCTCAAAAGTAATAAGCAGCTTCGGCTGGAGAACCAAGATGGCACTTCAATCGATTTTGATTAAGTAAGGGTAGAGGTCAATAAAATGCCAAACACTAGCATTTCCGGTTACCTGGCCACTGTAGCGGACAGCGATCTGTTTGGGATATTGGCCATCTACTGTTTTGCTACTGCCATCCTCGGGCTCTTTGAGCGAGCGCGGAATACATGGCTATACCGATCCATGGCGCTTCTAGGCCTTTTGACTGTTCCAGCTCTGCATGTTGCAGGCACTTATTTTCTTAACCAAGTGCCTGCCTGATGACCATGTCCCCTCAAGTGACAACGTCGTTCGCGACCTACCCGCGCAAGGTATTCATCGGTGAGCAAGACGCTGCAAATCACTACTGCGTCCTGATGATTACCGAAGAGGAGCTCGACCAGCTTCATGAGCTGATCGCAGAGCAATTTGGCCAGACAACCATTGAGCTCGGGCAGACGGCCCATGCTGTGAGCGTCGACGAAGGGGCGCTGAAACTGTCTGCACGCCGCGAGTTCAACGGCCTGATCATCGAGTTGGTCACCAACTCGAAGACGTTTCTCGAGAGGCTGGATGCTTCCTTCAAGGCGCCGCCATCGCCCTGGTTTGCATTTCCCGACATGCAACCCATCGAGGCGATCATGAACAAGCAGGGCAGCCTCGAATACTGGTGGGACTGGATTTGGAATCCCTTTTGGGAGCACGCCTCTGCCGAAACTCGAGCGGATTATCTGAGTGCGCACAAGGCCAGCGATGAATGGATCGAGTGTTTGGCTGGACAAGCCAATGGCTCCGACTGATCAGGGATAGATAGATGTCTTTTAACCACTACTACCAGAGCGAACTCAGCGCCCTGCGCCAACTGGGCAAGCGCTTTGCCGAGCGCAGCCCGGCGTTGGCGCCGTTTCTCGGGCAGAGCGGGCGCGACCCGGATGTCGAGCGGCTGCTGGAGGGTTTCGCCTTTCTCACTGGGCGCCTGCGGCAGAAGCTCGACGACGAGTTGCCGGAGCTGACCCATTCGCTGATGCACCTGCTGTGGCCGAACTACATGCGTCCGCTGCCGGCCTTCAGCATGTTGCAGTTCGACCCGCTCAAGCGCCCCGGTCCGGCCCTGCCGGTGCCGCGCCATACGCCGGTGGAGTCCAGGCCGATCCAGGGCGTGACCTGTCGCTTCCGCACCGCCTTCGCTACCGAGGTGCTGCCGCTGGCGCTCAACGGACTGGATTATTCGGTCAAGGGCGACGGCGCCCTGCTCAGCCTGCGCCTGACCATGAGTGCCGACGGCCACCTGGGCGAGCTGAACCTCAAGCAGCTGCGCCTGCACCTGGCCGGCGAACGCTATATCAGCCAGCTGCTCTACCTCGGCCTGCTGCGCCATCTGAGCGGCATCCAGCTGGTGCTGCTCGGCGCCGACGGCCAGGCCCTGGTCAAGGACACAGGCGGCCAGGCGGTGGCCAACCTGCGCCTGGGCGCCGAACAGTTGCAGCCGGTGGGTTTCGACGAAGATCAGGCGCTGATCCCCTACCCGCTGAACACCTTCCGCGGCTACCGCTACCTGCAGGAATACTTCGCCTTCCAGGACAAGTTCCTGTTCGTCGACCTCAAGGGCCTGGACGGCCTCAAGCGCCTGCCGCCGGAGCTGCTCGAACGGGCCCGCGGCATGGAGCTGCGCTTCGATATTCGCAAGGCCGGGGTGCAGCGCATCCGCCCGACCCTGGACAACGTGCGCCTGTACTGCACGCCGGTGGTCAACCTGTTCGCCCACGACGCCATCCCGATCCGCCTGGACGGCAAGCAGGACCAGTACCTGCTGCTGCCGGCCGAGTTCGATTCGCAGCACTGCGGGGTGTTCTCGGTGGACCGGGTCACCGGCTGGAAACCCGGCGGCCAGGGCTACGAGGAATACGTGCCGTTCGAGTCCTTCGAGCACGACCCGAGCTTCGACGTGCCCCTGGCGCGCCCGCACTACAGCGTGCGCCAGCAACCCTCGCTGCTCGGCGACGGCCTGGAAACCTACCTGAGCTTCGGCCTGCGCAACCTCGACCAGCACGAGACGCTGTCGATCGAGCTGTCCTGCACCAACCAGAACCTGCCGCGCCAGCTCGGCCTCGGCGATATCTGCATGCCCAGCGAGGACACCCCGGAGTTCCTGACCTTCCGCAATATCAGCGCGGTGACGCCCAGCTACGCGCCGCCACTGCACCGCGACTTCCTCTGGAAGCTGATCAGCAACATGTCGCTGAACTACCTGTCGTTGGCCAACGTCGAGGCGCTCAAGGTGATCCTCGAGACCTACGACCTGCCGCGCTACTACGACCAGCACGCCGAAAAGGTCAGCAAACGCCTGCTCGGCGGTCTGCAAGGCATCCGCCACCAGCACGTCGACCGCCTGCACCGCGGGCTGCCGGTGCGCGGGGTGCGCACTGAGCTGACGATGAACCCCGAAGGCTACGTGGGCGAGGGTGACCTGTTCCTCTTCGCCTCGGTGCTCAATGAATTTTTTGCCCTGTACGCCAGCCTCAACTCGTACCACGAGCTGCGCGTGCAGAGCACACAGGGAGAGGTGTACCAATGGACGCCGCGCATGGGGCAACAGCCCCTGCTCTGAGCCGCTTGAGCCGGGGCATCCGCGAGTACAGCCTGTTCCAGGGTGTACAGCTGGTGCTGGAGCGCCTGCGGGCCGCCCATCCCCATCTGGATGAGGAGGCTCTGCAGCAGCGCCTGGAATTCCAGGCCAACCCCAGCCTGGGCTTTCCCGGCAGCGATATCGATCGCGTGCAGTTCTTCGAGGAGCACGGCGAGCTGCGCGCGCGCCTGCGCATCAACCTGGTCAGCCTGTTCGGTGCCGGCTCACCGCTGCCGGCCTTCTATGGCGAACAGGCCCTGGGCGACAGCGAAGACGGCAATCCGACGCGCGACTTCCTCGACCTGTTCAACAATCGCTTGCAGCGCCTGCTGCTGCCGATCTGGCAGAAGTACCGCTACCACGCGCGCTTTCACAGCGGCGCCCTGGACCCGTTTTCCGAACAGCTGTTCGCCCTGATCGGCCTGGGTGGCGCGCAGATCCGCGCCGCCACCGAGCTGAACTGGAAACGCCTGCTGCCCTACCTCGGCCTGCTCAGCCTGCGCGCCCATTCGGCGGCGCTGATCGAGTCGGTGCTGCGCTACTACTTCAAGCACGCCGAGCTGCATATCGAGCAATGCCTGGAACGCCAGGTGGAGATCCTCGGCGAACAACGCAACCGCCTCGGCCTGGCCAACAGCCAACTGGGCGAGAGCCTGGTGCTGGGCGAGTTCGTGCGCGACCGCGGCGGCAAGTTCCGCATCCATATCCGCCAGCTCGGCTGGCAGCGCTTCCACGAATTCCTGCCGATCGGCAGCGGCTACCAGCCCCTGTGCGCACTGGTGCGCTTCACCCTGCGCGACCCGCTGGACTACGACATCCGCCTGGAGCTGCGCCAGGACGAGATCCGCGAACTGTGCATCGGCGCCGACAACCCCTGCCGCCTCGGCTGGACCAGCTGGCTCGGCCGCGACCGGGCCGACGGCCTGGTCACCCTCGGCAGCAAAGCTCACTAAGGACAGAGAGACAATGATCAACGTCGACTTGCAACAACTGGTACAGGCCCTGGACGCCGAGACCCGCCGCGACCTGGAGGCCGCCGCCGAGCGCTGCGTGATCCGCGGCGGCAGCAAGATCCTGGTCGAGGACCTGCTGCTCGGCCTGCTCGAGCGCCCCGATGGCCTGCTCGGACGGGCCTTGCAGGACGCCGAGGTGGACCCCGGCGAACTGGCCCGGGCCCTGCAACCACGCGGCGAGCACAGCGAGTCGCACAACCCGGTGTTCTCCACCGAACTGGTGCAATGGCTGCAGGATGCCCTGCTGGTCGCCAACCTCGAGCTCGGCCAGAGCCAGGTGGCGCAGGCCGCGCTGATCCTCGCCCTGCTGCGCAACCCGATGCGCTATGCCGGCAGCCACTATCAGCCGCTGCTGGCCAAGCTGAACGCCGAGCGCCTGCGCGACTTCGCCCTGGCCCAGCAACCCGAGGCGGCCACGGGCAAGGCGGCAGCAGGCGGCGAGTCGAATCTAAAGCGCTTCACCCACAACTTCACCCAGCAGGCCCGCGACGGCAAGCTCGACCCGGTGCTGTGCCGCGACGCGGCGATCCGCCAGATGGTCGACATCCTCGCCCGCCGCCGCAAGAACAACCCGATCGTGGTCGGCGAAGCCGGCGTCGGCAAGACCGCCATCGTCGAGGGCCTGGCCCTGCGCATCGCCAGCGGCGAGGTGCCGGAGGCGCTCAGGGGCGTCGAACTGCTGTGCCTGGACCTCGGCCTGCTGCAGGCCGGCGCCAGCGTCAAGGGCGAGTTCGAGCGCCGCCTGCAAGGGGTGATCGACGAGGTCAAGGCTTCGCCCAAGCCGATCATCCTGTTCATCGACGAAGCCCACAGCCTGATCGGCGCCGGTGGCCAGGCCGGCAGCGGCGACGCCGCCAACCTGCTCAAGCCGGCCCTGGCGCGCGGCGAGCTGCGCACCATCGCCGCCACCACCTGGAGCGAGTACAAGAAGTACTTCGAGAAGGACCCGGCCCTGGCCCGGCGCTTCCAGCCGGTGCAACTGCACGAGCCGACAGTCGCCGAGGCGCTGACCATTCTCCGCGGCCTGGCTCCGGTCTACGAGAAGAGCCACGGCATCTACCTGCGCGACGACGCGGTGGCCGCCGCCGCCGAACTGTCCGCCCGCTACCTGGCCGGTCGCCAGCTGCCGGACAAGGCAGTGGACGTGCTCGACACCGCCTGCGCCCGCGTGCGCATCAGCCTGGCCGCCGCGCCGGAGGCCCTGGAGCGCCTGCGCGGCGAGATCGCCGAAGGCCAGCGCCAGAACCAGGCCCTGCGCCGCGACCGCGACGCCGGCCTGGCGATCGACGCAGACGCCCTGGCCCAGTTGCAGACGCGCCTGGGCGAAGCGCGCGCCGAACTGGAGCAGCTGGAAACCCGCTGGGCCACGCAGCGCGAACTGGCCGAGCGCCTGCTGGAACTGCGCCAGCTGTGTGCAACTGCACGCCAGGGCTCCGGCGACGAGCAAGCCGACGCCGAACCGGCAGCCGATCTGCAGCAACTGGAAGCCGAGCTGCGCGAGACCCAGGCGCAGCTGGCCGCCGCCCAGGCCGCCGAGCGCCTGGTCAGCCATGAAGTCTGCCCGCGCCTGGTGGCCGAAGTGATCAGCCATTGGACCGGCGTGCCGCTGAGCCAACTGGCTCGCGAGCACAACAGCAAGGTGCTCAGCTTCGCCAGCGACCTGGCCCAACGGGTGCGCGGCCAACCCCAGGCGATCGCAGCCCTGGACCGCGCCATGCGCGCCACTGCCGCCGGCCTGAACAAGCCCGACGCGCCGGTCGGGGTGTTCCTGCTGGTCGGCCCCAGCGGCGTCGGCAAGACCGAAACCGCCCTGGCCCTGGCCGACCTGCTGTACGGCGGCGAGCGCTTCCTCACCACCATCAACATGTCCGAGTTCCAGGAGAAGCACACGGTATCGCGGCTGATCGGCGCCCCCCCCGGCTACGTCGGCTACGGCGAGGGCGGCATGCTCACCGAGGCGGTGCGCCAGAAGCCGTACTCGGTAATCCTCCTCGACGAGGTGGAAAAGGCCGACACGGACGTGATGAACGTCTTCTACCAGATCTTCGACAAGGGTGTGGCCAACGACGGCGAAGGGCGCGAGATCAACTTCCGCAACTGCCTGATCCTGATGACCAGCAACCTCGCCAGCGAGCGCATCGATGCCCTTTGCCAGGCCGGCCAGCGCCCGGCCAGCGAGGACCTGGAGCTGGCCATCCGCCCGACCCTGAGCCAGCACTTCAAGCCGGCGCTGCTGGCGCGCATGCGCGTGGTGCCCTACTACCCGGTCGGCGGCGAGGTGCTGAACGAGCTGGTCACCCTCAAGCTGGCCCGCTTCGGCGAGCGCCTGGCGCGCCGCCAGCTGCAGTTCAGCCACTGCCCGGCCCTGGTGACGCACCTGGCCGAGCGCTGCAGCCAGGGCGACAGCGGCGCGCGTCTGATCGACCACCTGCTCGACCAGCACCTGCAGCCCCTGGTGGTCGACCGCCTGCTCGCCGCCATGGCCGGCGGCGAGGCGCTGCAGCGGGTACATGCCACCCTCGATGGCGAAGGAGCGCTGGTCTGTGAATTCGCCTGAACTGCCGCCGCTGTTTCATCAGGTCCCGCGGCCACTGCACTTCGCCGAGGCCCTGCTGCAGCGCTACGCCGGGCTGGTGCGCACGGCCGATGTCGACAGCCTGCTCGGTGGCCTGGTCGAAGCGGCCGCACAGCTGGCCGACTGCCAACTGAGCCAGCTGTACCTGCTCGACAGCACCCACACGCGCCTGACCCTGTGTGCCGAATGGCTGGACGGCCTGCTGCAGCCACGCCAGGCCGACAGCCTGCCGAGCGACTACGACGGCGAACAGCTGCTGCAGTTCTGCCTGTGCCAGAACCAGGTGCTCAGCCTCGCCGAGCTGGACGCCAGCCTGCACCAGAGCGGCTTTCTGCCGGAAGCCGCACGGCCCTGGCGCAGCCTGCTGTGCCTGCCGCTGCTGGACGAGCGCAAGCGCGTCAGCGGCCTGCTGCTGTGCGCCGACCACGCCCCCCGCGAGCTGCTCGGGTTCGCCGGCGCCCTGGGCCAGCTCGGCGCCTTCGTCATCGCCCAGCTGCACCTGCTGCAACGCCTGCGCGCGCCCAGCGGTGACAAGCCGCCGGTCGCCCAGCCCGGCCCCTGTGCCAGCGGCTACGGCCTGATCGGCGACAGCCCGCGCATGCGCGACGTCTACCGCCTGCTCGGCAAGGTGCTGCACAACCCGGTCAGCGTGCTGCTGACCGGCGAGACCGGCACCGGCAAGGAACTGGTGGCCCGCGCCATCCACGACTGCGGCCTGCGCCGCAGCAAGGCCTTTATCGTGCAGAACTGCGCCTCGCTGCCGGAGAACCTGCTGGAAAGCGAGCTGTTCGGCTACCGCAAGGGCGCCTTCACCGGTGCCGAACGGGACCGCAAGGGCCTGTTCGATGCGGCCGATGGCGGCACCCTGTTCCTCGACGAGATCGGCGACATGCCCCTGAGCCTGCAGGCCAAGCTGCTGCGCGTGCTGCAGGAGGGTGAGGTACGCCCGCTGGGCTCGACCTCCACGCACAAGGTCGACGTGCGCATCGTCGCCGCCACCCACCGCGACCTGCGCAGCCAGGTCGAGCAGGGGCGCTTCCGCGAGGACCTGTTCTATCGGCTGTCGCACTTCCCCATCGAGCTGCCGCCGCTGCGCGAGCGCGACGAAGACATCCTGCGCCTGGCCCGGCATTTCGCCGACAAGGCCAGCGCCTTCCTCCAGCGCGACCCGTGCCGCTGGTCCGACGCCGCCCTGGCGCAACTGGCCAGCTACGCCTTTCCCGGCAACGTGCGCGAGCTCAAGGGCCTGGTCGAGCGCGCCGTGCTGCTGTGCGAAGGCGGCGAACTGCTGCCCGAGCACTTCAACCTGCAGCACGACAGCCAGGCCGACGACGCCTGCATGAACCTGCGCGAACGCCTGGAGCGGGTCGAGCGCAACCTGCTGCTCGACTGCCTGCGCAAGAACCGCGGCAACCAGAGCCAGGCCGCCCGCGAACTGGGCCTGCCACGGCGCACCCTGCTGTACCGCATGGACCGGCTGAGCATCAGCCCGGCGGACGTATAAGGCTCAAGGAGAAGAGCATGTTCAATGCAGCCAACCAGACCCACTTCAGCCTCAACCTCGGCGGTGCCGAGCACGACCTGCAGGTGCTCGCGTTCAGCGGCCGCGAGGCGCTCAACCAGCCCTTCGAGTTCGAGCTGGAGCTGGTCAGCGAGCGCCCCGATCTCGACCTGGAAAGCCTGCTGCACCAGCCGGCCTTCCTCGCCTTCGCGCCGGGCGGCGGCGGCATTCACGGGCTGGTCTACCGCGTCGCCCAGGGCGACTCCGGCCAGCGTCTGACCCGCTACCACCTCAGCCTGCGCCCGCAACTGGCGTACCTGGCGCACCGCCTCAACCAACGCATCTTCCAGCACCTGCCGGTCGCGAAGATCATCGGCCAGGTGCTCGAGGAGCACGGCATCCAGGCCAATGCCTACCGCTTCCAGCTCGGCTCGGCCTATCCCGAGCGCGAGTACTGCGTGCAGTACGACGAGAGCGACCTGCACTTCATCCAGCGCCTGTGCGAGGAAGAGGGCATCCACTACCACTTCCAGCACAGCGCCGACGGCCATGTGCTGGTGTTCGGCGACGACCAGACGGTGTTCCCTCGGCTGGCGCCTACCGCCTACCAGCAGGACAGCGGCCTGGTGGCCGACGAGCCGGTGATCAAGCGTTTCGGCCTGCGCCTGGAAACCCGCAGCAGCCGGGTCGGCCGCCGCGACTACGACTTCGAGAAGCCGCGCCTGCTGATGGAGGCCGCCTTCACCAGCGAGTTCAGCCCGGACCTGGAGGACTACGACTACCCCGGTCGTTTCGTCGAGCGCGAGCGCGGCAAGCACCTGAGCCAGCGAGCGCTGGAGCGTCACCGCCACGACTACGAGCTGGCCCGGGGCGAAGGCGATCAGCCGCTGCTGGTCAGCGGCCATTTTCTCGACCTCAGCGACCATCCGCGCCAGGACTGGAACCAGCTGTGGCTGCTCAACGAAATCTTCCACGAGGGCAAGCAACCGCAAGTGCTGGAAGAGTCGGTGACCAGCGAGGTCGATGCGGCCGACGGTTTCCAGCGGGGCTACCGCAACCGCTTCAGCGCCACCCCCTGGGACGTGGCCTTCCGCCCGGCCCTGCGTCACCCCAAACCCCAGGTGCTGGGCAGCCAGACCGCCGTGGTCACCGGCCCGGCCGGCGAGGAGATCCACTGCGATCAGTACGGCCGGGTCAAGGTGCAATTCTTTTGGGACCGCCATGGCCAGGCCGACGACAAGACCAGCTGCTGGCTGCGCGTGTCCAGCAGCTGGGCCGGCGACCGCTACGGCGCCATCGCCATCCCGCGTATCGGCATGGAAGTGCTGGTGACCTTCCTCGAAGGCGACCCCGACCAGCCTTTGGTCACCGGCTGCCTGTACCACGCCGAACACCTGGTGCCCTACGACCTGCCGGCGAACAAGACCCGCAGCCTGTTCAAGACCCTCAGCTCCCCCGGCGGTGGCGGCTACAACGAACTGCGCATCGAGGACCGCAAGGGCCAGGAACAGATCTACCTGCACGCCCAGAAGGACTGGGACGAAAACATCGAGCACGACCAGAAGATCCGCGTCGGCCACCAGCGCCACGACACCGTCGAGGCCAACAGCCACAGCGAGTTCAAGGCCGAGGAACACCGCACCACCCACCTCGACCGCAAGATCGAAACCCGCAGCGACGACCACCTCACCGTCGGCCAAACGCAACATGTGAAGGTCGGCAGTGGCCAGTACGTCGAGGCCGGCAACGAGATCCACTACTACGCCGGCAGCAAAGTGGTAATCGACGCCGGCATGGAACTCACCGCCGCAGGCTGCGGCAGCTTCCTCAAGCTCGACCCCGGCGGCGTCACCCTGAGCGGCGCGACTATCAAGATGAACTCGGGTGGTGCGCCGGGGAAGGGGACTGGCATAGGCATTCTGTCAGCCATTACTCCTGCGGCTGCCGCAATGGCCTTGGCGGGCAACCTGCTTAAAGGCCCGGCAGCCAATACATTGGTGGCACCGCCTAAGCCACTAAAACTGGTCGAAGTGCTGGATAAGGAAGAGGAAAAAGATGAACTGGAAGAAGAAACGCCTGTAGGTATCACCCTGCGTATAGGCGTGTTTTTTGATGGTACCGGCAATAATCTGGCCAACTCGGAACAGACCGAACAATGCCGCCGCGATGACCTGGCCCTGCTCGACAAACAGCAACTGGGGGAAGTCATCAAAGCATGTCACGCACATGGCTACCGCGACCTGAGCGATGGCAACTTTAGCCGCACGCCGGATAACAGCTACGGAAATGCGGCGAGTAATGTAGCCCGTCTGTATGACTTGTACCAAGACGACTCAGATCAGGTGCTGTCCCCGGATGAGGGCTCAGCCTATTTGGCTGTTTATCTTGAAGGTATAGGTACGACCAGCGGCGCGTCCGATTCGACGATCCTCCAAGGTACCGGGACGGGCGACGTCGGAGTGCTCGCACGGGTGGAACAAAGCCCGGACAAAGTCCAGGCTGTATTACTTAAATTTGTTCGCACTAACCCCACCGTAGAAATCAAAAATATTGAGTTCGATATTTTCGGATTCAGTCGGGGTGCCGCAGCGGCACGTCACTTTGCCAATGAGTTGCTTAAGCCTAGCGGCGGCCTACTAGCCACAATACTCAACCCACAGACGCCTGGCATTACGGCAGGTTTCAACTGGGAAGAACGCACCAGCATCAACTTTATCGGCCTATTCGATACGGTGGCCGCCATTGTCAACCCGATGCGAGGCGACTTTAGCCCAGCCAACGACTACAACCCAGGGGTTAACCTGTACCTGCCCGCCGGCTGTGCACGCAAGGTTGTACAACTGGCGGCCCGCGATGAAAAACGCCTCAACTTTGCACTCAACAGCGTGGCACCGCAGCATCAGGAAATCAGCGTCCCGGGCGTGCACTCCGATATAGGCGGGGGTTACCCACCACGCGCACAGGAAAACCTGTTGGTCAGCCGCCCACGCTCTACCCTGGTAACCCCAGCCCAGCCGCTGGAGCGCAGCCAGGCCTGGCGGGAAACTCTAGAGGCTATTGGCCGGCTGGAGCAGCGCGGCCTGCCCGGCGAGGGCGAAATTAAACCCGCTAAATGGTTCTTTGCCTTGCCCGGCCGCGCTGGCGAAAGCCAACAAACCCAGAGAGCCATGGTCGCCGCGGCCATCACCCGCACAGTGCGGGGTGAGCTATCACGGGTCTACCTGCGGCTGATGCGCGAGCTGGCCGTACAGCACCAAGTGCCCTTTGATCGGATAGACGAGAGCGATAACCGAGTAAGCATTCCCCAAGACTTGCAACCTATTGCCGACGCCATTATGGCTCAGGCACTTAGCGGCAGTGTGCAAGTAAGCCAAGCCGAAGACCGTCATCTGCATGCCCGCTATATCCACCTGTCCGCACACTGGGTGCCCACCCAAGGGCTGTTGATCAACAAGCCCGCGGAAAACCGCCGCGCGGTGTACGCCAATAAACCGCAAAAAGGATACCCCGAATGAAACTCCCTTCAATGCTGTTATGGCTGGCCGCTCTGTGCCTAAGCGGTTGCGCCAGCGGCCAAAGCCAACCGAAGCTGCCCTACGACGCGTGGAGTATTGGTTTGCTGGCCCCTAACTATATGGAAGTCTGGGTGGAAAGCGTGGATGTGATAGATCGCCGCGGTCTGGTGTTCGAAAGAGTACATGGCGGCACCGTAGCCATGCGTAGCCCGGTCAATAACAAAGGCAACCCCAATTGGCCATCCATCACACAGGTTGGCTCAGGCAAAAGCAAAGCCATCACCGGAGTCGACCTGCCCAAAACCCTCTATGTGCGCTGGCAATCATTGGTTGAACCGCAAACCTATAACGTGCGGATCAACGTACCGGAATGGGCCAGGGAAGCCATGGTGACCAAAAAACAACCGGTATGCCCATGGAAAAGTGACTGGGGCAAGAACCTGCCCAGTTTCGGCTATTCCGACCACATCACCATTGGTTTAGCGCCCGGCGGCATTGCCAAAGTCTGGCTGCAAGGCCCCTGCTTGGACCCCATAGAAATTGGCCGTTTCGAAGGGGTAATTAATAAAAATGGTCCTTATGACGGAACATCTGGAGGCAAGCATCGCCCCCTTTCCGAGGCATCCAAAGCTTATATCAAAGAGTTCGGCATTCCTTATGGAAGCTGGTGAGGAGTTGTATCTATGCAAAGGATTATTTCGCTTCCTATGCCTACTCTTATCTACCTGCGCCTTCTCCAACGAGGCCTGATATGAACAGAAGACAACCATTCATAACCGAAGCTTACTATAAGAGCCTCGCATCTCTTTATGACTCGTCAGAGGAGTTCTGGCGTGACAAGGACCTGGATGAAGACGCTCCAGGTCAGGAGGCATCACTTAAAGCCTATGAATACAAACAGGACGCGCTCAGCGCCCTGATCATCCGCTATACCGCGGGAGAGCCAATAGAGTCACTTATCCAGCCGCTCGAAAAAGTCATTCTGAACTTTGAGCACTACCAGAAAACCCTCGCCGACTATGAGCAAGTAGCCAATATCTCTCCCCTCGCGATCGACGATTGGCCAGGAGAGTATGAAGAGTGCGTGCAGGTGATAAGCCTGTGCATTCTGCTGCACCGGATCGACTTGCTGGAACGCTTTGTCGCCTTGCTCGACAACGCCGGTTATGCCGGTGAAGACACGCTGTATGAAGACCTGCTGCGCAAGGTACTACCCAATCGCAAGGACTTGGACGAGTGGTATCACGATATTTATACGCCACTGATCCGAACCATTTATGCCCCCAGCAAAGAAGAGGCATCAACGTTACTAAAGCTTTATTGCGATCAGTGGTACAGCGCTTTCGAAGACAAGCAGACCAATTGGCACGATACCCACCTGAATATCGACGGTGACCGTGGCAGCTATTACGGCTACTGGGCCTTCGAAGCCGCTGCCATCGCCTTTCTCTACGACATAGACGACAGCGCTGTCGATCACATGGTCTACCCCAAGGACCTGGTCGCTTACGCCCGCAAGTTCAACCCGCCTTCCAACTCTGCGCAGATCGGCCGCGTCGAGTCCGGACAGCCCTGCCCCCGCGCAGGCTGTTGGTTCACCCCGGCTCAAGCCAATTCGCGACGCGCCTTCAAGCAGGGCGAAATCATGCCGGCCTTCGAGGGTTCCCGCTGGGGTGCAACGCTCTGGTACTGGTCAGGCGAGGACAACACTTAGTCGCTGCATAGAACCCATGACTGGGGCGGGACAAATAAATCTGAAATTCAATCTACAGCGATAACATTGAAAAATGGAAGCACTAACAGCTGTCATAAGAGCAACATTATTAGCATGCGCCTACCTAATTATGACCGGATGCGTGGGCATCGGTGCAATTGCACCGATGGAGCGCCCTGCATATGACGACAGCGCAATCGCTCCACGCACTATTTCCCTAGAACACGATCCAGAAAAAAATAACCGCACAGTTCGCCATACTTACAATGGCGCCGGGTCAGATAAGCGATATAACACGGAAGAGGTACGACGGGCATGGGGCATACCTGATGAAACAGCCTCCAATGGGCGCTATACCGTCTGGACATACCGCGAGCAAACACTGCTGTGGAGCGGCATTGCCCTGCATGCATTGGTAACCATTCCGCTGGCCTTACCGACTGGAAAAGAAAAATACGTCCTGTATTTCAACAACGATAAGCTTGAAAAAGTTTTGCACCATACATTTTCCACAAAACTTCTCGTCTGCGACCCCGCTTACATGCTTGTTGGCAGCATGGCGGCCGGTATGTCGCCAACCGGCAGAGGCTCGGTACCAGGTCTATGCAACGTCATAGAAAGGGAAGGCATGTATTTCCACTACCTGATGAACTACTGACAGCACCTCGAACAACAGTTCAATACAGTTTTTTTAAATATCAAGATATAACGGAGGGACCCTTGAGATATATCAAATACCTTTTTTGCCTAGTCGCCCTGTCTCTGCACCTCACCGGCTGCAGCGGCAACTACAAGTACAGCGACGACGCCTACCGCCCCCTGGGCGACCCGCAAGCCGAAACCCGCGGCAACTGACCGCCAGGAGCAAAACACCATGGAACTGGTCTTCGATGTGGTCAGTGCACAGCAGTTCGTGCCAGGTCTATTGACCACCAAAACCTTCAAACAGGCCGGCGGCGTCATCGGCCGGGCGGAGGAGTGCGACTGGGTGATCCCCGATCGCAAGCGCGTGCTCTCCGGCCGCCATGCCGAGGTGAGCTACCGCGACGGCGCCTTCTACCTGACCGACACCAGCAGCAACGGCGTGCAGCTCAAGGACAGCGGCGCCTGCCTGCGCAAGGGCGAGCCGCAGCGCGTCGAGCATGGCAGCGTGTACTGCCTCGGCGATTTCGAGATCCGCGCGCGGCTGATCCGCGACCCGGCGCTGTTCGAGGGCGATATCGGTCGGCCGCAGCCGGCCGGCAGCATCATCCCCGACGATGCCTTCCTCGACCTCGACCCGCTCACCGCCCTGGAGCAGCAGGAGCGGGTGTACGCCGAGGTCGACGACCTCACCGCGATCATCCGCCCGCGTTCGGTGCCGGCGCAGCAGCGCGACTACGCGCAGATCGACGAGGAAAACCTGCGGGTGCCGGAACTGGTGATGCCTACCCCCGCGCCGCAGCCCAGGCCCGCCCCCGAGCCGCAGCGCCTGCCGCCGAGCTTCTGGGAGAAGTTCGGCGAGGCCCTGGGGGTGCGCCTCGACGACCTCGACGACGACGCCCGCGAGGCCCTGGCGCTGAACGCCGCCAAGCTGCTCAAGCAGAGCGTCGGCAGCCTGCAGCAGAGCCTGCGCACCCGCAGCGAGCTGAAGAGCGAGATGCGCCTGGCCCTGACCACGGTGCAGAGCGCGGGCAACAACCCGCTCAAGCACAGCGGCGATGCCGGCGAGGCGCTAAGCGCCCTGCTGCGCGGCGGCAAGGCCGGCCAGCTGCCGGCCGAACAGGCGATCAACCGCGGCTTCCGCGACCTGCAGGCGCACCAGGTGGCGCTGCTGGCCGCCAGCCGCGCGGCGGTCAAGGGCCTGTTCGAGCAGCTGTCGCCGGAGCAACTGGCGCTGCGCTTCGAGCGCGAGGGGCGCAAGCCGCTGATCGCCACCGCCGGCAGCCGCTGGCGCGCCTATCGCCGCCTGCACGGTGCCCTGCAACAGAACGACGACTGGAGCGAACGCCTGTTCGCCCGCGATTTCGCCCAGGCCTACGAAGAACAGGTGCGCCTGATCGCCACCCTCAACACCGACGCTCAAGGATGATCCCCATGCTCCGCCTATCCCTTTTCGCCCTGCTCGCCAGCCTGCTGGCCCTGGCCGGCTGCTCGGCGCTGTCGCCCTACTCGACGATGACCAAGCTCGACCTCGAACTCAGCGGCAGCGACCAGCTCAACCCGGACCTCAATGGCCGGCCCTCGCCCATCGTCCTGCGCCTGATCGAACTCAAGCACCCGGTGGCCTTCGCGAACGCCGACTTCTTCTCCCTCTACCAGCGGCCGAAAAAGGCCCTGGCGCCGGATCTGGTGACCCAGGAGGAGCTGGAGCTGCGCCCCGGCGAGACCCGCCGGCTGAAGCTCTCCGTGCAGGAGGGCAGCCGCTATGTCGGCGTGCTCGCCGCCTACCGTGACCTGCCGGAAACCAGCTGGCGCTACGTCATCCCGCTGCAGGCGCAGGCGCGCAACCAGATCGCCCTGACCCTGGATGCCCAGGGCATCCAGGCGCTCGACGACAACCAGGACGAGGACTGAGCCATGACCATGCACAAGGTGGTCTGGCAGGAAGGCATGCTGCTGCGCCCGCAGCACTTCCAGCAGAGCGACCGTTACTACGAGCACCAGCTCAAGACCCGCACCCAGAAGCTGGCCAGCTACGCCTGGGGCTTCTTCGAGCTGGAGATCGACCGCCAGTTCCTCAACATGGGCAAGCTGGTGGTGAGCAAGGCCAGCGGCGTATTGCCCGACGGCAGCCTGTTCGACATCGGCGCCGAGCGCGAACCGCTGGCCCTGGACGTGCCGCCGAATACCGGCAATACCCCGGTGTACCTGGCCCTGCCGCTGGTCACCGGCAACCATATCGAGAGCCGCCGCCCCGAGCAGCAGGACGTGCTGGCGCGCTACACCGCCTTCGACGAGGAAGTGGCCGACTCCAACGCCGGCGACAGCGCCTCCAGCCAGGTCAGCTGCGGCCGTCCGGACTTCCGCCTGCTGCTCGGCGAGCAGCAGAGCGACCAGGCCTACGTCAAGCTGCAGCTGTGCGAGGTGCTGGACACCACCCCGGACGGGGTGATCAGCCTCGACCCGGAGTTCATCCCCACCTACGTCAATTTCCAGGCCTCCGGCTACCTGCTGTCCTGCCTCAAGGAGGTGATCAGCATGCTCGGCCACCGCGGCGACATCCTCGCCGAGCGCATCCGCGCCACCGGCAAGGTCGGCGGCGCCGAGGTCGGCGACTTCATGATGCTGCAGCTGATCAACCGCTTCGAACCGGTGCTGCGCCACTACCTGGGCATCGAGCAGGTGCACCCGGAACAGATCTACCGCGAGCTGCTGGGCCTGCTCGGCGAACTGGCGACCTTCTCCAGCGAGACCAAGCGCCCGCGCCTGGACAGCCGCTACCAGCACAGCGACCAGGGCTTGAGCTTCCGCAAGCTGATGGACGCGATCCGCCAGGTGCTGTCGATGGTGCTGGAGCAGCATGCCATCGAGCTGCTGCTGCAGCAGCGCCAGTACGGCATCCAGGTGTCGCCGCTGCACGACCACAAGCTGCTCGGCACCTCCGCCTTCGTCCTCGCCGCCAGCGCCCAATGCGATTCGGAGGAGCTGCGCCAGCGCCTACCGGCGCACCTGAAGATCGGCCCGGTGGAGCGCATCCGCCAGCTGGTCAACCTGCACCTGCCGGGAATCAAGGTCAAACCGCTGCCGGTGGCGCCACGGCAGATTCCCTTCCACTCCGGCAAGACCTACTTCGCCTTGGAGCTCGGCTCCGAGGACCTGGCGCAGCTGGAAAGCTCCGGCGGCTTCGCCTTCCACGTGTCCGGCGAGTTCTCCGGGCTTGAGCTGAAATTCTGGGCGATCAGGAACTGATATGACGACCAAGGACATGGAATACGGCCAGGACGACAAGACCGTCATCCTCAACCGCCAGGGCGATGCCCCGGCGCACAGCCCGCTGACCGACTTCGCCGCGGCGCCGAAATTCGAGCAACTGGAGGAGCGGATGATCTACGCCGCGCGCCTGCGCCCGGCGGAGAGCTTCAACATCAGCCTCAACCCGCTGGTGGCCGCGGCCTCCGCGCTGCTCTCGGAGGTGGTGCGGCTCAAGCACAGCTTCGACAGCGAGGACCTGCACAGCCTGCACCAGCGCCTGTCCGGCGCGATCAAGCTGTTCGAGCACCGCGCCCTGCACGACGGCGCCGAGAGCAGTCAGGTGATGGCCGCGCGCTACGTGCTGTGCACCGTGGTCGACGAGGCGGTGGTGACCACCCCATGGGGCAACGAGAGCGAATGGTCGCAGATGAGCCTGCTGTCCTCCTTCCACAACGAGACCTTCGGTGGCGAGAAGTTCTTCCAGCTGCTCGAGCGCCTGTCGCGCAACCCGGTCAAGCACCTGCCGATGCTCGAGCTGATGTACCTGTGCCTGTCGCTCGGCTTCGAAGGCAAGTACCGCGTGCTGCCACGCGGCATGCTCGAGCTGGAGGCGGTGCGCGACAGCCTGTACCGGCAGATCCGCCAGATGCGCGGCGACGTGCCGCGGGAGATCTCGCCGCACTGGCAGGGCCTCAAGGACACCCGCCGGCGCCTGGTGCGCATCGTCCCCTGGTGGCTGGTGGCGCTGCTGACCCTGGTCAGCCTCGGGGTGATCTATGGCGGTTTCGCCTGGGTCCTGGGCGAGCAGCGCGCGACCGTTCTGCAGCCGTACGAGCAACTCGACCCGTCCGCGGGTGCACTCATGGATGATCTGAAATGAAGAGCTTTTTCGGCAAGTTAGCCGCATTTTTCCGCAAGACCTGGGTCTGGAGCCTGTGCCTGGTATTGGTTCTGGCCCTGCTGGTGTGGTTCGCCGGCCCACTGCTGGCGGTCGACGATTACAAGTTCTGGGAACCCGCCACCAGCCGCCTGCTGAGCATCAGCCTGCTGTTCCTACTCTGGGGCCTGGCCATGGTCTTCGCCAGCTGGAAGGCCACGGCGCGCAAGAAGGCCGAGGAGGACGACGCCGGCGCCCAGGAGCGCCTGCGCCGCGAAGGCCTGATCGACGAGGAGCAGCTCGAGCTGCGCAACCGCTTCAATGACGCCCTGCGCACCCTCAAGCGCTCCAGCCTGTACCGCGGGCGCAGCGAGAAATGGCGCAACGAGCTGCCCTGGTACCTGCTGCTCGGCCCCCGGGGCAGCGGCAAGACCAGCCTGCTGGACTTCTCCGGCCTGGACTTCCCGCTCAACCGCGGCGACAACCAGCGGCTGACCAAGGATGTGTCCGGCACCCGCTACGCCGACTGGTACTTCGCCGACCACGCGGTGCTGATCGACACCTGCGGCCGTTACCTGAGCCAGCCCGACCCGCTGGTCGACGGGCGCGCCTGGGACTGCCTGCTCGGCCTGCTGCGCAAACGCCGCGCGCGGCCACTGAATGGCGTGCTGGTGAACATCCCGGTCGAGCAGCTGCAGGGCGGCAGCGAAGTCGAACTGGAGAACCTGGCCCGGCAGGCCCGCCAACGCCTGCACGAGATCCACCAGCGCCTGGGCGCCAGCGTGCCGGTCTACCTGGTGCTGAGCAAGGCCGACAAGGTGCTGGGCTTCGACGAGTTCTTCGACCAGCTGTCGCGCGAGGAAAGCGAACAGGTGCTCGGCGCCAGCTTCCGCAAGGAGCAGGACGCCACCGACGTCGCCGTGGTGCGCCAGGAGTTCGAGGAACTGCTGCGCCGCCTCAACAGCCAGGTGATCCTGCGCATGCACCAGGAGCGCGACACCCAGCGCCGCGGCCGTATCCTCGACTTCCCGCACCAGCTCGGGCAGATCGGCGAGCGCCTGTGCCTGTTCATCGAGCTGGCCTTCAGCGGCAACCGCTACCAGCGCGCCAGCCAGTTGCGCGGCTTCTACCTGACCAGCGCCCCGCAGCTCGGCGACCAGCTCGACCCGAGCACCAGCGGCATCGGCCGCAACCTCGGCCTGGCCAGCAGCGCCCTGCCGACCTTCCGCAGCGGCCGCGCGCGCTTCATCCACCAGCTGCTCGACCGGGTGATCTTCCCCGAGGCCGAGTTGGCCGGCCTGGACCAGAAGGAGGTGCGGCGCATCGACTGGGGCCAGCGCGCCATGTACGCCGGCGCCTTCGCCGTCCTGGCGCTGTTCGGCGCCCTCTGGGCCAGCGGCTTCTCGAGCAACCACGGGCGCCTGGAACAGCTGCGCGAGATCGCCCAGCAGCTGACCCGCCAGCATGACGCGGTGGCCGCCCAGGACGACGCCCTGCGCACCCTCGAGGCGCTGGACAGCAGCTATGCCGCCACCCGCGTGTTCCCACCGGTCGACCAGCTGTCCTACCTGCAGCGCGGCGGCCTGTACCAGGGCGAGGCGCTCGCACCGACCCTGCAGCGCGCCTACCGCGGCGAACTGGAGAACCTGCTGCTGCCACGGGTCGCGCGCCAGCTGGAGGCGCAGATCCGCGCCAACCTCGGCGATCGAGAGCGTCTGCTCAACAGCCTGCGCGCCTACCTGATGCTCAACCTGGAAGAGCGTCGCGACGTGGCCTTCCTGCAGGAATGGCTGGCGGCCGACTGGTCGCTGCGCTACAGCGGCAACAGCGCCGCCCAGCGCGGCCTCAACCAGCACTTCGAGCGCCTGCTGGCCGAGCCCTTCGCGCCCTACGCGCTGAACGCACCGCTGGTGGCCCAGGCGCGCCAGGTGCTGCGCAGCGAGTCGCTGGCGGCGGTGGTCTACCGCGTGCTGCGCGAGCAGGCCCGCAGCCTGCCGGACTACCGCCTGAGCCAGAAACTCGGGCCCCAGGCCGGGCTGTTCGTCGGCAGCGACTATGCCATCCCCGGTTTCTACACCCAGGCCGGTTACCAGAAGCTGTTCGTCACCCAGGGCGGCGACCTGGTGCGCGACCTGCTGCGCGACAACTGGGTGCTCGGCGAAGGCGACAGCCTGAGCAGCAACGACCTCGGCCGCCTGCTGGTGGAGATGGAGCAGCTGTATTTCCGCGATTACGCCAACTACTGGGGCGAAGCCCTGGCCCAGCTGAGCCTGGAGCCGATCGCCAGCGCCAACCAGGGCGCCCTGCAGCTGGCTGGCCTGACCGCCGCCAACTCGCCGCTGCTGCAACTGCTGGTGGAGGTGCGCGACAACACCCGCTTCAAGGGCCTGGCCGAGGCCGCCGATGACGCCGGCGCCGCCGCCGATGCGCTCAAGGGCGCCAAGGGCAAGCTGGCCAGCGCCGCGGCGCAGCAGGCCCAGGCCGCCCCGGTCAAGAACCTGCCGGACACCGCACGCAAGACCCTGGAACGGCGCTTCGAGCCGCTGCACCGCCTGCTCGACGACAACGGCGGTGCCGGCGCCGAACTGGCCGGCACCCTGCAGGCGCTCGACGCCCTGCAGCTGCAACTGGCCGGCCTGGCCCACTCCAGCGCGCCGGAGCAGGCCGCCTTCGAACTGGCCAAGGCGCGCATGAACGGTCGCCGCGACGCCATCAACCAGCTGCGCGGCAGCGCCGCCCGCCTGCCACAGCCGATCGGCAACTGGCTGGCCCTGCTCGCCGAAGACAGCTGGATGCTGGTGCTCAGCGACGCCTACCACTACCTCAACCAGCGCTACCAGAGCGAGCTGTACGCCGCCTACGACGGCTCCCTGAAGCAGCGCTACCCGTTCAGCGCGCACAGCGAGAGCGAGGTGGCGATCGCCGACTTCCGCGAGTTCTTCAAGGGCCAGGGCATCGCCCAGCGCTTCTTCGACGGCTACCTCAAGCCCTTCGTCAGCGGCAGCGCCGGCCAGTACCGTCTGCGCCAGGTCGATGGCCGCGGCCTGCCGCTGTCGCGCGAATTCCTGCTGCAGATGAGCCACGCGCAAACCATCCGCCACAGCTTCTTCGCCGAGGACCCGAACGCGCCCAAGGTGCTGTTCAAGCTCGAGCCCTACTCGCTGGACTCCAGCCTCAGCCGCGCCGACTTCCGCTTCGGCAGCCAGCAGCTGGAGTACCGCCACGGGCCCATCGTGCAGACCGCCTTCAGCTGGCCGGCCGAGGCCGACGAAGGCCGCACCAGCCTGGTGGTCGAGGAGCTCGGCGGGCGCCGCGTGGGCATCGAGAAGAACACCGGCCCCTGGTCGCTGTTCCGCCTGCTCGACCTGATGCAGGTGGACTACCACAGCGGCCGCGACGTGCTGATGCTCAAGGCCGACCTGGGCGGCCTGCGCGCCAACTACCTGCTGCACAGCCAGCGCTCGCCGAACCCCTTCGACCTCGGCCTGCTGCGCAGCTTCAAGCTGCCGGCGACGCTCTGATGCCGGCAATCGCCACGCGCGGCTGGCGCAGCGCCGCGCGCACCGACACCGGCAAGGTCCGCGCGCGTAACGAGGACGCCTTCCTGGCCCTGCCGGAGCAGGGCCTGTGGGCGGTCGCCGACGGCATGGGCGGGCACCAGAACGGCGCCCTGGCCAGCCGCCTGATCGTCGAGCAGCTGGCCGAGCTGCCTGCCGCGGGCGACCTGCAGCAGCGCCTGGGACGGCTGCGCCAGTGCCTGCACGGACTCAACCGGCACCTCAGCCAGGCGCTGACGGTGACCGCCGAGCGCCCGGATACGGTGATCGGCAGCACCGTGGTCGCCCTGCTGATCGAGGACGAGCGCGCCGCCTGCATCTGGGCCGGCGACAGCCGCTGCTACCTGTGGCGCGGCGGCCGCCTGTACCAGCTCAGCCGCGACCACTCGCTGCGCCAGCAGCTGATCGACGAACAGGGCCTGGCGCCCCAGGAAGCCGCGCGGCATCCGGCGGCCCATGCCCTGACCCGCGCCATCGGCGCCAGCGAGACGTTGCAGCTGGACATCCTCGAGCTGGACGTGCTGCCCGGCGATGCCTTCCTGCTGTGCAGCGACGGCCTGTACCAGGGCCTGTCGGTCGACGAACTGAGCGCCGCCCTCAACCTGCCCTCGCCGCAACTGACGATGAACCGGCTGTTCCAACAGGCCCTCGACGGCCCGGCGCGGGACAACCTGAGCGCCGTGGTGATTCGCCAATGAGGACCGAGGAATGAGTGAAGCCTTGCTCGATGGCACGCCGGCACTCGGCGGCGAAGCCAGCGACCTGACCTACTTCGCCCTGGCTGCCACCGCAGCCCCGGCGCAGGCGGCGCCCGCCCACGAGCCGGTGCGATTAGGCGAGCTGCCGGAGGTACTCGGCGGCCGCTACCGCATCGAACGCCTGCTCGGCGTCGGCGGCATGGGCGCGGTGTACCGTGCCCGCGACCTGCTGCGCGAGCAGTTCGGCGACCCCGAGCCCTATGTCGCGGTCAAGACCCTGAGCGACGACTTCGCCGAGTACCCGGACGCCAATACCCTGCTGTACAGCGAGTTCGCCCTCACCGCGCGGCTCAGCCACCGCCATGTGGTGCGCCTGTTCGGCTTCGAGGTGGACCTGCCGAGCCAGCGCGCCTTCCTCACCCTGGAACTGCTCAAGGGTCCGACCCTCGATCAGCTGCTGGGCGAGCGTCCCGAGGGCCTGAGCTGGCCCGAACTGCACGAGATCGCCATCGCCCTGCTCGAGGCCCTGAGCTACTCGCACGACCAGGGCGTGCTGCACGGCGACCTCAAGCCCAGCAATGTGATGCTCGCCGCCGACGGCCTGCGCCTGTTCGACTATGGTCTCGGCCAGCCGCTGGAGGGGCTGCTGCCCGGTCTGCCGCGCCTGTGCCGCAGCCGCTTCGCCGCCTGGACGCCGCGCTACGCCGCGCTGGAACTGCTCGACGGCGCGCCGCTGTCCGCCGCCGCCGATGTCTATGCCCTGGCCTGCGTGCTGTACGAGCTGAGCAGCGGTCGCCACCCGTTTCGCCGCCTCAGCGCCAAGCAGGCCAAGGCCATGCAACTGGACAGCGACCTGTCACGGCCGCCCCAGCTGCCGCCCCACTGCTGGCACGCCCTGCGCACGGCCCTGGCGTTCGATCCGGCGCAACGCAACATCGGCTGCGCCGAGCTGCTCGAAGCATTTCGCACGCCGCCGCCAACGCGGCTGCAACGCTGGCTGCGCCCGGCGCGCTGACGGCCCCCATGGATGAGTTCTGCACAAGGAAATCGCAATGTTCAACCCGGCCAACGCAAGCCATTTCAGCCTGAGCATCGAAGGCGTCGAGCACGACCTGCAGGTGCTCGCCTTCAACGGTCGCGAGACGATCAGCCAGCCCTACGCCTTCGAGCTGGAGCTGGTCAGCGAACGCCCCGACCTCGACCTGCAGAGCCTGCTGCACCAGCGCGCCTTCCTCGCCTTCAACCCGGATGGCCCGGGCATCCATGGGCTGATCCATCGAGTGGCCCAGGGCGAATCCGGCAAGCGCCTGACCCGCTACAGCCTGCGCATCGTACCGCAGCTGGCCTACCTGGCCCATCGTCACAACCAGCGCATCTTCCAGCACCTGACGGTGCCGCAGATCGTCGCCACGGTGCTGGAAGAGCACGGCATCCTCGCCGACGCCTACCGCTTCCAGCTCGGCCCCACTGTCTACCCCGAGCGCGACTACTGCGTGCAGTACGACGAGAGCGACCTGCACTTCGTCCAGCGCTTGTGCGAGGAGGAAGGCATTCACTACCACTTCCGGCACAGCACGGACGGCCATGTACTGGTGTTTGGCGACGAGCAGAGCGCCTTCGCCAGGCTCGGCCAGCCCACCGCCTACCTGCAGGACAACGGCATGACCGCCGATGAGCCGGTGATCAAGCGCCTGCGGGTACGCCTGGAAACCCGCACCAGCCGCACCACCCGCCGCGACTACGACTTCGAGCAACCACGCCTGCTGATGCAGGCGGCGCACAAGGCCGAGCGCGACCCCGAGGCCGCGCCGCTGCCGGACCTGGAGGACTACGACTACCCCGGGCGCTTTTTGGACCGCAAGCGCGGCAAGCACCTGAGCCAGCGCCAGCTGGAGCGACATCGCGCCGACTACCGTCTGGCCGAAGGTCGCAGCGACCAGCCCAGGCTGGTCAGCGGCCACCTGCTGGAAATCTCCGAGCATCCGCGCCGCGAGTGGAACGACCTGTGGCTGCTCACCGAGGTCGTCCATGAGGGCAAGCAACCGCAGGTGCTGGAAGAGTCGGTGACCAACGACGTGCAAATCGCTGATGGTTTCACTCAGGGCTACCGCAACCGCTTAACCGCCACCCCCTGGGACGTGCCCTTCCGCCCGCCGCTGGCCCATCCGAAACCGCGCGTGCTCGGCAGCCAGAGCGCGGTGGTCACCGGCCCCGCCGGCGAGGAAATCCACTGCGACGCGTACGGCCGGGTCAAGGTGCAGTTCCACTGGGATCGGCACGGCCAGGCCGACGACAGCACCAGCTGCTGGCTGCGCGTGGCCAGCAGCTGGGCCGGCGACCGCTACGGCGCCATCGCCATCCCGCGCATCGGCATGGAGGTGCTGGTCACCTTCCTCGAAGGCGACCCCGACCAGCCCCTGGTCACCGGCTGCCTGTATCACAAGGAACACCAGGTGCCCTACGACCTGCCGGCGAACAAGACCCGCACGGTATTCAAGACCCTGAGCAGCCCGGGTGGCGGCGGCTACAACGAACTGCGTATCGAGGACCGCAAGGGCGCCGAGCAGATCTACCTGCACGCGCAGCGCGACTGGGACGAGAACATCGAACACGACCAGCGCATCCGCGTCGGCAACGAGCGCCACGACACGGTCGAGGCCAACAGCTACACCGAGCTGCAGGCCGAGGAGCACCTCACGGTGCACGGCGATCGCAGGGTCCAGGTCAAACCCGACGACCACCTCACGGTCGGGCAGAACCAGCACATCAAACTCGGCAGCGCCCAGCTGACCAAGGCCGGCCGGGAAATCCACCTCAAGGCCGGGCAGAAGATGGTGATCGAAGCCGGCACCGAACTGACCCTCAAGGCCGGCGGCAGCTTCATCAAACTCGACCCCGGCGGCATCACGATTTCCGGCCCCCTGGCCAAGATCAACGCCGGCGGCTCACCGGGCAAGGGCTCGGGCATCAAGATCAAACCGCCGGTACTGCCGGGGGCAGCGGACAGCGACAAGGCGGGCAACCTGCTGGACGAGGCGCTGCTGAACTCGCTGGCGCAGAAGAAGAAAAAGCCCAAGCGCATGCTCAATTTCTCCGGCTGACAGGGATAGACGCAAGCCACCGCATGGCTTGCACACAAGGATTAGGGATTCGGAAAAATCATGGCAGACAGCAAACCGATCAACTGGGCGTATCCGTTTCCAAACACGGGGACGGCGATCAACCCTCTGCAGTATCTGACCAATATGGCCAAGGCCAGTGGTGGCTACTACCCGACAGGCGAAAACGGTCTATGGCATGGCGGCGTGCATTTCGACAAAGGCACCGCCGCAGTCTTCGATCAATCCAGCGTGCGCTGCATCGCCGACGGCGAGGTGATCGCCTACCGAATTAATGACAGCTACCCGATCAGCGAGTACCGCGACGATGTTCCCATGGTCAAGCGCGCACCATTTTCTTCGGGGTTCGTCCTGGTCAAACATAGGCTTCAGCCCCCCCGACCGAGCAACGGAGGCGCAACAACCAGCGAACAGTCCCCCCCCGCGCTGACCTTTTACAGCCTGTATATGCACCTGCAGGATTGGGCCGCCTATCAGGCCAAATCAAGCCTCCCCCGGCCAACATTCTGGGGGGCGGACACGTATATAGTCGACACCAAGGATCAAGGCCTCAATGTCCGTGCCGAGCCCAACACCAACGGGGCGAAATTGGCGGTGCTGAGCAAAGGTGCGCAGGTTACCGTCAGCCATTCAGGGGGCGATTTCTGTAAGTTGCTCAGCATCGTCAGCGGTGCAGCCGAACCGGCCCTGACGCCAGACAGCGAAGGCAAGCTACCCGGCTTTGTCGCCTTCAAATTGCTCAAGGCCCAGCTCGAACCCAAAGCCAAGGACAGTGTGGTGGTGCTGGACACAGGCATCGCGATCAAGGCCGGCGACCTGATCGGTCATCTAGGCACCTATCAAAACCACAACGGCGCAGCACAACCTCTGCTGCATCTGGAAGTGTTCAGCTGCGAAGACGTGCCTGGCTTTATCAGCAAAAGCCAAGCCTGGGCCCGTACCCTGCCAGATGCCGATAAAACCCTGCTCAAGGTCCACAAGGATGCCAGCCGGCTGATCTCGCACCGTGACGATATCAAGCCCGACAACCCGCCCAAACAAGGCGATCCGGGCAACCGGATCGGTGTAGACCTGATCATTCCGCAAGCCTTGCTGGACGGATTGCCGGCCACCCACAAAATCAAGGTCAGCAACGCGGCCTCCGGCAGCAGTACGACCAACACAACCAACTGGTGGCGTCTGGACGGGCTGTTCGCCGACAAGGATGGCAACCCCATCAACGGCTGGCTTGCTGAACAGGACCTCATCACCACGCGCCATAGCCCCTGGGAATGGCCAGGTTTCCAATGCATCGAAGACACTGGCACACCGGTCGAAAAGCTCGCCTATACCTTCAACGCCAAAGGCATGCTGAGTGAGGAGGAAAAACAAAACTATCGCACCCAGATCAACAAGGCCGACGGCGGCCCTGTCCTGGCCATTGCCCGTCTCTTCGACATCGTCGACAGCGACAAAGACGGCGTACTAACCAGCGACGAAATTCGCGCAGCCCTCGGCAAACCCTGGCACACCCAAGTGCTGGGTCACCTCATCACCAAATACGAGAGCGAGTGGTACTGGGACAAGATCAAATGGGACGAACTCGACCCGTTGCTGGCAGAGGAACCCGGCAAGCCGAACCAAATCTGGGAGATCGAAAAACAGCGGATCGAGAAGCTGAGCTGGTGGAAAGAACTGGCGGGGCAGCATGGGATTAGTGAGGATGGGAAGGCGTGGCATTTTCAAGTAATAGGGCTAATTGGTAGTTTCAGCCTCCTAGACGATGAGAATGATCTTAAGTGGCTAGAAGTTCCGCGCGGACAGCTAACATTCGACGTAGAAGGAAATGACATTACCAGCTCAATTCATTTTAGCCGTGTGGCTCACTGGCCCAAGGGTGCTTCAGGGGTGACCATCGGGAGAGGCTATGACCTTGGCCAGCGCCCTAACCCAGAAGCTGATCTTACAGAAGCAGGTGTGCCAGAGCCTCTATTTAGCTGGCTAATAGGTGCCAAAGGCTTAAAAGGACAAGCTGCAAAAACATATTTAGATGGCGCAAGCGACGAAATTAAAAAATTCCAAATCACAAGAAAGCAGCAATATAGATTATTTATACCAGTTTATGAATTCATGAAGAGCGAAGTAATACGAATATCTGGATCGCCCTCGAACATTGAAAGTTACGGATCTCTTAACTGGAATAAAATCAATAGTAAAATTCAAGACATTGCCGTCGATTTAATATATCGAGGCGACTACACTCCAAGCACCAGAAAACTAGTACAGCAACATATTGTTGACAATGACCTACCTGCGCTAAGCGCAACAATCGCTGATAACTCAAAATGGCCTGGCGTACCAAGCGATCGATTTAATAGACGAGCAAGCTACCTGAGATAATACATGAGAAAAATATCCGAATTATTTATCCTGGCATTTCTCCCAACAGTAGCCATTGGCGGTGAGGTTGATTATTCAAAAATAGCCGAAGCAAGCTCTGCGCGAATCGGAGATACACTCGTACGATACTCCAGGCTATATGAAGAACCATGCGCATACATTCAAATAATTAACCCGAAAAACTGGCAAGCAATAGAAACAGCACGTATTTGCGAATTTAACGGCCTGTCTTTTGCTACGGAAGTTGCTGATGCATATTTTAGCAACCCTGAATTCTCCAAAAACGGCGTCCATCTACAGCTAAGCATAACGCCCTTGGAGCCTACAGGAGAACAAAACAAAAGATGCTTCGTACCGATTCAAAACAAACAAATCGGGACTCTCGAATGCATAGATAGCAATTAGACTAGCCGTCCCGAATCAACAGAACAATAAGAGGCAAGGAACAGAGGACAGACCACGACTTATTAGGGAGAGGGGACAACTCTATTTGTGGCAGGCGACGCACGCTTCTGGATAAATAAATCTTCCTACACTCCCAACATAGCGGCATTCTTCTAAAAAGCCAGAAAATCCATATACGGATAAATATACGAATGGAAAAAAGATAGATTTATTTATACGACTGCCAACATTCCAAACAAATGAAACTGCAATTTTCTCGCCTCCGGATTTTTTCCTACAGTTGAGTTTAATTAATGCACAATATCAGTATGTGCTTTGTTATTATTTTTCTTTCAGCCGCGCAGGCAATGGCTGCATGCCGTACGCCTACAGATGATTTCAATGGGTTGCGCTGCTTAAGTGAAGCCTATAAAAACTCAGACATATCTCTAAATCAATCTTATACCAAACTCATATCGTCGCTAGACATGAAAGGCAAGCAGGTTGCTAGAGAAAGCCAGCTAAGTTGGATCAGATTGAGGGATGGTCAGTGCGGATATAGTCAGCCTTATCAGTTTTTATTTGATATGGACTGTGCAATAAAAATCACCCAAGAGCGAAATTTATATCTGCGGGCACTGCAGAATGAGTGCAGAGGACCAGATTGCCTCTACAGCGATCTAGGTCTGGCCCGGCGTATCGACATAAAAACTGCATTCTTGACCGGATTTCTGAGCTCAATAAAGTCAAAAGATGTGAAGCGTTTTATGCAACACATGAACAAGGAATATCTTGAAGAACAACTCTATGGTTTTCTAAAAGGTGATTATGATTATTTTATTAATTCATTTCTTTGGGGTAGAAACACCCTTGACAATAGCTATGCCAATATAGCGATTGACTCAATAGAAGAAATCGAAATCACCTCATACAAAGCAAATCAAGACAACCCTTTAGCATTCAATGTTAAAGTACTCGTTTTTTGGAGGGAGGGAAAATCAGAGTGTGAATTCGTCATGCGTTTTGACCCTGATTCAGGCATATTTTCGATAATAGGAAGCTATGGTTAGACGCCAGGATTAAATGGGACAAAAAGGGGAAAGATTTATTAATCAAACAAATCTGCCCCCATTACTCATACAGCAACCACCACCCCGCCGCCCTGACCTCCTCACCGTCCACGGCAAACAGCAACTGGTCGTGTTGTCCGCGCCACTCATAGGCCCAGAGTTCGCCGCTAGGTTGGCCTTGCCAGTTGGTCTGGCGCAGGCCATCTGCGTACTCGGCCGCTGCGGGGGCTAAGACCCTATCCGGGGCGCCGAACAGGGTACGCAGTTGGCTGGCGTCGTAGCGCTCGGCCCAGGCCAAGTCGAGCAGCTGCTGCATCAGTAGGTGCTTGGCGCCCTGCCATTTGTCGACCTGGTCGTCCCACGCGCCGCCGGTGAAATGTCCCGGTTTGGCGCGCATCGCTTGCCACTTGTGGGCCAGGCGCTGGGCTTCGGTCGACAGCTGCGGCGTGGGTTCGGCGACGGCGCAGGCCGTCAGCAGGGCGGCCAAGCCACTGGCTGCCAGCTTGCCGAGCAGGCTGCCCAGTGCCGATCTTCGTGAATGCGACATATCCTTATATCTCCGTGATCGATTCGACACTTCCCGCGCGCGAAGTAACGGCAATTCAAGGCGCTGGCACGGCCGTCATTTATCTGGCTGCCAACGCCGCGAAATCCTTCGCCATCCATCGGCGGCGCTAACCGATTGATTCGAAAAACCAGGCAATGCGCTCGACCGCGCCGCGGTTCTTCTGCGCCACGCGCAGGCTGTCGCTTATAGCGTACTGAATGCCCAAAAAGCCGTACTTTCCCCGGATTTAGCCGGGAATTGACAGCAAATTAGAGCACTTCTACTTTGCAACGGTTCCCTGCCCGCGCTGGCACCAGTAGCCGATCGGGGTCAGTTGAGGAAGTACTGACCCCGTTCCCGGCTGGCAGCGGAATGCGTTCCCTAGCCGTCCTGAGTTCCACAAGAACTCTTCCCATCGCGAAGCCCATCCCGCTTCGCCGAGCAACTTTATTCGAAGGAAATGAATAATGAAGACAGCTCTACACACCTTCTCTGCCATCGCCCTGCTGGTGGCCAGTGTCAATACCGGCCTGGCGTTGGCTGCCCCCAACGCCTCGCAGGACGACTTTCTCCTGCTCGAGCAGGAGAAGGCCTCCAACAAGATCTACAAGGCGTTCTTCCCCAACAAGGAGGTGGCGCGCAAGGCGGCCATCAGTTTCCACGGCCAGATGCTCGAGTCGCATTACAACGACGGCTACCTGGTGATGGAGTTGAACGACGAAGAGATGCAGAAGCTGCAGGTGTTCGGCTTCACCTTCGCCGCGGCCAGCGAGTTCATCGAGAAGCGCAACCAGGTGCTGACCGACATGCAGAACCGTCTGCTGCTGAAACAACAGGCGAAGTCGAGCGACAGCATGAGCACCAGCAGCGCCGCCGCCAGCGGAATTCCCGGCTACTCCTGCTACGCCACGGTGGAGGAGACCTTCGCGGTGGCCGCCGGGATGGCCAGCAGCAAGCCGACCCTGGCGCAGTGGCTGGACGTCGGCGACTCCTGGGAGAAGAGCAACAGCCTGGGCGGCCACGACATGCGCGTGCTCAAGCTGACCAACCAGGCCAAGACCGGCAGCAAGCCCAAGCTGTTCATCAACAGCGCCATCCATGCCCGCGAGTACACCACCGCGGCGCTGACCCTGGACTTCGCCCGCTGGCTGGTCGACGGCTATGGCCAGGATGCCGATGCCACCTGGATCCTCGACCACCACGAGGTGCACATCATGCTGATGGCCAACCCGGACGGCCGCAAGAAGGCCGAGACCGGCCTGTCCTGGCGCAAGAACACCAACCAGAACTACTGCGGCGCCAGCAGCAACAGCCGCGGCGCCGACCTCAACCGCAACTTCAGCTTCGGCTGGAACAGCACCAACGGCCAGGGCTCCAGCGGCAGCCAGTGCAACGACACCTACCGCGGCCCGAGCGCCGGCTCCGAGCCGGAAATCCAGGCCCTGCAGAACTACGTGCGCGGTCTCTGGCCGGATCGTCGCGGCCCGGGCAAGAACGACGCGGCGCCCAGCGACACCAGCGGCATCCATCTGGATATCCACAGCTACAGCGAACTGGTGCTCTGGCCCTGGGGCGACACCAGCACCCCGGCGCCCAACGGCACAGCCCTGCAGACCCTCGGGCGCAAGTTCGCCTTCTTCAACGGCTACAGCCCGCAGCAGTCCATCGGCCTCTACCCCACCGACGGCACCAGCGACGGCATCAGCTATGGCGAACTCGGCGTGGCGGCCTACACCTTCGAGCTGGGCACCCAGTTCTTCCAGAGCTGCACCACCTACACCAACACCATCAAGCCGAACAACCTGCCGGCGCTGATCTACGCCGCCAAGGTGGTGCGCACCCCCTACCTCACCCCTGCCGGTCCTGACGTGACGGCCCTCAGCCTGAGTGGCGCAGCGGCGACCACCGGGGTACCGGCCGGCACCGCAGTGACCATCAGCGGCACGGCCAGCGACGCCCGCTTCAACAACAGCAACGGCAGCGAAAGCACCCAGGCGATCGACGCGGTGGAGGTGTACATCGACAAGGCGCCCTGGGAATCCGGCGCCACGCCTGCGGCCCTGCAGGCCAGCGACGGCAGCTTCAACAGCGCCACCGAGGGCTTCACCGGCAGCCTGGTCACCGCTGGCCTGAGCGAAGGCAAGCACCTGGTCTATGTGCGCAGCCGCGACAGCTCCGGGGCCTGGGGCGCGGTCAGCGCCAGCTTCCTGGTGATCAACAAGGATGGCGGCACGCCGCCGGCGCAGTACTGCAGTGCCGCCAGCGGCAGTGCCAGCTACGAGTGGATCGGCAAGGTGCAGCTCGGCAGCTTCAGCAACGCCTCCGGCGCGGCCAGCTACAGCGACTTCACCGGCCAGCAGATCAACGTGCTGCGCGGCAACAACAGCCTGACCCTCACCCCACAGTTCGCCGGCACCGCCTACAAGCAGTACTGGAAGGTGTGGATCGACCTCAACCAGGACGGTGATTTCAGCGACGCCGGCGAGCAGGTGTTCAGCTCCGGCAGCGCCAAGACCACGGTGATCAACGGCAGCCTGAACATCCCGACCAGCGCCATCAGCGGCAAGACCCGCATGCGCGTGGCCATGCGCTACAACAGCGCCCCCAACGCCTGCGGCAGCTACGACTACGGTGAGGTGGAGGACTACAGCGTCATCATTCCGTAAGCCGCTCGCAGGGCCGGGAGACGCCTCCCGGCCCTGTCCCCCCGGCTTCGCTGCGGCGCATCGCGTCGGCAGCGAGCCCTGCATCCTAGCGCGTCCAACACAGGCTAGGGCTGCCGGTCAAGGGCGTCCGCCCGCCCGCGCGCCAGCTCGAACATCCGCTGCTCCACCCGATCGATCAGCTTGTGACTCTCCGCCGGCTCCAGTACGCCCTCGTCCGCCAGGTGTTGCACCGCATCGCGCTGCCGATTGAGCAGCAAGCGCAGCGCCGTGTAGCTCTCCAGCTGGCCGACCGCGGCGCCATGGTCGCGCCGCAGTTGCGCCAGGCACTGCCGCGCCTGTTGCAGATTGGCGTCGATCTGCCGTTGCGCGGCATCGGCCATGGCCGGGTCCGGGGCCAGGTCGGCGGCCAGGGCCCGCATCGCCTGCTGGGCCTGCAGGTAGCCGCGCAGGGTGCCGTAGACGGCGGCCAGGTGACGAAAGCGCGTGCGATGCAACCAGCCCCAGCGCGCCAGGCGCTCGAGCCAGGGCGGATCGGACCACAGCGCCAGCAGCTTGGGCCGCGGCCCCAGCTCGGGCGTGCCGTCCAGCGCCGCCTCCACCGCCTCCACCAGGCGCCCCGCCGCGCCATGATCGAGCAGCCCCAGGCCGAACTGGTTCCAGTAGCTCTGCCGCTCGCTCTCCAGCAGCTGGCGCTTGTAGAAGATCTCCAGGTCCTCCTCCGGCCCCGGATCGCTGGCCTCGAACTGCGGACTCAGGCGCAGCCCCTCGAGGCTGCGCTCGATGCTCGCCCAGTCGGCGTGGGCGAGCAGTTCGTCCTTGCGCAGGAAGCTGAGCAGATCGGCCACCTCGGCGTGAATCAGCCCCTCGGCCTTGACCACCGTGGCGCGCTTGGCCGCCGGCAGCTGGGCCAGGCCGAGGAACTGCAGCAGGGCGCTGATGGTGCCGCCGTTGATCACGATGGTCAGCACCACCAGGCCGGCGGTGAGGAACAGCACCTGTTCGCGGATCTCCGCGGCGATCTGGCTCTGCTGCGCCACCGACAGCGCCAGGGCCAGGGCCACCGCGCCGCGCAGGCCGCCCCAGGTCAGGACGATGGCCTTGTCGCGGGTCAGGCCGATGCCCAGGCGCGCCAGCAGCGGCGACAGCAGGGCGATGGTGGTGCCGCGAATCAGGTTGACCCCGATATAGAGCAGCAGCAGGCTCAGCCACATGCCCAGCGACGGCAGCGCCACCAGGCGGGCGATGATGATGCCGACCAGGAGAAAGATCAGGGTGTTGAAGATGTAGGCCAGCATCTCCCAGAAATGCCGCAGGTAGTGCATCACCTCCGGGCTGAAACGGGTGCGGCCGACGCCGGCCAGCAGCACCGCGGTGGTCACCACCGCGACCACGCCGGAGGAGTGGAAGCCGTGTTCGGCGACGATGAAGCCGAGGTAGGCCGCGGCGATGGTCACCACGGTTTCCAGCACCGCGTCGTTGAACACCTTGCCGACCCAGAGCACCACCACCGCCGCCACCAGCAGCCCCACCAGGGCGCCGACGCAGACCACGCGCAGGAATTCCAGGCCGACCTCAGCGACCCCGCTGTCGGTCACGCTGCCCAGGACCATGCCGTAGAACAGCACGAAGAACACGATGGCGGTACCGTCGTTGAGCAGCGACTCACCCTCGATCAGGGTCTCCAGGCGCTTGCGCGAACTCTGCTCCTTGAGCAGCGAGACCACCGCCACCGGGTCGGTGGCGCTGACCAGGGCGCCGAACATCAGCGCCACCGGCCAGCCCCAGTCCAGCGGCAGCGCCAGGCGCACCAGCAGCGCGGTGAGCAGGGTCGCGATGATCAGCCCGGGCACCGCCAGCAGGGCGATCTGCGGCAGCATGCGGCGAAACAGGTGCACCTCCATGGCGAAGGCGGACTCGAAGATCAGCGCGGGCAGAAACAGGAAGAGGATCAGCTGCGGCTCGATGCCGGCCACATGCTCGATGCTCTGGCCGAACTCCCCGGCCCAGGACGGCAGCCAGGGTTGCTGCGCCACGGCGCCGAGCGCCAGCCCGAGCAGCAGCAGCGCCACCGAATAGGGCACCCGGCTGCCGTGCAGCAGGAAGCGCAGCAACGCCCCGCTGAGCAGGGCGAAGACTGTAAACAACAGAATCGCCAGACCGTTCGACATGGCTCGCTCCCCGAGTCAGGGCAGGCGCAGGCCTATCCGTGCTCTGGAGCCAGGCAGCTGGCACGAAAGGGACACCTAGCTTCAAGCATAGGCAAAGGTGGGTTCTTGCGGCCGGTCAGGCCCGACGCACGGGCCCAGTAGGCTGCGCCATGGGCACCACGGGCAACCTGGCTTTTGGTGCGCGCAGCGCACCCTATGCGCGCGGATCGCCGTCCTTTAGAGGTCCGCCTCCTCTACCAGGCGCACCGAGCCGGCATCCAGGGCATAGGCCGCGTCGGCCAGTTCGTTGCTGACCGGCTCGACCCGCAAGGTACCGCTGACCCACAGCGGCGCGTAGATATCCGCCAGCTCGATTCCACGCGGATAGCGCACCAGCACCAGCTGGTTCGGCGGCGGCGGCGGCACGTGGATGCAGGCACCGGGATAGGGCACCAGGAAGAACAGGGTGCTGCGGCCTTCGGCATCGCTTTCCAGGGGCACCGGATAGCCGCCCAGGCGGACCGGCTTGCCGTCCAGGGTCGCCACCGTCTTGGCCGAGTACATCACCGGCGGCAGGCTCTGGTCCTGCTGCCTGAGGCCGCCGGGGGTGTAGAAGGCGCCATCCTGCTCCGCGCCGTCGTGGCTGATCTCAGGCATGGCCTCCAGAGCCTGGCGGTCCGCTTCCGGCATCAGCTCCAGCCAGTCGAGTTCGGCCGGCTCGGCCAGCGCCAGGTGACTGAGCAACAGCAGGGGCAGCAGCAGGTAACGCATGGAGGGTCTCACCGCATTGGAAAGGGAGGGGGCTGGACTCAGCCCTTCTTGATCGCGCCGTAGAGGATCAGCAGGACGATGGCACCGACCACCGCACCGATGAAACCGGCCGACTGGCCGACCTGGTAGATGCCCAGCGCCTGGCCGCCGTAGGTGGCGGCGATGGCGCCGCCGATACCCAGCAGGATGGTCATGATCCAGCCCATGCTGTCGTCGCCGGGCTTGAGGAAGCGTGCGATCAGGCCAACGCTCAGGCCGATGATGATGGTGCCAATGATGCCCATGAAGGTACTCCGAATAGGTGGCCGGGAGTCACGCAGCGGTCGCTGCGTGGCGCTATGCCATCAGACGGGTTTGAACCCAGGAGGTTCCATGAACGATTCGGCGCCGCCCCGGGCGGCGCCGAACAGTCGCCTCAGGCCTTGACGATCAGCGCCTGAACGGCGGCGATCTTGTCGTCCAGGGTGGTGCGATCGACGCAGCGCAGGGTGGCGTGGCCGACCTTGCGGCCGACCTTGAAGGCCTTGCCGTAGTGGTGCAGGTGGCAATCGTCGATCGCCACGACCTTGTCGACCGCCGGCACTTCACCGATGAAGTTGAGCATGGCGCTCTCGCCGAGCTTGGCGGTCGAGCCCAGCGGCAGGCCGGCGACGGCGCGCAGGTGGTTCTCGAACTGGCTGCACTCGGCGCCTTCGATGGTCCAGTGCCCGGAGTTGTGCACCCGCGGGGCGATCTCGTTGGCTTTCAGGCCGCCGTCGACCTCGAAGAACTCGAAGGCCAGCACGCCGACGTAATCCAGCTTGCTCAACACGCGGCCGACGTAGTCCTCGGCCAGGGCCTGCAGCGGGTGATCGGTGCTGGCGATCGACAGGCTGAGGATGCCGCTGTCGTGGGTGTTGTGCACCAGCGGGTAGAAGCGCGTCTCGCCATCGCGGCCGCGCACGGCGATCAGCGACACTTCGCCGCTGAACGGCACGAAGCCCTCGAGGATGCACGGCACGCTGCCCAGCTCGGCGAAGGCGTCGACCACGTCCGCAGGCGCACGCAGGACCTTCTGGCCCTTGCCGTCATAGCCCAGGGTGCGGGTCTTGAGCACCGCCGGCAGGCCGATGCTCAGCGCCGCGGCGTCCAGGTCGGCCTGGCTCAGTACGTTGGCGAACTCCGGCGTGGGAATCCCCAGGTCCTTGAACATCGACTTCTCGAACCAGCGGTCGCGGGCGATACGCAGGGACTCGGCGCAGGGGTAGACCGGCACGAACTGGGAGAGGAAGGCCACGGTCTCGGCCGGCACGCTCTCGAACTCGAAGGTCACCAGGTCGACCTCGTCGGCCAGCTGGCGCAGGTGGTCCTGGTCACCGTAGTCGGCGCGGATATGCTCGCCGAGGGCCTGGGCGCAGGCGTCCGGCGCCGGGTCGAGGAAGGCGAAGTTCATGCCCAGCGGAGTGCCCGCCAGGGCCAACATGCGGCCCAGCTGACCGCCACCGATTACACCGATTTTCATCTAGAAAGCCCCTTTCACCAGGTGGCGAGACCCGGCAGTTGTGCGTCGAGCGCCGCTCAAAACGCGGAGTTTACACCCAGGTCGAACGCGTGCCGAGCCAGGCACGACGCGCCCGGGCGCCGTGCCGAACACTCGGCGGGAGCGGCCCTCAGGCCTGACGCGGGTCCGGATTGTCCAGCACGGTCTCGGTCTGTTCCTGACGGAACTTCTTCAGCGCCGCGTGGAATTCCGGGTGCTGGTGGCCGAGGATGCTCGCCGCCAGCAGCGCCGCGTTGACCGCACCGGCCTTGCCGATGGCCAGGGTGGCGACCGGCACGCCGGCCGGCATCTGCACGATCGACAGCAGCGAATCGACACCCGAGAGCATCGACGACTGCACCGGCACGCCCAGCACCGGCAGGTGGGTCTTGGCCGCGCACATGCCGGGCAGGTGGGCAGCGCCGCCGGCACCGGCGATGATCACCTGGATGCCACGGCCTTCGGCCTCTTCGGCGTACTGGAACAGCAGGTCCGGGGTGCGGTGGGCGGAGACCACCTTGACCTCATGGGGAATGCCCAGCTTTTCCAGCATCTCGGCGGTGTGGCTAAGGGTGGACCAGTCGGACTTGGAGCCCATGATCACGCCAACCAGTGCGCTCATCGTCGTGCCTCTTCATCAGGCGCCTGTCGGCGCGTCAAAAACCAACAAGCCACGCACAGGGCGTGGCTTGTCATGTTTGGGTCAAACCCGCGAGCCGGCGGATTTTAAGGCGGCGCAGTATAACGTAACGCCACAAATAGCGCCCCCCCTGCATGACCGTCCGTCGCCAGGCACTGAGCCATACCTTCGCTGGTGGCCCCTGTCGCCCCAATAGCCGCTGCGTTGCGCCCTGCTCCTCAGCCAGTGGCCCAGGCCATGCCGCTGAAAAGGGTGCGTAGCTTGCCACCCTAGCTGCCGTCGAGACTTGGACGACAGCGAGAATCGAAGCGACTTGCGAAGGGTGGGCAGCGCTTTGCTGGCCTGCCCGTGAGAGGGGCGGAGCGAAGGGTGGCCAGTTCTTATATATGCTGAACCTGTAGACCTGTCCCGTTTACGCCAGGGAGAACAGCGCAATGAACCAGCACGATAAGCTCAACTACGTCGAGTTTCCGGCCAAGGACCTGGCCGCGACCAAGGCATTCTTCCAGGCCGCGTTCGGCTGGGTCTTTACCGATTACGGCCCCGAGTACACGGCGTTTGCCGATCAGGGCCTGGATGGCGGTTTCTTCAAGTCCGAACTGTGCGCCTCACAGGACCGGGGCAGCGCGCTGATGGTGTTCTACAGCGCCGCCCTGGAGGAAACCCAGGCCAAGGTCGAGCGGGCCGGCGGGCGGATCAGCAAGGCCATCTTCGCCTTCCCCGGCGGTCGGCGCTTTCACTTCATCGAGCCCAGCGGCAACGAGTTTGCCGCGTGGAGCGACATCGGCGACTAGCTAGCGCTCGCCGCCGCGCTGCTGGCTGTTGAAGCGCCGCCGGTAGGCGCCCGGCGCGATGCCGACCCGCTGCTTGAACAGGCGGCGGAAGGAGCTGGCGTCCTCGTAGCCCACCTGCTGGGTGATGCGCTCGAAGTTCTCCTGCCCGCCCTCCAGCAGGTGCTTGGCCCGCTCGATGCGCAGGTTCTGCAGGTACTGCCCGGGGCTCTGCCCGGTGGCGTCCTTGAAGCGCCGGATCAGGCTGCGCGGGGTCAGGGCGAAGCGGTCGGCGACCTGCTCCAGGGCAATGGGCTCGGCCAGGTGCTTCTCCAGCCAGATCTGCACCTTCAGCACCTCCTGGTCCTGGTGGGTCTTGTCGAACGGGCCGCTCATGTAGGGCGTCTGGCTGCGCTCGGCGCTGTCGACCAAGAGTTTCTTCGAGCACTCGGCGGCCAGCTGGGGCGAGGCGAAGCGGCGGATGATGTGCAGCAGCAGGTCGCTGCCGGTGGTCGAGCCGGCCGAACAGAGCAGCAGGCCATCGTCGGTCACCGTGCGCTCGGCCTGCAGCCGCACCCGCGGGAAGTGCCGGGCGAACTGCTCGGCGAAGATCCAGTGGGTGGTGGCGCGCTTGCCGTCCAGCAGGCCGGCCTGGGCGGTGACGAAGGTGCCGGTGCACATGCTGGCGATATAGCCGTTGCGGCCATGGTGATGGCGCAACCAGGCGCACACCGGGCCCATCTCGGGCAGTACCGCGAGGATGTTGAACATGAAGCCCGGCACTATGACCAGGTCGCTGTCCTCGACCTCGGCCAGGGCCTTGTGCGGCGTCAGGCGCAGGCCGCCGGTGCAGGTCACCGGCGCACCGTCGATGGACACGCTCTGCACCTCGAAGGGGGCGGGGCCGGCACCACCGGTGGCGAACTGGTGCAACACGTTGGCGCACTCGAGGAACTCCAGGGCCGCCGATACGCTGGTGGCCGAGCAACGATCGGCCATCAGAACCGTCACCTTCATCGCAATGTCCTCACTTCCCTGCCTCGCCTAGCTTTTTCAACGGCCTGCTAGCCGCGCTTTTCGCACGTATTTCGTCATTTTCACCCATGGTGAGCCCGTCCCCCGCTGCCTAGCATGGCGCCCCACCAGGGGATGAGAGGCGCCGCCACGGGCGACTTCGTACCATGGTCCAAGAGGAGCGCGGCGATGAAACATACAGCCTATCGACTGTTCAAAAAACCCTTCTTCGGCCGCTTCATGCGGCCCTGGCGCTGGCCGGACGGTATCGACCAGGGGCCCTGGCAGCGCCTGAGCATCGCCAGCGGCTCCGGCGCCCGCCTGGCCGCCCTGCTGGCCGAGGCCCATGCGCCCGAGGCCAAGGGCGCGGTGCTGCTGGCCCACCCCATGGGCACGGCAGCCAAGGGCTTCTGGCTGAAACAGGGCCACGCCGAGCTGCTGCGCCGGGCCGGCTATCACGTGATGCTGTTCGACCTCAACGGCTTCGGCGAGAGCAGCTCCACCACCATGGACTACCCCCTGGACGTGCTGGCCGCCGGCCAGGCCCTGCAGGCGCGCTACCCGCAACTGCCGCTGGCGCTGCTCGGCGCCTCCATGGGCGCGGCCATGAGCGTCTGCGCCCTGGCCCAGGCCGGACATCCGTTCAAGGCCGCGGTGCTCGAGTCGGCCTTTCCGACCCTGCTGCACTTCTGGCGCCGCTACCCCATTCCCCGGCTCGGCATCCAGTTGTCCAGGCTGCTCTATCCGGCCGGCGAGCGGCGCCTGCGCCCGCTCCATGCCGCCACCCGGCTGGTGGGCCAGCCGCCCCTGCTGCTGATCTACGGCGAAGACGACCCCTACACCCCGGTGCGGGACGGCCGGCAGCTGCACCAGGCCCTGGCCCAGGCCACCCATAGCGAGTTCTGGCAGGTGCCGGGGGCCCAGCACACCCTGGCCTATGCGGCGCAGCCCGAGGCCTACGCGCAGCGGGTGAGCGCCTTCCTCGACAGTCATCTGGCCGCTCAGGGCCACCCCCATAGCCACGCCATCGCCCAACCAGAGGAATGACCATGAATTTTGCCGACCTGCTGCACGCCGCCTGCGCCTCATCCCCCACCCAGGTGCAGATTCCCGAGCACTGGGGCCAGGGCCGGGCCACCTTCGGCGGCCTGCTGGCCGCCTGCCTGTTCGAGAAGATCCGCCCGCGGGTGGCCGCCGAGCGGGCGCTGCGCTCGCTGATGGTTTCATTCGTCGCCCCGGTGGCACCCGGTGCCCTGGATGTGCAGGTCAGGGTGCTGCGCGAAGGCAAGGCGGCGACCCAGGTGCAGGCCACGGCCTATCAAGACGATCAGCCCTGCGTGGTGATGCTGGCCAGCTTCGGCGGCGACCGCGCCTCGGCCGTGAGCGTGGCGGCCATGTACGCACCGACCACCAGGAGCCCGGAAGCCGCAACGCAGTTTCCCTTCATCCCCGGCCTGACGCCGGACTTCACCCAGCACTTCGACTACCGTTACGCGGTCGGCAAGATGCCCTTCATGGGCGGCCGGGAGCCCCACCTGGGCGGCTGGATTCGCCTGCGCGAGCCGGGCGACCAGGTGGCCGGGGTGGCCGAACTGCTGTGCCTGCTGGATGCCTGGCCGCCGGCGGTATTCAGCCTGCTCAAGGCCCCGGCCGCCGGCAGCACCCTGACCTGGAGCCTCGGCTTCGTCGAGCGCCCCGAGGCCTGCACGGGCGGCGACTGGTGGCAGTACCTGGCCGACATCCAGCATGCCGCCAACGGCTACAGCCATATCGATGCCACCCTGTGGGACCGGCACGGCCATACGGCGCTGGTCAGCCGCCAGACGGTCAGCGTCTTCGCCTGAACGAGCAGCGCTCGGCGCAACGCGGCACGACCGGGGGTGACCGCACAACAGACGCGGTATGCTTCTTGCTGTCTATCGGTCACCCAAGGCCCGCGGAAATCGCCGATGCTGCATGCCCACCTGACCACCCTGCACGTGGTCGCCCTGATCCTCGAGCTGCTCGCCGAGCGGCCCGAGCAGGCCGAGGCCCTGCTGGCCGGCAGTGGCATCCGTCCCGCCGAGCTGGCCAGCGGCGAGCGCCGCATCACCCGCACCCAGGAGTTGCAGGTGTGTGCCAATGCCCTGGAGCGGCGCGCCGACCTCGGCCTGGCGCTGGGCCGGCGCCTGCATGTGTCGTCCTACGGCCTGCTCGGTTACGCCGCGCTGTCGGCTGCCACCTTCGGTGACGCCTGGCGCCTGCTGCTGCAGTACCCGGCCCTGCTCGGCACCTACTTCAAGCTGGAGCTGAGCGTCGAAGGCGAACTGGCCTGGGTCGGCGCCGCCGACTACCGCCATTACGCGGCGCTGGAGCGCTTCAACGTGGAGATGTGCCTGGCCTCGCTCGGGCTGGTCTGCGACGAGCTGCTCGGTCGGTCGCTGCCCCTGGCCGCGGCACAGTTCCGCCATGCCCGGCCCGACTACGTCGCGCGCTACACGGCCAGCTTTCCCTGTCCGCTGCAGTTCGACGCTCCTCGCAATGCCTTCGCCTTCCCCGCCGAATGGCTGCAGCGGCGCCTGCCGCTGGCCGACCCGGTCACCCACCAGGACATGCTCGAACGCTGCCGCAAGCAGAACGTCGAGTTCACCACGCGCCAGCAATGGCTGCAGCGGGTGCGCGAGGCTCTGGCCGGCCAACTGGCCGCGCCGCCGGGTCTGGAGCAGTTGGCGCAGCAGATGCACTGCTCGCCGCGCACCCTGCGCCGCCACCTGCAGGAACTCGGCACCCACTACCGGGAACTGCTCGACGAGCTGCGCTTCGCACGGGCCAAGGCCCTGCTCGGCCAGGAGGACTGGCCGATCTGCCGCATCGCCGAGGCGCTGGGCTTCAGCGAGAGCGCCAGCTTCCGCCATGCCTTCCAGCGCTGGAGCGGGGTGGCACCGAGTCGCTTCCGCGCCTGACCGTCCAGGCCTCTCCATAGTGACCTGCCCGTAGGGTGCGCTGTGCGCACCAGGGCCGGCGCGCAAACGGCTGGTGCGCGTGGCGCACCCTACGACTGCCGCGGGCATGAGCACTGCGGCCGGTCAATTTGGCCACTTCGATCCCCTATTGGCCGTTGCCAGCGTTCTCCACTCGCCCCCCGGGGCGAACAATGACTCCCACAACGACGACCTGGGAGCCTCCCTGCACATGCTGACCTACTACAGCGACGACCATCACCTGCACCACGGCAGCTGCGAGCTGATCGACGGCCAGCTGCTGCCCTGCTTCGAGAAACCGCAGCGCGCCGAGCATATCCTGGCGCGGGTCAATGAGCGCGGACTCGGCGAGGTACGCGCGCCCAAGGACTTCGGCCGCGCGCCGCTGGCGCGCATCCACTCGCCGGCCTACCTGGACTTCCTCGAAGGCGCCTGGGCCCGCTGGCAGGCTCAGGGCGGCCAGGGTGACCTGCTGCCCTACACCTGGCCGGCGCGCACCCTGCGCCAGCAACTGCCCAGCAGCCTGCACGGCCAGCTCGGCTACTACAGCTTCGATGCCGGCGCGCCGATCACCGCCGGCACCTGGCAGGCGGCCTACAGCGCCGCCCAGGTCGCCCTCAGCGCCCAGGCGCAGATCGCCGCTGGCGCCCACAGCGTGTTCGCCCTGTGCCGGCCGCCGGGCCACCACGCCGCCGCCGATGTGATGGGCGGCTACTGCTACCTGAACAACGCCGCCATCGCCGCCCAGGCCTTCCTCGACCAGGGCCGGGCCAAGGTGGCGATCCTCGACGTCGACTACCACCACGGCAACGGCACCCAATCGATCTTCTACCGGCGCAACGACGTGGTGGTCGCCTCGATCCACGGCGACCCGGCGGCCGAGTTTCCGTTCTTCCTCGGCTATGCCGACGAATGCGGCGAGGGCGCCGGCGAGGGCTGCAACTTCAACTACCCGCTGCCGGCCGGCAGCGACTGGGCCACCTGGAGCGCGGCCCTGGGGCAGGCCTGCCAACGCATCGCCGAATCCGGCGCCGAGGTGCTGGTGGTGTCGCTGGGGGTGGACACCTTCAAGGACGACCCGATCTCCCAGTTCAAGCTCGACAGCCCGGACTACCTGCGCATGGGCGAACGCATCGAGGCCCTCGGCCTGCCGACCCTGTTCGTCATGGAAGGCGGCTACGCGGTGGAGGCGATCGGGGTCAATGCGGTGAACGTGCTGGAAGGTTTCGAGGGCGCGTAGGGTGGATGGTGCTTTATCCATCCAGCAGACCCCGGTGGATGAAAAGAGCGTCATCCACCCTACGCCGACCGCCACGGCAAACACTTAGAACAAGACTGGAGTGACCCTGATGAACAGACTCAGCCGCACCCTGACCGCCGGCCTCTGCGCCGGCGCCCTGCTCGGCGGCCTCGGCCAGGCCCAGGCCGCCGACAAGCCGCGCGAGCTGCGCGTGTACAACTGGGCCGACTACATGCTGCCCTCGGTGCCCAAGGCGTTCCAGGCCAAGAGCGGCATCCAGCTGACCTGGGACGTGTTCGACACCAACGAGGCCCTGGAGGCCAAGCTGCTCACCGGCAACTCGGGCTACGACCTGGTGGTGCCGTCCAATACCTTCCTCGACACCCAGATCCGCGCCGGCGTGTTCCAGAAGCTGGACAAGCGCCAGCTGCCCAACTGGCAGCACCTCGACCCGGCGCTGCTCGAGCTGATGACCGCCAACGACCCGGGCAACGCCCACGCGGTGCCCTACATGTACGGCACCGTGCTGCTCGGCTTCAACCCGGACAAGGTCAGGGCCGCCCTCGGCGCGGACGCCCCGGTGAACAGCTGGGATTTGATCTTCAAGGAAGAGAACGCCGCCAAGCTGGCCCAGTGCGGGGTGACCCTGCTCGACTCGCCCGGCGAGATCCTGCCGATCGCCCTGCACTACCTGGGCCTGGACCCCTCCAGCACCCGGCGCGAGGACTACGACAAGGCCACCGCACTGCTGCTGAAGATCCGCCCGCACGTGCGCTACTTCCACTCGGCCAAGTACATGACCGACATCGCCAACGGCAACATCTGCGTGGCCGTCGGCTACTCGGGCAGCTTCTACCAGTTCGCCAACCGCGCCAAGGAAGCCGGCAACGGCGTGGTCATCGACTGGCGCCTGCCCAGGGAAGGCGCGCCGCTGTGGTTCGACTCCTTCGCCATCCCGGCCAGCGCCAAGAACGTCGAGGAGGCCCACGAGTTCCTCAACAACCTGCTCGACCCGCAGGTGGTGGCGCCGATCAGTACCTTCCTCGGCTACCCGAACCCGAACAAGGACGCCATGCCACTGGTCAGCGCGGAGATCCGCGACAACGCCGACCTGACCCCGACCGCCGAGGCGCAGAAGACCCTGTACGTGCTCAAGCCGCTGCCGCAGAAGGCCGAGCGCCTGCGCACCCGCGCCTGGACGCGGATCAAGTCGGGGACCTGAGCCGCGCTGCGCCCCTGACCGTGGCGGCCACCACGGCCGCCGCGGCCTCGCACGGCTAACGCAGGGCTACCGCAGGGCGGCAAGGATGGTGCGGATGTTCGCCTCGAGCATGCCGGCATAGCTGTCCCCGGGCTCGCCGGGCAGGCCCAGGGAGTCGGTGTACAGGCTGCCGGCGATAGGGATGCCGCTCTCGCGCGCGACCATCTGCATGCTGCGCGGGTCGATGCTGGTCTCGACGAACAGGGCCGGCACCTGGCGCTGCTTGAGCAGCTCGAGCAGGGCGATGACCTGTTGCGGGGTGCCCTGGTTCTCCGCATTGATCTCCCAGATGTAGCCGGCCTCGAAACCGTAGGCGGCGCAGAAATACTTGAACGCCCCCTCGCTGGTGACCAGGTAGCGGCGTTCGGCCGGAATCTCGGCGAAGGCCGCCAGCGCCCGGGCGTGCAGCTGTTCGAGCTGGCCGATATAGGCCGCGGCATTGCGCCGGTAGCTGGCGGCGTGGGCCGGGTCGACCCGGATCAGGGCTTCCCGGGCATTGCGCGCGTACTGGATGCCGTTGCGCACATCCAGCCAGGCGTGGGGGTCCTCGCTGCCGGCCTGGCCGGTGGAGGTCAGGTAGTGCGCGGTGACGCCGTCGCTCAGACGAAATACCGGGGCGGCGTCGCCGGACTTGCCGGCGGTCTGCAGCAGTTTGTCGAACCAGGCGTTGCCGGCTTCCAGGTTGAGGCCGTTGTAGAACACCAGGTCGGCATCGTTGGTCTTCTGCACGTCCAGCGGCAGGGGGTCGTACTCGTGGGGGTTGGAGCCCACCGGCGCCAGGCTGTGAATCTCGACCCGCTCGCCGCCGACATTGCGGACGATGTCGTAGAGAATCGAGTAGGTGGTGACCACCTTGAGCTTGTCATCGGTATCGGCCCAGGCGGGAGCCAGCCAGGAGCCGATCAGTCCGAGGGCGATGAGGGAAAGGGATTTGATCACGGGGTTACCTCGCGCTTGATCAGGCTGGGGGCTGGCTCGTTGGCGGTCAAGCGGCTCTGCTGACGCCGGCGCCTGGTCTGCAGGCCGCGCCATAGCAGGCCCTGGCAGGGGGAGAAGAGCAGCGCGGTCAGGAACAGCAGGGTCGAGGTCATGACGATGGTGGCGCCAGAGGCCAGGTTGTAGGTGAAGCTCAGGTAGATGCCGGAGAAAGCCGAAACCAGGCCCAGGCCGGCGGCCCAGCAGATCATCAGGGACAGGCGATTGGTCAGCAGGTAAGCGGTCGCGGCCGGGGTGATCAGCATGGCGACAACCAGCACGATGCCGACCGTCTGCAACGAGGCCACCGTGACCAGCGTCAGCAGGGTCATGAGGAAGTAGTGGATGAGCTTGATCGGCAAGCCGTAGGCCGCTGCCATGGTGGCGTCGAAGGTGCTGACCAACAGCTCCTTGTAGAACAGGTAGACCGAGGCGAGCACCAGGGTGCCGATCACCAGGGTCACCCACATCTCTTCGGGACGCACCGCCAGTACGTTGCCGAAGAGTATGTGGTAGAGGTCGGTGCTGCTCTTCTGCAGGGTGATAAGGATGATCCCCAGGGCGAAGGCGGCGGTGAACATCACGCCGATCGACACGTCGTGCTTGATCCGGCTGTGCTGGCTGACGTAGCCGATGGCGATGGCGGTCAGCAGCCCCGACAGTACGGCGCCGATCAGCAGGTTGATGCCCAGCATGAAGGACAGGGCGACCCCGGGCAGCACGGCATGGGAGATGGCGTCGCCCATCAGCGCCATGCCGCGCAGGATGATGAAGCAGCCGATCACCCCGCAGATGATGCCGACCATGGCCGAGGTCAGCAGGGCCTTCTGCAGGAAGTCGTATTCCAGCACCGCCTCGACGAACGTCATCAGCAGGCCCCTGCGGCCTGGCCTTGCCAGGGCATGCCGCCGAGGTAGGCCTTGGCCAGGATATCCGGACGGCATACCTCGGCCGCGTCCCCGTAATCGAGAATCCGCTGGTTGATCAGGACCAGTCGGTCGAAGTACTCGGTGGCCTTGCTCAGATCGTGATGCACCACCAGTACGGTTTTCCCCGCGTCCCGCAGGGACTTGAGGATGCCGATGATGGTGCGCTCGCTCAGCGCGTCGATGCCGACGAAGGGCTCGTCCAGCAGGTACAGGTCCGCATGCTGAACCAGCGCCCGGGCGAGGAACACGCGCTGTTGCTGACCGCCCGACAGCTCGCCGATCTGACGCAGGGCGAAGTCCTGCATGCCGACCCGGCGCAAACACTCCAGGGCGCGCTGTCGCTCCTGGCGCCCGGGCTTGTTGAACCAGCCCAGGTTCGGATAGGTGCCCAGGACCACGGTGTCGAGCACGGAGATCGGGAACTGCCAGTCGATCTCGCTACGCTGGGGCACATAGGCAACATTGCGGCGCGCATGGCGCAGCGGGCGGCCAAAGATCTCGACGCGGCCGTGGTCGCTGGGGATCAGCTCCAGCAGGGCCTTCAACAAGGTGGATTTGCCCGCGCCGTTGGGCCCGACGATGCCGACCAGCAGGCCTTCTTCGATGCACAGGCTGGCGTTCTGTACGGCTGGGTGGCCGGCATAGGAGACGCTCAGATTCTCAACCCGCAGGGCTTGGTTCATGTCCGCTTTCCTCGTGCATGGGCGGGCGTTCGCTGCGCCCGGCTGGTCTCGGTAGTCGCTATCCACTTTCTCGCTGACGGCGCCGGAATGGCTTCATTCGGCTGGCGTCATCGTATCAATCCGCATGATGCTTTAAATGCGGATCATCAATCGCTAAATACGATTTAAGTATTTGTGACGTGGACAGACCCCGTGGCCCGGGTGCCGCCGGACGATTGCGTGGGTGCACGGCGGGCCGGCGGGTCGAGGCTGCAAGGAAGGCGGGAGGTGTCAGTCGAGGGCGATCAGGCGCAGGGCACTGAGCGCCTTGCTGATCTGTGGGCGATGCCGGTTCTTGCTGAGGAAGGAGACGAACACCGGCTGCTCGATCTGCGGTGCATCCAGCACCGGAAAGAACTGGCCGCTGTCGATGTAGCGCTGCGCCAGGTCGGCCTGCAGGTAGGCGGCGCCGCCGCGGCCCTTGAGGTACTCCACACTCATCGCCCCCAGGCCCATGGACACCGGCGCCAGTTGCAGGGCCGGCAGCAGCTCGCCGTGGCGGGCGACGAAATGCGGGCTGATGGCGACGAACACGTAGCTTTCCACGCTGACGTCGGCGAGTGCTTGCGGCTGCGAGGAAACCATCACGAAGCGTTCGTTGAACAGCGGCTGAATCTCCAGCTCTGGACGGTACTGCGGGGTGTAGAGCACCGCGATGTCCAGGTTGCCGAAACTCAGCTCGTCGATCATGGTCTTCGAGTAGTCGGCCTCCACATGGATGGCCGTCTTGGGAAATTCCTGGCGCAGCCAGAACACCCATTTGCTGATCAGCCGCGGCCACAGGCTGACCTGGGTGGCGATGCGCAGCCGCCCCTGGTAATCGCGCGGCATGCTGATGTCCTGGCGGGCCTGGTTCCAGCACAGGCGCAGGTTGGCGGCGTAGCTCTCGAAGCGCCGGCCCTCCGGCGTCAGCTCGGCGCCCGCGCGCCCGCGGATGAACAGCTGGGCACCAATGGCTTCCTCCAGGCTGCGGATGCGCATGCTCACCGTCGATTGGGTGACGCACAGCCGCTCGGCCGTGCGATTGAAATTACGCGTCTCCACCAGGTCGGCGAAGGTGTCCAGAAACTCGATCTTCATCCACGGGCTCCGTGCGGGGCATTAAATCGTATTTTCGCATTAATAGCGCACTTCTAATTCATTATCAAAATTCAAGGAGGGCTCATAGGATGGCTGCCATCACCCAGTCGAGGTGGCCCGCAGCTTCGGCAGCCGGCCGCTTCGTATCACTACAGGAGCCTGACAGATGAGCATGATCATCGACTGCGATTGCCATAACTACTGGATGTCGGCGGAGGTGCTACTCCCCTACATGGACGGGATCTTCAAGGACTTCTTCATCCGTGGCGAGCAGCCCGGTCCGGCCGGTGCCTTCCCCCATGGTCATCGCCCGTGGCTGCATCCGGAAGGCTTCAAGCGCGCGGACATCAATCCGACGACCCAGGACGAGCACTACAGCATCATGAAGGAGAAGCATCTCGATCGTTACAACATCGACTATGCGATCCTCACCGGTGACGAAGCCCTGGAGGCCTCGACCCTGGCCAACCCTTACTACGCCGCAGCCCTGGTGCGCGCCTACAACGACTGGATGGTGGACTACTGGCTGCCCAAGGACCCGCGCTTCAAGGGCTCGCTGCTGATCAGCCCAACCGATCCGCATGGCGCGGCGGCAGAAATCCGTCGCCTCGGCGGCCATCCGGACATCGTCCAGGTACTGGCCTCCCATGGCGCCCAGCGGCCTTACGGCGACCCCTTCTACCACCCCATCTACGAGGCTTGCGCCGAGATGGGCCTGCCGTTCGCCATCCACCTGGGCGGCCAGGGCGGAGTCAACAGCAACCCGATCGGCGCGGGCCCGACCACCTTTTTCTGGGAAACCCACGCGCTGTTGCCGCAGTCGGCGATGACCCACGTGGCCAGCATGATTGCCCAGGGCGTATTCGAGAAATGGCCCGACCTGTATTTCATCGTCATCGAGTGCGGCGTGGCCTGGGTGCCGAGCGTGCTGTGGCGCCTGGACGCCAACTACAAGGCGCTGCGCAAGGAAACCCCGTGGCTGAAGATGCTGCCGAGCGAATACTTCAAGCGCAACATCCGCTTCACCACCCAGCCGTTGGAGCAGCCGGGCACCAAGGTGGAGCACCTGTGGGCGATTCTCGAGGCGATGGATGGCGAGAACACCCTGCTGTTCGCCTCCGACTACCCGCACTGGGACTACGACAGCGTCGAGTCCCTGCACATCCCGCCGCAGTGGCGCGACAGCATCCTCGGCGGCAACGCGCTGAAGGTCTACTCGCGCCTGCCGCAGCCCTTGGCCATGACTGCCTGATTAAGGAGGAGCACAACATGAATGCGAAGAAGGTTCTGGCCTGCAAGACCCACGAAGTCGCCACGGGCAAGCAGAAGATCGTCAAGCTCGGCAGCCTGCCGGTGGGCATCTTCAACGTCGGCGGTGAATTCCACGCCATGCTGAACGTGTGCCCACACCGGGGCGCCTCGCTGTGCGAAGGCCCGCAGTGCGGCACCACCGAGCAGACCGCTCACTACGACTTCATCTACGGCAAACAGGACGATCTGGTGCGCTGCGCCTGGCACGGCTGGGAGTTCGAGATCAGGACCGGCGAGTTCATCGTCGATCGCAGCATCAAGGCCAAGACCTACCCGGTCAGCGTCGAGGGTGAGGACATCTACGTCCACCTCTGAGCCCCCTCGGGACGCTCCGCAGGCAGCGATCGCGGCGGCCGCACAGGGAGGTGCGGCGCCGCCAGCCCCCCATCTCCTCTCTGCCCTCACCCGGCGCGGCACACCCCAGCTCATTCCAGTCGCCGCGGCCCCAGCCGATCTCCAGACCGGCGGCGCCCGCCGCGCGCCTCAACGCCCCACTTCACCGCTCTCCAGCTTGCGCCACAGCAGGCGCACCGCCGCCTTGCGCACCAGGGCGCAGCGGTACAGGCGGATCTCCAGCGGCGCCTGCCACTGCTCGTCGCCGCACACCGCCAGCTCGCCGCGGGCCAGCTCCGTGGTCACCGACAGGCGCGGCACCCAGGCCACGCCCATGCCCTGCAGGGCCATGCTCTTGAGGCTGTCGGCCATGGCCGTCTCGTACACCGTGGTCGAGCGCAGGGCGCGCTGGCGCAGCAGCAGGTTGACCGAACGGCCGAGGAAGGCCCCGGCGGTATAGGCCAGCAGCGGCACGCTCTGGCCGCTGGCCAGGTCGAACAGCGGCCGGCCCTCGGCGTCCACGGCGCAGACCGGGAGCATTTCGGTGCGCCCCAGGTGCAGCGAGGGGAAGATTTCCGGGTCCATCTGCAGCGCCGCATCCGGGTCGTAGTAGGCGAGGATCAGGTCGCAGGCACCTTCGCGCAGGGCGTGCACCGCCTCGCCGACGTTGCTCGCCACCAGCCGGGTGCTGAGCGGCAGGCCTTCGCGGCGCAGGCGGGCGATCCACGCGGGGAAGAAGCCCAGGGTCAGCGAGTGCGCCGCGGCGATCTGCAGCACCTCGCCCTGCTGGCCCTCGAGGTTGTGCAGGTGGCGCACCACCTCGCCGAGCTGCTCCACCAGGCTGCGCGCGGTGACCAGGAACAGCTGGCCGGCCTCGGTCAGTTCCACCGGCGTGCAGGCGCGGTTGACCAGGGTCAGGCCGAGCATCTGCTCCAGCGCCTTGATTCGCCGACTGAAGGCCGGCTGGGTGACGAAGCGCTTCTCGGCCGCCTGGGAGAAGCTGCGGGTGGCGGCCAGGGCGACGAAGTCCTCCAGCCATTTGGTTTCCAGGTTCATGTTCAGCCTTCGCGGTTTCGCGGCATACGTCCGTCGAGTTTAGGACGTCACGCCGACATTATGCCGATTGTGCATAGCCCAGCGCTTAACAGCATTGGCCGTTTCACGGACGCAGCCCTTAGTCTAGAGGTCATCGCGGCCTCAGCCGCACTTCCCAGAGAACCTCGCCATCATGTCCGCTGCTGCATCCTTCCGCGTCGAAAAAGACCTGCTCGGCACCCTCGAAGTCCCGGCCGAAGCCTATTACGGCATCCAGACCCTGCGCGCGGTGCACAACTTCCGCCTGTCCGGCGTGCCGCTGGCGCACTACCCGAAGCTGGTGGTCGGCCTGGCCATGGTCAAGCAGGCCTCGGCCGACGCCAACCGCGCCCTGGGCCACCTGAGCGCGGCCAAGCACACGGCCATCAGCACCGCCTGCGCCCGCATCATCCAGGGCGAGTTCCACGAACAGTTCGTGGTCGACATGATCCAGGGCGGCGCCGGCACCTCGACCAACATGAACGCCAACGAGGTGATCGCCAATATTGCGCTGGAGGCCATGGGTCACGAGAAGGGCCAGTACCAATACCTGCACCCGAACAACGACGTGAACATGGCGCAGTCGACCAACGACGCCTACCCCACCGCCATCCGCCTGGGCCTGCTGCTCGGCCACGACAGCCTGCTGACCGCCCTGGACAAGCTGATCCAGTCGCTGGCGGCCAAGGGCCTGGCGTTCGGCCATGTGCTGAAAATGGGCCGCACCCAGCTGCAGGACGCCGTGCCCATGACCCTCGGCCAGGAGTTCCGCGCCTACGCCACCACCCTCGGCGAAGACCTGCAGCACCTCAAGCTGCTCGCCCCGACCCTGCTCACCGAGGTCAACCTGGGTGGCACCGCGATCGGCACCGGGATCAACGCCGACCCGGCCTACCAGGCCCTGGCGGTGCAGCGCCTGGCCGTGATCAGCGGCCACCCGCTGACGCCGGCCGCCGACCTGATCGAGGCCACCAGCGACATGGGCGCCTTCGTGCTGTTCTCCGGCATGCTCAAGCGCACCGCGGTCAAGCTGTCGAAGATCTGCAACGACCTGCGCCTGCTCTCCAGCGGCCCGCGCACCGGGATCAACGAGATCAACCTGCCGCCGCGCCAGCCGGGCAGCTCGATCATGCCGGGCAAGGTCAATCCGGTGATCCCCGAGGCAGTCAACCAGGTGGCCTTCGAGGTGATCGGCAATGACCTGGCGCTGACCATGGCGGCCGAGGGCGGGCAGCTGCAGCTCAACGTCATGGAGCCGCTGATCGCCTACAAGATCTTCGACTCCATCCGCCTGCTGACCCGTGCCATGGATATGCTGCGCGAGCTGTGCATCGACGGCATCACCGCCAACGAGGCGCGCTGCCGCGAACTGATGGAGAACTCCATCGGCCTGATCACCGCCCTGAACCCCTACATCGGCTACGAGAACGCCACGCGCATCGCCAAGCAGGCGCTGGACAGCGGCCGCGGCGTGCTGGAACTGGTGCGCGAGGAAAAACTGCTGGGCGACGCCGAGCTGGACGACATCCTGCGCCCGGAGAACATGATCGCGCCGCGCCTGGTGCCGCTCAAAGCCTGAGCCGGCTAGCCGTCCCTGGCGTCTGGCTCGACCAGGCGCAAGCGCTCGGCGAAGTAGTCGCGCAGATGCTCAACGGTGACCCGCACCTTGGCCGAACGGGCCAGGGGCGCGGCGTACACCGCCCAGATATCCGCCGGCTGGCTGTAGGCCGGCAGTATCTGCACCAGCCGGCCCTGCTCCAGGCTGTCGTACAGGTCCCAGTACGAACGCAACAGGATGCCCCTGCCGTCGATGCCCCACTGGTGGGCGATCTCGCCGTGATTGGCCGACAACGAGCCGGTCACCTTGATCTGCTCCACCCCCTCCGGCCCCTGCAGGCGCCATAGCCCGAGCGGATGCTCGCGCTCCTTGATCACCAGGCAATCGTGCTGGGCCAGTTCGTGCAGGCTGCGCGGCTGGCCGTGCTCGGCCAGGTAGGCCGGCGCCGCGCAGAGAATCCGGCTGTTGGCCGCCAGGCGCTTGGCGATCAGGTGCGGCTCGATGCTGTCGCCGACGCGGATGTCCAGGTCATAGCCTTCGGCGATCAGGTCCACCGCACGATCGAACACCTCGAAGTGGATGTCCAGCTGCGGGTAGCGCGCCGACAGCGCCGACAGCGCCGGCGCCACGTGGCGCCGGCCCAGGCCGAAGCTGCTGACGATGCGCAGCTCGCCGCGCGGCTCCTGCTGCAGCGAGGACACGTCGTCGCTCATGTGCTCGACCGCATCGAGAATGCGCTGCGCCCACTGGTAGGCGCGCTCGCCCTCCTCGGTCAGCGCCACGCGCCGGGTGGTGCGGTGCAGAAGGCGCGCCCCGAGCTGCTCTTCCAGCAGGCGGATGCGCTTGCTCACATAGGCCGGCGAACAGCCCTGCTCCTGCGCCACCGCGGCGAAATTGCAGCGGCGCACCACCTGCATCAACAGGCGCAGGTCGGTCAGGCTGGGCAGATTATTCACGTTTCGTGTCCTATGAATTCACATTTGCGCCGATTATCTATCGAATGAACCTGTATAGCATCCACCGCCATCGGCAAACAGCGACAGGAGCAACGAACAGATGAGCAAGGCATTTCGCATCGCGGCGATTCCCGGCGACGGCATCGGCCAGGAAGTCCTCCCCGAAGGCCTGCGGGTGCTGGAGGCGGCGGCCCGAAAGTGGGACCTGAACCTGCAGATCGAGCTGATCGACTGGGTCAGCTGCGACTACTACCTGGAACACGGCAAGATGATGCCGGACGACTGGTTCGAGCGCCTCAAGGGCTTCGACGCGATCTACTTCGGCGCCATCGGCTGGCCCGACAAGGTGCCCGACCACATTTCCCTGTGGGGCTCGCTGCTCAAGTTCCGCCGCGACTTCGACCAGTACGTCAACCTGCGCCCGGTGCGCCTGTTCCCCGGCGTGCCCTGCCCCCTGGCCGGCCGCGAGCCCGGCGACATCGACTTCCTGGTGATCCGCGAGAACACCGAGGGCGAGTATTCCTCGGTAGGCGGGCGCATGTTCGAGGGCAGCGAGCACGAGTTCGTCCTGCAGGAGTCGGTCTTCACCCGCCGCGGCGTCGACCGCATCCTCAAGTACGCCTTCGAGGTCGCCCAGCAGCGCCCGCGCAAACTGCTGACCGCCGCCACCAAGTCCAACGGCATGGCGGTGAGCATGCCCTACTGGGACGAGCGCGTGGCCGCCATGGCGGACAACTACCCCGAGGTGCAATGGGACAAGCAGCACATCGACATCCTCTGCGCGCGCTTCGTCCTGCAACCGGATCGCTTCGACGTGGTGGTGGCGTCCAACCTGTTCGGCGACATCCTCTCCGACCTCGGCCCGGCCTGCGCCGGCACCATCGGCATCGCGCCCTCGTCCAACCTCGACCCGCAGCGCCGCTTCCCCTCGCTGTTCGAGCCGGTGCACGGTTCGGCGCCGGACATCTTCGGCCAGAACATCGCCAACCCGATCGCCATGATCTGGTCCGGGGCGCTGATGCTGGACTTCCTCGGCAACGGCGATGAGGCCTACCGCGCCGCCCACGACGGCATCCTGCGCGCCATCGAGCAGGTCATCGCCAGCGGGCCCAAGACCCGCGACCTGGGCGGCAGCGCCTCGACCCAGGACGTCGGCCAGGCAATCACCGCCGCCCTCTGACCCCGGGCGCAGCAGCGCTCACGCCAGGCCCTCAGCCCAGGGGCGCATCAATCGATGCGCCCTTCTTCGTTATACCGGGCGTAAACCCGCGACCTGACCGTTCATCAAAAAAACCCGCCACCCGCATCCACACCGGGGCGCCGACCTCTTGCACAGGAAGTGCACTTTGCGCATACTGTTAACCATCAGTGATCGTTAACCACTAGTTAACCAGATCATTACTAACAACAACCGTGCATCTCAAAGTAGGGCCTAGTGATGAGTGATTTCGAACAGCTGCCAGCCGACCTCGGTACCAACCCGCAAGAGGCTTACATCATCCCGCCGAGCCACCTGCGCGCCAAGGATAGTTTCGAAAAGCTGCCGGTCGACTTCTGCTCCAATCCGGAAGAGGCCCACACCATCCCGGCCTACTACTACACCTCGCCGGCGGTCTTCGAGGACGAGAAAGAGCGCATCTTCGCCAAGAGCTGGATCTGCGTCGGCCATGGCAGCGAAGTGCGCGAAGCCAACGCCTACATCACCCGCGAGATCATCGGCGAGAGCATCATCATCGTGCGCGGCCGCGACATGGTCCTGCGCGCCTTCTACAACGTCTGCCCGCACCGCGGCCACCAGCTGCTGAGCGGCGAAGGCAAGGCCAAGAACGTCATCACCTGCCCGTACCACGCCTGGGCCTTCAAGCTCGACGGCGAGCTGGCCCACGCGCGCAACTGCGACAACGTGGTCAATTTCGACAAGGAAAATTCCAGCCTGGTGTCGCTCAAGGTCGAGGAGTACGCCGGCTTCATCTACATCAACATGGACCCGAACTCGGGTAGCGTCGAAGACCAGCTGCCGGGCATGGGCGCCACCCTGCGCGAAGCCTGCGCGGTGATCGACGACCTGCACCTGGCCGCCCGCTTCGTGTCCCGTACCCATGCCAACTGGAAGTCCATCGTCGACAACTACCAGGAGTGCTACCACTGCGGTCCGGCCCACCCCGGCTTCTCCGACTCGGTGAAGATCGAGACCTACTGGCACAAGCTGTTCCCGAACTGGAGCCTGCAGTACGGCGAAGCCAAGTCCTCGGAGAAGTCGTTCAAATTCGACGAGAGCGCCGGCGGCGCCAGCTTCAATGGCTTCTGGCTGTGGCCGTGCACCATGTTCAACGTGCCGCCGAGCGCCCAGTTCATGACCGTGATCTACGAGTTCCCGGTCAGCGCCGACGAGACCCTGCAGCACTACGACATCTACTTCCTCAACAAGGATTTGACCGAGGAGCAGAAGAGCCTGATCGAGTGGTACCGCGACGTGTTCCGTCCGGAAGACCTGGGCCTGGTGGAAAGCGTGCAGAAGGGCCTGAAGTCCCGCGGCTACCGCGGTCAGGGCCGGATCATGGTGGACAAGCAGCGCAGCGGTATCAGCGAGCACGGCATTTCCCACTTCCACAGCCTGCTGGCCAAAGCCCAGCACGCCTGATCGCCCTCGGCCGGGCAGTCACTGCCCGGCTTTCGCGCCTTATTGGGGATGCATTACGTGAAACTCAAAGATCAACAGTTGTTCCGCCAGCAGTGCTACATCAACGGCAGCTGGTGCGATGCCGACAGCGCCGAGCGCGTCGAGGTCACCGACCCGGCCACCGGCGAACTGATCGGCCATGTGCCGCAGATGGCGGGCGCGGAAACCCTGCGCGCCATCGAAGCCGCCGACGCCGCCCTGCCGGCCTGGCGCGCGCTGCCGGCCAAGGAACGCGCACGCCTGCTGCGCCGCTGGTTCGACCTGGTCATCCAGCATGAAGATGACCTGGCCGCACTGATGACCTGGGAACAGGGCAAGCCGCTCAGCGAAGCCGTCGGTGAAATCCGCTACGCGGCCTCCTTCATCGAGTGGTTCGCCGAAGAGGGCAAGCGCGCCTATGGCGACATCATTCCTTCGCCCAGTGCCGACAAGCGTCTGCTGGTGATCAAGCAGGGCATCGGCGTGTGCGCCGCCATCACGCCGTGGAACTTCCCGGCCGCGATGATCACCCGCAAGGTCGCCCCGGCCCTGGCCGCCGGCTGCACCATCGTGGTCAAGCCGGCCAACGAAACGCCGTTCTCGGCCCTGGCCCTGGCCGAGCTGGCCGAGCGCGCCGGCCTGCCGGCCGGGGTGATCAACATCGTCACCGGCGATGCCGTGGCCATCGGCAAGCAGCTCACCGAGCACCCGCAGGTGCGCAAGTTCAGCTTCACCGGTTCGACCCCGGTCGGCCGCCTGCTGATGAGCCAGTGCGCCAGCACCGTGAAGAAGGTCTCCCTGGAGCTGGGCGGCAACGCGCCGTTCATCGTCTTCGACGACGCCGACATCGATGCGGCCGTCGAAGGCGCCATGGTCTCCAAGTACCGCAATGCGGGCCAGACCTGCGTCTGCGCCAACCGCATCTTCGTCCACGACAAGGTCCACGACGCCTTCGCCCAGGCCTTCGCCGCCCGGGTCCGCGACCTGAAGATCGGCAACGGTTTCGAGCCGGGCACCCAGGTCGGCCCGCTGATCAGCACCAAGGCCGTGGCCAAGGTGCGCAGCCTGATCGACGACGCCCTCGGCAAGGGCGCACGCCTGGTCACCGGCGGTCAGGAGCACGCCCTCGGCGAGCAGTTCTTCGAGCCCACGGTGCTGGCCGACGTCACGCCGGGCATGCAGATCCTCGACGAGGAGATCTTCGGGCCGGTGGCACCGCTGGTGCGCTTTACCAGCGACGAAGAAGTGGTGCGCATGGCCAACGACACGCCCTATGGCCTGGCCGCCTACTTCTACAGCCGCGATATCGCCCGCGTGTGGCGCATCGCCGAGCAGCTGGAGTACGGCATGGTCGGCGTCAACACCGGGCTGATCTCCAACGAAGTGGCGCCCTTCGGCGGTCTCAAGCAATCCGGCCTCGGCCGTGAAGGCTCCAGGTACGGCATCGACGACTACCTGGAAATCAAATACCTGTGTCTAGCGGTGTAATGCGGCGGTAAGCGCGCAGTGGAGGAAACCATGTCCAACAAGTATCAGATGATCGACGTGCGGGTGACCGCCGTGGAGCAGGTGACTCCGCTGATCAAGCGCTTCACCCTGTGTGCCCTGGATGGCAGCGCGCTGCCCGCCTTTACCGGCGGCAGCCACATCATCGTGCAGATGCACGATGGCGATAAGCTGTACAGCAACGCCTACTCGCTGATGAGTTCGCCGCGCGACACCTCGTCCTACCAGATCGGCGTGCGCCGCGAAGAGCAGTCCAAGGGCGGCTCGGCGTTCATGCACGACAAGGTCGAGGTGGGCAGCCAGCTGACCATCGCCGCGCCGAACAACCTGTTCGCCCTGGACCCGGCGGCCGGTCGTCACGTGCTGATCGCCGGCGGCATCGGCATCACCCCCTTCCTCTCGCAGCTCTACGAGCTGCAGGAGCAGGGCGCCAGCTACGAGCTGCACTACGCCTTCCGCGCCCCCGAGCACGGCGCCTTCGCCGACGAGCTGCGCGACGGGCCCCACGCCGAGCAGACGCGCTTCTACATCGACAGCCTGCAGCAGGGCCTGGACCTGGCCGCGCTGATCGCCGGCCTGGACGCCGACGCCCACCTCTACGTCTGCGGCCCCAAGCCGCTGATCGACGCGGTGATCAACACGGCCAAGGCCCAGGGCATCGCCGACGCCCGCGTGCACTGGGAACAGTTCGCCGTGGCCCCGGCCGAAGGCGCCGCCTTCACCCTGGTGCTGGCGCGCTCGGGCACGGAGATCCGCGTCGAGGAAGGCGTGAGCATTCTCCAGGCCATCGAGAAATCCAACGCCGCGGAGATCGAGTGCCTGTGCCGCGAAGGCGTGTGCGGTACCTGCGAGACCACCATTCTCGAAGGCGAGGTGAATCATCGCGATCAGTACCTCAGCGACGAGGAGAAGGCCCTGCAGAAGACCCTGATGGTCTGCGTCTCGCGCGCCCGCACCCCACGCCTGGTGCTGGACCTGTAACACCGCCATGGTGCCGGGGCTGCTGTGTATAATCGCCAACCACAGCGCCCCGGCCCGGCCCTATTCCCTGCCTACTGCAGTCGCCCGTCCGGGACTATTCCCGACCCTGCGCCGTGCCAGTACGGCGCCCCTTAGCAGGCCGAGCGATGGAACCTGACAGTTTTGCTTTTCGCCTCAAGGAACTGCTCGAGCTCAAGAAACTGAGCCTGCAGGCCGTGGCCAGCGCCCTGGGTATTTCCCGCACCGCCGTACACAAGTGGACCCGCGGCGGCGCCATCGACGAGGATCGCCTGCGCAGCCTGGCCGAGTTCCTCGACGTCAACTGGATCTGGCTGCGCTACGGCGAGCAGGGCCAGCACGAGGCCGACAGCGCCGAAGCCGTGGAACTGCCGATGACCGACGTACGCCGCCAGTACGCCGCCGAGATCATGGAGAGCGAGGCGCGCATGCGCCTGGCCCTGCAGAACGCGCGCATCGTCATCTGGGAATGGAACCTGCTCAGCGACGAGGTCACCTACTCGCACAACGTGGAGAAGATCTACGGCTGGCCGGTGAACCGCAACGAAGACTTCTGGCCCCATGTGGTGCCAGAGGATGCCGATGCCCTAAGGGCCGTTACCGAACAGGCCATCGCCACCGGCGAACCCTACGACATCGACTTTCGCATCATCCTGGCAAGCGGCGAGGTGCGCTGGATCTCCTCGCGTGCCACGCCGATTCGCGACGCCCAGGGCCGGGTGCTGCGCATGACCGGCGTGAGTACCGACAGCACCGAACGCAAGATCGCCGAACAGGCCGTGCGCGACAGCGAGGAGCGCTTTCGCACCATCTTCGAACAGGCCTGCGGCGCCATGGCCTATATCGAGCTCGACGGTACCTGGCTCAAGGTCAACCAGCGCCTGTGCTCTCTCCTCGGCTACAGCAGCGAGGAACTCTGCGGCCAGCGCTTCCAGCTGCTCAGCCACGAGGACGAGCTGGCCCACAACCTGGGCTTGCTGGAGCGGCTCATCGCCGGTGAAGTGGACATGTACGAGATCGAGAAGCGCATGCGCCACCGCGACGGCCACTTCATCTGGATCCGCGCGCGCACCTCGCTGCAGCGCAACCCCATCAGCGGCGAGGCCGAGCACCTGATCACCTTCCTCGAGGACATCACCGAGCAGCGTGCCGAGCGTGAGCGCATGCACGAGCAACTGGCTCGCTGTCAGGCGGAGCTGGCGGCGCTCAAGGACAGCCAGCGAGCCACTTCGTAGCATATTTCGCACATCACGCCACCTGGAAAGTGCGCCCTCCGCGGCTGAGCACGGCCGTGTTGCAGCCCTGAAAACCCTCCACTGCGTGCCCCGCTCCACGACAGACCGGCCGATGCAACCGCACCCTGTCTGCGACCTGTGACGGTCTATTAGCGTCGTCTTCAGGCCACCGCGCACCGGCTCCTGGCTGGTTTCCGCACACCCCGAAAACATCCGATGAACGCGCGTAACTTGGGGCTTGCGCAGGGGATTCGTATCGGATACCGTTAACCCACGGTAGATGTTAACTATTGGTTAACGACCAATCAGGAGCTTCATTTGCGCAGGAGCGCAGCCCAGACGGGCGGCCTTTTGATGCTGTGCGCCAGGCACAGCTGCGCGCACTTCGGCACCGTTGCCTGACGGCCGAAGCGCGATATGCGCAGCCTACCGACGCACCGCACTGCAGTAGGGCCGTACATTATAAAAAACGACCACGAACGGGCATGCCTGGCCCGTTCGCGAGGTAACGAGTCCATGAACAAAAACAACAGCCTTGCCGGCAAAGGTATCGAGCAGACGATCTTCTGGCCCGCCGTGGTCGCCGTGCTCTGTACCAGCGTTCCCCTCATGCTGTTTCCGGAAGCCGGATCACAGATCGTCAACAACCTGTTCGCCTGGATCACCGGCACCTTCAGCTGGCTGTTTCTGCTGACCGGCGTGGCCTCCTTCGCCTTCATGGGCTGGCTGGCCTTCGGCCCCCTGGGCCGCATCAAGCTCGGCGCCCCGGAAGACGCACCCGAATTCAGCACCGGTGCCTGGATCACCATGCTGTTCTGCGCCGGCATCGGCATCTCCATCTGCGCCTGGTCGTTCGCCGAGCCGATCTACCTGCTCGATGGCCCGCCCCTGCACCTGGCCAAAGGCACCACCGCGGCCACCGAGTGGGCCGCCATGTACCCGATGTTCCACTGGGGCCTGATCCCCTGGGCCATCTACCTGCTGCCTGCCGTACCCATGGCCTACTACCTGTACGTGCGCAAGGGCAACGTGCTGCGCCTGTCCGAGGCCTGCCGCGGCGTGTTCGGCGGCCTGATCGACGGCCCCCTGGGCAAGCTGATCGACGTGATCGTGATGTTCTCCATCATCGGCGCCGTCGGCACCTCCCTGGGCCTGTCGGTACCGCTGGTATCCGCCCTGTTCCAGGAAATGTTCGGCCTCGAGCAGTCCTTCCTGCTGCAGCTCGGCGTACTCGCCCTGTGGACCCTGATGATCGCCTGGAGCGTGTGGAACGGCCTGAGCAAGGGCATCCAGACCCTGTCCAACTTCAACGGCGTGCTGGCGCTCCTGATGCTGGTGTTCGTGCTGGCAGCGGGCCCGACCCTGTACCTGATGGGCCTGTGGACCAACAGCATGGGCCTGTACCTGGACAACTTCTTCCACATCTCCACCTGGACCGACCCGGTCGAGAAGGGCGGCTTCCCCGAGGGCTGGACCGTCTTCTACTGGGCCTGGTGGGTGGCCTACGCACCGATGATGGGCCTGTTCGTCGCGCGCATTTCCCGCGGCCGCACCATCAAGGACCTGGTCCTCAATGGCGTGATCTGGGGCAGCGTCGGCTGCTGGGCGTTCTTCGCCATCTGGGGCGGCTACGCGGTGCACCTGCAGACCACCGGCGTGGTGGACCTGCTGAGCATCCTCAACAACCAGGGCATGCCGGCCATGGTGGTGGCGGTGATGAAGACCCTGCCGTTCTCCGGCCTGATCATCCCGGCCTTCACCGTGCTGTGCTTCGTGTTCCTGGCGACCACCGTCGACTCCTCGGCCTACACCCTGGCGTCGATCAGCACCCGCGAGCTGAACGGCTATGAAGAGCCGGCGCGTGCCAACCGCATCCTCTGGGCGGTCCTGCTGGCCCTGTTCGGTGTCGGTCTGCTGGTGGTGGGTGGCCTCAAGGCCGTGCAGACCTCGACCCTGGTCGTGGCCCTGCCGATGCTGCCGGTGATGCTGATCATGGCCATCTCCCTGGTTCGCTGGGCCCGTGAGGACTTCGGCTCCGCCCTGGACAGCAAGGTCTGCAGCCTGCGCCTGAGCAATGGTCGCCACGAAGTGGTGGATCAGCTCGACGCGGCACCTGCTGCGCAAGCCGCACCGGCCACCGTGATGGCCAAGGCGCAACCCGCCAGCAACTGATACCGCGTTGAAAACGGACGCCTGCCCCAGTGGCAGGCGTCCGCCTTACCGAGCCACCGATTCCCCCGCTTCGCGCTTCTCCCTCCGCCGTAAACCGCCCTCCTTCCCCAGTCGATTTCGCACACAGCATCGCGCTGCCTGGCTGCGCCCAGACTCTGGCGCACGTCGCAGTGGAGTCCGCTACAGCTTCCAGGCCTGACGCAACGCCTGCAGGGCCTCGGCGATGCGCGCCTCGGGCACCGCGGCGAACCCCAGCACCAGCCCGGCACGCCAGTCTGCGGGCGTCTCGCTGCCTTCCAGCCAATAGTCGCTGAGCCCGTTCAGCTCGACCCCGACCGCCGCGGCGCTGGCGATCAGCTGGCGTTCGCGGGCCAGGCTGTCCACCCGCACGCACAGGTGCAACCCCGCTTCCACCCGGGGCAGCGGCGCGCAGCCCGGCACCGGCTGCGGCCAGCCGGCCAGCAGGGCGTCGCGGCGGCTGCGCGCGGCACCGCGCATGCGCCGGATATGCCGCTGGAAGTGGCCGGCGGCGATGAACTCGGCCATCACCGCCTGGCTGCCGATATCCGAGTGGCGCATGTCCAGGGCGCGGCGGCGGGCGAAGGCCTCGGCCAGGCCGGCCGGCAGCAGCAGGTAGCCCAGGCGCAGCGCCGGGAAGGCGATCTTGCAGAAGGTGCCGACATAGAGCACCCGGCCGCGTCGGTCCAGCGCCGCCAGGGGCGCCAGCGGCGTGCCGCTGTAGCGGTACTCGCCGTCGTAGTCGTCCTCGACTATCCAGGCGTCCTGGCGCTCGGCCCAGTCCAGCAGCTCCAGACGCCGCGCCAGGGACAGGGTGACCCCGGTGGGGTACTGGTGCGAGGGCGTGACGTAGGCCAGGCGGCAGCGCCCCGCCCGCTCCAGCGCCGCCGTGTCCAGCCCCTCGGCGTCCACCGCGATGCCTTTTAACTCGCCGCCGGCCAGGGCGAAGGCATGGCCGGCGGCGCGGTAGCCGGGGTTCTCGATGGCCACCCGGTCGCCCGCCTCGACCAGCAGCTGGGCGCACAGGCTGATGGCCTGCTGGGCGCCGCAGGTGACGACGATCTGCGCCGGGTCGCAGTGCAGGCCGCGGCTGTGGCGCAGGTAGGCGGCGATCAGTTCGCGCAGCTGCGCATCGCCGGCCGGGTCGCCATAGCCCAGGCGCGCCGCCGATGGCTTACGCCAGAAGCGCGCGCTGAGGCGGGCCCAGGTCTCGAAGGGAAACAGGTCGAAGGCCGGCACACCGACCCGGAACGCCCGCGGCGCGCCCTCCAGCGGCTCGCCCAGGTGATGCCGCTGCAGGCGCTGCAGGGCCTGGCTCGGCGGCGCGGCGCTGCCGGGTGCGGGCGGCGGACGCACCACCGCGCTCAGCGCGGCGACATAGGTGCCGGCACCTACGCGGCCCTCCACATAACCTTCGGCATACAGCTGGTCGAAGGCCCGGGTCACGGTGTTGCGGGCGATACCCAGCAGCTGCGCCAACTCGCGGCTGGCCGGCAGCCGCGCGCCGCTGGCCAGGCGCCCGTCGAGAATGCGCTCGCGCAGCGCCTGGTACAGCTGGCGCGCCAGCCCCTGGGCCGGATCGAGGCGCAGGCCGGAGAGGTCGACGGGCATAAGCGCAGGCGCTGACATGAATTGGCTCCAGCAAAGTCGCAGTAAGTGGATCTTACAACAGGCCAATATCCTGCCTAGCATGGCGTCATCACCTCAGGAGACTCGCCATGTACCGCCCCGCCGCCTTTCGCCAGGACGACCTGGCCGCATTGCACCAGGAAATCGCCGCCTGTGGCCTGGCCACGGTCGTCAGCCAAGGCTCGGCCGGCCTGCAGGCCAGCCATCTGCCCTTGCTGCTGGCTCCCGAGGAAGGCGAGTTCGGCACCCTCTACGGCCACTTCGCCCGGGCCAATCCGCACTGGCAGGCGCTGACGGGCGAGAACCAGACCCTGGTGATCTGCAATGGCCCGGACGCCTACGTCACCCCCGCCTGGTACGCGGGCAAGGCCGAGCACGGCAAGGTGGTGCCGACCTGGAACTACATCGCCGTGCACGCCCACGGCCGCGCCGAGGTGTTCGACGAGCCCGAGCGCCTGCTGCAACTGGTCAGCCGCCTCAGCGAGCGCCACGAGGCAGGCCGCGCCCGGCCCTGGTCGGTGAGCGACGCGCCGCGCGAGTACATCGACAGCATGCTGCGCGCCATCGTCGGCTTCGCCTTGCCGATCCAGCGCCTGGAAGGCCAGTGGAAGCTCAGCCAGAACCGCAGCGCCGCCGACCGGGCCAGCGTGCACGAAGGCCTGCAGGCCAGCGCCGCCGACCGCGATCGCGCCCTAGCCGCGCGCATGGGCACCACTCACAGCGCCGGGGAATAGCCATGGCCATCGAGATTCGCCCGGTCAGCGCCGCCGACCACGCCGCCTGGCTGTCGCTGTGGCAGGGCTACCTGGACTTCTATCGCACCGCGCTGCCCGCCGAGGTCAGCGCCGCGACCTGGCAGCGCTTCCTCGACCCCGCCGAGCCGACCCATGCCGCCCTGGCCTGGCGCGACGATACGGCGGTGGGCCTGGTGCAGTGGATCTTCCACCGCTCCAACTGGTCGCTGGAAAACAGCTGCTACCTGCAGGACCTGTTCGTCGCCGCCGACACCCGCGGCGCCGGCATCGGCCGGTTGCTGATCGGGCATGTCTACACCCAGGCCCGCGCCACCGGCGCCACCCGGGTGCACTGGCTGACTCACGAAAGCAACGACAATGCCATGCTGCTGTACGGGCGCATCGCCGAGCGCTCGGGCTTTGTCCAATACCGCAAGAGCCTGTAAGGGAGCCTCGCCATGACCCGCGCCGACTTGACCGACTGGCAGCCCTGCCCTGTGCCGCAGCGCGCCCCGCTGCAGGGCCGCTATGTGCGACTCGAAGCGCTGCAGCTCGCGGCCCACGGCGAGGACCTGTGGTGGGCCCTGCAGGGGCCGGAGGCCGATCCGCAGCTGTGGGACTACCTGCCCTACGGCCCCTTCGCCGAGCGGCCGGCCTTCGATGCCTGGATGGCGGCCAACGCCGCCAGCACCGACCCGCTGTTCTTCGCCGTGGTCGAACTGACCAGCCGACGCGCCGTCGGCCTGCTGAGTTTCTTGCGTATGGCACCCAAGGACGGCTGCATCGAGATCGGCCATATCGCCTTCGGCCGCGTCATGCAGCGCTCGCCGGCCTCCACCGAGGCGGTCTACCTGCTGGCCGAGCTGGCCATGGAGACGCTTGGCTACCGCCGCCTCGAATGGAAGTGCAACGCCCTGAATGCCCGCTCCATGCGCGCCGCCGAGCGCCTGGGCTTCGTCCACGAAGGCACCTTCCGCCAGCATATGGTGGTCAAGGGGCGCAACCGCGACAGCGCCTGGTTCGCCCTCCTCGACCACGACTGGCCGGCCTGCCGCGCGGCCTTCACGCGCTGGCTGGCGCCCGACAACTTCGATGCCCAGGGCCGCCAGCGGCGCACGCTGGAGCAGCTGCGCGAAGACACTGCGCGGGCCTGAGCCCGCTCACTCGATCTCGAACAGGCCATCGCGCAGATGCGCGGCGCCCAGGCGCTGGCGCACCTCGGCATCGATGCGCGGATCGTCAGGGGCATAGAGCATCACCTGGCGGTAGGCGTTGACCCGGTTCACCTCGGCTCCGAGAAACTCCCAGACCACCCGGGTGCAGGCCGGGGTGCGCCGGTCGCCGCTGGAGACCCCGGTCTTCAGGCCGTTGAGGCGGGTGATGCGGCTCTTGAAGCTGGGGATCAGGATGGTCTGGCTCATCTCGTTGCCGGTCAGCGACTCGTAGTCGATCAGGAACAGGCGGTCCTGCAGGTAGAACGCCGCGCCCAGGTAGCGACAGCGCACCGAATCGTCGGCCTCGGGGCCCGGCCCATGGGGGCGGCCCTGGCGCTCCTGGCGCTCGAACAGGTAGCTGCCGCGCTCCTCGCGCAGCTGCACCAGCGACACCAGGATCTGCCCCGGCACCGACATGCAGTTGGCGTACTCCAGGTAGTAGCCGCAGTAGCGCGACAGGCTGCTGGCGTGCTCGCGCAGCGGCTGCAGCAGTTCGAGCAGCGGGTCGCCGGCCGCTGCGCGCTCCTGCGCGCCGCTGCGCGCGCCGATCAGGCCGGCGAACTGCTCCGCCGGCAGGCCCAGCTCGTAGTCCTCGACGCCGAAGAAGTCGCAGATGCGCTTGAGGTTGTAGGCCGTCGGCCGGCTCTGCCCGCTCAGGTACTTGTTGAACTGGGCGCGGTTGATCGCCAGCTGGCGGCAGACCTCGGCGATCGAGCGGTAGTGACTGCAGAGCAGCTTGAGGTTGGGGCTGAAGTGATCGGACATGGGGCCTGCCGGGAGTGATGCGAGCGGCGCGACTATAGCATCGACTCGCATCAGGTCGCCGCAGCCCGCGAAATTGCCCGCGGCGCGCCTTTACCCAACCATGCCCCGGTCACCCGCTGGCGTGGCGTCCCCGGATAACTACAAGAGAGACTCTCTCATGCTCGACCTTCTGAACGACCTGCTCTGGAGCAAGCTGCTGATCGTCATGCTGATCGGCCTCGGGCTGTACTTCAGCGTGCGCTCGCGCTTCGTCCAATTCCGCTACTTCGGCCGCATGTTCCGCATCTTCGCCGAAGCCTTTCAGCGTCAGCCGGGCCAGCTCAGCTCGTTCCAGGCCTTGATGCTCAGCGTCGCCGGCCGGGTCGGTGCCGGCAACATCGCCGGGGTCTCCGTGGCCATCATGCTCGGCGGTCCGGGTGCGATCTTCTGGATGTGGGTGGTCGCCCTGGTCGGCATGGCCACCAGCTACTTCGAATGCGCCCTGGCCCAGCTGTACAAGCGCCGCGACGCCGACGGCAGCTACCGTGGCGGCCCGGCCTTCTACATCGAGCACGGCCTCGGCCAGCGCTGGCTGGGCATCGTCGTCTCCCTGCTGCTGCTGGTGACCTTCGGCTTCGGCTTCAACGCCGTGCAGTCCTTCACCGTGGCCAGCTCGCTGCACGACACCTTCGGCCTGCCCACCCATGTCAGCGGCATCGCCCTGGTGGTGGTGATCGGCCTGATCATCTTCGGCGGCATCAAGCGCATCGCCAAGATCGCCGACATCCTGGTGCCAAGCATGGCCTTCGCCTACATCGCCATGGCGCTGTTCGTGATCGGCAGCCAGCTCGACCAGGTACCCCAGGTGTTCGCCCTGATCGTCAAGAGCGCCTTCGGCCTGGAACCGGCCTTCGCCGGCGGCATCGGCGCGGCGATCATCATGGGCGTCAAGCGCGGCCTGTTCTCCAACGAGGCCGGCCTGGGCAGCGCGCCCAACGTCGCCGCGGTGGCCGAGGTCAAGCACCCGGCGGCCCAGGGCATCGTGCAGTCGCTCAGCGTGTTCATCGACACCCTCATCCTGTGCACCTGCACCGCGTTGATCATCCTGCTGTCCGGCGTCTACCAGCCGGGCGCCGAGATGGCCGGTGTGGTCCTGACCCAGAGCGCCATGGCGGCCGTGGTCGGCGAGTGGGGCCGGGTGTTCGTCAGCCTCGCCCTGCTGCTGTTCGTCTTCACCACCCTGATCTACAACTACTACCTGGGTGAGAACGCCCTGGGCTTCTTCACCAGCAAGCGCCTGCCGGTGCAGGTCTACCGCGTGCTGGTGATCGCGCTGGTGCTCTGGGGTTCGGTGCAGGACCTGGGCACGGTGTTCGCCTTCGCCGACGTGACCATGGGCCTGCTGGCGGTGGCCAACCTGGTGGCCCTGGCCCTGCTGTTCAAGGTCGGCCTGCGCCTGATGCGCGACTACGACAGCCAGGTCGCCGCCGGTGTCGAGTCGCCGGTGTTCGATCCCAGGCAGTTCGCCGACCTGGACCTGGACCCGGCGGCCTGGCCCGCCAACCCGACGGGCGCCGCGCCGGCAGCGGATGCCGAGGTCGCCTACAGCGCCCATCAGCGCTGATCGGCCAGGGACGTGATACAACAGGGGCCGACACGGCCCCTGTTGCTTATTGAGGAGACGCCAATGGCTTCAACAAAACTTCTGGTGCTCTACACCGGTGGCACCATCGGCATGCAGCAAACCGCCGCCGGCCTGGCCCCGGCCTCCGGCTTCGAGTCGCGGTTGCGCTCCCAGCAGGCCCTGGAAACCGGGCGCCAGCTGCCCGGCTGGACCTTCCGCGAGCTGCTGCCACCGATCGACAGCGCCAACATGAACCAGGCCAACTGGCTGGCGATGGTCGAGGCGATCCGCGCCGGCGTCGAGCAGGACGGCTGCGACGCGGTACTGGTGCTGCACGGCACCGACACCCTGGCCTACAGCGCGGCGGCGCTGAGCTTCCTGCTGCTCGGCCTGCCGGTGCCGGTGGTGCTGACCGGCTCCATGCGCCCGGCCGGCGCCGAGGACAGCGACGCCTGGTCCAACCTGTTCGGCGCCATGCAGGCGCTGCACAAGGGCGTCGCCCTGGGCGTGCACCTGTACTTCAATGGCCGGCTGATGCCGGGCAACCGGGTCAGCAAGCTGGGCAGCGCGGTCTTCGACGCCTTCGCCGAGCTGCCGCGCCAGCGGGTCGCCGCGCGGGCCGGGATGATTCCCGCCGAGCTCGACTACCGTCAGCCACGCCAGCCGGTGAACCTCGCCGTGCTGCCCTTCTACCCGGGCATTCGGGCCGCCCAGGTCGAGGCCGCGCTGGCCGGCGACGTGCGCGGGCTGCTGCTGGAGTGCTACGGCAGCGGCACCGGGCCGTCGGACGATGCCGCGCTGCTCGCCGCGCTCAAGGCCGCCCACGAGCGCGGCGTAGTGCTGGCGGCGATCAGCCAGTGCCCCCACGGCCATGTCGAGTTCGGCGTCTATGCCGCCGGCAGCCAGCTGGCCAGCGCCGGCCTGGTCTCGGCAGGCGGCATGACCCGCGAGGCGGCCCTGGGCAAGCTGTTCGCCCTGCTCGGCGCCGGCCTCTCGCAGACAGAAGTCGAGGACTGGTTCGCCGTCGACCTGTGCGGGGAAAACGCCGACTGACCGCGACCGCGACCGGCGCCGGCGAGGCTCGCGCTGCCGGCGCAGGGCTTGCACCGCGGGCGCAAGGGTTTCAGGATGACAGGTCAGACCCACAGGAGCCTGCCCCATGCCCTTTCGTATCGACGTTGAGATCCGCCCGGTCGGCGCCGACGACCAAGCCGCTTGGCTGCCGCTGTGGCAGGGCTACCAACGCTTCTACATGACGGAAATCCCCGCTGCCGCCAGCGACCAGGCCTGGCAGCGCTTCCTCGACCCCGGCGAACCCATGCACGCCGCCCTGGCCTGGCACGATGGCAAGGCCGTCGGCCTGGTGCACTGGATCTTCCACCGCTCGACCTGGACCGCCGGCGACTACTGCTACCTGCAGGACCTGTTCATCGCCAAGGACCTGCGCAGCAGCGGCGTCGGCCGCCAGCTGATCGAACATGTCTACGACCAGGCGCGCCAGGCCGACTGCGCGCGGGTCTACTGGCTCACCCACGAAACCAACAGCCGCGCCATGCTGCTGTACGAGCGCGTCGCCGAGCGCTCGGGCTTCGTCCAGTTCCGCAAGCTGCTGTAGTAGGACTCAGGCGCCGGGCGGCGGTCGACTCAGAACACCGACCAGCCAATGCGCTGGCTGAGCAGCTCCAGCGCCGCCATGCCGGCCAGGGAGTTGCCGGCGGCGTTCAGTTCCGGTGACCAGACGCAGACGCTGAAGCGCCCCGGCACCACCGCGACGATGCCACCGCCGACCCCGCTCTTGCCCGGCAGGCCGACCCGGTAGGCGAAGTTGCCGGCCTCGTCGTACAGCCCGCTGGTGGCCATGATGGCGTTGACCTGCTTGACCTGGCGGGCGCTGAGCACCTGCTCGCCGCTGTGCGGGCAGTAGCCGTCGTTGGCCAGGAAGCTGAAGGCGCGCGCCAGGTCGACGCAGCTCATGCGCAGGGCGCAGTGGCTGAAGTAGCTGCGCAGCACCGCCTCGACATCGTTGTGGAAGTTGCCGAAGGCCTGCATCAGGTAGGCCATGGCGGCGTTGCGCGCGCGGTACTGGTACTCCGACTCGGCCACCTTGTTGTCGATCACCAGCTCGGGGTTGCCGGCCAGGCGGCGGGCGAAGTCGCGCATCGACAGCGCCGGGGCGGCGAAACGCGACTGGTTGATGTCGCAGATCACCAGGGCGCCGGCATTGATGAAGGGGTTGCGCGGCCGGCCGCGCTCGAACTCCAGCTGCACCAGCGAGTTGAACGGCTGCCCGGACGGCTCGTGGCCCAGGCGCTGCCAGATCGCCTCGCCGGAATGACCGATGGCCTGGACCAGGCTGAACACCTTGGAGATGCTCTGGATCGAGAAGGCCGTGCGCGCATCGCCGGCCACATGCAGCTCGCCGTCATTGCTGTAGACGGCGATGGCCAGCTGGTCGGGTGCGACGCCGGCCAGGGCGGGAATGTAGTCGGCCACCTTGCCCTGGCCGATCAGCGGGCGGACTTCGTCGAGAATCTCGTTGAGCAGGTCTTGCATGGCGGCGCTCGTAGCGGGCCCCGGGCGGCGCCCGGGCTATGGCTGCTAGACGCTCGGCGCGCGGCGCTGATCACAGCGGCGCGCCGCCCCACTCAGAACTTCTGCGGGCGCAGCACCTCGACCTCGGCCAGGTAGCAGATCATCGCGTAGTCGGCGTAGTAGCGCTGCTGCAGGTGCCCGGCCAGCTGCTCGGCCAGTTCGCGGGCGCAGATGATCTCCACGCGGATATTGCCTTCGGTGTCCCAGCCGGCGCTGCGCACGCCATGGGCGCCGCGGCCGCGGGCATCGGAGATGGTCCAGCCGGGCGCGCCCAGGTGCTCCAGGTCGGCCAGCAGCTTCTTCTCCAGCGCCGCCTCGCAGATCACGGTGAGCAGGGTACGGGTCGATACATTCATGTCAGAGCCCCCAGGCGATGAGTTGTTCGGCCAAGCCGTGATAGAGCGGAATACCGATCAGGATATTGAAGGGGAAGGTGATCCCCAAGGACGCGGTCAAGGATAGCGACGGGTTGGCCTGGGGCAATGCCAGGCGCAGGGCCGCCGGCACGGCGATGTAGGAGGCGCTGGCCGCCAGGGTGGCGAGCATCGCGGTACCGCCCAGGGACAGGCCCATGAAGCGCGCCAGCAGGGCGCCGATCAACGCGCCGAGCAGCGGCATCAGCAGGGCGAAGCCCACCAGGCGCAGGCCGAACTGCTTGAGCGAACCGAGCTGGCCGGAGGCGATCAGGCCCATTTCCAGCAGGAAGAACGCCAGCACCGGCTTGAACATGCTGGTGTACAGCGGCTCCAGCGGCTTGATCGCCTCCTTGCCGGCCACCGCACCGATGATCAGGCCGCCGAGCAGCAGCATGATGCTCTTGCCGAGGAAGATCTCCCGGCCCAGCTCGCGCCAGTGAGTGTCACGGCTGATGCCCTTGGCCAGGATGATGCCGACCAGGATCGCCGGGACCTCGAGGATGGCCACGAACAGGGGCATGTAGCTCTCGAAGGCGATCTCGCGGGAGACCATGTAGGCCACCACCACGGCGAAGGTACCGGCGCTGACCGAGCCATAGTGCGCCGCCACCGCCGCCGAATTGACGCGGTCGAAGCGCAGGCCGCGCAACAGGACGAAGGCCAGCAGCGGCAGGCCGATGCCCAGCAGCAGCACCAGCGCCGACTGGCCGAGCAGTTGCGCGCTGGCCTGCTCCGCCAGCTCCACCCCGCCGTGCAGACCGATGGCCAGCAGCAGGATGATCGACAGCGTCTCGTACAGTGCCGGCGGCAACTTCAGCTCGCTTTTCAGCAGGCCGGCGGCCAGGCCGAAGACGAAGAACAACACTACGGGATCGATACCCATCTCACGCTCCAGAATCGGCCGCTACGGGACGGCCGGGCAAAAAAAGGGAGCCTTGCGGCTCCCAGAGGACTCACTCGTTACAAGACGTTGAAAAGCCTAGTAGGCGATACATGCCAGCGCCTTCATTCGATCTCGATCAGCACTTCGCCCGGGTTGACCCGGTCGCCCTTGGCCACGTGCACGGCCTTGACGGTGCCGGCGATCGGCGCCTGCACCTCGGTTTCCATCTTCATCGCCTCGGTGATCAGCACCGCCTGGCCGGCTTTGACTGCGTCACCTTCCTTGACCAGCACATCGACGATATTGCCCGGCATACTGGTGCTGACGTCGCCCGGCGCCGAGGCAACCTTGCGCTTGCCACCTGCGCCTGCGACGAATTCGTTGAGCGGCTCGAACACCACCTCCTCCGGCACCCCGTCGATGGACAGGTAGAAGTGACGCTTGCCCTCGCCCTTGACGCCGACGCCGGTGATGTCGACGCGGTAGCTCTCGCCGTGCACGTCGACCACGAACTCGGTCGGCACGCCTTCACCGCCCGCCCGGGCAACACCGCCGGCTTCGGGAATCGGCAGCAGCGCCTCCGGGGTCAGGGTGCCGGCCTCGCGCTCCTCGAGGAACTTGCGGCCGATGTCCGGGAACATGGCGTAGGTCAGCACGTCTTCCTCGGACTTGGCCAGGCCGCCGATCTCGCCGCGCAGCTTGACCATTTCCGGCTTGAGCAGGTCGGCCGGGCGCACGTCGATCACCTCTTCGCTGCCGATCGCCTGCTTGCGCAGCTGCTCGTTGATCTTGCCCGGGGCCAGGCCGTAGCGGCCCTGCAGGTAGAGCTTCACCTCGTTGGTGATGGTCTTGTAGCGCTCGCCGGCCAGCACGTTGAACACCGCCTGGGTGCCGACGATCTGCGAGGTCGGGGTGACCAGCGGCGGGAAGCCGAGGTCTTCGCGCACCCGCGGGATTTCCGCGAACACCTCGTTGATGCGGTCCAGGGCGCCCTGTTCCTTGAGCTGGTTGGCCAGGTTGGACATCATGCCGCCCGGCACCTGGTTGACCTGCACCCGGGTATCCACGGCGGTGAATTCGCTCTCGAACTGGTGGTACTTCTTGCGCACCGCGTAGAAGTACAGGCCGATTTCCTGCAGCAGCTCCAGGTCCAGGCCGGTGTCGAACTCGCTGCCCTTGAGCGCGGCGACCATCGACTCGGTGCCCGGGTGGCTGGTGCCCCAGGCCATGCTGGAAATGGCGGTGTCGATGTGGTCGGCGCCGGCCTCGATCGCCTTGAGCTGGCACATGGCGCCCAGGCCCGCGGTGTCGTGGCTGTGGACGAATACCGGCAGGTCGACTTCTTCCTTCAGCGCCTTGACCAGGTCGAAGGCCGCGTAGGGGGTGAGCAGGCCGGCCATGTCCTTGATCGCCACCGAGTCGATACCCATGGCCTGCATGGCCTTGGCCTGCTTCACGTAGGCCTCGACCGTGTGCACCGGGCTGACGGTGTAGGCCAGGGTGCCTTGGGCGTGCTTGCCGGCGGCCTTGGTCGCCTCGATGGCCACGCGCAGGTTACGCACGTCGTTCATGGCGTCGAAGATGCGGAACACGTCGATGCCGTTGACCGCGGCCTTGGCCACGAAGGCCTTGACCACGTCGTCGCTGTAGTGGCGGTAGCCGAGCAGGTTCTGCCCGCGCAGAAGCATCTGCAGCCGGGTGTTGGGCAGCCCCGCCTTGAGCTTGCGCAGGCGCTCCCAGGGGTCTTCCTTGAGGAAGCGGATGCAGGCGTCGAAGGTGGCGCCGCCCCAGACTTCCAGGGACCAGTAGCCGACCTTGTCGAGCTTGTCGCAGATCGGCAGCATGTCCTCGGTGCGCATGCGCGTGGCGAGCAGCGACTGGTGGGCATCGCGCAGGATGGTATCGGTGACGGTGATCTTCTTGCTCATGTTCTGATCCTTCCCTTACAGGCCAGCGTGGGCCGCGATGGCAGTGGCGATGGCGATGGCCAGGTGCGACGGGTTGCGTTTGATCGAGTACTCGGTCAGTTCCGGGTGGCTTTCGACGAAGCTGGTGTTGAACTGGCCGCTGCGGAATTCCGGATTGCGCAGGATTTCCTGGTAGTAGGCGGCGGTGGTCTTGACCCCCTGCACGCGCATGTCGTCCAGGGCGCGCAGGCCGCGGTCCATCGCCTCTTCCCAGGTCAGTGCCCAGACGATCAGCTTCAGGCACATCGAGTCGTAGTAGGGCGGAATGGTGTAGCCGGTGTAGATCGCCGTGTCGGTGCGCACGCCCGGGCCGCCGGGGGCGTAGTAGCGGGTGATCTTGCCGAAGCTGGGCAGGAAGTTGTTCTTCGGGTCCTCGGCGTTGATGCGGAACTGCAGGGCGAAGCCGCGGTGGATGATGTCCTCCTGCTTGACCGACAGCGGCAGGCCGCTGGCGATGCGAATCTGCTCGCGGACGATGTCCAGACCGGTGATTTCCTCGGTGATGGTGTGCTCCACCTGCACCCGGGTGTTCATCTCCATGAAGTACACCTCGCCCTCGGCGAGCAGGAACTCCACGGTGCCGGCGTTCTCGTAGCCCACCGCCTGGGCCGCGCGCACCGCCAGGTCGCCGATATAGGCGCGCTGCTCGGGGGTCAGCTGCGGGCTGGGGGCGATCTCGATGAGCTTCTGGTTGCGGCGCTGGATCGAGCAGTCGCGCTCGTACAGGTGCACGGTGTTGCCATGGCTGTCGGCGAGAATCTGCGCCTCGATGTGCTTGGGGTTGACGATGCACTTCTCGAGGAACACCGAGGCCGAGCCGAAGGCCTTGGTCGCCTCGGAGATCACCCGCGGGTAGGCCTGCTCCAGCTCCTCGCGGCTGTTGCAGCGACGGATGCCGCGGCCGCCACCGCCGGAAGTGGCCTTGAGCATCACCGGGTAGCCGATGCGCTCGCCTTCGCGCAGCGCCTCGGCGAGGTCGGCGACGTTGCCTTCGGTGCCCGGGGTGACCGGCACCCCGGCCTTGATCATGCTGCGCCGAGCCTCGGTCTTGTCGCCCATGCGGCGGATCACCTCGGCGGAAGGGCCGATGAACTTGATCCCGCGTTCGGCGCAGATCTCCGCCAGTTCGGCGTTCTCCGACAGGAAGCCATAGCCCGGGTGCAGGGCGTCGCAGCCGGTCTCCACCGCCAGGTTGACCAGCTTGCGCGGGTTCAGGTAGCCGGCCAGCGGATCGTCGCCGATACCGTGGGCTTCGTCCGCGCGCTTGACGTGCAGCGCCATGCGGTCGGCGTCGGAGTAGATGGCCACCGAGCGGATGCCCATCTCGGCGCAGGCACGCACGATGCGGACGGCAATCTCACCACGGTTGGCAATCAGGATTTTCTTGATCACAAGGGTTTTCCTCGGCCAGGCTCAGATAATCGGTTCTAGCACCCCGGATCAGACCGGTCTGCACGTGACCGCTGTCCAGCTAGCGGTCGCGTCAACACCCTACGCCGAACAGCGGATTACCTAAAATCAATAATAATTTGATTGGCTATAAGTAATTACTAATACACACTGCCTGGCCGATCACCCCAATCGTTCGACGTTCGAGGTAAAGAGTGCGTAAGTCATTGATGCGCATGACATTGCGCCAGCTTCAGGTGTTCCGCTCGGTGTGCCAGCAGCGCTCCTACAGCCGCGCCGCGGAGGAGATGTCACTCACCCAACCGGCCGTCAGCCTGCAGATCCGCCAGCTCGAGGAGCTGCTCGGCCAGCCGCTGTTCGACTACGTCGGCAAGAAACTGCACCTGACCGACGCCGCCGAGGCGCTGCAGCTGGCCAGCGCCGATATCTTCGGCCGCCTGGAGAGCCTCGACATGCAGCTGACCGACCTGCAGGGTTCGCTGCAGGGGCAGCTGAGCCTGGCGGTGGAATCCAGCGCCAAGTACTTCGTTCCCCACCTCTTCGCCGCTTTTCGTCGGGAATACCCCGAAGTCAACCTGCAGCTGGTGGTGGTCAACCACGCCCAGGCGCTCAAACGCCTGAGCGCCAACCGCGACGACCTGCTGATCATGTCGCTGGTGCCCTCGGACATGGCCCTGGAGTTCCTGCCCTTCCTCAACAACCCCATCATCGCGGTGGCGCCGCCCGGGCACCCGCTTTGCGCACGGGAGCAGCTGAGCCTGCAGGACCTGACCGCCTGGCCGCTACTGGTGCGCGAGCCCGGCTCCGGCACGCGCAAGGCCTGCGAGGAGTACTGCCACCAGAAGCGCGCGCACTTCGCCCAGACCCTGGAGGTCGGCTCCATGGAGGGCCAGGCCGAAGGGGTGATCGCCGGCCTCGGCCTGGCCCTGCTGCCGCGCCATGCGGTGCGCCGCGAGCTGGCCCAGGGAGTGCTGCGCGAATTACCGGTGGCCGAGCTGCCGCTGATGCGCAGCTGGTGCGTGGTGCACCCACGCGGCAAGTACCTGTCGCCGGTGGCCCAGGCCTTCTTCGCCTTCGTGCGCAGCCAGCGCAGCCAGATCAGCGCCCTGGCTGAGCGCTTCGCCGCGTCGGGGCCCGGGACGCCACCCGGTAGCTAGCGGCGATCAGCTCGGGATAGTCGGACAGTTGCTGCTGCAGCAGGCGCTGCTCGGCATAGCTCTCGATGGCGCGACGGTATTCCATGCGCCGTTGATCCAGCTGCTTGCGGCGGGCCTTGGCATCGAGCCTGGCTGACGACTGTGCTTCATCCAAATAGCGAGACATGGGCTGACTCCCAGGCTGAATATCGGGAGTACCAGCATGGCCAGGACGTGTGACGCTATGACGGCGAAGCGGTGACGCTGGGGTGACGGGCGGGGACTAGTGCTCCTCGACCACCTTCACCGACTTGGGCGACAGGCGCAGGCTGCGCAGGCTGCGCTTGACGCTCTTGAGGTGGTTGACCAGGCTCGGCCCGCGCGCCATGGCCACGCCCATGGCCAGCACGTCGATCACCACCAGGTGGGCGATGCGCGAGGTCAGCGGGGTGTAGATCTCGGTGTCTTCCTGCACGTCGATCGCCAGCACCACCGAAGCCAGGTCGGCCAGCGGCGTCTGGCTCGGGCACAGGGTGATCAGCGTGGCGCCGGTCTCACGCACCAGGTTGGCGGTGATCAGCAGGTCCTTGGAGCGGCCGGACTGGGAGATGCAGATGGCCACGTCGGTGGGTTTCAGGGTCACCGCGCTCATCGCCTGCATGTGCGGGTCGGAGTAGGCCGCGGCGTTCAGCAGCAGGCGGAAGAACTTGTGCTGGGCGTCCGCCGCCACCGCGCCGGAGGCGCCGAAACCATAGAACTCCACGCGCTGGGCCTGGGCGCAAGCGGCGATGGCCTGCTGCAGCGCCTGCGAATCGAGGTGCTCGCGCACCTCCATCAGGGTGTGCAGGGTGGTGTCGAAGATCTTCAGGCTGAAGTCGGCGACCGAGTCGTCTTCATGGATGGCGAACTGGCCGAAGCTGGCGCCGGCGGCCAGGCTCTGCGCCAGCTTCAGCTTGAGGTCCTGAAAGCCGCCGCAGCCGATGGCCCGGCAGAAGCGCACGATGGTCGGCTCGCTGATGCCGACATTGTGGGCCAGCTCGGCCATGGAGCTGTGCATCACCGCAGCCGGGTCGAGAAGTACGTGGTCGGCGACCTTGAGTTCCGACTTGCGTAACAGGTGGCGGGACTGGGCGATGTGCTGCAACAAATTCACAAGTATTAGGCTCGGCTTTAGGGATGGCGTATCCGTCGACAGCCCTCATCCGAGTGACGACTCGGTTATGATCGGGACAGCCGGGTTGTAGTGAGCTTGTAGTTATACTACATGACCGCCTGCCCCGCACGGTCAAACCGAGTCGGAGTTCCTGCTTTGAGCATTTCCTGTGACATGCTGGTCTTTGGCGGCACCGGCGACCTCGCCCTGCACAAACTGCTGCCCGCGCTCTACCACCTGCACCGCGAGAAGCGCCTGCACGCCGATGTGCGCATCCTCGCCCTGGCCCGCAGCCAGCGCACGCGCGCCGCCTACCAGGCCCTCGCCGAGCGGCGCTGTCGCGCCCAGGTGGCGCGCGCCGACTTCGACGACGAGACCTGGCAAAGCTTCGCCGCCCGCCTCGACTACTTCGCCATGGATGCCGGCCAGAGCGCCGATTTCGGTCGCCTGGCCAAGTCCCTGGGGGGCGACGATGGGCGCGTGCGGGTGCACTACCTGGCCACCGCGCCGGACCTGTTCGAGGACATCGCCACCCACCTGCAGATCGCCGGCCTGGCCGGCCCCAAGGCGCGCATCGTGCTGGAGAAGCCGATCGGCCATTCCCTGGAGTCGGCCCAGGCGATCAACGCGGCGATCGGCGCGGTGTTCGACGAGTCGCGGGTGTTCCGCATCGATCACTACCTGGGCAAGGAAACCGTGCAGAACCTGATGGCGCTGCGCTTCGCCAACGGCCTGTTCGAGCCGGTGTGGCGCGCCGGGCATATCGACCATGTGCAGATCAGCGTGTGCGAGACCCTCGGCGTGGAGAACCGCGGCGGCTACTACGACCATGCCGGAGCGATGCGCGACATGGTGCAGAACCACCTGCTGCAGCTGCTCTGCCTGGTGGCCATGGAAGCGCCGGTACGCTTCGACGCCGAGGCGGTGCGCAACGAGAAGGTGAAGATCCTCGAGGCGCTCAAGCCGCTGTCCGGCCTCGACGTGCAGGACAAGACCGTGCGCGGCCAGTACACCGCCGGCAAGATCGGCGGCCAGGAGGTGCCGGCCTACTACTTCGAGAAGCAGGTGGACAACGACAGCGACACCGAGACCTTCGTCGCCATCCAGGCCGAGATCGACAACTGGCGCTGGGCCGGGGTGCCCTTCTACCTGCGCACCGGCAAACGCATGGCGCGCAAGGCCTCGGAGATCCTCATCCAGTTCAAGCCGGTGCCGCACCGTCTGTTCGGCGACGGCGAGGCCAATCGCCTGCTGATCCGCCTGCAGCCGGAGGAACGCATCAGCCTGCAGCTGATGGCCAAGCGCCCCGGCAAGGGCATGCGCCTGAAACCGGTGGAGCTGGACCTCAACCTGGCCGACGCCTTCAACAAGCAGCGCCGCTGGGACGCCTACGAGCGCCTGCTGCTCGACGTGATCGAGGGCGACTCGACGCTGTTCATGCGGCGCGACGAGGTGGAAGCCGCCTGGGAGTGGATCGATCCGATCATCAAGGGCTGGCACCAGCACTACCAGAGCCCGCGCCCCTACCCGGCCGGCAGCAACGGCCCGGAGCAGTCGCAGAACCTGCTGGAGCGCCACGAGCGGCAGTGGGCGGACTGACCCTCAGCCCGCGAGCGGCTGCGCCCGACGCCAGTACAACGGCAGCAAGCCAAGGGCCAGCAGGCCCAGCGCACCGGCCGTCAGAAACAGCCCGGCATAGCCGATCCAGCCGGCCAGCAGCCCGCTGGCGGCGCCGACCAGGCCGCCGAGCAGCAACTGCGCGGAGGCCTGCAGGGTAAAGTCGGCGCCCTCGTGCTCGGCGCGGCACTGGCGCATCATCGCGGCGAACAGCGCCACCGTGGACATGCCGTCGGCCGCCTGCTCGAACAGCGCCAACCCATAGACCAGGCCGTGGTCACCGCCGGCCTGCACCAGCGCGGCCATGGCGGCGATGCCGAGGGCCTGCAGCAGACCGAACAGCAGCAACGCCCGCAGCACGCCGAGGCGCGCGTAGAGCAGGCCGCCGAGCAGCGCCCCGGCGATGCCCGCCAGGCTGCTGATCAGGGTCAGCTGGCCCAGCTCGGCGGCGCTCCAGCCCTGGTCCACCAGCATCGGCTTGATCATCGGCGAGCCGAGGGCATCGCCGAGCTTGAAGCTCAGCAGCACCGCCAGCCACAGGCCCATGCCCGGCTGCGCCAGCAGGCCGCGGTAGTGCCGCAGCAGCAGCCCGGGGCCCGCCGGCTCGGCCAGCGCCGGGCGAAAGGGCAACTGCTGGCGTTCGGCGAAGCGCCAGATCGGCAGCAGGGTGAGCACCAACAGCAGCACCAGCAGGGCCATCGACAGGCTCCAGCCGGCGCCGTCGTAGACCAGCAGCAGGCCGCTGCCGCTGACCAGCATGCCAACCTTGTAGCCGCCCACCTGCAGGCTGTTGCCCAGGCCGCGCCAACGCTCCGGCAGCAGGCGCACGGTTAGGCCGTCGGTGGCGATGTCCTGGGTCGCCGCCGCCAGGTTGACCAGCAGCAGCAGGCCCAGCAGCAGCGGCAGCTGGCGGCCGAACAGCTCGTTCGGTGTCAGCAGCGCCAACCCGGCGACCACCAGGGCGATACCGCCCTGCAGCGGCAGGATCCAGCCGCGATGATGGCCCAGGCGCCTGGAGGACAGGCGATCGACCCAGGGCGCCCAGAGCACCTTGAGCAACCAGGGCAGGGCCAACAGTTTGAGCAGGCCGATCAGGGCCAGGTCGACGCCGTGCTGACGCAACAGTACCGGCAGGGAGTGGGCGATCAGCCCGGAAGGCAGGCCCTGGGCGCAATAGAGCGAGGCCAGCAACAGCAGGGTGGCGTTGGCCGGACGGCTAGCGGGGGTAGGCATAGGGCGTGTCTCGCGGTGCGGAGCACGCGACAGTAGCGGGACGCGCCCCGTGCGAACAAGAGCCCCCCGCGCGCGGCCGGTGCGGTACAGCTGATGGGCAGCATGGCTGCCACTCCACCGTCGGTCGCGGCGCCTTGCGTCGTCCCGAGTAGCTGCTATCGCTAATGGAAGGACCCACCCAGCGAAGGGACTTCGCCATGTTCAGATATCCCCTGATCACCCTGCCCGTTCTGTTCTTGCTCCTTTCCGGCTGCATGCTCAACCGTTCCGGCCTCGGCCCCGCGCCGGGCGAATTTGGCGTGCGCCCGACCCTGGCCTGCCCGGGCGACACCGTTCTCATCGACTGGGACCTGCAGGTCCGCGCCCACCCCGGCTTCTGTCGCTTCGCCAACGGCAACACCCCCAGCCTGCAAAGCTGCAGCAGCGCCTCCGACTGCGCCCGCGGCGCCTCCTGCGTGGATGGCCAGTGCAATGCCTGCGCGGCGATCGCCAATGTGCGCAACCGCACCACCGATTGCGCAACCCCCAGCAGTGCCGGCTGCCTGCCCAACATGAATGCGCGCATCGAACTGACACCCGAGCCGACCCCGGCACTGGAGCGGGCCAGGGATATCTGGAACGAACACAGCGGCGGACGCCAGTTCGTGATCGAAGAAACCACCCACATCGGCTTCTTCAGCGAGGTGGTCGACATCGACGGCCAGCGCGCCGGCGTACCCGGGTCGCTCGGCCGCTTCGATGCCGGCGCCACCGTGGTGGTGGTCGACCCCAGCCTGACCCGTACCTCGCCCCACCCCTACGAATGCCGTGGCATGCCGACCTGGGCCGATGCCGCGCTGGACGAGCTGTTCGCCGGCGCCTCGGACAGGCTGCGCGTGGTCTCGGTGCGCAACCCCAACGGCTTTGCCGTGGAGGTCAGCGGTTTGACCCCGACGCCCTTGATCCTGGCGCCCGGCGCCGCTCAAACATTGAACATGAGGGTCAGCGGACGCGTCGACGCGCGTCCCGATGCCGCCCATCTGGCGACCTTGCCGCCGGTGATGTGCACGGCGGTACAGAGCTCGGGGAGCTACCCCGATGCCCCCCTGGAGCTGACCGTCGGCTGTCAGCCCTGAGCCGAATCAGGCTCAGGGCTGCAGCGCGGCGGCCTGGTCGTGCAACAGCTGGGCGAACGCGGCGGCCTCGACCGGCCGACTGATCAGGTAGCCCTGGATCTCGTCGCAATGCTGGGCCTTGAGGAAGTCCATCTGCGCCTGGGTTTCCACGCCTTCGGCGACCACCTTGAGGTCCAGGCCGTGGGCCATGGCGATGATCGCCCGGGTGATCGCGGCATCCTCGCCGGCGGCCGCCAGGTCGCGGATGAAGCTCTGGTCGATCTTCACGTAGTCCACGGGGAAGCGCTTGAGGTAGCTGAGCGAGGAGTAGCCGGTGCCGAAATCGTCGATCGCCAGCTTCACCCCCAACTCGCGCAACTGGCGGAAGGTGCTGATCACGCTCTCGACGTTGTCCAGCAACTGGCTCTCGGTCAGCTCCAGCTCCAGGTTGCCAGGGGCCAGGCCGGTTTCCTCCAGCACCTGGCGCACCTGGCTGATCAGCTTGCCCTGGCGCACCTGGTGCACCGACAGGTTGACCGACACGCGCAGATCGCCCAGCCCCTGCAGCTGCCAGGCACGCGCCTGCTGGCAGGCCTGGCGCAGGACGAACTCGCCGATCGGCGCGATCAGGCCGGTCTCCTCGGCCAGGCCGATGAACTCGCCCGGCGGCACCAGGCCCCGCTCGGGGTGACGCCAGCGCACCAGCGCCTCGGCGGCATGCACGCGGTCCTCGGCCAGGCACAGCTTGGGCTGGTAGAACACCTCCAGCTGGTTCTCCTCGATCGCCTTGCGCAGCTGGTTTTCCAGCTGCAGGCGCTCCAGGGTGCAGGCCTGAAGGTTGTCGGTGTAGAACTGGAAAGTGTTGCCGCCCAGGTGCTTGGCGTGCTGCATGGCCATGTTGGCCTGGCTGATCAGCGCGGAAATTTCCCGGGCATTGTCCGGCAACAGGCTGACGCCCACCGAAGCGCTGACCACCAGCTCCTGACCGCCCACCGTGATCGGCAGGCGCAGCTTGGCCAGCAGGCGACTGGCCATGCGCGCCAGGCTCGACAGGCTGCCGTAGGCATCGAGCAGCACGGCGAACTCGTCGCTGGACAGCCGGGCGATGGTGTCCGCCTCGGGCGCGGCCTGGGTCAGGCGGCGACTCATCTCGCGCAGCAGCTGGTCGGCCAGCTCGTGGCCGAGGCTGTCGTTGAGCACCTTGAAGCGATCCAGGTCGATGTGCAGCAGGGCCAGGCTGCGCCCGCTCTGCCGCGCTCGCTGGCTGGCTTCGTGCAGGCGCAGCTTGAACAGGCTGCGGTTGGCCAGGCCGGTCAGCTCGTCGTAGTGGGACAGGTAGCGCAGGCGCTCCTCGGTCTCGCGGCGTGACGACAGGTCCGCGAAGAAACCAACGATGTGGCTGGCCTGGCCCTTGCCGTCGCACACCACCTTGAGCTGCAGCCACTGCGGGTAGAGCTCGCCGTTCTTGCGGGTTTCGATCAGCTCGCCCTGCCAGCTGCCGACCGCTTCCAGCTCCAGGCGGATCATCTGGTACTGACGGCGCGATTCGCGGCTGCCGATCAGGGTGGCCACGCTCTGCCCCACCAGCTCCTCCTGGCGATAGCCGGTGACCTGGCGAAAGGCCTGGTTGGCGGCCAGCAGGCGGTACTCCGGGTCGAGGATGACGATGCCTTCGCTGGCCGCCTCGAATACCGTGGCAGCCAGCCGCTGCTGCTCTTCCAGATGTTTGCGCGCACTGATGTCGCGCCGAGTGCCGAGCATGCGCAGCACCCGGCCACCGGCATCGCGCTCCACCGCACGGCCGCGGTCCTCGATCCACACCCAGTGGCCGCGGGCGTGCTGAATGCGGTATTCGATCTGGTAGCCGTCGCTGCGGCCCTTCATGTGCTCGACCAGGGCGCGGCGCAACAGCGGCAGATCGTCCGGGTGCAGGCGCGGCTTGAGGTCGCGCAGCATGATCTGCACCGCCTCGGGCGCCAGGCCGAACAGCTCGCGCAGGTGGGTGTGGTGCACCTCGTCGCTTTCCAGGTTCCAGTCCCACAGCCCCAGCTCGCTGGCCTCCAGCGCCAGGGTCAGGCGCGCCTTGCTCCGGCCCAGTGCCTGGGTCGCGGCATCCAGCTCCAGGGTGCGCTCGATCACACGCAACTCCAGCTCGCCATGGGCCTCGCGCAGCTCGCGTTCGGCGCGGCGGCGCTGCTCCACTTCACGGGCCAGCTCGGCGTTGAGCGTCTCGCCCTGCTGCTTCGCCTGCTTCAGGTTGTCGATCAGCGCCTGGTTCTGAAAGCGCTGCAGCAGGCTGCGCTGCACCAGGCGGTTGACCTGCCAGGCCACCACCAGCAGCGCCAGGGCCAGGATAGAACCGACCAGGCCCCAGCCGCGCAGCAGCTGCTGATCGCTCAGCAGAAGGTAGCTCAAGGTCGGCAGCAGGCAGGGTAGGACGAAGGTCAGGAAGGCCGGCAGGCTGACGGCGTAAGCGACACTGGCGGAAAGGATCGCCGCGGAGAGCAGTCCGTAGAGCAGGGCCTGCTGGAAGAACGCGTCGGCCGGTACCAGGGCGATGGCGGCGAAGGCCAGGGTCAGGCCGGAAACCCCGGCGCCGATGAGAAAGCGCCAGCGCCAGTGCGACTGGGCCTGGGCCTCTGCCGGCGCGGCATCGAAGGCCGTGACCTGAAGCAGGCGCAGCAGCGCCAGCAGCACCAGCCAGACCAGCCAGCCGCACAGTAAAAGACGGTTCTGCGGCGACCACAGCAGGAAGGCACAGGCCAGACCGTTGAGCAACAACAACAGGGTCGGCGCCCGCGAGCCGTGATAGAGCAGGCGTGTGCGTTCGACGGCGATGTCGGTGGCGAACTGGCGGCGGATCAGGTTGCCATCGTGCAGCGGCAACTCCGTCAGCGGGGCGTTCGAAAGGGCAGTCATAGGCGATGTTCTTGTAGTGGTTGCCTAGGCGTCGGCGGAGCATACCCGAGCAGGCCGCGCCGCCCAACCGCGGCGCCGACAAATTTCCCTCGAGGCGCGGCACCTTTCGTCGGCCCGCGCGCGGGCGGGTGGCAGCCCTGCCGGCACTCGGCGAATGCAGCGGCGCGGGCCGCGCCCGGCTGGTTTGCCCTCGTCGGCCGCGCCCCCTAGAATGCCGCGATGCAAAATGACCCCGAACTCCTGATCGCTTCCCTCAATGACGCCCAGCGTCAGGCCGTGGCCGCCCGTCTGGGCCGGCAACTGGTACTGGCCGGCGCCGGTTCCGGTAAAACCCGCGTGCTGGTGCACCGCATCGCCTGGCTGATCCAGATCGAGCGCGCCTCGCCACACAGCATCCTGTCGGTGACCTTCACCAACAAGGCCGCCGCCGAGATGCGCGCGCGCATCGAGCAGATGCTCGGGATGAACCCGGCCGGCATGTGGGTCGGCACCTTCCACGGCCTGGCCCATCGCCTGCTGCGTGCCCACTGGCAGGAGGCCGGACTGGCCGAGAACTTCCAGATCCTCGACTCCGACGACCAGCAGCGTCTGGTCAAGCGGGTGATCCGCGAACTGGGCCTGGACGAGCAGCGCTGGCCGGCGCGCCAGGCCCAGTGGTTCATCAACGGGCAGAAAGACGAGGGCCTGCGGCCGAACAACATCCAGCCCGGCGGCGACCTGTTTCTGGCCACCATGCTGAAGATCTACGAGGCCTACGAGGCCGCCTGCGCCCGCGCCGGGGTGATCGACTTCTCCGAGCTGCTGCTGCGGGCGCTGGACCTGTGGCGCGACAAGCCCGGCCTGCTCGAACACTACCAGCGGCGCTTCCGCCATATCCTGGTCGACGAGTTCCAGGACACCAACGCCGTGCAGTACGCCTGGCTGCGCCTGCTGGCCAAGGGCGGCGACAGCCTGATGGTGGTGGGCGACGACGACCAGTCGATCTACGGCTGGCGCGGCGCGCGGATCGAGAACATCCAGCAGTTCTCCGACGACTTCAAGGACGCCGAGGTGATCCGCCTGGAGCAGAACTACCGCTCCACCGCCGGCATCCTCAAGGCCGCCAACGCGCTGATCGCCAACAACCAGGGACGCCTGGGCAAGGAACTCTGGACCGAGGGCGGCGACGGCGAGCCGATCAGCCTGTATTCGGCGTTCAACGAACACGACGAGGCGCGTTATGTGGTCGAGTCGATCGAGGACGCCCTGCGCAAGGAAGGGCTCAAGCGCAGCGAGATCGCCATCCTCTACCGCTCCAACGCCCAGTCGCGGGTACTGGAAGAGGCCCTGCTGCGCGAGAAGATTCCCTACCGCATCTACGGCGGCCAGCGCTTCTTCGAACGCGCCGAGATCAAGAACGCCATGGCCTACCTGCGCCTGCTCGACGGCCGCGGCAACGACGCGGCGCTCGAAAGGGTGGTCAACGTGCCGGCGCGCGGCATCGGCGAGAAGACCGTCGAGGCGATCCGTGAGTACGCCCGCGGCCATGACGTCTCCATGTGGGAGGCGGTGCGCCTGATGCTGGCGGGCAAGGCCCTGCCCGGCCGCGCCGCCGGCGCCCTGGCCGGCTTCGTCGAGCTGATCGACAACCTCGCCGCCAAGGTGCTGAGCATGCCGCTGCACCTGATGACCCAGACGGTCATCGAGCAGAGTGGGCTGATCGCCTACCACAAGGCGGAGAAGGGCGAGAAGGCCCAGGCGCGCATCGAGAACCTGGAGGAACTGGTCAGCGCCGCACGGGCCTTCGAGAACGACGAAGACGACGAGCTGACGCCGCTGCAGGCCTTCCTCAGCCACGCCTCGCTGGAAGCCGGCGACACCCAGGCCGCGGAGAACGAAGACAGCATCCAGCTGATGACCCTGCACAGCGCCAAGGGCCTGGAGTTCCCCCAGGTGTTCCTGGTCGGCATGGAAGAGGGCCTGTTCCCGCACAAGATGAGCCTGGAGGAGCCCGGCCGCCTGGAAGAGGAACGCCGCCTGGCCTACGTCGGCATCACCCGCGCCATGCACAAGCTGGTCATCACCTACGCCGAGACCCGCCGCCTGTACGGCAGCGAGACCTACAACAAGGTGTCGCGCTTCGTGCGCGAAGTCCCACCGCAACTGATTCAGGAAGTGCGCCTGTCCAACAGCGTCAGCCGTCCGCTGAGCTCGGGCAACCGGAACATGAGCGGCGCCAGCATGTTCGCCGGCAGCGCCGTACCGGACACCGCCTTCAGCCTCGGCCAGCGGGTGCAGCACTCGTTGTTCGGCGAAGGCACCATCCTCAACTTCGAAGGCGCCGGCGCCCAGGCACGGGTGCAGGTGAACTTTGAAAGTGAAGGCAGCAAGTGGCTGATGCTCAGCTACGCCAAGCTGGAAGCGCTTTAACAAGACCAACAACCACACCACTGCGCAATTGGGGAGATTCTCGATGAACCGCCGTTTCCTGTTCGGCACCGCCGCGGCCCTGCTGGCCGCCATCGGCCTGGCCGGCTGCAAGGACGACAAAGTCAGCACTGAGCAAGCCGCGACCGAGCAAGCACAACGCTATGAATGGAAGATGGTCACCGCCTGGCCGAAGAACTTCCCCGGCCTGGGCACCGCCGCCGAGCGCCTGGCCGAGCGGGTCAGCGCCATGAGCGACGGCCGCCTGACCATCAAGGTCTATGCCGGCGGCGAGCTGGTGCCGCCGCTAGAGGTGTTCGATGCGGTGTCGCGCGGCACCGCCGAGATCGGCCATGGCGCCGCCTACTACTGGAAGGGCAAGGTGGCGGCGGCGCAGTTCTTCACCGCCGTGCCGTTCGGCCTGTCCACTCCGGAAATGAACGCCTGGCTGAGCAAGGGCGGCGGCCAGGCCCTGTGGGACGAGGCCTACGCCCCCCATGGCGTGAAACCCCTGGCAGTGGGCAACACCGGCATGCAGATGGGCGGCTGGTACAACAAGGAAATCAACTCCCTGGATGACCTCAAGGGCCTGAAGATCCGCATGCCGGGCCTCGGCGGCGAGGTGCTCGGCCGCCTCGGCGCGACCACCGTCAACCTGCCCGGCGGCGAGATATTCACCGCCCTGCAGACCAACGCGATCGACGCCACCGACTGGGTCAGCCCCTACAACGACCTGGCCTTCGGCCTGCACAAGGCGGCCAAGTTCTACTACTACCCCGGCTGGCAGGAGCCCCAGGCGGTGCTCGAGCTGCTGATCAACCAGAAGGCCCTCGACAGCCTGCCGGCCGACCTGCAGGCGATCCTCACCGAGGCGGCCCGCGCGGCCAACCAGGACATGATGGACGACTACGTCTACCACAACGCCCTGGCCCTGGATCAGCTCAAGCAGCAGGGCACCCTGCTCAAGCGCTTCCCCGACGAGGTCCTGCAGGCCATGCAGCTCCAGGCCGAGGTGGTACTCGGCGAGCTGGCCGCACAGAGCGAGCTGAACGGCCGTATCTGGGCGTCGATGAAGGCCTTCCAGGCCCAGGTCAGCCAGATGCACCAGCTGTCCGAGAAGGAGCTGTACAACTGGCGTTGAGCGCCCCCTGCCTCACCACGGAAACGGAGCCTGCGGGCTCCGTTTGTCGTTTCCGCCCAGCCCCTGCGTGCACGCGGCCCATACTCGAACCGAGGTGAGCCGATGAAAAAAACCAGTATCACAGCGCCGAAGATCCTCGACGCCGCGCTCGAACTGGCCGATGTCTGCGGCTGGGAGCGTCTGCACCTGTTCGATGTGGCCGAGCATCTGGGCGTTGGCCTGGACAGCATCGCCGCGCACTATCGGGAAAAGGATCAGCTGGTAGAAGCCTGGTTCGACCGCGCCGATCACGCCTTGCTGAGCCGGGCGACAGCCGCCGACCTGCTGACTTTGGACCCGGCCAAGCGCCTGGAAGAACTGCTGATCGCCTGGTTCGACTGCCTGGCCGGCCACCGCGCGGTCACCGGGCAGATGCTGCTGTACAAGCTCGAACCGGGACACGTGCACCTGCAGCTGGCCGGCCTGCTGCGGGTCAGCCGCACGGTACAGTGGTGGCGCGAGGCGGCGCAGCGTGGGTCCATTCACCTGCACCGGATCGCCGAAGAAAGCCTGCTCAGCGGCGCCTACCTGCGCTGCGTGCTGCACTGGCTGCGGCATCCCGACGAAGAACCCGCCGAGTTCCGCGCCTACCTGCGCCGGCAACTGCGCTGCGGCCCGCTGCTGGTATTGCTGCGACGCTGAGCGCGACCGGAAACCGACGAGCGGGACGGCCCGTTTGTCCGCCCGGGCCCGTGGCTGAATGCCCTGGCCATGTCCTTTCAAACGCAGGCCCTGGGGCGGCAGGCAGGGCTTCTTCGCAACCATGGAATGGCGCACCGGCACTGGCCACGCTCCGGCTGCAAAGCAAAAGTCCGATACATTCTGCGGCTGGCCTTCCTCGCCCAAGCCGTGCAAGATGCGGCGCAGCGTTCCAACCACCAAGAGACGACCGAACATGCAGCGTTTCCTCAGCATTGCCCTGGCCATGTGCCTGAGCCTGGGCCTAACCATGAGTTTCGAAGCCGAAGCCAAGCGTCTGGGCGGCGGCAAATCCTTCGGTTCTGCGCCGAGCCATCAGACCCGCCAGACGCCGGCCCAGAATCAGCCCGCCGCCACCGCGCCGACCGCCGGTCGTCAGCCCGCCGCCGCCAGCGGCGCTTCGCGCTGGCTCGGCCCTTTGGCCGGCCTGGCCGCCGGTGGCCTGCTGGCCTCCATGTTCATGGGTGACGGCTTCGAGGGCCTGCAGATCATGGACATGCTGATCTTCGGCCTGATCGCCTTCCTGCTGTTCCGCTTCCTCGCCTCGCGGCGCAAGAGCCAGCCGGCCATGGCCGGCGGCGCGCCGTACCAGCGGGAAGTCCCGGCGGCAGCCAATCCGGTGTTCGGCAGCAGCGCCGGCGCGGCCATCAAGCCGGTGATCAACGCCCCGGCCTGGTTCAACGAGCAGAGCTTCGTCAGCGCCGGCCGCGAGCACTTCCTCAGCCTGCAGCAGCACTGGGACGCCGACGAGATGGACAAGATCGCCGAGTTCGTCACCCCGCAGCTGCTGGACTTCCTCAAGCGTGAGCGCGCCGAGCTGGGCGACGGCTTCCAGTCCACCTACATCGACAATCTCGACGTGCAGCTCGATGGCGTCGACGACATGAGCGACAAGACCGTGGCCACCCTCACCTTCAGCGGCGTGTCGAAGACCTCGCGCTTCGACCAGGGCGAAGCCTTCAGCGAAAGCTGGCGCCTGGAGCGTGCAGTCGGTGACAACCAGCCCTGGCTGGTGGCGGGCATCCGTCAGAACTGATCGGTTCTACCGCGCACTCCGAACCCCAGGCTTGCCTGGGGTTTTTTATGCCTGCGCCGCAGCACCGAGCAGAGGCTTCAGCGCCGCCCACCGCCTTGTTTGCCGCAGCGGTGACGCTGGCGACAGGCGATGGAGCGGCGCCAGTAGTAGACCGGTGGCCGCGCCCGCTCAGGTTTGCGGACACAGCTCGCAGACTTCGGCACGGGGCACCAGCTTGAGAAACTGTTCGGTGCTCATGTGCACCAGGCTCTCGTGATCGCCGGCCTCGAAGTAGATGTCCTGTTGACGGGTGAGCAGCGGGTCGACCCGCATGTTCATCCCGTAGGGCTCGCCGACCGCCGGTACGGCACCGAGCTCGCAGTCCTTGAACAGACTGGCGATGTCCGATTCGCTGCTCAGTTGCCAGAGTTCGTCACCCTTGCAGACCATGCTCATGTCCAGGTGGCGATTGGCCGGCACCACGGCCATCAGGTAATGCCCCTTGCGGTCGTCGAGGATCACCGACTTGGCCAGGCGTTCGGCCGGCACGCTGGCGACCCGCGCCGATTCCAGGCTGCTCTCCGAATGCGGGTGAGGGACGATATCGAATTGAATCTGCGCGCGCTCCAGGCTGCGCTGTACTGTTGCTGCCATATGCATGATGCACCTCCGGTCAAGGCCCGCGCTGCGGACCGCGGATAAGCGTCCAACTCATGCTTGAATTCTAGTCGCCGGGACCAGGCCGGCAGGACCACTTGATGCTAGCAAGGGCCGCTAACAGCAGTTCCGGGCCTATACGACCGTTCGCGGCGAGCGAGCCCAAGCAGCGGATTGAGCCTGGATGCGACACGGCTTTTTGCTCCTGGCACCGGCTGCTGTATAAAGCCCATCTCACTGCATGAGGGCCTGTTACCGTGGAAGAAGTCATCGATCAGCTGCGCGAATTGAACGAACCGGTGCCGGTGCCGCTGGAGCTGCCGGACGAGGAGACCCTGGTGGAGATCCAGGAGCAGATCCTTATCCACCTGCCGTTCGCATTGCGCGAGTTCCTGCTGACCGTCAGCGACGTCGTCTACGGCCGCCTCGAGCCGGTGACCGCCGCCGACCCGCAGTCCCACACCTACCTGCCGGAGGTGGCCTCGGTAGCCTGGTCCCTCGGCGTGCCGCGCGAGTATGTGCCGCTGTGCGAGGACCAGGGCAACTACTACGTGGTGGAAGAAGACGGCACCGTGCTGCTCTGGGAAGCCGACACCGAAGAGATCAACGAGGACGAATCCTGGGAGTCGGTGTGGCACTGGGTGCGCGACGTCTGGCTGGAGAGCTGAGCGGCAAAGCCCACTGGGCAGGCCGACGCTGCCCCCCCGCGGCCACCCGCCTTGACACCCGGGCGATCGCCTGTGGATGATGTGTAAAAAATCGAACGCATCGTTCAACAAACAACGCCATCATTCAGCGAATCCGCTGCGGCTTGCGCGCAGGGCTCACCGAGGTGCGCCGAGTTCGACTTCGTCCGCCTCGGCCTGCAAAGCGACAGCCGTTACCTACACTGGATACACCACCGCCCCTGGAGGACCACCCCATGAGCACGCCCGTCATCCTCATCACCGGCGCCGCCGGCGGCCTCGGCCGCGCCATCGCCAAGCGCTTCTCCCAGAGTCACTGGCGGGTCACGGCCACCGATGTCGACAAGGGTGGCCTGCATGCGCTCAACGGTCAGGTGCCGCTGGATTTCAGCAGCACCGCCGACCTGCGCAGCGCCGAGAACTGCCATGAGCTGATCGCCAAGGTGATGGCCAGCACCGGACGCCTGGACGCGGTGGTCAATGCCGCCGGGGTGTGGCGCGAGGGGCCGGTTGAGCAGTTCAGCGAAGAGGACTTCGACCTGGTCATGGGGGTCAACCTGAAGGCCGCCTTCTATCTCAGTCAGGCGGCCATCCCGCACCTCAAGGAGTTCCGCGGCTGTATCGTCAATATCGCCAGCGATGCCGGGCGCCAGGCCTATCGCGGGTCGGCCGCCTACTGCGCGAGCAAGGCGGCCCTGGTGATGCTGAGCAAGACCCTGGCCCTGGAGCTGGCCGAGCACGGGGTGCGGGTCAACGCGGTATCGCCCGGCGACATCGCCACGCCGATGCTCGACTACCAGGCCGAGCGTTACGGCAAGGGCAACCCGACGGCCTACAAGCGCGAGCTGCTCAACCTCTACCCGCAAGGCCGCGGGGCGCGCTTCCTGCGCCCGGAGGAAGTGGCGGAAATGGTCTGGTACCTGTGCCAGCCCCATGCCGAGGCGATCACCGGCGCCGATCTGGCGATCGACTTCGGGCTCTCCGCCGGCAAGTAGCCGTGGCGCCAGCCCGCCGGGCTGGGACGACTCAGGCGTGACCCAGCGTCCGCCTGAGTCGTTCTGATCACCATGTCCCTTCTACAGCCATACAGAGCCCCACCATGGAACCCGGAAACGCCCAGCTGTCGATGACCGTACTGATGACCCCGGATATGGCCAACTTCTCCGGCAACGTGCACGGCGGCACCCTGCTCAAGTACCTCGACGAGGTCGCCTACGCCTGCGCCAGCCGCTATGCCGGCTGTTACGTGGTGACCCTGTCGGTTGACCAGGTGACCTTTCGCGAACCCATCCACGTCGGCGAGCTGGTGACCTTCCACGCCTCGGTCAACTACACCGGCCGCAGTTCCATGGAGATCGGCATCAAGGTGGTCACGGAGAATATCCGCGAGCGTTCGGTGCGCCATACCAACAGCTGCTTCTTCACCATGGTCGCGGTCGACGAAAAAGGACGGCCCACGCCGGTGCCGCTGCGCCAGCCGCAGACGGCCGAGGAGAAACGCCGCTTCGCCCAGGGGCAGCAGCGCCGGGCGATCCGCCAGGAACTGGAACAGCGCTACCAGGAGCTCAAGGGCGAGGACTGAGACAGCAGCCAAGACAGCGCCCCGGCCCCCTGGCAGAATGCGAGTTCACCCCCGGCCGGCTCAAGCGGCTGCTTGGAGTTCCCTATGCTGACCCTCGGCAATATTTTCGTCCTGATGCTGCTGGCCACCGCCGGCGCCTGGCTGTGGCACGCCCACGGCTTGCGCGAGCGGGCCCTGGCCCTGGTCAAGCAGCACTGCGCGAAGGCCGAGGTCGAGCTGCTCGACGGCAACGTCGCCCTGCGCAAGATCACCCTGCTGGCCGACGCCCGCGGCCGCAAGCGCCTGGCGCGGGTTTATGGCTTCGAGTTCACCGTCACCGGCGAACAGCGCCATGTCGGCAGCATCGTGATGTTCGGCCAGCACCTGGGCCGCATCGAGCTGGCTCCCCATCCGTTCAGCGCACCACCGCCCGACACGGCGCGGGTGATCGACCTGGAGCGCTGGCGCCACGGGCGCGACCAGTGACTGGAGCCCAAGGCCCTAGAGCAGCTTGAACAGCCGCAGGCTGGCCTTGCCCAGTTCGATGCGCTTGGGCAGGTCCGCCTCACCGTGGGTGTCGATATTCAGGGCAAAGCTGTAGCGCTTGCCCTGCTGCTCCACCCAGCCGACCCACCAGCCGACATCGGGGTCGCCGGACGTGGCCCAACCGGTCTTGCCGTACAGGCGCCAACCCGGCCCCTGCTCGAGCAGGCTGATGTCCCGCACTTGTGCCTGGATGGCTGGGGTAACGGGCAGCCCGTCCTGGACCAGGCGGGCAAGGAAGCGGGTCTGCTCCACCGCACTGATGGCCAGCGGCCCGCGCAACCAGAACTGATCGACCTGGCTGCCTATCTGGCCATTGCCATAGTCCAACGCACCGACCCGGCCGCGCATGCGCGACAGGCCGATGCGTCGCGCCAGTGCCTGGTAGACCGACACGTTGGAGACCTTGAGCGCCTCGCGCAGGCCCATGTCCTTCTCCCAGCTCTTGAGGAACTTGGGCTTGCCGTCGTAAGGAAAGACCTCGTCCACACTGCTGACCGCGCCGGTATCCAGGCCAATCAGGGTATGGGCAAGCTTGAAGGTCGAGGCCGGGCTGTAACGGGTCAGCGCACGCTGACGGTTGTGCCCTTGCCACCGCTCGCTGCCGACTTCATGGAGTACGAAGGTGCCGGTCACCCCGGCGCGGGCAAACGCCTCGGCGACCGCCGGACTGTCCCGCCAGTCAATGGCCTGAACCTGGCCGGCAAGCACCAGCAGTAAGCCGCAAATTATCCGTTTCATCAGCACGTCCTTTCGTTTGGGTCCAGGGCTAGACAGCGCCTGCCCGGCCCGGTTCCGCACAGCTGACGTCGCGGCGTGCCGTGCTTATCCCTCCGCCCGGAGAAACGCCCTTACCCGCTCGGCGCTTTCCTCCGGCTGCTCCTGCATGAAGCAGTGGCCGCCGTGGACCACCTGGGCATGCACATGAGCATTGCTCGCGCACCAGCGCGCCACCGACTTGGCGACAAAGGGATAGCTGCCCTGGCCATAGAGCACCTGGGTCGGCGTCACCACCTTGGCCAGCGACGGCCACAGGCGCTTGGGGAAGGAGGCGAAGATATCCGCCTCGCGGCTCGGCCGGCATTTCAGCTCGACGCCCTCCTCGGTGTCGCGCAGGGCATGGTTGAGATAGGCCTCGAACGCCGCCTCGGTCCAGCCGCGGAACATGCCGCGGCCATGCAGGGCGGCATGGGCGGCGAGCCGATCGGGCCATTTCTGGCGCCGCTTGCGCGCCTTGCTTGCCAGGGTATTGCGCTGGCTCAGGCCGACCACGTCGGACAGCGCCATGACCCCGATCATCGCCGGGGTGAACAGCACCGGATCGAGCAGCACCGCACGCTGGAACAGCTGCGGTTGCTGGGCCAGCATCAGGGCGCTCAGCACTCCGCCGAAACTGTGGCCGACGGCGAAGGCTGGCACCCCGGCAAACCGCTCGCGACCCATGGCGAAGGCCTCCAGCGCCAGCTCGGCGCTGCGATTCCAGCCGTGGAAGCGGCCGCCGTGATCACTGTCGCCATGCCCCTGCACGTCGCACAGCCACAGGTCGAAGTCCTCGGCCAGGCACGCCAGCAACGGCTCATAGACCCGGCCGCAGTAGCCGTTGCCGTGCAGGAAGTGCAGCAGCGGCTTGCCCGAGGGCGGACTGTGCCAGCCGCGCAGGGTGAAACCGGCGGAACAGGCGTGGGACCAGGACTCTAGATGCATGGCGGATTTACGCGCGAGGAAGACGACGACGAAGCTTATCAGCCCTGACCAGGTGACTCGCCAGTTCTGCCGACAAACCGCTGCCTGACCGCCAGGTCGACCCCGCTAGAGCCTGCAGGCGCTTATGGCGAGGCGCAGCGCCTCGGCGTCCTGGGCCGCGTCGAAGATCAGCTCCAGCCGCGAATCCTTGCGCCAGGGACTGGCCTGCCAGCGCAGCGGCTGGCCGGCCAGGGCGTTGGCCGAGCACCAGCCTTGATCGCTGTGCAGCACCAGCTTGGCGCGCTGCCACGGCAGGGATTCGAGCCAGTGCTGCACGCGCTGCTGGGCGAAGCGCTGGCTTGGGTGCCAGGACCAGCCGATGCTCCAGCCTTCAGCCTGCGCCTGAACCTGGCAGATCGGATCGCTCGGCGAACGCCAGATGCTCGGCAGCGGCGCACGCGCCGTGGGCAGATCTGCCAGACCGTCGGCCGCCTCGGCCTGGCTGGCGTAGCCCGGCAGTTGCGTCAACGGCAACGCGGCCTGGCTGGTCCAGCACAGCGGCCGTGCGGGCAGCTTGGCCTGTACCCGCGCCTTGGCCGCCGGGTCCAGGCCCTCGGCCTTGTTCAGCAGCAAAAGTCCGGCGCTGCTCAGCGCCGCCTGCTGGCTGTCCGCCAGGGACTGTCCGGCGGCGAGCGCGGCGGCGTCCAGCACCAGCAGCGCCGGTTGCACCGCCAGCACCCCGGCCCAGGGCGGCTGGCGCAGCTGCTCCAGCAACTGCGCGGGGTGGCCGAGGCCGGAGGGCTCGATCAGCAGGCGCTGCGGCCGCGCCTTGCGCAGCAGGCGAGACAAACCGACCTGGAAAGGCACGCCGTTGACGCAGCACAGGCAGCCGCCGGCCACTTCGCCAAGCGCCACGCCCTGGGCGTCGGTCTCCAGCAGGGCGGCGTCCAGGCCGATCTGGCCGAATTCGTTGATCAGTACCGCCCAGCGCTCGTGCGCCGGCCGCTGCGCCAGCAGCTGACGGATCAGGCTGGTCTTGCCGGCGCCCAGGGGGCCGCCGATCAGGTGAGTCGGAATATTCTTCAACATGGCGCCATGGTGCGGTCAAAATTCCAGGAGGAGAAGCCCCGGCGCACGACGCAGACGCGGCAAAGGCGCCGTGCTAGAGTCGCCGGCATCTTTGTCGGGAGTTCATTCGATGCGTCGTCTAGCGCTGCTGAGTCTCTGCGCCCTGTCTTCCCTGGCCTGGGGCGAGGCCTGCGTCATTCACAGCCAGGCCGAGCGCCTGGACGTCAAGGTCTGCCAGCAGAACCGCAGCATCCCGCCACAACTGTTTCGCAACGGTTTCTGCCAGCCGCAGCTCAAGGGCCAGAAGGTCGAAGTGGCCTTCGTCGAGCAGTGCCCGATCGGCGCCTTCGGCGTCTGCCGCAGCGCCAAGGTGGGCGGCACCCCCTACCAGCAGGACATCCACTACTACGGCGTGGGCAGCGACGCCAGCTACCTCAAGCCCTTCTGCGAAGGGCAGAACAAGGGCGTGTGGATGGCCCGCTGACGGGCCGACCCGGCTACCCCAGCCAGTCCAGGGTCAGCAGCAGCCGGCGCTTGCCGCTGTGCGGTTGAGGCGAGCGATGAATCAGGCCAGCGCCTTCGTTACCCGACCACTTCTCGCCCTTGGCCAGCAACACATGCCCGGCCAAGCTGCTGTTGATCAGCGCCGGGTCCTGCGGTTCAGCCGCCGGTTCACCCAGGCGCTGGCGCACCATCGCCCCTTCGGCCAGCCACTGGCTGCCGGGGCCGGCATAGCTGGTGATCAACCGCACGGGCACCCGGTCGACGTGAAAGCGCGGGCACATCGGCCGATCCAGCACGCGCAGGCGCAGCCCGATACGCCTGGCCCCGAGCAGACAGGCGAAGGCGCTGACCAGCCAGCCAATATCGCTCAGACAGTCCTCCTGACCCGGGATATGGCGGTACTCGGCAAGCAAGCCGCTCAGATCGGCCGGGCTCTCCGCAGTCGCCAGCTCCACAATCAGGGTCTGCGCCAATGCATGCCCCTGGGCCAACAGCTGGGCGACGAATGCGTCGATCTGCGCCGGCAGGCGACGCTGCCAGATCGCCAGGTTGACCTCCTCACGCAGGATTTCGGTGAACACCTCCAACTGCTCGCCGAGCACCTGGACGGGCGGCTGCCGATATTGGAGCGCATGCATCAGGCCGCGTCCTCCTCGACCCAGGCGCCGAACGGGTCAGCCAGGGCCGCCCAGCCAGACTCGCCCATGGCCATCTCCGCGTCGTCGAGCAGACAGGCATCCAGCTCGGCATGCAGCCGAGCGAAATCGATGCGCTGACCGATAAACACCAGCTCCTGGCGGCAGTCGCCGACGTCGGCCTGCCAGCTCCGCTCGATCGCCTGCCGCCCCTCGTCATCCTGGGGCCACTGGTTTCTCGGCACAAAGCGCCACCAGCGCCCGGCCAAGCCATGGCGCATCAGGCCGCCGGCCTGGGACCAGCTGCCGGCTTCCCGGTGTTTGCTGGCCATCCAGAAAAACCCCTTGGAACGCAGCAAGCGGCCATTCACCCAGTCCCTGGCGATGAAGTCGAAGAAACGCTGCGGATGGAAAGGCCTGCGCGCGCGATAGACGCCGGAGGCGATGCCGTACTCCTCGGACTCCGGCACGTGCTCGCCGCGCAGCTCCTTGAGCCAGCCAGGGGCCTGTGCCGCGCGCTCGAAATCGAAGCGGCCGGTGTCGAGGATCTTGTCCAGCGCGATCTGGCCCATGCTGATCGGCAGGATCTCGGCGTGGGTGTTGAGTCCCCGCAGAATCGCCGTCAGCTCCTCGCGCTCGGTCTGGCTGATCAGGTCGATCTTGCTGATCAGGATCACATCGGCGAACTCCACCTGCTCGATCAGCAGGTCGGTGATCGAGCGCTGGTCCTCTTCGCCCAGGGTTTCGCCGCGGCTGGACAGGTCCTCGGCGGCATGGAAATCCCGGAGGAAGTTGACCCCGTCGACCACGGTGACCAGGGTGTCCAGACGTGCCAGATCGGCCAGACTCTGGCCCTGCTCGTCTCTAAAGGTGAAGGTCTCGGCCACCGGCAAGGGCTCGGAGATGCCGGTGGACTCGATCAGCAGGTAGTCGAAGCGACCCTCGCCGGCCAGGCGCGCGACCTCCTCGAGCAAGTCCTCGCGCAAGGTGCAACAGATGCAACCGTTGCTCATCTCCACCAGCCGTTCCTCGGCGCGATTGAGGCTGACATCGCGCTGAACCGCGCGGCCATCGATATTGATCTCGCTCATATCGTTGACGATCACCGCGACCTTCAATCCTTCGCGATTCTTCAGCACGTGGTTGAGCAGCGTGCTCTTGCCGGCGCCGAGGAAGCCGGAGAGTACGGTTACGGGTAGCCGATCAGGCATTGCACGGACTCCTGATGAGAGTGATGACGAACGAGCGGGAGAGTGGATCGTCATAATAAAGTTATAACATAACAATATCGCAAGATAGGGGTGAATTCCAGGCTTGTTGTCCCGGTCCCCACTGATGAATCGGCAGCGCTGGGCGGGTTCCACGTGGAACTGCCGGCCCGGCAGCCGTATTTCCCCCCCCCGGCCCACGGCGATGGGCGAGATCCGATGTTCTGCGATAGGCTGGTCATCCTGGCCCCGCAATACCCTGCCAGGCGCCACCCGCCGAGGGGGCGATGGATCGAGCCGCCGATAGACGACTGATCCTCTCGCCCACAGGCCACTGCCATGAGGACTCCATGCAGGTCGAACTGATCGAAATTCGCGACCACCTGAGCCGACACGCGCCCTTCGATGCGTTGCCGGAAGACACCGTCGACGATATCGCCCGCCAGGTGGAAGTCGGCTACTTCAAGGCCGGCAGCGACATCCTCAGCTACGGCGCGCCGATCGAGGATTTGCATTACATCCGCAGCGGTGCGGTGGAGATCTACCGGCGCAACGGCGAACTCTACAACCGCCTGGCCGAGGGCGAGGTCTTCGGCCAGTTCGGCCTGCTGCGCGGGCACAAGGTACGCCTGCCGGCGCGCGCCATCGAGGACAGCCTGATCTACTTCATCCCCGGCGCCATGTTCGAGCAGCTCTGCGAGGCGAATGACGCCTTCGCCGACTTCGTCGAGGCCGAGGGCGTGTCACGCCTCAAGCCGCGCGAGGCGCCCCAGGGCAACGCCACCGAACTGATGAGCACCGAGGTGCGCAAGCTGATCACACGCCGCACCGTCAGCGTGCCATTGGGCACCTCGGTGCAGGACGCCGCGCGGATGATGACCGAGCACAGCGTGTCGTCCCTGGTGATATTCGGCACCAAGGCCGCCGGCGACAGCGGTCCGACCCAGATCATGGCCGGCATCACCACCGACCGCGACCTGCGCACCCGGGTGCTGGCCGAGGGCCTGGCCCTGGACACGCCGGTGGACCAGGTGATGTCACCCAATCCGATCACCATCCAGGCCGAGGATTCGGTGTTCGAGGCGATGCTGTGCATGCTGCGCAACAATATCCATCACCTGCCGGTGGTGCACCGCCAGCGGCCGGTCGGGGTGATCAACCTCTCCGACATCATCCGCTACGAATCCCAGAGCAGCCTGTACCTGGTCAACAACATCTTCAACCGCCAGTCGGTGGCGGAGCTGCAGGGGCTGTTGCCGGACCTGCGCGCGACCTTCCTGCGCCTGGTCAACGAACAGGCCAACGCCCACATGATCGGCAGCGCCATGTCCGGCATCGGCCGCAGCCTGACCCAGCGCCTGCTCGAACTGGCCGAGCAGGAACTCGGCCCGCCGCCTATACCCTACTGTTTCCTGGCGCTGGGCTCGATGGCCCGGGATGAGCAGCTGATCGTCACCGACCAGGACAACGCCCTGGTGCTGGACAACCGCTTCGATCCGCGGGTGCACGACGAGTACTTCCTCAAGCTGGCGACCTTCGTCAGCGACGGCCTGGCGGCCTGTGGCCACACCTACTGCAAGGGCGGCATCATGGCCACCAACCCCAAATGGCGGCAGCCGCTGCGGGTGTGGAAGGGCTATTTCACCCAGTGGATCGAGCGCCCCAACCCGGAAACCCTGCTCAACGCCTGCATCTTCTTCGATCTGGACAGTGTCTATGGCGAAGCGCCGCTGGCCGAGAGCCTGAAGGCACTGCTGGCGGAAAAGGCCAGCAACAGCCCAATGTTCCTCGCCAGCCTGGCGCGCAACGCGCTGAACCGCACGCCACCCCTGGGATTCTTCCGCACCTTCGTGATGGAAAAGGACGGTCAGCAGAACAACATCATCAACCTCAAGGGCCGCGGCACCGCGCCGTTGACCGACCTGATCCGCGTGCATGCCCTGGCCTGTGGCTCCAAGGCGCAGAATTCCCTGGAGCGCCTGGATGCCATCGGCGAAACCAAGCTGCTCACAGAGGAGGCCATCACCCAGCTGCGCTATGCCCTGGAGTTCCTCTCCATCGTACGCATTCGCCACCAGGCCATGGACCTCCAGGAAGGCCGCGAGCCGGACAACTACATCGAGCCGGAGCACATCTCCGCCGCCGATCGGCACAGCCTCAAATCGGCCTTCCAGGTGCTGAGCAATGCGCAGAAGTTCCTGCGCTTCCGCTATCCGGGGCAAGAATCGGGGCGACCGCTATGAGCCTGCCCGGCGCCCTGCGCAGGGAAGCCAAGTCGGCGGTACACGACTGGCCAGGCATTCTCAGGGATCTTGCGGCCAAGACCAGCGATCAGCGGCTATCGCGCTTCTATCAAGCCGGAACCGTGAGCGCCGACACGCCACTGGAGCAGGTGCCCCTGCTGGCTCTCGACGTGGAGACCACCGGCCTGGACAGCCAGCGCGACTCGATCGTCAGCCTCGGCCTGGTGCCCTTCAACCTGCGGCGCATCCGCTGCGGCGAGGCCAAATACTGGGTGGTCAAGCCGGTGTGCGAATTGAGCAGCCAGTCGGTGACCTTCCACCACATCACCCACTCGGACATCCAGGATGCACCGCCATTGGCCAGCGTGTTCGACGAACTGCTGGCCGCCATGGCCGGCAAGGTGGTGGTGGTGCACTACCGGCGCATCGAGCGCGGCTTTCTCGATCACGCCATGCGCCAACTGGTCGGCGAAGGTCTGCACTTTCCGCTGATCGATACCATGCAACTGGAGGCCCGCCTGCACCAGGGCAAACACCGGCCCGGCTGGCTGGGCCGGCTTATGGGCAAGAAACCGGTGTCGATCCGCCTGGCCGACAGCCGCCTGCGCTATGGACTGCCCCTCTACCATGCCCACCACGCCCTGACCGACGCCCTGGCCACCGCCGAACTGCTGCAGGCCCAGGTGGCCCGCCTCGACGCCGAGCAGATGGCGGTCGGCGAACTCTGGCAATAAAAAAGGCGCGCCCGCTAGCGGGCACGCCCTTTTCCACAACAGCCTGTCTGCGCGACCCGCTTAGCGCGGTTCGGACATCAGGCCCTTGACGATCGCCACACAGCCCACCAGCAACACGATGGTGAACGGGAAGCCGGCGGACACCGCCATCGCCTGCAGGGCCACCAGGCCGCCACCGAGCAACAGGGCAATCGCCACCACGCCCTCGAGAATCGCCCAGAAGGCACGCTGCGGTACCGGCGCGTTGACCTTGCCGCCGGCGGTGATGGTGTCGATCACCAGGGAACCGGAGTCCGACGAGGTGACGAAGAACACGATCACCAGCACGATGCCGACGAAGGAGCTGATCTCGGTCAGCGGCAGTTCACCGAACATGGCGAACATCTTCAGCTCAAGGGCGGCATCCTGCACCCCGGTGAAGCCGTCACCGAGCAGTTGGTTGAGCGCCGTGCCGCCGAAGGCGGTCATCCACAGCACCGAGACCAACGAGGGCACCAGCAACACGGCGATGAGGAACTCGCGCACGCTGCGGCCGCGGCTGACTCGGGCGATGAACATGCCGACGAACGGCGACCAACTGATCCACCAGGCCCAGTAGAAGGCGGTCCAGCCCTGGCTGAAGTTGGCATCTTCACGACCGAAGGGATTGGACAGTGCCGGCAGGTTGACCAGGTAGCTACCCAGGTTGCTGAAGAAACCCGTGAGGATCGCCAGGGTCGGGCCGACCACGATGATGAACACCAACAACAGCGCCGCCAGCACCATGTTGATCTCCGACAGGCGCTTGACCCCCTTGTCCAGACCCGCCATCACCGAGATCAGGGCGATCACGGTGATGCCCACCACCAGCAACACCATGCTGGTGTCGTTGGATGGAATACCGAAGAGGTACTCAATACCGGCCGACGCCTGCTGCGCGCCGATGCCAAGGGAGGTGGCCAGACCGAACAGGGTCGCGAGCACAGCCAGGATATCGATGATGTGCCCCGGCCAACCCCAGACCCGCTCACCGAGCAGCGGATAGAAGATCGAGCGGATGCTCAGCGGCAAGCCCTTGTTGAAGGAGAACAGCGCCAGGGACAACGCGACGATGGCGTAGATCGCCCAAGGGTGCAGGCCCCAGTGGAAGATGGTCGCCGCCATACTCAGGCTGGCAGCCGCCTCGGCATCACCGGCGGCAGCGCCCAGCGGCGCCCAGTCGGTGCGTACACCGTCCTCGCCGATGCTGGTTCCGCCCATGGCCGAGCCGTAGTGCGACATCGGCTCGGCGACGCCGTAGAACATCAGGCCGATGCCCATACCGGCGGCGAACAGCATGGCGAACCAACCGGTGTAGGTGTAGTCCGGCGTAGCTTCCTTGCCGCCAATGCGCACTCTGCCCAGGGGCGAGAAGATCAGCCCGACGCACAGCAGCACGAAGATGTTCGCCGAACCGATGAAGAACCAGGCCAGGTTGCTGGTCAGCCAGTTGCGCACGGCGGTGAACAGTGGCTCGACCTCGCTCTGCAAGGCCAGGGTCAGCACCACGAACAGCACGCTGAGCAGCGCCGAGATGGTGAACACCTTGCCATGGATGTCCAGGTTGAAGAGGAAGCGCCCCTTGATGTTGTCCTGGCCGATGACGTAGTCGGTGTCGATCAGGTTCGCTGCCCCGGTTGGGGCCGGGATGCTATCCACGCTGTCCGTTGGCGGGGCCGTGCCCTGCGCAGGATCTTTTGCCATGTGACGTGCTCCTTTATTGTTTGACTTGCAGATAGACGCAGACAGAAGCCTGCGCCCTGCATGTTTCGACCGATTTTCAACTCGGTTAACGACAAGCGTAACAGGCCAATCGACAACCTGCCGCCCCGAACGCGGCGCGTCCCTAGGCGAGGGCGTCATAACTTGTCGCCTCAGCCCTGGTTGATGCCACACTGCAGCCTGTGGTCTGCGCTGCTTCGAACCGGTTTCTGCATCACAGGAATGCACATGCTCACGGATTTCGGCATCCCCCACCTGCTCACCTACCTGATCGCCGCGATCCACACGCTCGGCGTGCTGGCCGCCGTCCACGCCGTGCTCACCGTGCGCACCGCCCAGGGCGCCATCGCCTGGGCGGTGTCGCTGTTTTTCATGCCCTACCTGACCCTGCTGCCCTACCTGGTCTTCGGCCGTAGCCGCTTCGACGCCTATATCAAGGCCCGGCGCCTGGCCGACCAGGAGATGCACAGCGCCATAGCCGCGCTGAACTGGCGACCCTGGGTCGAGGAGGCCCTGACGGCCAGGGAGTCCAAGGCCTTCCGGCGCCTGCGCGCGCTGCCGCGCCTGGGCCAGATGCCCTGCCTGGCGAACAACCAGGTGCAACTGCTGATCGACGGCGAAGCGGCCTTCGCGGCGATCTTCGCCGCCCTGGCCGAGGCCCGCCAGGTGATCCTCCTGCAGTTCTTCATCGTCCGCGACGATGGCCTGGGCCGGCGTCTTCAGCAACTGCTGCTGGAGCGTGCCCGCGCCGGCGTACGGGTGTACGTCTTGTACGACGGCATTGGCAGCCATGCCCTGCCGCGCCACTACATCGACCCCCTGCGCGGCGCCGGCGTGCAGGTTCACGCCTTCCCCACCCGCGGCGGCCTGCTCAACCGTTTCCAGCTGAATTTCCGCAACCACCGCAAGATCGTCGTGGTCGACGGCGAGCGCGGCTTTCTCGGCGGGCTCAACGTCGGCGAGGAATACCTCGGACGCAAGCCGCCGCTGGCGCCCTGGCGCGACACCCACGTCGAGGTCCGCGGCCCGGTGGTCGCCTGCCTGCAGGAGTCGTTCGCCGAGGACTGGTTCTGGGCCACCCGGCAGATGCCGCCGCTGCTGCTGCCCGAGGCCTACCCCAGCGCCGGCCTGCTCTGCCAGGTGATCACCAGCGGCCCGGCGGACCCCCAGGAAACCGGCTCGCTGCTGTTCGTCGAAGCGATTCACGCGGCGCGTGAGCGCATCTGGATCACCAGCCCCTACTTCGTCCCCGACGAGGCCCTGTTCAGCGCCCTGCGCCTGGCCGTGCTGCGCGGGGTCGACGTGCGCATCCTGCTGCCGGCACGCGCCGATCACCGGGTCGTCTACGCCGCCTCCAGCCTGTACGCCTTCGAGGCGCTGCGCGCCGGGGTGCGGGTATTCCGCTACCAGCCGGGGTTCCTGCACCAGAAGGTCATGCTGATCGACCAGGGCGCCTGCACCATCGGCAGCGCCAACCTGGACAACCGCTCGTTCCGCCTCAACTTCGAGATCACCCTGCTAACCGTCGACGATGGCTTCGCCGCCCAGGTCGCGCAGATGCTCGAAGAAGACTTCGCCCGCTCACGGGAGCTGGTCAGCGCCGACCGGCGCAAGGTGCGCCGCCTGCAGCAACTGGCCATGCGCGTGGCGCGGCTGATCTCGCCAATTCTCTAGAACGATGAAAAGCGCTCGAGAGCCGGCTTCAGTGGCTATGGTTAGAGCTGGATCGCGAGCTTTGCATTACGGGTCTGGACGAGAATCTGCCGATGAAAACCTGGTTGCCGGTCATCCTCAGCTTGAGCCTGTTGGGCGTCGCCGCCAGGGCGACGGCCGAGCAGTTTCGGGTCGGCGTCGAGCGCCAACCCGACCTGCCCTATTTCACCGTGCAGGACGGTCGTTACCAGGGCTACGCCCGCGAATTGCTGGACGCCTTCGCCGCCGACCAGGGCCATGAGTTCATCTATGTGCCACTGCCGGTCAAGCGCCTGCTCGGCGACTACCTGGCCGGCAAACTGGACTTCAAGTTTCCCGACCATCCGCACTGGAAGGCCAGGCAGAAACAGGGCCACCGGATTCACTACAGCCAGCCCGTGGCCCCCTACACCGACGGCGTGATGGTGTTGCCCGGCCATCTCGGCCTGGGCAAGGCGAGAATAAAGGTGCTCGGCACCCAGCTGGGCTTCACCCCCTGGCCGTATCTGGCAGACATCGAAGGCGGCCAGATCACCCTGAAGCAGAACAACCACATCGACTCGCTGCTGCACATGGCGACCAGCGGACGCGTCGATGCCATCTACCTCAACCCGCGGGTGGCGCGCCACGCCTTGCTCGCCGAGGGCCTGCCGGACGACGCCCTGGTGTATGACCCCGCCCTGCCCCATGTCGACGACCACTATTACCTGTCGAGCCGCCTGCACCCCGAGGTGATCGCCGCCTTCGACCGTTTTCTGCAGCAACAGCCGGAACGGGTGCGCCGCCTCAAGGCCAAGTACGCCATCGACTGAACGCCCCGGCGGCATCGATGAGCCAGCCATAGACGAACAAAACCCCCAGCGGTCGGGCCGCATGGGGGTTTTCTTCCTGTTGCCAGCGGCGCTTGTGGCGCCGGGAGCGGGCGCGGCCTCAGCCGTTGCCCAGGCCCTCATCCACTGGGAATGAGGGGGAGCCGAGCTCACAGCTCCAGAGTTCCAGCGCCGGCCGGCTCGCTTGTGGCGGGCCGAGCCAGTCGCTCAGGGAGCGACAACGCTGGTCGAAACACAGTTGGTAATCCCCTGCCTCGGGGGTTCGCCCCAAGCGCAGCGGTTGCAGGGGCGGTAGCTGGCGGCGGTAGTGCCAGCTGCCCTCATGCAGTTCGGCGCCGTCCGGGATCTCCATGCCGGCGCCCGAACCCTTGACCCGCGCCTCGCCGAGCAGCAGCCCCTCGGCGGTGACGCGGTAATCCTCTTCCCAGCGAACCTTCTCGATGGTGTGCCGCCAGGCCAGGGTGAACTCGGCCGTGGGCACCTGCGCCCACACCGCGCCCGCCAGGCCCATGCACAGGCCGATCACGCGGCGGCGGCCTGGACGCGGCGCCCGCGCCAGAAGTGCACGGCGAGGAACAGCACCACCAGGGCGAAGCCGATCTCGTCGCTCATCGGCGTGGCCAGGATCAGACTGGCGCCGGCCGCGAAGCCCAGAGCACGCTCCCACCAGGGCATCTTGCACTGCAGGAAGCCGGTGAACACCGCGCCCCAGACGCCGATGGCCACGGCCGCCTTGAACAGGATGTAGAGGGTGGCCAACCAGCCGCCGCCCTGCAGCATCAGTGCCGGGTCGTAGACCGCCATGAAGGGCACAACGAAACCGGCGATGGCGATGCGGATGGCCCACAGGCTGATCTTCAGGCCCTTCTCCTTGGCGATGGGGGCGGCGGCGAAGCAGGCCAGGGCCACCGGCGGGGTGAGGTCGGCCATGATGCCGAAGTAGAAGACGAACATGTGCGAGACGATCAGCGGCACGCCCAGCTCCAGCAGGGCCGGCGCGGCGATCGAGCTAGTGATGATGTAGTTGGGGATGGTCGGGATGCCCATGCCCAGCACCAGGCAGGTGAGCATGGTCAGCACCAGCGAGAGGAACAGGTTGTCCTGGCCGATGGCCAGGATATAGCCGGCGAAAGTCGAGGCCACCCCGGTCAGCGACACCACGCCGATGATCACCCCCACCAGTGCACAGGCGATGCCCACCGGCACCGCATGGCGCGCGCCTTCGACCAGCGCATGCAGGCAGATGGTCAGGGTGTCGCGGCCGCCCTTGAGAAACCAGCAGGTCGCCACCAGCAGCCCGACCACGCCGAACACCACGCCGATGCCGAGCTGGAAGAAGCCGGCGCAGAGCACACCGAGAGCGATCCAGAAGACCATGCGCAGGGCGGTCGAGGAGACCCGCAGGATGATCGCCGAGCCGAGGATGACGATGGCGGTCAGGGCCAGGCCGACCATCCCGGAGAACAGCGGCGTGCGCCCGGAGAACAGCAGGTAGATGAGGATGAACAGCGGAATCAGCAGGTACCAGCGCTGCTTCACCGCGGCCCAGGGGTTGGGGCACTGGTCCTTCGGCAAGCCCTGCAGGTTGGCGCGCTTGGCTTCCAGGTGAACCATCCAGAACACCGAACCGAAATACAGCAGCGCCGGCACCAGGGCGGCCTTGGCCACCTCGAAGAACGGCACGTTGATGGTCTCGGCCATGATGAAGGCCACCGCGCCCATGATCGGCGGCATGATCTGGCTGCCCATGCTCGAGGTAGCCTCGACGCCGCCGGCGAAGGCCGGGCGGTAGCCGAAACGCTTCATCAGCGGGATGGTGAACTGGCCGGTGGTGACCACATTGGCCACGCCGGAGCCGGTGATGGTGCCCATCAACGCAGAGGACACCACCGAGACCTTGGCCGGGCCGCCGAGCTTGTGGCCGAACAGGCCCATGGCGAAGTCGGTGAACAGCTTGATCATGCCGGCCTGCTCGAGGAAGGCGCCGAACAGGATGAACAGGAAGATGTAGGTGGCCGACACATAGGTCGGGGTGCCGTAGAAGCCCTCGGTGCCGAAGGACAGCTGGTTGACGATCTGGTCCAGGCCGTAGCCGCGGTGCGCCAGGTCGCCCGGCAGGTATTGGCCGAGCAGGCCGTAGGCGAGGAACAGGCCGCAGATCAGCGGCAGGGCGATGCCCATCACCCGCCGCGCCGCCTCGAACACCAGCACGGTCAGCAGCAGGCCGATGGCCATGTCCATGTCGGTCAGGTCGCCGGAGCGCTGGATCAGATCGGCCTCGAACACCCACTGGTAGATGGCCGTGGCCATGCCGGCCAGGCCCAGCAGCCAGGCCAGGGGCTGCCACGGCTTGTCCTTGCCGTCGGCGGGGAAACTGAGAAAGACCACCAGCAGCAGGAAGCCCACGTGCACGGCACGGAGGATCTGGCTGGACACCGGGTGAAAGGCCGCGGTGATGATCTGGAAACAGGAGAACAGCAGCGCCACGTAGAACAGCGCCTTCGGCCAGTCGGCCGGACTCGCTGCGAGGCCTTGGTTGTGTTCACTCATGGAGGTCGCGCCTTCAATACATCATCGAGAGAGCTGAAGAGCCGCTAACAAAACCTGCCGTGTGCGCCACGCTGGTTTTACTAGCGCCTCTGCGTGCAGTCAGAAGCGGGACCGACGGCCGCCGCGAGGGCGGGCGTCGGTCCGCAGGCTGGCTTAGAGCGCGCCGGCTTCCTTGTAGAAGCGCTCGGCACCCGGGTGCAGCGGGATCGGCAGGTTCTTCGCCGCGGTTTCCAGCTTGATGTCCTGGGCCGCGGAGTGGGCGGTGCCCAGGCGCTCCAGGTTGTCGAACATCAGTTTGGTCATCTGGTAGGCGACTTCGTCGGACACCCCTTCGTGGCTGACCAGGATGTTGGTGATGGCCACGGTCGCGACCTCGGTCTCCTGACCGTCATAGGTGCCGGCCGGGATGGCGGCGGCCTGGTAGGCGGCGTTGCCAATCTTCGCGGTCACATCAGCCGGAATGGCGACAAAGGTGATCGGCAGGGTCGCGGCCAGGTCGCGGATCGCCGCCATGCCCAGGCCCGAGGACTGCAGGGTGGCGTCAAGCTGACGGTTCTTGATCAGCTCGACCGACTCGGCGTAGGGCAGGAACTCGACCTTGCCCATGTCCTCATAGCTCAGGCCGGCGGCCTCGAAGATGGCGCGGGCGTTCAGCTCGGTGCCGGACTTCGGCGCGCCGACGGAGATGCGCTTGCCCTTGAGGTCGGCCAGGCTGGTGATGCCGGACTCCTTGCTGGCGACGATCTGGATGTAGTTCGGGTAGGTGGCGGCGATCGCCCGCAGCTTCTTCAGCGGCGTCTTGAAGCCGGCGTCTTCGACACCCGCCCAGGCGTCGGCGACCGAGTCGCCCAGGGCCAGGGCCAGTTCGCCACGACCCTGCTGCAGCAGGTTGAGGTTTTCCACCGAGGCCTTGGTCGCCTGCACCGAGGTCTTGGCGCCTTCGATGCCGTTGCTGTAGAGCTGCGACAGGCCGACACCGATCGGGTAGTACACACCGCTGGTGCCGCCGGTGAGGATGTTGATGAAGGTCGGTGCGGCGAGCACCGCGGTGCTGGCAGTGAAGGCCGCAGCAGCGGCAAACAGGCTGAAACGCTTGGTCAATCGCATGGAAGAATCTCCGTCGTTGTTATGGCTTTGTGCAGAGTTTTCACTGTAGACGATGCCCGTCCGCCAACGCGGGGGCGCCGTCCGGGGACTAGCGGATTGGGCGAAAGCGGCGATTGCCGGCACCGGGCCTGAGCCTGGCGCGCAAGAGCTGACGGAGAACGGCGGGGCGAGCCAGGCTCGCATTGGGGCAGTGGCGGTTCATCGGCAGACCTCTTGTCTTTCTTATGGTCACCCGCGCCGAAGCGGCGCATGGCTGACAAAGAACATTGCAGATGCCGTGCCAGAGCACATAAGCCCCGAGATAGAGCGGTACAGCCCAGATTACCTGGACGCAGTGAGCAGATTTGCGCCTATACCGACCCGAAGATAGGCGGAAACTTGCCTATTCGTCGTCCGGGCTGCCCGCCGGCCGGTAGCTGCTGCGTTGCAGGCCGTGCCGCTGCATCTTCTCGTTGAGGGTGCGCCGCGGCAGCTGCAGCAGGGCCATGACCTGGGTGATATTGCCCTGGCAGCGCTGCAGCGCGTTGTGCAGACACTGGGCCTCGAAGGCCTCCATCTGCTCGGCCAGCGACAGGCTGCCGCCTTCCTGTTCCGTCGTGCTGAGGCCCAGGGCGTGGCGCTCGGCGGCGTTGATCAGTTCGCGCACGTTGCCCGGCCAGTCGTGAGCGAGCAGCCTGGCCAGTTCGCCCGGGGTGAGCGCCGGCGCCTCGCGAGCGTTGCGCTGGGCCGCCTGGCGGGCGAAGTGCTCGAACAGCAGGGGGATGTCCTCGCGCCGCTCGCGCAGCGGCGGGATACGCAGGGTCGCCACGTTCAGGCGGTAATACAGGTCCTCGCGAAAGCGCCCGGCACGCACCTCGTCCAGCAAGTCCGGCTTGACCGCGCTGATGACCCGCAGGTCGACGCGGATGCTCTTGTTCGAGCCGAGGCGTTCCAGGGTCTTCTCCTGCAGCACGCGCAGCAGCTTGACCTGTTGCGCCAGCGGCAGGCTCTCGATCTCGTCGAGGAACAGGGTGCCGCCGTCGGCATGCTCGATGCGGCCGATGCGCTTGCCCTGGGCGCCGGTGAAGGCGCCGCTCTCGTGGCCGAACAGCTCGCTCTCGAACAGGTTTTCCGGAATCGCCGCGCAGTTCAGGGCGACGAAGGGTTTGCCGGCGCGGGCGCTGAAGTCGTGCAGGCAGCGGGCGACCCGCTCCTTGCCGCTGCCAGTGTCGCCGCGGATGAGGATGTTGACCGAGGTGGCGGCCAGCTCGAGGATCTGCCGGCGCAGGTTTTCCATCGGCTTGGACACACCGAGCAGCTGCCCCTCGATGCTGTCCTTGAAGGCGAACTGCTGGCGCAGCTGGCGGTTCTCGCAGACCAGGCGGCGCTTGTCCAGGGCGCGGCGCACGCTGTCGAGCAGGCGCTCGGGGGTGAAGGGCTTCTCGATGAAGTCGTAGGCGCCCTGGCGCAGGGCCTGCACCGCCATCGGCACGTCGCCGTGGCCGGTGACCAGGATCACCGGCAGGTCGCGATCCAGCGCCACCAGCTTGTCGAGCAGCTGCAACCCATCGCTGCCGGGCATGCGCACATCGCTGACCACCACGCCGGGAAAGTCGCGGTCGACCAGGGCCAGGGCCTGCTCGGCGCTGGCGCAGCTCTGCACGCGAAAACCGGACAGCTCCAGCCACTGCTGCACCGCCTCGCGGATCGCCGCCTCGTCATCGACCACTATCACCTGACCGCTCATGCCACCTCCTCTCTCGACGGCCCCAGTGTATCGCGCAAGGCGCAGCGACCGAAGCCGCCGCCGTCTGCCTAGGACGTCGGAGCCAGGGGCAGGCGCAGGCTGAACAGGGCGCCGTCGCCGCGGTTGCCCGCCTCCAGGCTGCCGCCCAGTTCGCGGACGATACCGTAGGACACCGCCAGCCCCAGGCCCAGACCCTGCCCCACCGGCTTGGTGGTGAAGAAGGGCTCGAACACCTGATCCAGGTGCTCGCGGGCAATGCCGCCACCGCTGTCGGCCACCTCCAGCCGGCAGCAGTCGCCGTCGCGCCGCAGCGTCAGGCTCAGCACCCGCTTGTCCACAGCGGCCATGGCGTCCAGGGCGTTATGCAACAGGTTGAGCAGCACCTGCTCGAGGCGAATGGCGTCGCCCAGCACCTGCACGCCGGCGTCGACTTCGCGGCGCAGTTCCACCTGCTCGTTGCGCAGGCGCGGCGCCAGCAGCAACAGGGCCTGCTCCAGCACCTCGCTCAGGCGCAGGCGCTCGCTGAGGCCGGCCGGGCTCTTGCGGGCGAAGGTCTTGAGGTGGCCGGTGAGCTTCGCCATGCGCTGCAACAGACCGTCGATGCGCTGCAGGCCCTCGCGCGCATCATCCTGACGGCCGCTGTCGAGCAGCAGGCGCAGGCTGCCCAGCTGCATCTGCATGGCGGTCAGCGGCTGGTTGATCTCATGGGCCATGGCCGCCGACATCTGCCCCAGGGCCGCCATCTTCGCCGCGTGCACCAGGCCTTCCTGGGCCTCGCGCAGTTCCGCCGTGCGCAGCGTCACCTCTCGCTCCAGGCGCTCGCGGATGCCGGCCTGCAGGCGCTGGTTGTTGCGCCGCTGGGCGAGGTAGAGCAGGAGGAAGGCCAGGGTCATCCACACCCCGGCGGCGGCCAGGCGATAGCTGCGCACGCTGTCGACCAGGCTCTGCGGCTCGACCAGCAGGTGCAGGGTCCACTCCTCCTCCGGCAGGGTCTGGCTCTGCCAGAGGTAGTCGCGGCTGCCGTCCGGCCCCTCCACCCGGCGCCACTCGGCACCCTCGTCGATGCGCCGACGCAGCACGCTGGGCAGCGGCTGCAGGGCCTGCTCGGCGTACTTGCGCACCTCCACCAGCTCGGCGCGGTCGCCGTCGTCGAGTTCGCCGAGCACCCTGAAACGCCAGCCCGGACGGCTGCTGAGAATCACCACCGAATAGCCGTCGGCGACCAGCAGCACGCCGGGCTGGGCGGCCCATTCGCGCTGCAGCTCGTCCAGCTCCAGCTTGACCACCAGCACCCCGAGCACGCCGCCGTCGTCGTCGCGCACCACGTGGGAAAGGAAGTAGCCGGGGATTCCGGTGGTCACGCCGACGGCGAAATAGCGTCCAGCCGACTGGCGCAGGGCGTCCTGAAAGTAGGGCCGGAAGGCGTAGTTGTTGCCGACGAAGCTGCTCCACTCGCTCCAGTTGCTCGCCGCCAGGGTGTCGCCGCGGCGATCGAGCAGGTACAGCACGTTGGAGCCGGCGGCGGCGTTGAGCTGCTCCAGGCGGCGATTGAGGCGGTCGCGCAGCGGCCGATCGGCCGGCGCGCGCAACAGCGACTTGATATCGCTGTCCAGGGCCAGCACCTCGGGTACCGAACGAAAGCGCTCGACCAGGGTGTGCAGCGACTGCGCGTACAGCTGCAGTTGCCCGCGCGCCTCGCTGCTGCGCTCCTCCCAGGCGCGCCGCTCGGCATAGTGACCGGCCAGCCAGGTACTGGCGAGCAGACCGCAGAGGATCAGCAACACGATGAAAACGACGCGGTAGCGCAGGAAAAAGGTGGGCATGCACGGCTCGTGCTCGGAACGATGCCGGCATGGTAAGGCAATGCGCCGCCTGTTGCAGGCGCTGCTTTGTGCCGTGGAGCGTCAGCGCTATAGTCGGAAAAGTAGGAGCGGCCGGCAGGCGAATGACCATGACACAGACGAATCAGGCAGGCACGCCACGCTTCTGGCGCGACCCGGCACTGCCGTTCATCGAGGCCCGCGACGTGCTGGATGGACGCCAGCTGTGTTACGCCAAGCACGCCCACGAGACCTTCTCCATCGGCGCCATCACCCGGGGCCGCAGCACCTACCTCAACGAGCGGGCGCAAGAGCGGATCGGCGCCGGCACCCTGGTGCTGATGAACCCGGGCGACGTGCACGCCTGCAACCCCATCGAGGGCCAGCCCTGGTCCTACCAGATGTTCTATGTCGACGCGGCTTGGCTGACCGAGCTGCAACACCAGCTGGGCTTCAACCGCAATCATGGCTGGCAGCCCTTCTCGGCCATCCTCAACCAGGATCCCGGGCTCTACGCCGGCCTGACCGGCCTGTATCGCCTGCTCACCGACCCGCAGGCCGACACCCTGGGCAAGCACTGCGCCCTGCTGGCGTTCTTCGACGAGTTGCAACAGCGCCTGCAGCCGGCGCCCGCCAGGCGCCGCGACGACAATCCGCGCCTCGAGCTGGCCGCCGATTTCATCCACGCCCACTGCACCGAACCCCTGAAGCTGGAGGCGATCTGCGCCGCGGCCGGCCTCTCCCCCTCCTACCTGAGCCGCAGCTTTCGCCGCCGCTACGGCATGACCCCCCATGCCTACCTGATCAACAGCCGCATCCAGTACGCCCAGGCCCGGCTCAGGCGTGGCGGCGAGATCGCCGAGGTGGCGCTGGCGGCCGGCTTCGCCGACCAGGCGCACCTGCAGCGCACCTTCAAGCAGCTGCTCGCCGCCACCCCCGGGCAATACCGCCGGGCCGGCGATCATGCCGCCAGCAGATAGGCCGCCGAAGCCACCAGCAGCAGCGCCAGGCCGCGATTGAACAGGCGCATGCGCCGCGGTGCCTGCAGGTACTGGCCCATAAGGGCCCCGGCATAGGCCCAACTGGCGATGGACAGGAAGCAGATGACGAAATACAGGGCGGCGAACTGGCCGATCAGCCCGAGTTCCCCCCCCGCCGCGTAGGCGCCCATGCCGGCCAGGGACGCCAGCCAGGCCTTGGGATTGAGCCACTGCATCAGCGCGCCGCCGAACAGCGACGGTGCCTGTTGAGCGCTGCCGCCGTTCAGACGGCCATCATCGCGAGCCAGGCCGTAGGCCATGTACAGCAGGAAGGCGACGCCCGACCAGCGGATCAACGCCTCCAGGAGGGGCCACTGGCTCAGCAGCCGCTGCAGGCCCAGGCCGATGGCCAACAGCAACAGGGTGAAGCCCAGGGTCGCCCCGGTCACATGGCGCAGACTGGCGCGCAGGCCATAGCGGGCGCCGGCACTCAGCGCCACAAGATTGACCGGACCGGGGGAAATCGAGGCGGCCAGGGCGAAGGCCGCCATGGAAAGCAGGATAGTCATCATGCACCTACAACTGTCGTCAGAAGGAGGCTGCAGACTGACGCCGTTGCAGGTCGCGGTATTGAAGAAAAATGCCCTTCCCCGGTCCCGGCTTGAGCCAGGCCGGGGAAAGTCGCGGCTTGCCGCCGCTCAGGAATACAGGTCGGCGCGGGTCCAGGGCAGGTCGTGGCTGCCGTCGGCGCGGGGCTTGACCGCGAGAATCTGGTGCAGGCTCATCCAGCCCCGGGCGAAGCCGTAGGCGCAACCGGCCAGGTACAGCCGCCAGATGCGCAGGGCCTGCTCCGGCACCAGCTGCGCGGCCTGCTCCAACTGGTCCTCCAAGCGTGCGCTCCAGTGCTCCAGGGTGCGCGCGTAGTGCAGCCGCAGGTTCTCCACATCGACCACCTCCAGGCCCGCCTCGCTGATCCGCGCGGTGATGGTGGCCAGGTGCGGCAGTTCGCCCTCGGGGAACACATAGCGTTCGATGAACTCGCCGCCGCCGCGGGCCACCGGGCGGCCGTCGGTGTACTTGGCAGTGATGCCGTGGTTCATCACCAGGCCGCCGTCGCACACCGCGCCGAACAGGCGCTGGCAATACAGCGGCAGGTTGGCGTGGCCGACGTGCTCGAACATGCCGACGCTGACCACCTTGTCGAAGCGACCGTCCTGGGGCAGTTCGCGGTAGTCCAGCAGCTCCAGCTGCACCTGCCGCTCCAGGCCCTCGGCGGCTACCCGCTGACGGGCCAGATCCAGCTGCGCACGACTGAGGGTGATGCCGTACACCTCGACGCCGAACTCGCGGGCGGCGAAGCGCGCCAGCCCGCCCCAGCCGCAGCCGACATCCAGCAGGCGCTCGCCCGGCTGCAGGCGCAGCTTGCGGCACAGGTGACGCAGCTTGGCCTGCTGCGCCTGATGGATATCCTCGGTGCCGGTTTCGAAATAGGCGCAGGAGTAGATCAGCTCGCGGTCCAGCCAGAGCCCGTAGAAGTCGTTGGACAGGTCGTAGTGGTAGCTGATGGCGGCGGCATCGGTGTCCTTGTCGTGGGGCTGGAAGTCCGGCTCGACCGGTGCCTCATCGCCGATCAGCGCCTGGCTGAGGGCATCGCCGATCTCGATCACTTCGCTGATCGGGCCTTCCAGCTCGATGCGCCCCTCGACATAGGCGCCGCCCAGGGCATCCAGGCTCGGATGGGCCAGCTGCGTCACCAGGCTCGGGTCCTTGACCACCAGGGTGACCCGTGGCTCTGGCCCGAGATCGATCTGCTTGCCATCCCACAGGCGCAAACGCAGGGGCAGTTGCAGGTCACGCAGATTTGCCGGCAGATACGCGAGCATGGCACCTCCCTCCTCTCCACATCAGTGGAAAGAGTAGTTCAGAAGACCCGCCTGTCAGACCATCGGTTCCCCGAAAGCTGGCTAACCGCCATGCCGCTGCAGCAGCCCCTCGCTGAGCCATTGGCGCAACCAGCTGGCGGCCTGCAGCGGCGCGTTGTCGCCCAGCTCGCTGAGCTGCTCGCACAGCTCGGCGAAGTTCCAGCCCTCGTTCACCATGCCCTGCAGGGCCCGCTCCTCCTCGGGATTCAGGCTGCGGTAGTGGCTGACCAGGCCTTGGCGCCAGATCAGGCAGACATGGGCCTGGGGCAGCGCCAGGCTGCCGGGGAACGCCTCCTGCCCCTTGTGCGCCCGCCAGATCGCCAGGCTGTTGAAGCGGCACACCTGCCACTGCACGCTGGGCAACAGGCGCACCTGAAGGGCCGGCCACTCCTCCGGCGCCAGGCTGGCCATCCGCTCCAGGGTCAGGGGCTCGCCGGCCGGCGCGTCGAAGGCCAGGGTGAAGGCCCACTCCAGACGCGCCAGCTCGCCCAGGGGCGCGGCCTGTTGCGGCACCAGGTAGCCGTCGAGGAAGTCGGCCAGGCGATCGCCCAGCCAGCGCAGGCTGAAGTGGCGGGACGGATGGGCGTCGACATAGGCCTGGACCAGGGCGTCAAACTCCTCGTCGCCGAGCCAGCCGTGCAGCGCGCCGTAATCGCCGCGCAAGGCTTCGAGCAGACGCGCCCGGTAGGCGTTGTGATAGATCGCCAGCCCCTGATCGACATCCAGTGCCGGACTGCCGCGCAGGCTGCCGCGCAGCGCCGGACTGGCCTGCGCATCGCTGCCCAACAGGTAGTTTTCGATCTGCCGCTGCCAGTCGTTCAGAAGCATGGTGATTCGGCCTCCAGAACCGCGGCCGCCACGGCGCGGGCCTTGCTCAATTCGTCGAGCAACTGCGCCAGCGGCGGGTAATGGTCGTCGCGCTCCAGCAGGGTCGCCACCGGGCCCAGCAGACCCAGGGTGCGCCCATAGAGCTGCCAGACCGGGTCGCTGACCGGCTGGTCGTGGGTGTCGATCAGGTAGCTGCCATAGTCGCTGTGTCCGGCCAGGTGCAACTGGCGGATGCGCTCGGCCGGCAGGCCGCTGATGAAGTCCCAGGGATCGAAGCCATGGTTACGGGCGCTGACGTAGACGTTGTTGACGTCGAGCAACAGTTCGCAGCCGGTCAGTTCGGTCAGCGCGGCGAGGAATTGCCATTCGCTGAACTGGTCGTCGGCGCTGCGCAGGTAGCTGGAGACATTCTCCAGCACCAGCGGCCGCTCGATCACCTCCTGCACCTGGCGCACCCGCGCGGCGACGTGCTGCAGGCTCTCCTCGGTGAACGGCAGCGGCAGCAGGTCGTGCAGCTGATGGGCGCTGCCACGGCTCCAGCACAGGTGATCGGAGATCCAGGCCGGACGCACCCGATCCGCCAGGCGCTTGAGGCGCTGCAGGTAGTCGCGGTCCAGCGGGTGGGGACCGCCGATCGACAGCGACACGCCGTGCATTACCAACGGGTAATGTTCGCCGATGGCCTCCAGGTAGTAGAGCGGTTTGCCGCCCTCCACCAGGTAATTCTCGGAAACGACCTCGAACCAGTCGACCGCCGGCCGCTGCTCGAGAATCTCTTGGTAGTAAGGGGTGCGCAGGCCCAGGCCGAAACCCAGGCAGGCTGCATCATTGGGCATGCCCGCCTCCTCTCCTTGCAAAACATGGACGGCCCCGCAGGGGCCACCCGATGAGGGTCACTCGCCGACCGTACCGCCGGCCTCGCTGCACTCGCTCAGTGCGTCGGCGCCGTACAACGGCGGCGGAGCCTACTCAGCGATTAGAGTGGGCACAAGCGACGGCGTTACACCGGCGTTGACGGGCGCCTGGTGGCGAGGCCCGATCAGCTCCGCAGCGCACTCAAGTCGCCAGCTGTCGTAGCGGCCGTGCGGAGTCCTGTACCAACTCGCCGATCAGTTGCTCATCGGCCTGCGGCGCAAGGTCGGCCGGGCTGCCGCGAACGCCGGTGGGCGTGGCCAGCAGACGTCCATCGGCGTCGGCTTCGAGGCGATATTCACCGCCGCAGGAGCGGCAGTAGAGGCACTCGCCGGCCCGCTGATCGCGGCGCTGCACCAAGGTTGGCCCACACATGACGCAGGTCTGCAGGGGAATGCCGAGGTCGCTGTGGCCGACGATGTGGTCGAGCTTTCCGGCCCGGCCCAGCTGGATAAAGCGTACCCCCAGTTCGGCGTCGAACTGCCGGCCGAGGTTACTCTCGATGATGCTCAGCGCCTCGTCGACTGCCATTCCGACCCGGTAGGGGCGGCTGCTGGTCATTGCATCGAAGGCATCGCCAATGCCGACGATCCGCGCCATCGGCGGAATCTCGCCGCCCTTGAGGCCCAGTGGGTAGCCGCGTCCGTCCGGCCTTTCGTGATGCAGTCGCACCGCGTCGCCGACCAGCGCGGCCAAGGGGTGCCCGTGCAGCATGCGAAAGCCCACCTCCGGATGGGTCCTGATCACCGCATATTCGTCATCGCTGAGACTCGCCCGCTTGTTCAGGATCGCGTCCGGCATGCCGATCTTGCCGAGGTCATGGAGAAAGCCGCCGAGACTGATCTGGGCGACCTCGCCCTCGCCCAGACCGGCCTCTCGAGCCAGCAACTCGGCAAACCGCGAAACGCGCCACAGGTGCCCCCCCGTGTAGGGATCGCGGGCCTCCACCACCCAGGCCAGTGCCAGCAGGCTGGCCAGCAGTTGCGCCTGCGTTTCGCCACCGCTTGGCAGGCCGGCACCACCCCAGAGGGTGCGGTGCAAGAAATTCAGCAATCCCATAACGGACTCCCCGGACAAGGCGCTGCAGACAGCCTAGTCGCTCGTACGTCCGCAAGGCACTAGGGCATATCGGAAGACCAGGTGCAGGCAACCAGCCCGCCTGCAGCCAGGGTGAAGAAATCACGACGATCCGGTGCCATAGACTCGTCCCTAGGGGAATGGGGAATGGGGAATAGTTGTTTGCTTGCCCGGAGGGCCGGCCGACACGGCCGGCCCCGCCGCGGTCACTCGCCGACTTTACCCCTGGCGGCATTGCACTCGGCCAGGGTCATGGTCTTGAAGCCCTGGCCCTTGCACGATCCCTGCCCTTTGCAGGCGTTGCTGGCGGTCTTGCAGTCGTTCTGGCCCTTGCAGGCGTTGACGCCATAGCAATGGATCTGGGCCTCCTCGGCGACGGCAACGGTGCTGGTCAGGCCAGCGAACAGGGTGGCGGCAGCAAAGGCCAGGGCGGCGCCGGTGGCGGCTGTCTTGGTATTCATGGAGTGATCCTCGAATAGTCTGATTGAGCCGATGACACCTCGGTGTGGGCCATCGGTACAGAACTAGAGGACGGGCTGCGGCCGGCGTTACAGGCCGGCGAAAAAATGCTCGCCCCGCTATGGCGGCGGGCGGCGGGCGGCGGGCGGCGGGCGGCGGGCAGCATTCGACCGTGCTGCCCGCCGGTGGATCAGGCGGACAACCCGGGTTTCAGATTGATGTGCTTGAACTCGGTGAAGTGCTCGATCGCCGAGGGACCGTTGAGGCGGCCGAGACCGGACATCTTGGTGCCGCCCTCCTCGAACTCGTCGTGCACACAGGCCCAGTCGTTGACCCACACGGTGCCGACATCCAGCGCCCGGGCCAGGCGCAGCGGCCTATCGATATCGCGGCTCCAGACGCTGGCGGCCAGGCCGTAGGCGCTGTGGTTGGCCAGGCGAATCGCCTCCTCGTCCGAGTCGAATACCTGCACGGTCATGACCGGGCCGAAGGTCTCGTTGGCCACGATGGCCGCATCGGGATCGGACACCTTGAGCAGCACCGGACGGTAGAAGGCGCCCTGGGGATGACTGCCCGCCTCTGGATGGCCGCCCCGGTAGATGACCTGTGCGCCCTGGGCAATGGCCTGCTCGACCAGCCCATCGACCCGCTCGACCGCCGCCTGGTTGATCATCGGCCCCATGTCGCTGCTCGGATCGCTCGCGGGGCCGACCTTGACCTGCGCCAGCCGCGAGGCCAGCAGGTCCAGCACCCGGCCCTCGAGCGAACGGTGCACCAGCAGGCGCGAACCGGTCATGCAGAACTGCCCGGCGAACACGGTTACCGACTTCTCAAGCACCGGCAGCAAGGCGTCCACGTCGGCGTCGTCCAGCAGGATGATCGGTGTCTTGCCGCCGAGCTCCAGGCTGAGGCGCTTCAGGGTCTTGCTGCCGGCCTGGGCGATGGCCTGGCCGGTCTGGGTGCTGCCCGTGAAACTGATGGCCGCCACATCGGGAGAATCGACCAGGTACTTGGCGCCCTCGGCGCCGGACTCGGTAAACAGGTTGATCACTCCGGTCGGCAGCGACGGTACTTCGGCGATCACCCGGGCAATCAGGGCATTGGTCAGCGCCGTCTCGCCCGGCATCTTGGCCGCTACCGTGGCACCAGCCGCCAGCGCCGGCGCCAGGGAGCGCACCAGCAGCACCACCGGTGAGTTCCACGGCACGATGATGCCGGCCACGCCGATCGGCTCGCGCAGCAGAATCGACAACTTGCCGGGCACCGCGTCGAGTGCCCGACCGTAGTCGGTTCTGACCAGCGAGGCGTAGTAGCGCAGCTTGTTCGGCACCATCGTCACTTCGAAGGTGGCCTCGGGCCGGGTCTTGCCGTTCTCCAGGCACAGCTGATCGATCAGGGCATTGGCATACAGCTCGAAGGCATCGGCGAGGTCGTTGAGGACCTTCACCCGCAGTTGTCTGTTGCTCTTCCATGCGGGCTCGGCGAAGGCCTGCTTGGCGGCCGCGATCGCCGCTTGAGCCTGGTCCTCACCGCCGTCGGCATAGGTCCCGAGCAGCTCCCCGTTGGCCGGGTTGTAGGACGCTCGGGTGGTGCCAGAGTCCAGCCACTCACCACCTATCCAGTGCAAGGCTTTGTTCGTGCTCATCGATAACTCCACAGGGTATTCGGGCGACGGCACCCGGCATCTGCCGGGTGCCGTTCGCAGGTGAGTCGGGGAGTGCCTGAGTGGTCTCGGCGGCACTCCCGATCGGCCGCATCAGCGGCACAGGGTCCGCACCTCAGTGGCGGTCCAGGGCATCGAAGGCATAGGTGAGCGCCTCGACGATCTTGTCGCACTCGGCATCGTTGATCACCAGGGGTGGCGAGGCGATCAGCTTCCCGCCGGCCGGACGGATGATCACCCCGGCCTCCATCACCTTGCTCGCCAGTTGCTGGACGAATCCCTCGTCCACCGGCTCCTTGGTCTTCTTGTCGCTCACCAGCTCGAGACAGACCATCAGGCCCATGCCGCGCACGTCCCCCACCGACTTGTAGGTCGTCCCGAAGTGCTTGACCGCCGACAGCATGCGCTCGCCCTGGCGCTTGGCATTGCCCGGCAGGTCTTCCTTCTCTGTGATGTCCAGGCAGGCCAGGGCCGCCGCGCAGGCCACCGGGTGGCCGCCGTAGGTGTAGCCGAGGGTCAGAATGCCGGCATCGGAGGTGCTGTTCTCCCAGGCCGAGGTGACCTTCTCGCTCAGCACGGTGGCGCCCAGGGGGATGTAGCCGCTGGAGATCCCCTTGGCCAGGGTCATGATGTCCGGCTTCACGCCCCAGGCGCGCACCCCGAACATTTCCCCGGCACGGCCGAAACCGGTCACCACTTCGTCGGCGATCAGCAGGATGCCGTACTTGTCGCAAATCGCGCGCACCCTCGGCCAGTAGCTGGCCGGCGGGATGATGATGCCGCCAGCGCCCTGGACCGGCTCGGCGATAAAGGCGGCAATGGTCTCCGGGCCCTGGAAGACGATTTCCCGCTCCAGCAGGTCGGCACAGATCGCCGCCAGCTCCTCCGGGTCCTGGGTCCAGGGATTGTGGTACAGCCAGGGCGTCGCCACGTGATAGCAGCCCGGCAGCAGCGGCTCGTAGTTGCTGCGGAAGAAGGTATTGCCGTTCACCGAGGCGCCGCCGATGTGGATGCCGTGATAGCCCTGCTTGAGCGAAAGAAACTTGGTGCGTTCGCCCTTGCCCTGCACGCGCCAGTACTGCCGGGCGATCTTCAGGGCGTTCTCCACGGCGTCCGAGCCACCGGAGGAGAAGATCACCTTGTCCATACCCTCCTGGGCGGTCATCTCGATGAGCTTCTTCGACAGTTCGATCGACGGCGGCGTGGTGGTGCCGAGGAAGGAGGCGTAGTACTCGATCTGATCGAGCTGGTCGGCGATCGCCTGCTTGATCTCCTGGCGGTTATGCCCGACGTTCACGCACCACAGTCCGGCCAGGCCGTCGACGTAGCGGTTGCCGTCGATATCCTCGACATGACAGCCGTCGCCCCTGGCGATAACGATCGGCCTCCAGTCCTTGTCGCGTCCTGGCTGAGTATGGGAGTGCCATTGATACTTGGTGTTGTTGTCGCGAATAAATGCTTTATTGAGCGCTTTCATGTTCATTCTCCGGTTCAGCAGCTATCAATGTGTTGATCCGCCAGGTGTTAAACACCGACTTCCTGTTCACCCAGACGCACTCCCGACTTGGCCAACTGGTAGCCTGCCAACCAGCTGATCGCGATCAGCACCGGGAAGGAATACGCGACCCAGGACTCCGAACCGCTCAACAGGTCGAGATTGGCAATGACCAGGACCAGACAGGCGAGCAAACAGAGCGCTGCCAGGCCCGGGGCCAGCAGGCCGCGGCGAATCGACACCTGATGCGCGTTTCTCAGGAAGTAACAAATGACCGCAACCATCACCAGGAGCTGAACAAACAACAGGCCGATGGTTGAAATGGTGCTCATCCACGAATAGAGGACGGCGAAGGGATCCTGCTGCAACGCCGCGAAACCACCCACCAGCAACAGTGCCGTAATGGATTGCAGCGCGCCGGCATTGGTCGGAATCTGATGAACCGGGTTCACCTCGGCAAACTTCTTCGGCAATACCCCGGCTTTTGCCAGCGCGTGGTAATAACGCACCAGGGCGTTATGGAACGACAACAGCGCGGCAAACAGGCTGGTCACCAACAGCACACTCATGACCCGCGTGGAGAATTCGCCGACATAGGCGGTATTGATGTCGAAGACGAAACTGGCCGGTGCATTCTTGGCTGCGTCCACCACCTCATTCACACCGTAACCGAGCACCAGGGACGCCGTGCTCAGGGTGTAGACCAGGGCAATGACGATGACCGAGATATAAGTGGCCTTCGGCACGTTGACTTCCGGATTCCGGACCTCCTCGGCATAGATGGCGGTGGCTTCGAAGCCGAGGAAACAGGTCACGGCAAAGATGATGGTGATGCCGAGTCCAGGTGAAAAGATGTTGTCCGCGGAAAACACTTCGCGGACCACTTCGGCGTGGCCATCCGCACTCACCAGCGCGACCAGGTCGAACAGCAGCAGCGAGGCCACTTCACCGGCCATCAGGACCAGCAGCAGTTTCGCGTTGAAGTCGATGTTGCGGCTGCCGCACAGGTGCACCAGGAACAGCGCGCCCAACGAATACACCCACCAGGAAACCTGCACCCCGAGCGGGCCGGAAAGCATTTCCTCCAGCATCAAACCGAACAGGCCGTAGATCGCGCACTGCACCGTGGTATAGGTCACCACCGCGACGAAGGCCGCACCCATTCCCGAGGCGTTGCCCAGACCCAGTGCCACATAGCTGTAGAAGGCGCCGGCGCTCTTGACGTGCTTGCTCATAGCCATGAAGCCGATGCTGAAGATCAGGTACATGAGACCGACGAAGGCGTAGACCGCCGGCACGCCCAGACCGTTGCCGAAGGAAAAGGCGGCCGGCGATGCGCCGACCGTCGCGGCCAACGGCCCGGCAGCCGCAATGACGAAACACACCAATTGCATGGGGCCAATTGAGTTTCTTTTTAACTCATAGTTCTTGTCGCTCATCTGCACACCTCATTGTTATCGTCGTGACACCCTGGCAGTTGCCAATAACTGCAACGTGTTGTGTTTCGCCTACTTAGTTCCTTACCCGCGCGTTCCATCCCAGTAGGGAATGTTTTAAGGGCATTACCTTCGCTTGAATACGCCCAACCTTCTGTCTAAGATGATCTAATTTTTAGATGCAGTGACAGGCACACCCATGAACATTGAAAGCCTCTCCCTCGATCAATTGCGGGTGTTGTTAACCATCGTCGAGGAAGGCAGTTTCGGCGCCGCCGCCAGGCGTCTACGGCGCGCACAGTCGGCCGTCAGCTACTCAATATCGACACTTGAGTCGCAACTGGATGTTGAACTTTTTGATCGAAGCGGTTATCGGCCGGTATTGACCGCCGCCGGAAAGACACTGTTGGGCGAAATCAGGGAAATTATCGCCAGAACTGATCGACTCAAGACGCACGCGCGGGCAATGTCCGCCGGACTGGAGGCCGAAGTTTCAATTGTCAGCGACTTGGTTTTTCCGCTCGCCCCCCTATGCTCCATTTTTTATGAATTCAATCGACAGTTCCCCGGAGTATCGTTGCGCATTTATTCCGACTCGCTCGGCGGCGTTGCCGATCTGGTGCTAAACGGAACTTGTAGCCTCGGTATTCTCGCCACCCTCCCCGAAGTTCCCGCCGGACTTATCGGCCATGCCTTGTCATCCATCGATACCCAGGTGGTGGCGGCCCCTGGTCACCCACTGGCCCAAGTCGACGGGCGCATTTCCACCCACTCGCTACGGGATCATCCGCAGATCGTCTTGTCCGACCGCAGCAACTTCACCAGCGGCCGCGACTTCAACGTGTTCTCCTCCAACAGCTGGCGCGTGTCCGATATCCAGATGAAACTGCAGCTGATCCGGTCCGGTGTGGGCTGGGGCAGTTTGCCGGCGAACCTCACCCGCCCGCACATCGACGAGGGATCACTCGTCGCCCTGCAACTCGAAGCCCTTCCCGTGGCCGGCGAAGCGCTCGCCGCCTTTGTGGTTCAACGCGTCGGCTCGGAACTCGGCCCCGCGACCAGCTGGCTGCTGGAACATATCCGCGGGCACTAGTCCGGGTACTGTGCCGGGCCCTGGCAGGGGTGCGCGCAAAGCGGCGAATCCAGCGGGCGGATGGCCGATCCTGCGCGTCGCCGACTAACCGATGAAGTCGGGTTGATTGGCCGGCGCCGCCGCCTGAAATGCCGGTTGCGCGAGGCAGTGTTGATAGACCGCCATCACTCGCGGGTACGCCTGCAGGTCGCAGCCCATGCGCTGGGCATTGGCCACCTGCGGCACCAGGCAGCAATCGGCCAGGGTCGGGGTGTCGCCCAGACAGTAGGGGCCGACCTGGCCCTGGCGCTGCAGCAATTGCTCCACCGCACCCAGGCCCTCCGCCACCCAGTGCCCGTACCAGGCGCTCTGCTGCTCGGGCGAGCTGTCGAACTCCCGCTTCAGGTAGTTGAGCACCCTCAGGTTGTTGATCGGGTGGATGTCGACGGCAATCAGACAGGCGATCTCCAGCACGCGTGCCCGCGTTGGCGGCTCGAGCGGTATCAGCCGCGGCTGCGGATAACGGCCATCCAGGTAGTCGATGATCGCCAGCGACTGGGTCAGCTCGGCGCCGTCTTCGCTGATCAGCACCGGTACGCCGCCGATCGGGCTGCGCTCACGATGGTCTGCGCTGTACTGCTCGCCGCCGCGCAAGTTCACGCCGTGGTAGTCATAATCCAGTCCCTTGAGCGCCAGCGCGATGCGCACCCGGTAGGAGGTGGAACTGTTAAAAAAGCTGTAGAGCTGCATGGCCTGCTTCCCCCATTCGATAAGTCCGCCCTGACGGACTGCGCCTTACACCACGCGCACCTGGATATCCCCAAGGCCATCCACCCCACCGACCATCAGGTCGCCCGGGACGACCGCACCCACGCCTTCGGGTGTGCCGGTCATGATCAGGTCGCCGGGCTGCAGCTCGAAGAATCGCGACAGGTAGCAGATGGTCTCCGGCACCGACCAGATCAGCTTGGCGATGTCGCTGCGCTGCTTATCGCTGCCGTTGACCTGCAGCCAGATACCGGCGTCCTTGAGCGCGCCGACCTGCGCCGCCGGATACAGCGGTGCGATAGGTGCCGAGGCGTCGAAGGCCTTGCCCAGCTCCCAGGGTCGGCCCATTTCCCGCATCTTTATCTGCAGGTCGCGACGGGTCATGTCCAGCCCCACGGCATAACCGAAGATGTGGGATTCGGCTTGCTCCAGGGAAATGTCATGCCCCGCCTTGCCGATGGCCACCACCAGTTCGATCTCATAGTGGTAATTGCGGGTCTGCGTCGGATACGCCAGCTCCAGCGTCTGACCATGGGCCACGCCGACCACGGCATCGGCGGGCTTGCAGAAGAAGAACGGTGGCTCACGGTCTGGATCGAAACCCATCTCGATGGCGTGGGCCGCATAGTTGCGCCCTACGCAATAGACGCGGCGCACCGGAAACTGTTGGTCGCTGCCGACGACTGGGAGCGTGGTCGGGGCCTGCGGTGGAAATACATAAGTCATGGTCTTCTCCTCCTGTCACTGGGGTTCGCGCAGCTCGCGCAGAATGCCGAGCGCTTCCTGGACCGGGCGGTCGGAGTAGCTGAACAGCACGCAATCTTCATCCGTCTGGAAGCTCACGGGAGCCCAGCTCGGCACCACGAAGGTGTCCTTGTCCTGGAATTCGAAACGCTCACCGGCGATCCTCACGCTGCCCTTGCCCTCGACCACGGAGAACACGGTGGCATCGGTGCTGCGATAGGTCTGTCCGCGGAAACCGCGTGGCAGGATCTGCATAAAGGTGGCGATGGTCGGCATGGCCCAGCCGCCGGTAGTCGGGTTGACGTAGCGCAATTTGACGCCGTCCCAGGCATCCACTTCGCCCTGCCTCAACAAGGTGTCGAGGGCCTCTCGGGTGCGGGCGTAGGGATAGTTGAAGATCGGCGAAGTTGGGGACTTTCTCTGCTGCCGCACCGGCAGCAGGCTCATGCCATAGCGAGCCATGCTGTTACCTTCCTGGCGAGTCAACGGCTGTACCGCCTGTTCGGCATCTTCGGCGAAGGTGGCGCCGAAGAAGCGCACCAGCGGAATGTCCAGGCCATCCAGCCACACCACCGGCTCACCGCCCTCGACGACCGCCGGGTTGCCGTGGTCGTGCCAGGTCCAGGAGGGGGTGATGATGAAATCGCCCGGCTCCATGGTGGTCCGCTCGCCGTCGACCGCGGTATAGGCGCCCCGTCCCTCGACCACGAAACGCAGGGCCGATTGACTGTGGCGGTGGCTCGGGGCGATCTCGCCCGGCAGGATCAGCTGCAGGCCGCCGTACAGCGAAGGGGTAATCGACGCCTGACCGCGGATCGCCGGGTTTTCCAGCACCAGCACCCGACGGATCGCTTCCTCCGCGGTAATCAGCTCACCGGCCTCCATCAGGAAGGGGCGCAACTCGCGATAGCGCCAGAGGGCCGCCACGCCGTTGGCAGCCGGTTGCGCCGGCACCAGGCTGTGGAGCTGCTCCCAGAGCGGAAACAATGCGTGGGCATCGATGCGGCGATAGAAGTCTGTCCGTGAGGCGCCAATGGTCTCGTGGCTGTCCATTCTTCATCCCCCTCATGCAAACAAGTTGATCGTCTGCCTGCGCGTCGCGCTCGGCCGCCGAAGCACCGGCTTGGCTGCAAGCGCAGTGCGTTCGTGGGGAGGATTATTCAACTCGAACACATATACTAATAATGATATTTTGATATGCATCCATATCATTAATCGTATATTAAGCCATGAACTGGACTCGCCGCCTGCGCCTGCATCACCTGAACCTGCTGACCATCCTCAGCGAAACCGGCAGCCTCAGCGAGGCCGCACGCGTTGCCCACACCACCCAGCCCGGGCTTTCGAAATGGCTCAAGGAGCTGGAAGAGGATGTCGGCGCAACGCTGTTCGAGCGCCACGCCCGCGGCCTCAAGCCCACCGCCGAGGGGCAATTGCTGCTCAACCACGCACGACGCATCCTCAGCGAAATGGAGCGGGCGCAGCATAATCTGGCGGCCTTGCAGGAATTTGGCGCGCCCCAGGTCGCCCTCGGCACCTCCCCGGCGGCGGCGCCAAGTCTGGTTCCCGACGCGGTCATGGCCTTTCTTCGCCGCCACCCCAGGGGTCGGGTAGAGCTGCAGGAAAACACCATGAACACCCTGCTGGAGAAGCTCGAGCAGGGCGAGCTGGATGTAGTGGTGGGTCGCCTGGACAATTATCAGCCGCGCACCAGCCTGCACAGCGAGATGCTTCAGCGTGAGCCGATGCGCATCGTCGCGCGCCCCGGACACTGCCTGGCCAACCGCAAGCAGCTTCAATGGCAAGACCTGCAGGCCCAGGACTGGGTGCTCTGGCCACAAGGCACGCCCATTCGCAGCCGCCTCGATGCGGCGCTCAGCAGCGCCGGGCTCAAACCCCTGTCCTGCCGGGTCGAGTCCACCTCGTTGATGGCCAACCTGTGGTTGCTGCAGAGCAGCAACATGCTGTCGGCGGTCTCCGGGCGGGTGGCCGAGCACTTCACCGGGCGCGGACTGGTCAAGATTCTCGACTTCGAACTGGATGGCGAAGGCATGCTCGGCATGTGCTGGCGCGACGAGCCGCATCAGGACCCAGTAGTGGACGACTTGCTGGAAAGCCTGCGTGAAGCCGCGCGCTTGCCGGCCACCGGTGTACCCCAGGCGAACTCCGACACGGCTGGCAACGAAGACTCGCCCTCCGATAGCTTGACGACCTAGGCGAATAGCACGCAGAAAACCGCCCGAGAGTTGAGCGCGATAGCCACCGCATTCAGGCGCGGGCAATTGCGCTGTTGCGGACGCCCGCGCGCGGCGGCGCCGCTTCGCCTGCTTCGTTCGACCGCGGCCCCGCGAATGGGCTCGGCTAGTCCATGGCGCGCTTCAGGTGTACCAGGCGAATCCGCTCACGCGTCTCCGCATTGGCCCCCGGACCGGCGCAGACGCCAATGTCTTCCAGGCTCACCTCCTGACCGTCCTGGTCACAAAACTTTACGTGCGCCAGTGGCGAGCCGGTTTTCTTGTTTATCAGCACGACCGGCGGTCCCTCGGTGTGGGGATACCAGCGGTCCCCCCACTGCAGCATGCCCATGATGATCGTGTTGATCTCCTGACCTTTTGCCGTGAGGTAGTAATCGACGCTGCCACCGCGGTTCTGTTTCTGCAGAACCTCATGTTCGAGAAGCAATTTCAACCGCTTGGAAAGGATGCTCTTGGACATGCCCAGATTGCGTTGGAAGTCATCAAACTTGGTCGCGCCCCATAGCGCCTCCCTGACGATCAGCACATTCCACCAGTCGCCGAGGACGTCGAGAGACCGTGCCAGCGAGCAATTTCGTGCTTCAAAGCTCACTCTTTCCATAAACAAACACCTAAAACTCTGAAAAATAAAGGGAATTAATCAAGCTCGGAAACGTCTTGACAGGTTCTATAATCGAACCTAGGCTGTTGATGGTTTCATCATGGAACCCAATGCGCCGCAAGTCAAATTTTGGAGCGATCGACATGAGCAGAATGTTGCACCTCAGCCTGGTGGCCGTCGTCATGACGTGCCTGGCGGGCTACGCCTCCGCAAGTCAAGAGCAGCTCGAACAAGCCTGCCTGACCAATGAGATAGATAAGGAATTGATCAGCAGCAGCATGGCCATCACCGCCGGCGAGTGCCACCTGAGTGCTGCAAACAGCGATAAGCAGCTTGCCATGCAGCATGCGCAATTCGCCTACAGCTGGTTTTCCTATGCCCAACAGATATCAGGCGGCATCAGTCCGACCTACCTGAAACTGGCCGCCGCTAAAATTGACGAACTGCAGGCTAAATAATATGAAGAAAAATATTCTGCTTTCTTTGTTGTTGCTGGGGTGCGTGTCTGCCCATGGCCAGGAACTGACCGCGCTGGGCGCTGAAGTGGCGGCCAACGCCGACGGCTCGATCCCCGCCTGGACCGGTGGCCTCAAAGTATCCGGCTCCGAACTTTCCGATCCCTTTGCCGGTGAGTCATCGCTGCTGCGCATCACCCCTGAAAACTACCAGGCGCACAAGGGTCATCTCACCGATGGCCAGGTCGCCATGCTGCAGCGCTACCCGGACAGCTACTTTATCAATGTCTATCCGACCCACCGCACCGCTGCGCTACCTGAGTCAGTGCTGGAGGCCGCCAGGTATAACGCGCGCCACGCGAAGTTGAGTGCCGACGGCAACGGGGTGGAGGGCTACAAGGGCTACTACCCCTTCCCAGCGCCGAAGAATGGCGTCGAGGCCATCTGGAACCATTTCATGCGCTACCGGGGGGGAAGCCTGGTCCGCGATCAGTTGCAGGTCATCACCCAGGCCAATGGCAGCTTCAGCGAAGTCAGGATGAAAGAGGAGGGGGCCTGGCCGGAAAAACTCGATGGCTATGATGAGGTCGATGACAAGAACGTCCTGTTCTTCGCCCGCCAGGCCGTGGTCGCTCCGTCACGCCTTGCCGGCAACATTCTGCTGGTTCATGAAACCGTCAACCAGGTGGAACAGCCGCGCCTGGCCTGGATGTACAACGCCGGTCAGCGCCGGGTGCGGCGCGCGCCGCAGGTTGCCTATGACGGCCCCGGCACTGCGGCGGACGGTCTGCGCACTTCGGATAACGCCGACATGTATATCGGCTCGCCGGATCGCTACGACTGGACGCTGGAAGGCAAGCAGGAAATCTACATTCCCTACAACAACTTCCGCCTGACCGACCAATCGCTTACGGTCGCCGATGTCGCCAGCAAGGGCCATGTCAATCAGAACCTGACCCGGTACGAGAAGCATCGGGTGTGGAAAGTGGTCGGCAAACTGAAGCCCGGCATGCGTCACATCTACAGCAAGCGCGTGTTCTACCTCGATGAGGACACCTGGCAGATCGCCCTGGCCGAGCAATACGACAACCGCGGTGAACTGTGGCGCGTATCCGAAGGCTTCCACGTGCAATTCCATTACGCCGACGTGCCCTGGTATGCCGGCGAGGCGATCTACGACCTGAACAGCTCGCGCTACCTGATTTACGGCCTGCTGGTAGATGCCCAGCATCCCATCCAGTTTGGCGTCAGAACCTCCAAGAGTGAGTTCCAGCCTGCTGCGCTGCGCCGTATGGGAGTCAAGTAGGTCGGCCTCGACGACTGATGGCGGCGCGACTCATCGGGTTAAAGCGCAGTACCACCGATGAGTCGCCAACCGCCATTCGAGGGTGAAACGCCGTCTGGTTTTCCCTGCGCCCGGCAACGAGTGGCGGCGGCATCTGCGAGTACTGGAGCCCCCACGGTCGCGCCTACCAGGGTTGCTACACCGTTGGTGGCGACCATGGACCCGAACAGCCTGCCCGGGCTAGACACCGGGGTCAGGCAGACGGCCAGCGGCGATTTGACGCCGGACCATGCTGCAACTCGACCTTCATCCGACACAGACCTGGCCCCCGGAGTCCCGGATGCGCTCGAAGCGGGCGCCGATTACCGGATGAAGAACATCGCCAGCGCTCCTCGACCCGCCGCTACGCCCCCTTCGACAGGATTGGCAAGTGTCCAGAAGACTGGGCGAGTCGGTCTTGATTACTGAACATAGTGGCCAGCACGCCACACTACAGTGTCCATATATTCGGAATTGGCTGCTCGACGACTTCTAACCAACTCAATAAATTGTTGTTTTAAAAGAATATTCTTGATTGGCATGGAGTTAGCAATGGCCATGAGCTTACGGCTAGCGCCCTTCCAACGCGGACTTCCGCTGGTGCAGGTGCGCGCCCAGGTCGTGACTGTTTCGAAACAACAACAAGAAGGAACTCCGTATGTCGATCAAGCAACAGCTTTCCCGCCTCACCTGCGGCATCAGTGCCGCCACGCTGCTGTCTTCCAGCCTGCTGGCCACCCCGGCGGTCGCCACCGAGAAGGTCCGCTGGCAGGTGCCGCTGGCCTTCCCTTCGCACCTGGTCGGCCTGGTTACCCCGGTCAAGCACCTGGCCGACCAGCTCAAGGCGATTTCCGGCGGCGACATGCAGTTGCGCTACTACGAGCCGGGCGAGCTGGTCCCGCCGTTCGAGATCATGAATGCGGTGAGCACCGGCAAGTACCCGGCCGGCTTCACCTGGGTCGGCTATGACCAGGGCACCATCCCCGCCCTGCCGCTCTATTCCGGCGCACCCTTCAACCTGGAGCCGCCGGCCTACCTGGCCTGGTACTACCAGGGCGACGGCAAGAAGCTGCTGGAGGAGATCTACGCCGAGCACAACATCCACCCGATGCTGTGCAGCGTCATCGGCCCGGAGGGCGCCGGCTGGTTCGCCAAGCCGATCAACGACCTGAAGGACTTCGACGGCCTGCGCATTCGCTTCGCCGGCATCGGCGGCAAGGTGCTGGAGAAGCTCGGCGCCTCGGTCACCATGATCCCCGGCGGCGAGATCTACCAGGCGCTGGAGCGCAAGACCATCGACGCCACCGAGTTCTCCCAGCCGGCCATCGACAAGATGCTGGGGCTGGACCAGATCATCAAGAACTACATCATGCCGGGCTGGCACCAGACCCTGACCACCTCGCACCTGCTGGTCAACCAGGGTGTGTGGGACAAGCTCCAGCCGCAAAGCCGCGCGCTGATCGAGATGGGCTGCGAGTCGGCCACCCTCAAGGGCTTCGCCGAGAGCGAGTGGGCCCAGCCAACCGCCCTGGCCGAGTACCAGAAGGAAGGCGTGCAGGCGCAGAACCTGCCGGAGCCGGTGCTGCGCGAGCTGCAGCGGGTGACCAACGAGGTGCTGGACGAAATCGCCGGCCAGGACGCCATGTTCAAGCGCGTGCTGACCAGCCAGCGCGACTTCATGCAGCACCACGCCACCTGGCACCGCATGGGCTACCTGCCGCGCGACTTCTACCAGCAGGACTGATCGCACCACCCCGAACCTCGACGGGCCCGGCCATGCCGGTGCCCGTCGATTGCCTTTGCCTGCCAAGCCCGAGGTATTTGTGTCTCAGCCCTCCGCTTCTCCCGACCTGCCTGCCACTGCCCCGCAGCCGCTGCCGAGCAACCGTCTGTCCTGGTACCTCGATCGCCTGATCGTCGCCATCGGCCGGGCCAGCGCCTGGCTGTGGCTGCTGGTGCTGCTGGTGGTGCTCAGCAACGTGTTCAGCCGTTTCGTCATGGCCCGCGGTTCGATCGGCCTGGAAGAGCTGTCCTGGCACCTGTTCGGCGCCGCCATGATGCTGTCGCTGGGCTACGCCGTGGTGCGCGACGATCACGTGCGCGTCGATGTGCTGCGGGAGAAGCTCTCCCTGCGCACCCAGGCCCGCATCGAGCTGCTGGGCATCGCCCTGCTGGCACTACCGGTGGTCTCCCTGATGATCCATACCCTGGTGCCCTACGCCTACACCGCGTTCATCTACCAGGAGCACTCCCAGGCACCCAGCGGCCTGCCCTACCGCTTCATCTTCAAGAGCGTGCTGCCCCTGGGCCTGATCCTCGTGGCCATCGCCCTGGTCTCCCGGGCCTCGCGCTGCAGCACCCTGCTGTTCCAATTCCCCCGGGCCATTCAAACGCCTGCCGATGACCGCAACGGCGGCCATCCGAATCCCTGATCACGAGGCTGAAGTAATGGGTCTGGAAGAAATTCTTGTTATTGCCATGTTCGCCAGCTTCATGGGGCTGCTGCTGCTCGGCTTCCCCGTGGCCTGGTCGCTGGCCGGCATCGGCCTGGTGTTCGCCATCACCGGCCATGTGCTGATCGAATATTTCGACGCCGATCTCTGGTTCACCTGGGGCGGCACCATCGGCGTGCTGGATGCGCGCATCTACGGCATCGTCGCCAACGAGCTGATGGTGGCGCTGCCGCTGTTCATCTTCATGGGCATCATGCTCGATCGCTCCGGCATCGCCGAGCGCCTGATGCACAGCCTGGTACGGGTACTGGGGCCGCTGCGCGGCGGCTACGCCATCACCGTGGTCATCGTCGGCGTGCTGCTGGCCGCCTCCACCGGCATCGTCGGCGCCTCGGTGGTGCTGCTCGGCATGCTGTCGCTGGGGCCGATGCTGCAGGCCAACTACAACAAGTCGCTGGCGGTCGGCACCGCCTGTTCCGTGGGCACCCTGGGCATCCTGGTGCCGCCGAGCATCATGCTGGTGCTGATGGCCGATCGCCTGGGCACGCCCGAGGCCTCGGTCGGCAAGCTGTTCATGGGCGCACTGATTCCCGGGATGATGCTCGGCGCGTTGTACATCCTGTATATCGTGATCGCCGCCTGGCTGAAGAAGGACTTCGCCCCGGCACCGAAGGACCGCCAGCCGCTGGACATGCGCGCCCTGCTCGATGTGTTCTGGGCAGTGGTGCCGCCACTGGGGCTGATTCTGGCCGTGCTCGGCTCGATCTTCTTTGGCATCGCCACCACCACCGAGGCCTCGGCCGTGGGCGCCGCCGGCGCGCTGCTGATGGCCCTGGTCAGCCGCCGCCTGGACCTGGCCGTGCTCAAGGAGGCGCTGTACCAGACCAGCCGCACCACCGCCTTCATCTTCGGCATCTTCATCGGTGCCACGGTGTTCGCCGCGGTGCTGCGCGGCCTGGGCGGCGACGATGTGGTGCGCGCGGCACTGACCGGGCTGCCGTTCGGCCAGACCGGGGTGTTGCTGACGGTGCTGTTCATCACCTTCCTGCTGGGCTTCTTCCTCGACTGGGTGGAGATCACCCTGATCATCCTGCCGCTGGTGGCGCCGGTGCTGTTCGCCATGGGCGTGGACCCGCTGTGGTTCGCCATCATGTTCGCCATGTGCCTGCAGACCTCGTTCCTCACCCCGCCGGTGGGCTTTGCCCTGTTCTACATCAAGGGCGTGTGCCCGCCGGGCATCACCACCCGCGACATCTACCTGGGCGTCATGCCCTACATCGCCCTGCAGCTGCTCGCCCTGGCCCTGGTGTTCTGGTTCCAGCCGCTGGCCACCTGGCTGCCCAACGAGGTCTATGGCGGTCCTTGAGCCGCTCGCCGTAGCGACCACGCCGAGGCCGGCAACGGCCGAGCCTTGGCGTTGGCCATGCCACTACTGTTCGACCTTCTCATCGCCCCGGTGCAACCCCTGGCACCGAGCATCGCCAGCGCAGAGCGCAACGCCCTGCTGGCGGCGCTACAGCCGAGCAATGGCAGTCGCCGCCGCGCCGCCCTCGAGTTCGGCACCTCCCGCGCCAGCCTGTATAGCAGGCTGCGGCAAAACATCCTGAAGCAGCGCTCATCGATGCGTCCAGAAGGCTGGAAAGCGCCGTGCCGGCCATCGCCACGCTGAACATGTCCAGTTTCTTGGAGCACCTATGCCTCAACACATGGGCCAAAAATCCTCCGACGAGTCCCCTCAACTTCCCGAGCAAAGCCCCGTGGTGACTAGGCCGCAGCTCGGCCAGAAGCTTTTCCACGACCGATCCGAGCTACCTGGCACATCTTTCGCTCTAGGCAAGTCACTACTCGTCGGACTCGACGTCGACGTGCCCTAGAGCACGCCAGAAAACAACAACAAGAAGGAATCGCCCTCACTATGGGTACCTTGGATATTTTGCTGTCCCTCTGCCTGGCGATGGACCTCGCCTACCGCGGGTTCGACGTCCTCATCCTCGCCCCGTTGCTGGTTTTGTTAGCCGTGCTGTTGCGCGAGGCCGGCATTCCCAGGCACCTGCTGCCGGGCGCCATCGCCCTCGGCGCGTTCACGTTCACCATGGCCGCGCTGCCCGGCACCCCGGCGATCCTGAGCGCCATCCCCAGCCCCTTCTTCGGCACCGATGCCTTCACCGCGCCCATTCTCGGCCTGATCGGCGGCAGCATCATGCTGCTGCTCGGCGAAACGAGAGACGAGATGGGCGAGGTGACAGGTGCCGCCGCAGCGGTGCGTCCCCAGGATCGCGCCAGCCTGGGCAGCCGCGGTTTCGTCGGCAAGGACTTCGGCCCATCGCGCACCAACCGAAGTCTATGGCTGCACGACTGCTTCGCGCCGAGCGGCACGCTGTGCGCGGGCCTCTCACCCCTTGAGGCCAACTCTTGGCCTCGCGTGTTCTAGGTGTCCCCCTATCCCATGGCGCGACCAGAAAGGCCGTGGGCAACAAAGCTGTAGCAACAATAACTACAAGAGGAACTACCCATGCGACAAAAGCCGACACTCTCCTGCCAGCTGCTGGCCACGAGTATCGCCCTGGGGCTGACGCCCTCGGCATTCGCCGCCTTCGTCGACGACAGCAAGGCGACGCTGGATGCCCGCAACTTCTACATGAACCGCGACTTCCGCCAGAGCGGCGCCGCCCAGGCCAAGGCTGAAGAGTGGGCCCAGGGCTTCATGTTGCGCTTCGAGTCTGGCTATACCGAAGGCCCCATCGGCGTCGGCATCGACGCCATCGGCCTGCTCGGGATCAAGCTCGACTCCAGCCCGGACCGGGTCGGCACCGGCATCCTCAAGAGCGACCGCGAGGCGCCGAAGCGCGCCCAGGACGAGTACGGCGAGGCCGGCCTGACGGCCAAGCTGCGCGCTTCCAACAGCACCCTCAAGCTCGGCACCCTGCAACCGGTGCTGCCGGCGCTGATGCGCAACGACAGCCGCCTGCTGCCGCAGACCTTCCGCGGCGCCTGGCTCAACAGCAACGAGGTGGAGGGCCTGAGTCTCGACCTCGGCCGCATCGACCGGGTCAACCAGCGCGACTCCTCGGACAATCAGGACATGACCGTGTTCAACGGCGGCAAGCGCAACATCGTACTGGGCAGTGCCAAGACCAGCGACGAATTCCTGTTCGCCGGCGGTCGCTACCAGTGGACCCCGGAGCTTTCCACCAGCTACTACTACGGCGGCCTCGACGGTATCTACAAGCAGCACCTGGTCAACCTGGTGCACCAGCTGCCATTGGCCGAGGGGCGCAGCTTCAAGTCGGATATCCGCTTCGCCCGCTCCAACGATGACGGCGGCAGCAACGTCGACAACGATGCCTTCGGCGCCTTGTTCACCTACCGTCTGGGGGCCCAGGGGTTCACCGCCGGCTACCAGCACCTCTCCGGCGACACCGGCTTCGCCTACATCGCCGGCTCCGACAACGCGCTGGTCAACCTGGTGCAGATCAACGACTTCGGCAACCAGGACGAACGCTCCTGGCAACTGCGCTACGACTTCGACTTTGCCGCCCTCGGGGTGCCTGGACTGACCTTCATGACCCGTTACCTGTCGGGCGACAACGTCGATCGCGGTGCAGGCCAGAGCGAAGGAAAGACCTGGGAGCGCAACACCGACATCGCCTACGTGTTCCAGGACGGACCGCTGAAGAACCTCGGCCTGCGCCTGCGCAACGCCACCACGCGCAGCAACGTCGGCAGCGATCTGGACGAGAACCGCTTCATCGTCAGCTACAGCCTGCCGCTCTGGTAAGGCGGCGCCGACGCATTGCGACTACTCCTCGTGGAAGTCTTGCCGGGCCACGCAGGCCCGGCCTTTTCAGCCGTTGGCAGGCGAATTCTGCCGGTGCAGTAGAGTGAACATCCAACGAGCTGACGTGCGGCGGGGCATCGACTGAATACGGCAGTGATTCGGCTCGCAGCTGAATCCTTGGAGAAATACCGGAAGCGCGGTCCTCTCGGGGACTGCCCAGCCGGGGACGATTTACCCGGGTTGGGTTTGTAGCACAGACAAGCCCCAGGGTGCCGGCGGCCCGCGCACCATTCGGTGCGCGGGCGCGGGTTCCGCATGGCCCGATTACATTCTTGGCTGCATGAAAAGGAGGCCCTATGGCGCTCAGTGGAAAAACTGCCCTGATAACAGGTTCGACCAGTGGCATCGGCCTAGGCATTGCCGAAGTGCTAGCCCGCAGTGGTGCCAACGTCATCCTTAACGGTTTCGGCGACTGGCAGGCGGCGGCGGCCCAGCTGTCCAACTTCGGCGGACGGGTCGGCTATCACGGCGCCGACCTCGGCGACCCAACCCAGATCGAGGCGCTATTCGACTACGCCCGCCGCGATTTCGGCCGCGTCGATATCCTGGTCAACAACGCCGGGATACAACACGTATCGCCTGTGGAGAACTTTCCGGTTGAGCGCTGGGACTCGATCATCGCGCTCAACCTCTCGGCGGTGTTTCACTGCACGCGACTGGCTCTACCTGACATGCGCGCGCAGGAGTGGGGGCGCATCATCAACATCGCCTCCGTGCATGGCAGCGTCGGTTCCACCGGCAAGGCGGCCTATGTCGCGGCTAAACATGGCGTGCTCGGGTTGACCAAGGTGGTGGCATTGGAAACCGCCCTGAGCAGTATCACCTGCAATGCCATCTGCCCCGGCTGGGTGCTCACCCCGCTCGTACAGCAGCAGATCGATGCACGTGTCGCCGCCGGCGAATCACCCGAGCAAGCGCGCACGGCGCTGCTGGCGGAGAAGCAGCCTTCTCAGGCGTTCGTCACCCCGCAGCAGCTGGGCGAGCTGGCACTGTTTCTCTGCAGCTCGGCCGCAGAGCAGGTACGCGGCGCAACGTGGAACATCGACGGCGGCTGGCTGGCGCAGTAAGGCGGAGCAGCCTACTTGTTTCACCTAAGCCAGGGGCGAGACATTGGCTAAGTTTGCCGCCACCGGATCGGCGCCCCCAGGATAGGCGCATCAGTCAGATCATATGGTCCCGCGATGATGGACGAAGAAGTTGTCACACGGCTCGCCGGTCGCCTCAACCGACGTACTGATGCCCCCATCTACCAAGCCCAGGGTTTAGAGCTTCGCCAAGTATTTTGCTGCTACCGGAGTATGGCTATGCCAGCCAAGGCCATGCAGAGCCAGAAGGGTTGCGCTATCTGACACACCACTACAACCACCAGCGCCGGCACATTACCCCGGAAACCAGACGCCAGCGGAAACTGAATCTCTCACCGGGTGAACACCAAACCAGTGTCCAAACTTTGTTGACCACTACATACCGTGATCACCTCCCTAGGGAAACTCTGAAGAAGACTTCCTAGCGTTGGCAAAGTACCCGGATTCCACCCGCTGAGCTTGCCGATGAAGAAGATGACCTTCGCCGACGCCGAGTACGTCGGCAACCACAAGCAGGCCCGCAAGGACTTGCTCCTAATCGAGATGGATCAGGTTGTGCCGTGGAAAGGATTGATTGCCTCGATCGATCCACATTACCCCAAGGGTGGAGGTGGTCGGGCTGCCTACCCGCTAATGGCAATGGCGCGTGTGCATTTGATGCAGAACTGGTTCGGCTACATCGACCCGGCGATAGAAGAAACGTTGTACGAGATCACAATCGTCGACTTCCGTAGCCTGCAGGAAGAACACGAACTGACGATTGGGATACTGGCGGTGATCAATGGCTATCTCAGTGACCGCAGCCTGTCGCTGCGCCAGGGCGCCATCGTCGATGCAACGCCGATCAGCGCGCCCAACTCGATCAGGAACAAAGACGGCAAGCGCGACCCGGACATGCACCAGACAAAGAAGGGCAACCAGTATTACTTCGGCTTGAAACCGCATATGGACGTGGACGACGAATCGGGTTTGGTGCATAGCGTGGTGGGCACAGCAGCCAACGTCGCAGACGTTACTCAGGTCGACAAGTTGTTGCATGGTTCGGAGAACGTGGTCTGTGCTGATACCGGTTATATCGGTATTGAAAAGCGCCCGGAGCATGGCGGGCGCAAGGCTATCTGGCAGATGGCGGCACGCCGCTGCACCTATAAAAAACTTGCCAAGAACAGCGCGCTATACGTAGCCAGGCACAAGATCGAGAAAGCCAAGGCCCTGGTGCGAGTCCAAGCCGAGCCCCCGTTACTGGTGATCAGGCGTCAGTTCGGTTATGTGAAGAGACACTCCCGTGGCCTGGCCCAAAATAACGCGCAACTAGTAACACTGTTTGCGCTGTCGAACCTATGGGTGGCACGCCGACATTCGCTGACGAATGCAGGAGACGTGCGTCTGTAGTATGGAAAATGGCCAATGCGAAGTGCTCGCGTCGGCTAAAAAAGCAGAAACAAGCGGACGGCCTGATCGTTTTTGGTTGAATCGTCGCTTTCAACATCGGCAGAGACTTAAGTCAGACAAGAATACATGACTACTTCAGACCATCCCAATACAACAAGCTGCATACCCTCGTGCCATAACCCAAGAATGCGTCGTAGAGTCACCCGGCAAGACCTGAAATTTCATCCCTCTTAAAAACGTCCGCTGAAGTCTGGTAGAGCCCGTCCTGCTTACATAAGGAAATCACCGTGATATTAAGCCTACACCGCAAGATCATCCTCCTCGCCATCATCCCTAGCCTATTGCTGGCTGCGGTGATCAGTTGTATCACTTGGGTTGTTCTGCAAAAACTGGCAGCCCAAGAAGTTGAGCAGACTCGAGCATTGCTTCTGGATGAGCGGAAACTGTCACTAAAGAACTACCAGCAGATTGGCGAGGCGGCCATCAAACCGATTTACGAGGCATCCGCGCCGGGAGACATGGAGGCCCGTGATCGTGCGCTCAAAGTCCTGAGGAATTTGCAGTACGACAAGGCAAGTTACTTCTTCGGGTACAACTCGCAATACGTGCGCGTGTTTTGGGCCGACAAGGACGCGGATATTGGCAAGAACTTCGCCGATGCCAAGGATGCCAATGGCGTCTACGTGATCCGCGGCCTGGTGGACAAGGCAAAAGATGGCACGCATTTCTTCCGCTACGACTGGCCGACCCCTGGCAGCGACAAACCAATTCCGAAATTGGGTTACACCTCGTATTTAGAAAAGTGGGACTTGGCGTTCGGCACTCAAGTAAACTTGGATGACATCGATAATCAGATTATGGCTATCGAGCAACTGACCCAAAGCCGCATTGGATCTTCAGCCACATTGATCGTGACGATTGTCGCGGTGTTCCTGATAGTTGTTGCACTGGTTGGCGTGTTCATTGGCAATGGACTGGTCAAGCCGGTGCTAGTGATCAAGCAGAACCTCGACGACATCGCTGCAGGTGACGGTGACCTGACCCGTCGCCTGCCGGAAAACGGCAATGACGAACTAGGTGCTCTGGCTCGATCCTTCAATCAGTTCGTAGAGAAGATTCACGGACTGGTGCGGCAAATAGCCGAAATGACCGGCCAGTTGAACAGCCTGGTGGGCGATATGTCGTCCCAAGCCCAGCGTTCGGAACAGGCCATGGGCCACCAGCGGCAGGAAACAGATCAGGTCGCGACCGCCATTCATGAGATGTCTTCGGCGGCGCATCAGGTATCAATCAGCGCCCAGAGTGCTTCCCAGGCTGCTCGCAAAACCAGCGATGTGGGGCTGGAGGCCAAGTCAGTAGTTAACAAAAGCATCGGCAGCATTCACGTGTTGATCGGCGAAATTGGCGAGAGCAGTTCGTCGCTCGATCATCTGCGTCGGGACGTGCAATCCATCGCAACAGTGGTCGATGTAATTCGTTCAGTCGCCGAGCAGACCAACTTGCTAGCCCTCAACGCCGCGATTGAAGCGGCGCGCGCTGGCGATGCTGGACGTGGTTTCGCAGTGGTCGCCGACGAAGTGCGTGCCCTGGCCAGCCGTACCCAGCAAAGTACTCAGGAAATCCACGACATGATCAGCTCGTTGCAGCGCGGCGCAAAGGAAGCAGTGGTCGCCATGAGCCGCTCCAGCGACACCGGCAAGACCACCGGCGAGCTGGCCAACGAGGCAGGGAAGTCGCTCGATGCAATTGCTCAATTGATCGAAACCATCAGCGACATGAACGCCCAGATTGCCAGCGCATCAGAAGAACAAACCGCCGTCGCGGAAGAAATCAGCCGCAGCATGACTCAGATCGCCCATTCCGCTGACATCGTCGCCGACGACGCCCAAAACGGCGCCCAGACCGCACGCAGCCTGACCGATCTGGGTGATCGACTTGGTGGACTGGTGAAGCAGTTCAGAATTTAAGCACACTTATTATGAGCGCCTCCCGGAGCTCAACAGGTAGCGATGTTGGCGTAATGGTAGGAGCAGTCTTGTATCCGGCCTGTTGTGCAGGCCGGAAACCTACTGCCCCGACGGAATTCGCCAGCGAGGTCCTGATCTGATAATCGAGCTGAAGGCTGGGCCCTTGGCTCATATTCCCTACTAGGTTTACCTCGTCACGGTCTGACCCATTTTGTCATCATGTGCTTGTCGCCTGCGCTCCTTGCGCTCTGTAGATTGCTATTTTCAATGCCCTTGGAATGCATGCCGTAAAGGGTTCGGCCCGATATGGCAGGTCACTGGCTAGCTAGCACGGCCCAAAGGGCTCTGGCGAGGTTGTTTGCCGCCGCGGCGACTGCCACGTTGTAAGGCCGCCTGGACAACACGCTTTCAAGCCGCTCTGACCGATGCCTTCTATTGAGTATCGAGCGAGCGCGGTGCCGTACCGATCGCGCGGCACATCGATAGGTAGATCGTCGAACTCGCCCTTGAGCTTCGTACGACTGAAACCTTTACGGGTATTGCCGGCAGGGTTGTTAACCGACTGATGTTTGTCGTGCCCCGAGTGATGGGCCAGCTCTGCATCCAGTCCGCGTTCGACCAACTTCCTGGTCAATTGCTTGAGGATGCCGTCGAGACCGAAAAGGTCTTCAGGGCTCTGATAGTTGCTGAGAAGCTGACCTAGCAACTCATCGGTGATGGCATGTTTCGTTTTTGCTCAGGGTGCCAGCCGGCCCGCGCACTGTTCGATGCACAGGCGCAGGCTATGTATGGCTCGACTACATCTGTTGCCTGAATGAAAGAAGGCCCTGGAAAAGCAGCCCTAAAACAGGCTCAACCATTGGCATTAGCCTAGGCATTGCCGAAGTGCTTGTAGGCCAAGTACTTCGGCTGCGCCAATTAGCCGAGGAAGTAGAACGCGCCGCAGATCACCGCGCCCGAATACAGCAGCACGATCAGGCAGTAGCCCATGATGTCGCGTGCGCCGAGACCGGCGATGCCGAGCAGCGGCAGGGCCCAGAACGGCTGGATCATGTTGGTCCAGGCGTCGCCCCAGGCAATCGCCATGGCGGTTACGGTGGGCGATACGCCCAAAGCCTGGGCCGCCGGCAGCATGATCGGGCCCTGTACCGCCCACTGGCCACCGCCGGAGGGGACAAACACATTGACCACGCCGGCGCTGAGGAAAGCCAGCAGCGGGAAGGTGTCAGCCGAAGACCAGGAAATGAAGGTCTCGGTGATTTGCCGGCCGAGGGAGATGCCGTCGGCGTTGGCGCCCATCATCATGCCCATGATTCCGGCGTAGAAGGGGAACAGCAGGACGATGCCACCTATGCCGCGCACGCTCTCGTCCACCGCGCGCATGTAACGCTCGGGAGTTCCATGTAGGAGCAGGCCGCAGAACAGGAAGAGGGCGATAACCACGTCGAGGCCAAGCACCAGACCCTTGCTGCTGAAGTGGTTGAACAGGTAGATCGCCGCCATCGCCACCAGCGCCAGGCCGAGGATGCGGCTGTCGTCCAGGCGCTGCGCCGGGGTTTCGCGGGCCGGCCGTTCGGCATGGGACTCCACCAGCTTGGCCGGGTCGGCCACCTTGGCGCCCTGGCGCGGGTGCATGGCACGGTTGAGCAGCGGCAGGCCAATCACCAGCAGCACGACGATGGTCAGGTTCTGCGCGCTGAACAGGGTTTCGGTGATGCTCACCGGAGCGCTCAGCACGCCGGCGGTGATGCGTGCCAGGTCCGCGCCGCCAGTGGCCAGCGACAGCGGGATGGAGCCAGCCAGGCCGCCGTGCCAGACGAGAAAGCCGGAGTAGGCCGAGGCCACCAGCAGCGGGTAGTCCACGCCCTCGACCTGGCGTGCCAGGGCACGGGCGAACACCGCGCCGATCACCAGGCCGAAGCCCCAGTTGATCCAGCAGCCGACCAGGGCCACCAGGGTGACCAGCAAGATCGCCTGGCCTGGCGTGCGGGCCAGACCGGCCAGGCGGTCGAGCTGACGGTTGACGATGGGCGCGCTGGCCAGGGCATGGCCGGTGACGAAGACCAACGCCATCTGCATGGCGAAGCCGAGCAGGGTCCAGAAGCCACTGCTCCAGTGCTGCACCATGGCCGGTAGCGTCTGCTCGGTGGAGAAGATGCCGGCGATCAGCACGGCCAGAGTCAGCAGTGCGGAGAACACGAAGGGTGAAGGCAGGTAGCGCTGTACCAGGTTCACGCTCAGGTGGGTGAGGGTGTTGAACATGAATGAAGTCTCTTTCTTATGGTTGTGAGTTGGGCTTGCGACCAGCTATCCGAGGTTGCCTGAGCCTCGGCTGATATGACAAAGCCCGGTACGAGGCCGGGCCAGTCGTTTCTCGCGTGTGCTCAGCGCTCGATGGCCAACGCCACGCCCTGGCCGCCACCTATACACAGGGTGGCCAGGCCCTTCCTGGCATCGCGCTTGATCATCTCGTGCAGCAGGGTCACCAGCACACGGCAGCCGGAGGCGCCAATGGGGTGACCGAGGGCGATTGCGCCACCGTTGACGTTGACCTTGGCTGCATCCCAGCCGAGTTCCTTGCCGACCGACAACGCCTGGGCGGCAAAGGCCTCGTTGGCTTCGATCAGATCCAGGTCGTCCAGTTGCCAGCCGGCCTTCTGCAGACAGCGGCGAGTGGCGGAAACCGGACCGATTCCCATGAATGCCGGATCGACGCCGGCATTGGCGTAGCCGGCGATGCGCGCCAGTACCGGCAGGCTCAGGGCCCTGGCTTTCTCGGCACTCATCAGCAGCACGGCGGCGGCGCCGTCGTTGAGGCTGGAGGCGTTGCCGGCGGTGACACTGCCATCCTTCTTGAAAGCTGGCTTGAGCTTGGCCAGCGACTCGGCGGTGGTGACGGCTCTGGCCTGTTCGTCGGTGGCGAAGCTGACCGCCTCGCCCTTGCGCGAAGGAATCAGGATCGGAGTGATCTCGTCGCTGAAGCGCCCGGACTCGATGGCGGCCGCGGCCTTGCGCTGCGATGCGGCGGCGAAGGCGTCCTGCTCCTCGCGGCTGATGCCGTACTTGTCCACCAGATTCTCGGCGGTGATGCCCATGTGGTAGTCATTGAAGGCATCCCACAGGCCATCCTGGAGCATGCTGTCGACCAGCTTGCCGTGGCCCATGCGCAGGCCGGTACGGGCGGCAGGCATGACGTAGGGCGCCAGGCTCATGTTCTCCATGCCGCCGGCGATAATCACCTCGGCGTCGCCGCAGCGGATTGCCTGGGCGCCGAGGTGCAGGGCCTTGAGTCCGGAGCCGCAGACCTTGTTCAGGGTCAGCGCCGGCACGGCGTTGGGCAGGCCGGCACGGATCGCCGCCTGGCGCGCCGTGTTCTGTCCTGCGCCGGCGGTGAGCACATGACCGAGGATCACCTCATCCACTTCGCTGCCGGCCAGGCCGCTTTGCTCCAGCAGGCGCTTGATCACGGCAGCACCCAGTTCGACGGCGGGCACGCTGGCCAGGGAGCCCAGGAAGCTGCCGATGGCGGTGCGGGTTGCGGCGACTATGACGACTTCGTGCATCTTTGATTCTCCTGGGCGGCTGGATGAACCGCGTAGAGGTCGTTGGCGTTGAACGGGTCGAAGCCCGACATTCCAGCTGCGAAAAACGAGCATGGGTATCGCTGCGCGATAGCCATCCAGCGATCAAAAGACCGCCCCGAAAGCGGCCATGCGTGGTGGCTGCGGTCGGGGCGGCAGAACAATCAGAAGCGCATTTCGACCACATCGTCCGGGACGATCAGGGGGCCGGCGGTTTTCTCGGCAATCTCGGCAATGCTCACGCCCGGAGCAGTCTCGCGGAGGACAAAGGTGCCATCCTTGATTTCCAGGTAGGCCAGGTCGGTGAGCACCTTGCGGATGCAGCCGGCCCCCGTCAGCGGTAGGGAACAGCGCTCCAGCAGCTTGGACTCGCCGTCCTTGGAGGCATGGGTCATGGTGACGATGATGTTATCGGCACCGGCCACCAGGTCCATGGCGCCACCCATGCCCTTGACCAGTTTGCCGGGGATCATCCAGGAGGCGATGTTGCCCTGCACGTCCACCTCGAAGGCGCCGAGCACAGTCAGGTCCACGTGGCCGCCACGAATCATGGCGAAGGACTCGGCGGAGGAGAAGATCGACGCGCCCTGGACGGCGGTGACGGTCTGCTTGCCGGCATTGATCAGGTCGGCGTCCACTTCGTCCTCGGTGGGAAAGGCGCCCATGCCCAGCAGGCCGTTCTCCGATTGCAGCATCACCTGCATGCCTTCGGGGACGTAGTTGGCTACCAACGTGGGGATGCCGATCCCCAGATTCACGTAGTAGCCATCCTTGAGTTCGCGGGCCACGCGCTGGGCCATCTGTTCGCGGGTCAGTGCCATATCGGTTTCCTCGGATTCTTCTTGTGCTGATCAGGAGCGGACGGTGCGTTTCTCAATCCGCTTTTCAAAGGTTCCGCAGATGATGCGATCCACGTAGATGCCAGGGGTATGGATGTGCGCCGGGTCCAGTTCACCGGGCTCGACGATCTCTTCGACTTCCACCACGGTGATGCGGCCGGCGGTGGCCACCACCGGGTTGAAATTCTGCGCAGTGTGGCGGTAGATCACATTGCCGAAATGGTCCGCCTTCCAGCCCTTGACGATGGCAAAGTCGCCGGTGATTGCCCGCTCAAGAATGTAATGGCGACCGTCGATATCACGGGTTTCCTTGCCTTCGGCCACCGGGGTGCCATAACCCGTCGCGGCGAAGAATGCCGGGATGCCGGCGCCGCCAGCACGCAGGCGTTCGGCCAAGGTGCCCTGGGGCGTGAGTTCCACTTCCAGCTCGCCAGACAGCAGCTGTTTCTCGAACAGCCCGTTCTCGCCGACGTAGGAGGCAATCATCTTGCGAATCTGGCGGTCTTCCAGGAGCACGCCGAGGCCGAAACCATCTACGCCACAGTTGTTGGAAACCACGGTCAGGCCCTTGGCGCTACGACGGCGGATCTCGGCGATCAGATTTTCCGGGATGCCACAGAGGCCGAAGCCCCCTGCCAGGATGGTCATGTCGTCGGTCAGCCCGACCAGGGCCTCTTCGTAGGAACCTACGCGCTTGTCGAGTCCGCTCACGCTTTGCGCCTCTTGTCGTTATTGGAGAGCGGCGGGATGCCGCTGATGAGTGAGGCAGATCTTCTCGCCCGAATACTTATTTGTTAAGTTTGTTTTTCATTGCAATTAATCCGCTTTCCAAATAAATGACCGTAAAGCAACTGCGCGCCTTCCTCGCCGTGGCTCAGGGCCTGAGCTTTGCCCAGGCCTGCGAGCGCCTGCACCTGTCCCAGCCCGCCCTTTCCCTCGCGATCAAAAACCTCGAGGAATCACTCGGAGGTCAGTTGCTGGCGCGCACCACCCGCAGCGTCGCTCTCACTCCGGAGGGCGAGACGCTAATGCCCATCGCCCGTCGCCTGCTGGCCGACTGGGACAACACCGAGGAATTGCTGCGACAGCACTTCACCCTGCAACTGGGCAAGGTTTCCATCGCCGCCATGCCCTCCTTCGCCGGCAACCTGCTGCCGGTGGCACTCAAGGCCTTCCGCGACCTTCATCCGAAAGTGAACGTAGCTGTGCACGATGTGATCAACGAACAGGTGCTGGAGATGGTGCGCAACCGGCGAGTGGAACTGGGCATCGCCTTCGAGCCGGAGAACCTCGAGGACCTGGCCTTCACCCCCTTCTACACCGACCGTTTCGTCGCCGTGGTGGCGGCGGATTGCAGCCTGGCGCAGCGTTCCGAGCTGGCTTGGGCGGAGTTGCTGGAGCGGCCCTTCATCAGCCTGCAACGGCCGTCGACGGTACGCCTGATGCTGGAAGATATAGTCGCGAGAGAACACGGCAAGCTGCCGGTAGCCTTTGAAAGCCACCAGTTGACCACCGTCGGTCGCATGGTGGCCCAGGGTCTGGGGGTCAGTGCGGTGCCCAGCCTGTGCATCCATCAGATGCAGGAGCTGGGGGCCCGTTGCGTGGCCCTGGGCAAGCCACAGCTGGAGCGGCGCGTCGGGCTGCTCCGCCTGGCCTCCCATAAGCTCTCCACCGCCGGCCAGGCCATGAGCGATGTGCTCCTCCACATGCGGGACTGGAGCAGTGTCGGCCTGCCTGCAGCATCAGCCGACAACGACCGAACCCAGGGCAGCTAGCCGAAAGGAAGGCGGCCGAATGGGCCGGTCGCCGTGCACGTCCAGAGTCTGGGCGCCTACATGGGTTTCTGCAGACCGCTCGGTGCCGCAGAAGACTTGGGGGCAGGGAAGACGGGCCCGGGCTGAGCAGGGCCTACCCCGAACAGACGTCATTCCCGAGCTGCATCCCCCTCGCTCGAATCGCCCTACTCCACTGTCACGCTCTTGGCCAAATTGCGCGGCTGGTCCACATCGGTGCCCTTGAGCACGGCGACGTGGTAGGACAGCAGCTGCAACGGGATGGTGTAGAGGATCGGCGCCAGCACTTCGTGGATGTGCGGCATGTTGACCACATGGGTGCCCTCGCCGTTGCTCATGCCGGCCTGCTCGTCGGCGAACACGATCAGTTCGCCGCCGCGGGCGCGGACTTCCTGCAGGTTGGACTTGAGCTTCTCCAGCAGTTCGTCGTTCGGCGCCACGGTGACCACCGGCATATCGCTGTCGACCAGGGCCAGCGGGCCATGCTTGAGCTCGCCGGCCGGGTAGGCCTCGGCGTGGATGTAGGAAATCTCCTTGAGCTTGAGCGCACCCTCCATGGCCACCGGGTACTGGGCGCCACGGCCGAGGAACAGGGTGTGGTGTTTTTCGGCGAAGTGTTCGGCAACCTTTTCCACCACCGCGTCCATGGCCAGGGCTTCGCCGAGGCGGGCCGGCAGGCGGCGCAGCTCCTCGACCAGCTCGGCTTCCAGGTTCGCGTCGAGGGTGCCGCGCACGCGGCCGAGGGACAGGGTCAGCAGCAGCAGGGCCACCAGCTGGGTGGTGAAGGCCTTGGTCGAGGCCACGCCGATTTCCGGGCCGGCCTGGGTCAACAGGGTCAGGTCGGACTCGCGCACCAGGGAGCTGATGCCGACGTTGCAGATCGCCAGGCTGGCCAGGTAGCTACCCTGCTCCGGGCTCAGCGCCTTGGCGTTGCGCAGTGCGGCCAGGGTATCGGCGGTTTCGCCGGACTGGGAGATGCTGACGAACAGCGTATCGGGCTGCACCACCACCTTGCGGTAGCGGAATTCGCTGGCCACCTCGATCTGGCAGGGTACACCCGCCAGGGCCTCGAGCCAGTAACGGGCAACCATGCCGGCGTGATAGCTGGTGCCGCAGGCGACGATCTGCACATTGCGCACCTTGGCGAACAGCTCGGCGGCCTGGGGGCCAAAGGCCTGGGTCAACACATGGTCGGCGGCCAGGCGGCCTTCCAGGGTGCGCTGCACCACCTTGGGCTGTTCGTGGATTTCCTTGAGCATGAAGTGGCGGTACTCGCCCTTGTCGGCCGCTTCCGCGCCCTCGTGGTACTGCACGCTCTCGCGCTGCACCGGCTGGCCGTCGACCGTCCAGATCTGCACGGCATCGCGGCGGATCTCGGCGATATCGCCCTCTTCCAGGTACATGAAGCGATCTGTGACCTGGCGCAGCGCCAGCTGATCGGAGGCCAGGAAGTTCTCCCCCAGGCCCAGGCCGATTACCAAGGGGCTGCCGCTGCGAGCGGCCAGCAAACGGTCCGGCTGCTTGGCGCTGATCACGGCCAAGCCGTAGGCGCCGTGCAGCTCCTTGACCGCTTCCTTGAGTGCGACGGTGAGATCCGGCTGGCTCTTCAGCTTGTGGTCGAGCAGGTGGACGATGACCTCGGTGTCGGTATCCGAGCTGAACACGTAGCCCAGGCCCTTGAGCTGGGTGCGCAGGGCCTCGTGGTTCTCGATGATGCCGTTGTGCACCACCGCCAGGTCGCTGCCCGAGAAATGCGGGTGGGCATTGTGCTCGCTGGGCGCACCATGGGTGGCCCAGCGGGTGTGGGCAATGCCCAGGCGACCGGCCAGGGGCTCGGCGTCCAGCGCCTGCTGCAGCTCACTGACCTTGCCCACTCGACGGCGGCGCTCGAGCCGGGCCTGATCGCCCAGCAGCGCCACTCCGGCGCTGTCGTAGCCGCGGTATTCCAGGCGCTTGAGGCCTTCAACCAGCACGGCGGTGATGTTGCGTTCGGCGACTGCGCCCACGATGCCACACATAGACTTCTCCTTAAGCGTCGACGCTTGCGCAGATCAGGTTGACCCCGCGCGCCGTCAGTTGTTCACGGGCCTCGGCATCGAGGCGCTCGTCGGTGATCAGGGTATGGACGCTGCTCCAGGGCAGCTCCAGGTTGGGAATCTTGCGGCCGATCTTGTCGCTCTCGACCATGACGATGACTTCGCGGGCCACCTCGGCCATGACCCTTGAGAGCCCCAGCAGTTCGTTGAAGGTGGTGGTACCACGCGCCAGGTCGATGCCGTCGGCGCCGATGAACAGCTGGTCGAAGTCGTAGGAGCGCAACACCTGCTCGGCGACCTGACCCTGAAAGGACTCGGAGTGGGGGTCCCAGGTTCCGCCGGTCATCAGCAGTACCGGCTCGTGCTCGAGGTCGCGCAGGGCGTTGGCCACGTTCAGCGAGTTGGTCATCACCACCAGGCCCGGCCTGTGGCCCAGCTCGGGGATCATCGCCGCGGTGGTGGTGCCGCTGTCGATGATGATCCGCGCGTGCTCGCGAATGCGCGCCACCCCGGCGCGGGCGATGGCCTGCTTGTAGCGGGAAATCGGCTGCACGGCGTCGCCGATCAGCTCCTGGGGCATGGGCACCGCGCCGCCGTAGCGACGCAGCAGCAGGCCGTTCTTCTCCAGGGCGGCGAGGTCCTTGCGGATGGTCACCTCCGAGGTGGCAAAGCCTTTGGCCAGCTCGTCGACGCTCACCTCGCCCTGGGTATTAAGCAGGGCAAGGATGGCGTGGCGGCGCTGTGGGGTGTTGCGCTTCGACATGGATAAGTTTCGATTCGAAAGTTAGTGGCGCGAATCAAAACCTAATGGCGCTTTTGCGTCAAGGGGCAATCGACCTGGGGTGGATGACGGATTGCTCATCCACCCCAGCGTTCGATCGAGAGTCCAGCGGAAAACGCGACGCGATCTCCTCCAGGGTGGCGACGCCCCTAGACCGACCTCACTTCTTGATCTTCACCGGACGCTTCCAGCCTTGGATATTGCGCTGCTTGGCGCGGCCCACCGCCAGGCCGTCCGCCGGTACGTCGGTGGTGACCACCGAGCCCGCGCCCGTGGTAGCGCGATCGCCCAGATTGACCGGGGCGACCAGGGCGCTGTTGGAGCCGATGAACACGTCCTCGCCCATCACCGTGCGGAACTTGTTGGCGCCATCGTAGTTGCAGGTGATGGTGCCGGCGCCGATGTTGCTTCGCGCGCCGATCTCGGCGTCACCCAGATAACTCAGGTGGCCGGCCTTGGCGCCCTCGCCCAGCACCGCGTTCTTCAGCTCGACGAAGTTGCCGACGTGGGCCTTCGCACCGAGCACCGCGCCGGGACGCAGGCGGGCGAAGGGACCGCAGTCGGCGCCTGAGCCCAGCTCGGCGCCGTCCAGGTGACTGTTGGCCTTGACCACTGCGCCGGTGCGCAGGGTGCTGTCCTTGATCACGCAGTTCGGGCCGATCTCGACACCGTCCTCGATGACCACCCGGCCCTCGAGAATCACATTGATATCGATCAACACGTCGCGACCGACCGTCACTTCGCCGCGCAGATCGAAGCGCGCCGGATCGCGCAGCGTCACGCCCTGGGCCATCAGCTGTCGCGCCGCACGCTGCTGGTAGTGGCGCTCCAGCTCGGCCAGCTGGATGCGGTCGTTGGCGCCCTGCACCTCCATGGCATCCAGCGGTTGCTCGGTGGCCACCACCAGGCCGTCGGCCACCGCCATGGCGATCACATCGGTGAGGTAGTACTCGCCTTGGGCGTTGCTGTTGGAGAGCCGGCCCAGCCAGTCGCCAAGGCGCTTGCCCGGAACGGCGAGAATGCCGGTATTGCCCTCGCAGATCTGCCGCTGCGCAGGCGTCGCATCCTTGTGCTCGACGATGGCCTGCACCACGCCGTCTGCATCGCGGACGATGCGGCCGTAGCCGGTCGGGTCATTCAGGTCGACGGTGAGCAATGCCAGCTGGTCATCCGCCACCTTATGCAGCAGGCGCTCCAGGGTCGCCTGCTCGATCAGCGGCACGTCGCCGTAGAGGATCAGCACCCGTTCGGCGGTCAACGCCGGCAGCGCCTGGGCGACAGCGTGCCCGGTGCCGAGCTGTTCGCGCTGCAGGACGAAATTCAGATCCTCGCTCGCCAGCCGCTCCCTGACCGTCTCGGCGCCATGGCCGATCACCACATGGATGCCCTGGGGCGACAGCTGCCGTGCGGTATCGACCACATGGCCGAGCATGGACTTGCCCGCAACCGGATGCAGGACTTTGGGCAAGGCGGAACGCATGCGGGTGCCTTGGCCGGCGGCGAGAATGACGATATCGAGGGACATGGGCAGGACCGATCCAAAAAAATGCGGGCAAAGAAAAAGGGTAGCCAAGGCTACCCTTTTACTGACTTGCGATGAAGTGCAGCGGTATCAGCTACCGCCGAACTTCTTGCGCAGCTGCTGGACGGTGCGCAGCTGAGCTGCAGCCTCGGCCAGGCGAGCGGCGGCGGAACCGTAGTCGAACTCGGCACCATGTTCGTGCAGAGCCTTCTCGGCCGCCTTGACGGCCTCCAGGGCAGAGGCTTCGTCCAGGTCGGCGGCGCGCTGCACGGTGTCGGCAAGAACCTTGACCATGTTCGGCTGCACTTCCAGGAAGCCGCCGGAGATGTAATACACCTCCTCTTCGCCACCCTGCTTGACCACGCGGATCGGCCCCGGCTTGAGGTCGGTGATCAAGGGCGCGTGGCCCGGAGCGATACCAAGATCCCCCAGGTTGCCGTGCGCGATCACCATTTCCACCAGACCGGAGAAAATCTCTGCTTCTGCGCTGACGATATCGCAATGGACTGTCATAGCCATACGCTTGCCTCACGTGACAGGCTGAGGATAACAGCTTATCCACAACCTGATGCGCCCGTTGCCAGGCGCATGGGTGATTACAGTTTCTTCGCTTTCTCGATGGCTTCTTCGATGCCGCCGACCATGTAGAACGCCTGCTCTGGCAGGTGATCGTAGTCGCCCTTGAGAATGCCGCCGAAGCCCGCGATGGTGTCCTTCAGGGACACGTACTTGCCTGGCGAACCGGTGAAGACTTCGGCCACGAAGAACGGCTGGGACAGGAAGCGCTGGATCTTACGAGCACGGGATACCAGCTGCTTGTCCTCTTCGGACAGTTCGTCCATACCGAGGATGGCGATGATGTCCTTCAGTTCCTTGTAGCGCTGCAGCACGTACTGCACGCCGCGGGCGGTGTCGTAGTGCTCCTGGCCGATCACGTTCGGGTCCAGCTGGCGCGAGGTGGAGTCGAGCGGATCGACCGCCGGGTAGATACCCAGGGAGGCGATGTCGCGGGACAGTACCACGGTGGCGTCGAGGTGGGCGAAGGTGGTCGCCGGGCTCGGGTCGGTCAAGTCGTCCGCAGGTACGTAGACGGCCTGGATCGAGGTGATCGAGCCTTTCTTGGTGGAGGTGATGCGCTCCTGCAGAACGCCCATCTCCTCGGCCAGGGTCGGCTGGTAACCTACTGCGGACGGCATACGGCCGAGCAGTGCGGATACTTCGGTACCGGCCAGGGTGTAACGGTAGATATTGTCGACGAAGAACAGTACGTCACGACCTTCGTCACGGAACTTCTCGGCCATGGTCAGGCCGGTCAGTGCCACGCGCAGACGGTTGCCTGGCGGCTCGTTCATCTGACCGTAAACCAGGGCTACCTTGTCGAGAACGTTGGAATCCTTCATCTCGTGGTAGAAGTCGTTACCCTCACGAGTACGCTCACCCACACCGGCGAACACGGAATAACCGCTGTGCTCGATGGCGATGTTACGGATCAGTTCCATCATGTTTACGGTTTTGCCGACACCGGCACCACCGAACAGACCGACTTTACCGCCCTTGGCGAACGGACAAACCAGGTCGATAACCTTGATGCCGGTTTCCAGCAGTTCGTTGGAGCCAGCTTGTTCGGCATAGGACGGCGCCGGACGGTGAATGCCCCAGCGCTCTTCTTCGCCAATCGGACCAGCTTCGTCGATCGGGTTGCCCAGCACGTCCATGATACGGCCCAGGGTTTTCACCCCGACCGGAACCTGGATACCTGCGCCAGTGCTGCCGACGTCCAGGCCACGCTTGAGGCCTTCGGTCGAACCCATCGCAATGGTACGTACCACGCCGTCGCCCAGCTGCTGCTGGACTTCCAGGGTGGTTTCGGCGCCGACTACTTTCAGCGCTTCATAAACACTCGGCACCTGATCACGCGGGAATTCCACGTCGATAACGGCGCCGATGATTTGAACGATACGTCCGCTACTCATCTTTGGTTCCTCTGAATATTTGAACCGTTCTTAAACCGCGGCAGCGCCGCCGACGATTTCCGAAATCTCTTGGGTGATCGCTGCCTGACGCGCCTTGTTGTAAACCAACTGCAGGTCTTTGATGATGTCGCCAGCGTTGTCGGTGGCGTTCTTCATCGCGATCATCCGCGCAGCCTGCTCGGCCGCGTTGTTCTCGACCACCGCCTGGTACACCTGCGACTCCACGTAACGCACCATCAAGCCGTCCAGCAGCTCCTTGGCGTCGGGTTCGTACAGGTAGTCCCAGTGGTGCTTGAGCTCTTCATCCGGAGTCGCCTCCAGCGGAATCAACTGCTCCACTGTCGGCTGTTGCGTCATGGTATTGATGAACTTGTTCGAGACCACGGACAAACGGTCGATGCGACCCTCGAGGTACGCATCGAGCATCACCTTGACGCTGCCGATCAGATCGTTGATCGACGGTTCTTCGCCCAGGTGGCTGATCGCAGCGACTACGTTGCCACCAAAGTTGCGGAAGAATGCCGCACCCTTGCTGCCAATCACGCAGAGATCGATCTCCACGCCGCGCTCGCGATTGCTCGCCATGTCCTTGACCAGAGCCTTGAACAGGTTGGTATTCAGGCCACCACACAGACCACGGTCCGAACTCACCACCACATAACCGACGCGCTTGATTTCACGATCGTTCATGAAGGGATGACGGTATTCCGGGTTGGCGTTGGCCAGATGACCGATGACCTGGCGGATACGCTCCGCGTAGGGACGGCTCGACGCCATGCGCTGTTGAGCCCTGCGCATTTTGCTGACCGCCACCTTTTCCATGGCGCTGGTGATCTTCTGCGTGCTTTTGATGCTCGCAATCTTGCTGCGAATCTCTTTTGCGCCTGCCATTTGACACCTATCGGGTTAGCAGGCGGGGGCCGCGAGGCCCCCGCTGCGGCTTACCAGGTTTGGGTGGCCTTGAACTTCTCGATACCGGCTTTGAGCTGGCCATCGATGTCGTCGTTGAAGTCACCCTTCTCGTTGATCTTGGCCAGCAGAGCGGCGTGATCCCGGTTGAAGTAAGCGATCAGGGCCTGCTCGAAGGCGCCGACTTTGGCGACTTCGATGTCCCGCAGGAAACCACGGTCGGCGGCATACAGCGACAGCGACATGTCGGCGATCGACATCGGCGCGTACTGCTTCTGCTTCATCAGCTCGGTAACGCGCTGACCATGCTCGAGCTGCTTGCGGGTGGCTTCGTCCAGGTCAGAGGCGAACTGGGCGAAGGCCGCCAGTTCACGGTACTGCGCCAGGGCGGTACGGATGCCACCGGAGAGCTTCTTGATGATCTTGGTCTGCGCGGCACCGCCTACGCGGGATACCGAAATACCGGCGTTGACCGCCGGACGGATGCCCGAGTTGAACATGGCCGATTCCAGGAAAATCTGACCGTCGGTGATCGAGATCACGTTGGTCGGAACGAACGCGGAAACGTCGCCTGCCTGGGTTTCGATGATCGGCAGGGCGGTCAGGGAACCGGTCTTGCCTTTCACTTCGCCGTTGGTGAACTTCTCGACATACTCTTCGGAAACGCGCGATGCACGCTCCAGCAGACGGCTGTGGAGATAGAACACGTCGCCCGGGTAAGCTTCGCGGCCTGGCGGACGGCGCAGCAGCAGGGAGATCTGGCGGTAAGCCACGGCCTGCTTGGACAGATCGTCATACACGATCAGCGCGTCTTCGCCGCGGTCGCGGAAGTACTCGCCCATGGTGCAGCCGGCGTACGGTGCGATGAACTGCAGCGCAGCGGATTCGGACGCGGACGCCGCCACCACGATGGTGTTGGCCAGGGCGCCATTCTCTTCCAGCTTGCGCACGACGTTGGCGATGGTCGACTGCTTCTGACCGATGGCCACGTAGACGCAGCGGATGCCGCTGTTCTTCTGGTTGATGATGGCGTCGATAGCCAGGGCGGTCTTACCGATCTGACGGTCACCGATGATCAGCTCACGCTGGCCACGGCCGACCGGGATCATGGCGTCAACCGACTTGTAGCCGGTCTGTACCGGCTGGTCGACCGACTTACGCCAGATCACGCCCGGTGCAACCTTCTCAACGGCATCGGTCGCGGTGTTGTTCAGCGGACCCTTGCCATCGATGGGGTTACCCAGGGCATCGACCACGCGGCCCAGCAGCTCCGGACCAACCGGAACTTCCAGGATGCGCCCGGTGCACTTGGCGCTCATGCCTTCGGCCAGGCTGGTGTAGGCGCCCAGGACCACGGCACCGACGGAGTCCTGCTCCAGGTTCAGTGCCATGCCGAAGACGCCGCCCGGGAACTCGATCATTTCGCCGTACATCACATCGGCGAGACCGTGAATGCGCACGATGCCGTCGGAAACGCTGACGACAGTGCCTTCGTTACGGGCTTGGGAAGAGACGTCGAGTTTCTCGATGCGCCCCTTGATGATTTCACTAATTTCGGAAGGATTGAGTTGCTGCATAGCTCTGCTGCCCCTTCAAACTCAAGATTTCAATGCTTCGGCCAGCTTCGCGATCTTGCCGCGAACTGAGCCATCGATAACCAGGTCGCCGGCGCGGATGACGACACCACCAATCAAGGCGGTATCCTCCGCGGCGTGCAGACGCACTTCTCGGCCGAGCCGTGCACTGAGAACCTTGGCGAGTTTGTCTTGCTGTTCATCGCTCAATGCGAAGGCACTGGTGACATCCACGTCGATCGACTTTTCCTGTTCGGCCTTGTAAAGCTCGAACAGCTCGACGATCTCCGGCAACAGGGCCAGACGATCGTTCTCGGCGAGAACGTGGATGAAATTGCGTACCTGGGCGTCGAACTTGTCACCACACACCTCGCTAAAGGTGGTGGCCTTATCTGTACTCGTCAGACGCGGGGCCTTGAGTACGCGCTGCATGGTGTCGTCTTGCGACACCGCAGACGCCAGGCCGAGCATGGCTGACCAATCGGCCAGCTGCTGGTGTGCCTGGGCGTACTCGAAGGCAGCCTTAGCGTAAGGTCGGGCCAGCGTGGTCAGTTCTGCCATGATCGCGCCCTCGCTTAAATTTCGGCTGCCAGTTTGTTAACCAGCTCCGCATGCGCGTTTTGGTCGATGGATACGCCCAGGATCTTTTCGGCGCCGCTGACCGCCAGGCCACCCACTTGGGCACGCAAGGCGTCTTTGACGCTGTTCAGTTCCTGTTCGATCTCGGCCTGAGCCTGAGCCTTTACACGGTCAGCTTCGACGCGAGCCTGTTCACGGGCTTCGTCGACGATCTGGGTACCGCGTTTCTTGGCCTGCTCGATGATCTCGGCTGCCTGAGTTTTGGCTTCGCGCAGTTGTTGGGCCACTTTCTCATGGGCCAACTCCAGGTCACGAGCCGCTCGGTTGGCAGCGTCCAATCCATCTGCAATCTTCTTCTGACGCTCCTGCAAAGCCGTAATGACCGGAGGCCACACGTACTTCATGCAGAACAGCACGAAGATGAAGAAGGCAACGGACTGGCCAATCAGGGTTGCATTAATGTTCACGCCAACACCTCGCTCGTTCGTTGTCCGTCAAACCAAATCACTCGAAGGGTCGAGTGATTAGCCTGCAATTTGACCAACGAAGGGGTTCGCGAAGGTGAAGAACAGTGCGATACCAACACCGATCATGGTCACGGCGTCGAGCAGACCGGCGACGATGAACATTTTCACTTGCAGCATCGGAACCATTTCCGGCTGACGCGCAGCGCCTTCCAGGAACTTGCCGCCCAGCAGGCCGAAGCCAATGGCGGTACCCAGTGCACCCAGGCCAATCAGCAGAGCAACAGCGATCGCGGTCAGACCAACTACAGTTTCCATTTTTCCTCCCGACTTTTATGTCGTATTGGTTAAGGTTTTCTAAGGTAGAGCGGTAAAGCTAAATCGTTTGCAGCTTGCCCTTGCGGGCGTCCCCCAACATCACCACACCCGGGCCGGCGCCTCGTCGAGGAGTCGGCTTACGGATGCGTAAGAGCTGTTAGTGGTTGTCTTCGTGCGCCATCGACAGGTAGACGATGGTCAGCATCATGAAGATGAACGCCTGCAGGGTGATGATCAGGATGTGGAACACAGCCCAGGCCCAGTGCAGCACGATGCCGAAGGCGCCCAGCAGCCAGCCGGCGCTGAATACCACGGCGATCAGGATGAAGATCAGTTCGCCGGCGTAGAGGTTGCCGAACAGACGCAAGGCCAGCGAGATTGGCTTGGCGATCAGGGTCACGAACTCCAGCAGGAAGTTGACCGGCACCAGCAGAGCCTGGACCAGGACGTTCTTGCTGCCGAACGGGTGCAGGGTCAGTTCGCCGAGGAAGCCGCCGATACCCTTGACCTTGATGCTGTAGAAGATGATCAAGGCGAACACCGAGAACGCCAGGCCCAGGGTGGCATTCGGGTCGGTCGTCGGCACCACGCGGAAGAACAGGTGGCTGTCACCCGAGATCTTGGCGGCAGCCATCGGCAGCCAGTCGACCGGAATCAAGTCCATGAAGTTCATCAGGAAGACCCAGACGAAGATTGTCAGGGCGAGCGGCGCGATCAGCGGGTTTCGACCGTGGAAGGTTTCCTTGACGCTGTTGTCGACGAACTCCACCAGAACTTCGACGAAGTTCTGCAGGCCGCCGGGTTGACCGCTGGTCGCGCGCTTGGCGGCCATGCGGAACAACAGGACAAAGAGCAGGCCCAATACGACGGACCAGCCCAGGGTGTCCACGTGAAAAGCCCAGAAGCCCATTTCTTTGGCTTCCTCAGCGGTGTGGGCAAAGCTCCAGCCATTCACCGGGTGCTGACCGTAGGTCAGGTTCTGCAGGTGGTGCTGGATATAGCCCGAAGCGGTTTGTTCTGCCATGGTTGCCTCAAACGCCCTAAGGTCTAAAAAGTCTTATTTTCATCAGCAGGGGTGCAAACCAGTTGACCGCTTGGGTCAGGAGGAATACGCCGAACAACGCCAGCGCTTCCAATGGCTTGACGCCCGCAAACGCCAGTGCAAACAGCACCGCCGTCAAAATCAGTTTTCCCGCCTCGCCAGCGTAAAACGACCGGACGATGGCTTGAGCAGCCCGCGCTCCGGAATACCGGAACGCCTTGTGGGCAAAATACAGGTTAGGTAGCCAAGCAATCAGGCCGCCCAACAACCCAGAGTATCCCTGTACCGCGCCGCGCCATTGCCACAACACGACAGCGGCAAGCAGAACAACGACCAGCTGGACCACCAGGACCGGAAAAACCGGCAAGCGATGGAAGGGCAAGCGGTTCGGCGTGCGAACATCCATCGGTTACTTTTCCTGGAAACGGCTCTCTGGTGTCGGCACCTAAAATCAGTGACTTGGCATACTTTGTGCCGACGAAATGCGCGCAGAGTATAGGGGTGCTTCCCCCCCCATTCAACCTTCAACCCGCGATTTCCGACCATTCGTTTCGACTGCAAGTGTTTCAGCGAATGTGCGCGAGCACGCCCTGCAACTCATCCAGTGAGTTGTAGCGAATCACCAGTTGCCCCTTACCCTTCTGTCCATGCTTGATCTGCACCGGCGAGCCCAGGCGCTCAGCCAGGCGCTGTTCGAGACGACTGATGTCGGGGTCTGCCTTGACCTTTTCGACAGGTTTTTCCTTGGTGTTCAACCATTGCCGCACCAGTGCCTCGGTCTGGCGCACGGTGAGCCCGCGTGCGACAACGTGTCGCGCCCCTTCGATCTGCTGTTCCAGGGGCAGGCCCAACAGGGCGCGGGCATGGCCCATTTCCAGGTCGCCGTGGGCGAGCAGGGTCTTGATCTCCTCCGGCAGGGCGATCAGGCGCAACAGGTTGGTGATAGTCACTCGCGACTTGCCGACGGCTTCGGCCACCTGCTGCTGGGTCAGCTGGAACTCCTGCTGCAGTCGCTGCAGGGCCACGGCCTCCTCGATCGGGTTGAGGTCCTCGCGCTGGATGTTCTCGATCAGCGCCATGGCAATCGCGGCCTCGTCCGGCAGATCGCGGACCATGGCCGGAATCTTCTCCAGGCCTGCCTGGTGACAGGCGCGCCAGCGGCGCTCGCCGGCAACGATCTCGTAGCGTCCGCCATCGATCGGGCGGACCACGATCGGCTGCATCACGCCTTGGGCCTTGATCGACAGGGCCAGCTCTTCCAGTGCGGTAGGGTCCATATCGCGCCGGGGCTGGTACTTGCCGCGCTGGATCAGGTCCAGTGGCAGGTGCTGCAGTTCCTGGCGGTCGGCCCGGGCGGCTTCTTCCTGCAACGCGTTAACGCTGGTCCCCCCCAGCAGGGCGTCCAGGCCTCGTCCTAGCCCTCGTTTCTTGGCGGCCATGCGGAATTCCTTATGCGGTAGCGGTGTGGGCGGCGGCGCGCTGACGGCGAACCAGTTCGCCGGCCAAGGCCAGGTAGGCGATGGCTCCACGGGATTGCTTGTCGTACACCAGCGCCGGCATACCGAAGCTCGGCGCTTCGGCCAGGCGCACATTGCGCGGGATCACGGTCTGGTACAGCTGGTCGGCGAAATGCGCCTTGAGCTGCGCCGAGACGTCATTGGTCAGGCTGATGCGCGGGTCGTACATGGTGCGCAACAGGCCTTCGATCTTCAGGTTCGGATTGAGCATCTGGGCGATACGCTGGATGCTGTTGACCAGGTCGCTGAGCCCCTCCAGGGCGTAGTACTCGCATTGCATGGGGATGATCACCCCGTCGGCGGCGACCAGGGCGTTGACCGTGAGCATGGACAGGGCCGGCGGGCAGTCGATGAGGATGTAGTCGTAGTTCTCGCGGATCGGCGCCAAGGCATAACGCAGGCGGCTCTCCTTCATCTTCATTTCCAGCAGGGCGACTTCGGCGGCGGTGAGGTCGCGGTTGGCCGGCAGCAGCTGGTAGCCCCCGTGCTCGGAGACCTGCATGGCCTCGGCCAGGTCGCACTCGCCGATCAGCACGTCGTAGATCGAGTGCTCCAGCCCGTGCTTATCCACACCGCTGCCCATGGTGGCGTTGCCCTGGGGATCGAGGTCGATCAGCAGCACCCGGCGCTTGGTCGCCACCAGCGAGGCCGCCAGATTGATGCAGGTGGTGGTCTTGCCCACGCCGCCTTTCTGGTTAGCGATTGCGAATACTTTAGCCATCTGCCGTTCCCCCTAGACCGAGCGACGCAGTATCAACAGATGGCGCTGACCTTGGCAACCGGGAACCTTGAGCACTTCGGTGGCGATGAGCCGGAAGTCCGCCGGTAGCGCCTGCAGCTCGTCATCCGGGTGCACGCCTTTCATCGCCAGCCAGCGTGTCTGGCCATCGCCCAGGTGACGGGTCCAGTTGGCGAAATCCTCCAGCGCGCTGAAGGCCCGCGAGCAGATGCCGGCGAAGGGCTGAGGCGGCTGGAAGGCCTCGACCCGGCTGTGGATAACTTCCAGGTTGGCCAACTTGAGCTCGAGCTTCACCTGGGTGAGAAAGCGGGTCTTCTTGCCATTGGAGTCGAGCAGGGTAAACCGCCGCTCGGGAAACAGGATGGCCAGGGGAATGCCCGGCATGCCGCCGCCGCTGCCGACGTCCAGCCAGCTGTCGCCGGCCTCCGCGACGTAAGGCACGACGCTGAGGCTGTCGAGCAGGTGCCGCGAGACCATCTCGTCCGGATCGCGCACGGCGGTCAGGTTGTAGGCCTTGTTCCACTTGATCAGCAGCGCAAGGTAGGCGAGCAGTAGTTCCTGCTGCTCCGCGGACACCTCGACGCCGAATTCGCGCGCGCCCTGGGCCAGCTCTTCGGCATGGCGTTGAGTGACCACTGACATCAGGCGCTGTGCTCCAGCTGTTGACCCGCACTGCGCTTCTTCAGGTGAATCAGCAGCAGCGAGATGGCCGCCGGGGTGACTCCTGGAATGCGCGAGGCCTGGCCGAGGGTTTGCGGGCGAGTCTCGCCGAGCTTGTGCTGGATTTCCTTGGACAGGCCGGAAATGCCCGCGTAGTCGATATCGGCCGGCAACTGGGTGTCCTCGCTAGCCCGCAGGCGAGCGATCTCTTCCTGCTGTCGGTCGATGTAGCCGGCGTACTTGGTCTTGATTTCCACCTGCTCGGCAACCTGAGGGTCCTGCGCGCCGCCGCCGGTAAGCTCGACCAAACCGGCATAGTCGATCTCCGGGCGGGCGAGCAGGTTGAGCAGGTTGTACTCGTGGGTCAGCGGCGTGCCGAAGCGCGTGGCAATGGCGTCGCCCTGGGGGGTGTTCGGGCGGACCCAGGTGCCCTTCAGCCTCTGCTCCTCCTGGACGATACCGTCGCGCTTGGCCACGAAGGCGGCCCAGCGCACATCGTCCACCAGGCCGAGTTCACGGCCCTTCTCGGTCAGACGCAGGTCGGCGTTGTCCTCACGCAGGATCAGCCGGTACTCGGCGCGGGAGGTGAACATGCGGTAGGGCTCCTGGGTGCCCAGGGTGATCAGGTCGTCGACCAGCACGCCGAGGTAGGCTTCGTCACGGCGCGGGCACCAGCTGTCCTTGCCCTGGGCTCGCAGCGCGGCATTGGCCCCCGCCAGCAGGCCCTGGGCGCCGGCTTCTTCGTAGCCGGTGGTGCCGTTGATCTGCCCGGCGAAGAACAGGCCACCGATCACCTTGGTCTCCAGGCTGTACTTCAGGTCACGGGGGTCGAAATAGTCGTACTCGATGGCGTAGCCGGGACGCACGATATGGGCGTTCTCCATGCCGCGGATGGAACGCACCACCTGCAACTGGACATCGAACGGCAGCGAGGTGGAGATGCCGTTGGGATAGAGCTCGTGGGTTGTCAGGCCCTCGGGCTCGATGAACACCTGGTGGCTGTCTTTGTCGGCGAAGCGGTGGATCTTGTCCTCGATCGACGGACAGTAGCGCGGCCCGACCCCTTCGATCATCCCCGAGTACATGGGCGAGCGATCGAGGTTGGCGGCGATGATCTCGTGGGTGCGGGCATTGGTGTGGGTGATCCAGCAACTGATCTGCCGCGGTTGCTGCTCGGCCTTACCGAGAAAGGACATCAGCGGGGTCGGGGTATCGCCCGGCTGTTCGGTCATCATCGAGAAATCCACCGTACGACCGTCGATGCGCGGCGGCGTGCCGGTCTTCAGTCGCCCGACCCGCAGGGGCAATTCGCGCAGACGCTGGGCCAGGGCGATCGAAGGTGGATCGCCGGCGCGGCCGCCGGAGTAGTTCTGCATGCCGATGTGGATAAGTCCACCGAGGAATGTGCCGGTGGTCAGTACCACCGAGTCGGCGAGAAAACGCAGGCCCATCTGGGTGACCACGCCCCGGACCTCGTCGTTCTCGACGATCAGGTCATCGGCCGCCTGCTGGAATATCCACAGGTTGGCCTGGTTTTCCAGGGTCTCGCGGATGGCGGCTTTGTACAGCACCCGGTCCGCCTGGGCACGGGTGGCGCGCACGGCCGGACCCTTGCGGCTGTTGAGTACACGGAACTGGATGCCGCCACGGTCGGTGGCCTCGGCCATGGCGCCGCCCAGGGCGTCGATTTCCTTGACCAGATGGCTCTTGCCGATACCGCCGATGGCCGGATTGCAGCTCATCTGCCCAAGGGTTTCCACGTTGTGGGTCAGCAGCAGGGTTTTTACCCCCATGCGCGCTGCGGCAAGGGCAGCCTCCGTGCCGGCGTGGCCGCCGCCGATGACGATCACCTGAAAACGGGAAGGGAAATCCACCACGCACCTCGTGCCTGTTGAGAATTGGGGGGGCTTTTGGGTCGAAAAGCTGGAAAGCCGGCAAGTATAGGCAGTTAGCCGGGTTGAAAGAAGCCTTTTGTACAAGAAATAGCCAACGCGGATGAGGCGGGCAGGACGGGCGGTTAATAAAGAATATATGAATGAATTTTTATAAAGCTTTGTTTTTATGTTTATTACTTATGCCCGGCTTTTCTGTGGATAGATGGCTGCAGGCCATACAGCTCGTGCTGTACAGCGATGTATAAGGCTGTGCCGATCCGGTCAGCAGCCAGTGCACCACAGGTGTCTAACCTGTGGATGAAAGCATGGGTTATGCACAGGAGCGATTATCCTCAGTTTTGCCACCGGGTTATCGACCGGGCTTAGGGGCGGTTTTCCACAGGGCTCAGGGGGTCGGTGGAGGGTCTCGGCAGATGTCGGTGCGCAGGCGAAAGCCCCCTGCCGGAGGCCGGCAGAGGGGCGAAGATAAGTGTGTTTTGAAGTCTGGGCGAACCTAGTGGTGGGCTACTTGCCGATGCAGAAGCTGGAGAAGATGCGTCCGAGCAGCTCATCCGAGCTGAAGGCCCCGGTGATCTCGCCGAGGGCGTGCTGGGCCTGACGCAGGTCTTCGGCCAGCAGCTCGCCGGCCCCCGCCAGGGTCAGCTGGGCGTGACCGTGATCGAGGCTGCTGGCGGCGTGGCGCAGGGCCTCCAGGTGCCGGCGCCGCGCGCTGAAGCCGCTCTCGGCGGTCTGTTCGTAGCCCATGCAGGCTTTGAGGTGGTCACGCAACAGCTCCAGGCCGCTGCCGGACTTGGCCGACAAGCTGAGGGTCACATGGCCATCGTCGCAGACGTTCAGGGCCACGGGGTCGCCGGACAGGTCGGCCTTGTTGCGGATCAGGGTGACCTTGGCCGGGTCCGGGCGCTGTTCGAGGAATTCCGGCCAAAGGGCAAAGGGATCCGCCGCCTCGGGCGCCGTGGCGTCGACCATCAACAGGATCCGGTCGGCCTCGGCGATGGCCTTCAGGGCGCGCTCCACGCCGATGCGCTCCACCTGGTCCTCGGTGTCGCGCAGGCCGGCGGTGTCGACCACGTGCAGCGGCATGCCGTCGATGTGGATATGTTCGCGCAGTACGTCGCGGGTGGTGCCGGCGATTTCGGTGACGATCGCCGCTTCGCGGCCAGCCAGGGCGTTGAGCAGGCTGGATTTGCCGGCGTTCGGCCGACCGGCGATGACCACGGTCATGCCGTCGCGCAACAGCGCACCTTGACCGGCCTCGCGCAGCACTGTGGATAAGTCCGCGCGTACCCCTTCCAGCAAGCTGAGGACGTGGCCATCGGCGAGGAAGTCGATCTCTTCCTCGGGAAAGTCGATCGCGGCCTCGACATAGATACGCAGCTGGATCAGCCGTTCGGTGAGGGCGTGGACGCGCCGGGAGAACTCGCCCTGCAGTGATCGCAAAGCGTTGCGTGCAGCCTGCTCGGAGCTGGCCTCGATCAGGTCGGCGATCGCCTCGGCCTGGGCCAGGTCGAGCTTGTCATTGAGGAAGGCGCGCTCGCTGAACTCGCCGGGGCGAGCCTGGCGCGCCCCGAGCTCGAGGCAGCGACGCAACAGCAGATCCATGACCACGGGGCCGCCATGACCCTGCAGCTCCAGCACGTCTTCGCCGGTAAAGGAGTTCGGGCCCGGAAAGTACAGGGCCAGGCCTTCGTCGATGAGCAGCTCTGGGCCGGCGTAGAAGGCGCCGTAGTGGGCATAGCGAGGCTGCAGCTGGCGCTGGCAGATGGTCATGGCAATTTGTCCCGCCAAGGGGCCGGACACGCGCACGATGCCCACTCCGCCACGGCCTTGGGCGGTCGCGACGGCGGCTATGGTTTCACGGGCTGTATGCATGCTGAACTCCAAAAGCTGGATAGCAAGACGCCCCACTGCGGGGGCGTCTTGTTAACTCTCAGAAGCGGCGGCGGTTCAGGCGGCAGCGGCCTTGCTCGCGGCTTCGATCTTGCGGGTAATGTACCACTGCTGGGCAATGGACAGGACGTTGTTGACCACCCAGTACAGCACCAGGCCTGCCGGGAACCAGAGGAAGAAGAAGGTGAAGATGATCGGCATCATTTTCATCACCTTGGCCTGCATCGGGTCCGGCGGCGTCGGGTTGAGCTGCTGTTGGATGAACATGGTGGCGCCCATGATGATCGGCAGGATGAAGAACGGATCCTTGATCGACAGGTCGGTTATCCACAGCAGCCAGGGGGCCTGACGCATTTCCACGCTTTCCAGGAGCACCCAGTAGAGCGCGAGGAAGACCGGCATCTGCACCAGGATCGGCAGGCAGCCGCCCAGCGGATTGATCTTTTCCTTCTTGTACAGCTCCATCATCGCCTGGGACATCTTCTGACGATCGTCGCCGAACTGTTCCTTCAGCGCCTGCAGCTTCGGCGACACCGCGCGCATGCGCGCCATCGACTTGTAGCTGGCGGCGGACAGCGGGAAGAACGCCAGTTTGATGATGATGGTCAGAACGATGATCGACCAGCCCCAGTTACCCAGCAACGTGTGGATATGGCCAAGGAGCCAGAAGATCGGCTTGGCCAGGAACCAGAGGATGCCGTAGTCGACCGTCAGGTCCAGACCGGGGGACAGGGCCTCGAGGTTGTCCTGGGTCTTGGGACCGGCGTAGAGGATGGCACTGGTTTCGGCACTGGCGCCGGCCGGCACGTTCAGGGCCGGGCCGGTGAAGCCGATGATGTAGTTGCCCTGGCTGTCCTTGCGGGTCTGCACCAGGTTGGTGCTGTCCTTTTGTGGAACCCAGGCGGTGACGAAGTAGTGCTGCAGCCAGGCGACCCAGCCACCTTCTACGGTTTCCCGCAGGTTCTGGTCGTCCATGTCACCGGTCGAGACCTTGGTGTAGGGCTTTTCCTTGGTCCAGAGTGCGGCACCCAGGTAGGTCGCGGTGCCGGTGGCGGTACTCGAGGACGGATCGCCGCTGTCGTCACGCTTGAGCTGGGCGAACAGGTTGCCGGTCCAGGCCTGGGCACTCTGGTTGTCGATCTGATAGCTGACGTTCAGGTCATACTGGCCGCGCTCGAAGGTGAAGCGCTTGACGTAGTTGACCCCGGCCTCGCTGAACTTGAGTTCGACCACCAGTTGTTCCTGGTCTTCCTGCAGGCGGTATTCACGCTGCTGGGTGCTGTACAGCGGGCGGCCGCTGGCCCGCGCATCGGGGCCGTTGGCACCGGTCAGGCCGCTCTGGGCCAGGTACAGGCGCTCGCCGCCGTTGTCGAACAGCTGGAAGGGCACATCCGGACGGTCCTGCCGACGCGGGTACTGCAGCAGGTGCAGTTGTACGACGTCGCCACCACGAGGATCGATGGACAGATCGAGGACATCGGTCTTCACCCGGATCAGCTCGTCACTGACCGGACTGCTGATCACGCTCGGTTCACTGACCTCGGTGCCGGCCGTCGGTACATCCGCGCTGCTGGACGCGACAGCGGTTTCCGGCAAGCCCGGCACGGTGCTGCTGGATGTGGCGGTCTGAGTCGGCAGGGCAGCTTGGCCGTAGTCCTGGTTCCACTGGAGAACCATCATATAGGACACGATTGCCAGGGCGACGATCAGGATCGTGCGTTGAATATCCATGATTATTCGGCCATCGAAGAGGAACGGGAGGTATTCGAGAGGGGTACCGGGTCGTAGCCACCGGGATTCCACGGGTGACAGCGACCTAGCCGACGCAGGGTCAGCCAGCCACCGCGCAGGAGGCCATGATGCTCGATGGCCTCCTGCGCGTAGCAGGAACAGCTGGGGTAGAAGCGACAGTGGTTCGCCATCAGCGGGCTGATGGCGTAGCGATAGAACTGGATGGAAGCGAGTGCCAGTTTACGCATCGGGACTGTCGTTCACCCCGGGGTGGGCATTGGCCTGCGGGCCGGGCTTGTTACGTGCCAGGCGCTGCCAGAGTTTGCCGAACTGTTGAGCCAGTTCGGCGTTCTGCAGATCGCCCAACCCTTTACGCGCAACCACCACGATATCCCAACCTGCCAGTTTGTCCTGGTTCAGGCGGAACGATTCGCGGATCTGGCGTTTCAGGCGGTTGCGCTCAACCGAGAGCTTGACGCTCTTCTTGCCGATCACCAGGCCCAGTCGGGGGTGATCGGAGTCGTTGTTGCGCGCGAGCAGCAGGACATTTTTGCCCGGAGCTTTGCCGCTAGGGGAGTCGAAGACTGCCTTGAACTGGCGGGGAGTCAGCAGACGCTTTTCCCGGCCGAAGCCTCGACTCACCACAAGACAGAATGCTTAGACGGCCAGACGCTTGCGGCCCTTGGCGCGACGACGCGACAGGACGGCGCGACCGTTCTTGGTGGCCATACGGGCACGGAAACCGTGGGTGCGAGCGCGCTTGATGGTGCTGGGTTGGAAAGTGCGTTTCATGGTGCGGTACCTGGTGGTCGACGACGGGCCGGAATGGCCCCGGTTTTAAGAGACCGGCGATTGTAGAGAAAGCCGAGGGTGAGGTCAATTTCCAACCAGCCTTTCTTCTGACCAAAAGAAATATAAAGAAGAGAATATTTAAAGATCTTTTATAGAGTCTGTAATGATTAGTCGCGGCGGATTCTGTGGATAACTGCCTGTAGGGCCCATGTGGCAAGGCGTGGTGGCGTGGGGTAAGCCTGTCGAGAAACGGTGGTCCTGCTGTGGGCTGGGGGCGGATAAGCTGGGGATGAAAGCGGGAGTTACCCACAGGCCACTTTTCCACGGGCTTATCCAGCGGGTTACCCAAGTGGTTTTTGCCTGGTTATCCACAGAGCTTGCTGCGCGTTTCGGGGTTATGCTCAAGGCCAATAAGGTATTGATTTTCCTTGGCCCGCTTAGCGCATTCATGTGGATAACTCGGTGCTCGGCGGCTACAATAGCGGCTGTTTTTGCCTCACCGCCTTCCGACTTAGGGGATATCCGTGTCCGTGGAACTTTGGCAGCAGTGCGTGGAGCTTCTGCGCGATGAACTGCCTGCTCAGCAATTCAACACCTGGATCCGTCCACTGCAGGTCGAAGCCGAAGGCGACGAGCTTCGTGTCTATGCGCCCAACCGTTTCGTTCTCGATTGGGTCAACGAAAAGTACCTGAGCCGCCTGCTGGAGCTGTTGGCCGAGAGGACCAACGGTCTGGTCCCGGCGCTGTCCTTATTGATAGGCAGCAAGCGTTCGGCGGCCTCGCGCGTCGCAGCCGGCACCACCAGCGCTCGGGTCGCGCCCAGCATCGGGGCTGCCAGCCAGCCAGCGGTCAGCGCGTCGCCAGTCGAGCAGCCGTCGCGCTCGAAGTTCGACAGCATGGCGCAATCGTCCCCCGCCCCGCAGCCAGCACGCAGCGAGCGCACGGTGCAGGTGGAGGGCGCGCTCAAGCACACCAGCTACCTGAACCGGACCTTCACCTTCGACAATTTCGTCGAGGGTAAGTCCAACCAGTTGGCCCGCGCGGCCGCTTGGCAGGTCGCGGACAACCCCAAGCATGGTTACAACCCGCTGTTCCTCTATGGAGGTGTCGGCTTGGGCAAGACGCACCTGATGCACGCGGTAGGCAACCACCTGTTGCAGAAGAACCCCAATGCCAAGGTGGTCTACCTGCATTCGGAGCGGTTCGTCGCCGACATGGTCAAGGCGCTGCAGCTCAACGCGATCAACGAGTTCAAGCGTTTCTACCGCTCGGTGGATGCGCTGTTGATCGACGATATCCAGTTCTTCGCCAAGAAGGAGCGCTCCCAGGAGGAGTTTTTCCACACCTTCAACGCGCTGCTCGAGGGCGGTCAGCAGGTGATCCTCACCAGTGACCGCTACCCGAAGGAGATCGAGGGCCTGGAAGAGCGCCTGAAGTCCCGTTTCGGCTGGGGCCTTACGGTGGCGGTGGAGCCGCCGGAGCTGGAGACCCGGGTGGCGATCCTGATGAAGAAGGCCGACCAGGCCAAGATCGATCTGCCCCATGACGCGGCGTTCTTCATCGCCCAGCGGATCCGCTCCAACGTGCGCGAGCTCGAAGGTGCGCTGAAGCGGGTGATCGCCCATTCGCACTTCATGGGCCGGGATATCACCATCGAGTTGATTCGCGAGTCGCTGAAGGACCTGTTGGCGCTGCAGGACAAGCTGGTCAGCATCGACAATATCCAGCGCACGGTCGCCGAGTACTACAAGATCAAGATTTCCGACCTGCTGTCCAAGCGGCGCTCCCGTTCGGTGGCCCGCCCGCGACAGGTCGCGATGGCGCTGTCCAAGGAGCTGACCAACCACAGCCTGCCGGAGATCGGCGACGCCTTTGGCGGCCGCGACCATACGACGGTATTGCATGCATGCCGTAAGATTGCTGAACTTAGGGAATCCGACGCGGACATCCGCGAGGACTACAAGAATCTCCTGCGTACACTGACCACTTAACTACGCATTTCCACTAGGCAAGGGACTAGACCATGCATTTCACCATTCAACGCGAAGCCCTGTTGAAACCGCTGCAACTGGTCGCCGGCGTCGTGGAACGTCGCCAGACCTTGCCGGTGCTTTCCAATGTGCTGCTGGTGGTCGAAGGCCAGCAACTGTCGCTCACCGGTACCGACCTGGAAGTCGAGCTGGTCGGTCGAGTCACGCTGGAAGATGCGGCCGAGCCGGGCGAGATCACCGTGCCTGCGCGCAAACTGATGGATATCTGCAAGAGCCTGCCGAGCGATGCGCTTATCGATATTCGCGTCGATGAGCAGAAGTTGCTGGTCAAGGCCGGGCGTAGCCGTTTCACCCTGTCGACCCTGCCGGCCAATGATTTTCCCACCGTCGAGGAAAGCCCCGGTTCGCTGACCTTCAGCCTGGTGCAGAGCAAACTGCGTCGTTTGATCGAGCGCACCAGCTTCGCCATGGCGCAACAGGACGTGCGTTATTACCTCAACGGCATGCTCCTGGAGGTGCAGAGTGGCGTGTTGCGCGCCGTCGCCACCGACGGTCATCGCCTGGCCATGTGCTCGATGGCGGCTGCCATCGAGCAGGACGGCAGACACCAGGTGATCGTGCCGCGCAAGGGCATCCTGGAGTTGGCGCGCCTGCTCACCGAGCAGGATGGCGAGGTTGCCATCGTCCTTGGTCAGAATCATATCCGTGCGACCACCGGCGAGTTCACCTTCACCTCCAAGCTGGTCGACGGCAAGTTCCCGGACTACGAGCGCGTGCTGCCGCGTGGTGGCGACAAGTTGGTGGTGGCCGATCGTCAGGGCCTGCGGGAAGCCTTCAGCCGCACCGCCATTCTGTCCAACGAGAAATATCGCGGGATCCGTCTGCAGCTGGCGGCGGGCCTGCTGAAGATCCAGGCGAATAACCCGGAGCAGGAAGAGGCGGAGGAAGAAATCGCCGTCGACTACAACGGCAGCGCCCTGGAGATCGGTTTCAACGTCAGCTACCTGCTCGATGTGCTGGGCGTGATGACCACCGAGCAGGTGCGTCTGATCCTCTCTGATGCCAATAGCAGCGCGCTGGTTCAGGAGGCCGACAACGACGATTCCTCCTACGTCGTCATGCCGATGCGCCTGTAACCCTTAAATGTCCCTGACCCGCGTCACGGTCACCGCGGTGCGTAACCTGCATCCGGTGACCCTCTCCCCCTCCCCCCGCATCAATATCCTCCATGGCGCCAACGGCAGCGGCAAGACCAGCTTGCTGGAGGCCATCTACCTGCTCGGTCTGGCCCGCTCCTTTCGCAGCAATCGACTATTGCCGCTGATCCAGTACGACCAGCCGACCTGCACCGTATTCGGTCAGGTCCAGCAGGCCGATGGTCGCCTGTGCAACCTGGGGGTTTCCCGGGATCGCCAGGGCGAGTTGTTGATTCGCATCGACGGACAGAGTGCCCGCAGTACCGCCCAGCTGGCCGATGCGCTGCCGCTGCAGCTTATCAATCCAGACAGTTTTCGCCTGTTGGAGGGCGCACCGAAGATTCGCCGGCAGTTCCTCGACTGGGGTGTGTTCCACGTGGAACCTCGGTTTCTGACAGCCTGGCAGCGCCTCCAGAAGGCCCTGCGGCAGCGGAACTCGTGGCTGCGGCATGGTACACTTGACGCCGCTTCGCAGGCGGCCTGGGACCGTGAATTGTGCCTGGCCAGCGATGAGATAGACGCCTATCGGCGTGCCTACATTCAGGCGCTGAAGCCGGTGTTCGAGCGAACCCTGAGTGAGCTGGTCGAGCTGCAAGGGCTGACACTCAGCTACTACCGTGGCTGGGACAAGGAGCGAGAGTTGAGCCAAGTGCTGGCCTCTTCCCTTCCCCGCGATCAGCAGATAGGCCACACCCAGGCGGGACCGCAGCGCGCCGATCTCAGGTTGCGGCTGGGGGCCCATAACGCCGCGGAAATTTTATCTCGCGGCCAGCAGAAGTTGGTCGTCTGCGCCCTGCGCATTGCCCAGGGCCACCTGGTTGACCAGGCCAAGCGCGGCCAGTGCATCTATCTGGTGGATGACTTGCCGTCAGAACTGGATGAGCAGCACCGTCGTGCGTTGTGCCGTTTATTAGAAGATTTGCACTGCCAGGTGTTCATCACCTGTGTAGACCATGAATTGTTGAGGGAAGGCTGGCGCACGGACACGCCAGTTGCCATGTTCCACGTGGAACACGGCGGTATCACCCAGACCCACGACCACCGGGAGTGAAGGCATGAACGAAAACCAAACGTACGACTCCAATAACATCAAGGTCCTCAAAGGCCTGGATGCCGTACGCAAGCGACCTGGTATGTACATCGGCGATACCGACGATGGCAGTGGTCTGCACCATATGGTGTTCGAGGTGGTCGACAACTCGATCGACGAGGCCCTGGCTGGATACTGCAGCGAGATCACCATCACCATTCATCCGGACGAATCCATCAGCGTGCGCGACAACGGTCGTGGGATTCCGGTGGACATCCACAAGGATGAAGGGGTCTCCGCTGCAGAAGTGATCATGACCGTCCTGCATGCCGGCGGTAAGTTCGACGACAACAGCTACAAGGTCTCCGGTGGCCTGCACGGCGTCGGCGTCTCGGTGGTCAATGCGCTGTCCAAGGAGCTGATCCTGACCATCCGCCGTAACGGCAAGATTTGGGAGCAGACTTATGTCCACGGTGTGCCCCAGGCACCGTTGGCGGCTGTGGGCGATACCGACGGCACCGGTACCCAGATCCACTTCCGCCCCTCCGAAGATACCTTCCACAATATTCATTTCAGCTGGGACATCCTCGCCAAGCGCCTGCGTGAACTGTCGTTCCTCAACTCCGGCGTTGGCATCGTCCTCAAGGACGAGCGCTCCGGCAAAGAGGAGCTGTTCAAGTACGAGGGCGGCCTGCGGGCGTTCGTCGAATACCTGAACATCAACAAGTCCACGGTCAATCAGGTATTCCATTTCAGCGTGCAGCGCGAGGACGGCGTCGGCGTCGAGGTCGCCCTGCAGTGGAACGACAGCTTCAACGAGAACCTGCTGTGCTTCACCAACAACATTCCGCAGCGCGACGGCGGCACGCACCTGGCCGGTTTCCGATCGGCACTGACGCGCAACCTGAACACCTATATCGAGCAGGAAGGCCTGGCCAAGAAGCACAAGATCTCCACCACCGGTGACGACGCCCGTGAAGGCCTCACGGCGATCATCTCGGTGAAGGTGCCGGACCCCAAGTTCAGCTCCCAGACCAAGGACAAGCTGGTCTCCTCCGAGGTGAAGACCGCGGTGGAACAGGAGATGGGCAAGTACTTCTCCGAGTTCCTTCTGGAAAACCCCAACGAGGCCAAGGCCGTGGTCGGCAAGATGATCGACGCCGCCCGTGCCCGCGAGGCCGCGCGCAAGGCGCGGGAGATGACCCGCCGCAAGGGGGCGCTGGACATCGCCGGTCTGCCCGGCAAGCTGGCCGACTGCCAGGAAAAGGACCCGGCACTGTCCGAACTCTACATAGTGGAGGGTGACTCCGCCGGTGGCTCCGCCAAGCAGGGCCGCAACCGCAAGACTCAGGCGATCCTGCCGCTGAAGGGCAAGATCCTCAACGTCGAGAAGGCACGCTTCGACAAGATGATTTCCTCCCAGGAGGTCGGGACCCTGATCACGGCCCTCGGCTGTGGCATTGGCCGCGAGGAATACAACATCGACAAGCTGCGCTACCACAACATCATCATCATGACCGATGCCGACGTCGACGGTTCGCACATCCGTACCCTGCTGCTCACCTTCTTCTTCCGCCAGCTGCCCGAGCTGGTCGAGCGGGGCTACATCTATATCGCCCAGCCGCCACTGTACAAGGTCAAGCGCGGCAAGCAGGAGCAGTACATCAAGGACGACGAGGCCATGGAAGAGTACATGACCCAGTCGGCCCTCGAGGACGCCAGCCTGCACGTCAACGAGAGCGCCCCTGGCCTTTCCGGTGAGTCCCTGGAGCGCCTGGTCAACGACTACCGGATGGTCATGAAGACCCTCAAGCGCCTGTCGCGCCTGTACCCCCAGGAGTTGACCGAGCACTTCGTCTACCTGCCTGCGGTTACCCTGGAGCAGCTGGCCGACAAGGACGCCATGCAGGCCTGGCTGGATCTGTTCGCCGTTCGCCTGAAGACCATGGAAAAGTCCGGCCTGGTGTACAAGACCAGCCTGCGCGAAGACCATGAGCGCCACCTGTGGCTGCCGGAAGTCGAGCTGATTTCCCATGGCAACTCCAGCTACATCACCTTCAACCGTGATTTCTTCTCCAGCAACGACTACAAGACGGTCACCAGCCTGGGCGATCAGCTGAACAACCTGCTGGAGGAAGGCGCCTATGTGCAGCGGGGCGAGCGCAAGAAGCCGGTCAGCACCTTCAAGGAGGCGTTGGGCTGGTTGATGACCGAGAGCACCAAGCGTCACAGCATCCAGCGCTACAAGGGGCTCGGCGAAATGAACCCGGACCAACTGTGGGAAACCACCATGGACCCGGAAGTGCGGCGCATGCTCAAGGTGCGGATCGAAGACGCCATCGCCGCCGATCAGATCTTCAATACCCTGATGGGCGACGAAGTCGAGCCACGTCGCGACTTCATCGAGACCAACGCCCTGGCGGTGTCGAACCTCGACGTTTAAGCCGCTGTAAACCGTCAGGCTTACGTAGCATCAAGCGATCAAACAAGAATCCCCGGCCATCACCGGGGATTTTTTTTCATCGGGCTCGGCAGTGCTGGCGACGCCCACACCGTGTTTGCCTGTTTTGAATCCGGGTGATGAGCGCTGGCAGTCCAGGAAGCCCGGCGAGGTAGCCGATCAGTTGGAATAGCCAGCACGCTACGCTGAATACTCAGGTAAGCGCTCGCCCTCCAGATCGTAGGCCTGCCCGGTCAGGTTCATCGCGAGGCGGGTTCCCTCGCAAGCGGCGGTCAGCTCGCCGCCGCAACCCGGGTGAGAGAAACCTATCCGTACCGGTGGAGCTGCTGTATCGAAGTAGTCCACCTCGTACGGAGGAAAGCGTAGGCAATCCTCTGCGCCGCAGTTAAGGCAGCGAGGATGCGTGTTTCTGGCCGCAAGCGCCTGACGAAGGCGTTGATAGTCGCTCAGTCGCGCCTTGGCCGCCTCGAGCTGGGATTCGAGAAAGGGGCGCGCGCTGTCCTTGGGGGTTTTGAACTGCCACCAGCGCTTCCTGGGCGGCGGACTCGTGTCCATCACCCTAAGCCTGGATTGCAGATCGGCCAGCTCGTCCTGCAGCTTCACCTCGGCGTCCGCCGAGGGCAACACTTCAATGGCCCGCAGGTCATCACAGCTGTGACACCAGCCCGCGGCCGAGCTCATCGGTAGCCTTGATTCGCCAGCGAGGTAGTAACCCCTTCCCCAGGTGATTGAGCCTAAGCGCATGAAGCTGCAACTCGTGCATCGGTAGGTCAAAACGGGTAGCGACATGGTGATCTTCCTTGGGAGGGCCATGGAGCAAGCGTGAGCCACGCAAGTCTGAGCCTATAGCCAATGGCTTACACGACGCAGAGGAGTTTGGCGCTATCTCGTCGTCACGGGCTTGATTAATCTATACCCATCCACTGAGCGAAGGAATCGCTCGGAATCATGGATGATGGGCCATCGCAGGACGCGCCGACAGGATGTCGAATGGCCAGGAGAAAACCCGCTTCGGCGGGTTTTTTGTTGGCTATGTACCAACGATGTGTTGCGAGTACTAATCTAAACGGCAGGCATCCAGTCAGGAGGTCCGTCGATCATGGATACTCAAGCCTTTCACCACTGGCTGGCTCAATTGAGCCAGCTCAGCACCCAGCAGCATTCCACCCTTCATCGAGCACTGCAGAACCCGCCGGCGACAGAAGTGCTCGATTGCCTGCCGGCGCTGCAGCGTTGCCCGCATTGCCAGACCAATGCGAATCAGCTTGCGCCCTGGGGTTGGTCGCGCAGTCTGCGCCGCTATCGTTGCCGTAGTTGTCGACGGACTTGCACCGCGCGCTCAGCAACAGGCCTTGCCCGCCTGCACTACCCCGAACGCTGGAAAGACTACGCCCAGGCACTGATTGACGGGCTTAGCGTGCGCAAGGCGGCCCAGGCATGCGGCATCAGCAAGAACACCGCTTTCCTCTGGAGGCACCGCTTCCTGGCTGCAGCGGCTGAGCATCACGCCACGCATGAGGCAGGGATTGTCGAAGTGGATGAGACGTTCTTTCTGGAGTCCTTCAAGGGCCAGAGGCAGTTGCCTCGACCACCCCGTAAACGAGGTGGGGTGAGCGTGACCCGCGGCACGGGTAAAGACCAGATCCCGGTGATGGTGGTGCGCGACCGGGAGGGCCACACCGCTGACTTCAAGTTGGCCAAGCTCGATGCCAATCATGTGCGAGAGGCGTTGATGCCGCTGATCGACCGGGAGGCCGTGCTCTGCAGTGACGGGGCAGCGGTCTACGCCAGCTTTGCCCGGACACAGGGCATCACCCATCAGGTCGTGCATGCCCGCCCCGGCCAGCGCGTGCGCCAAGGCGCTTTCCATATTCAGAACGTCAACGCCTACCACAGCAGCTTGAAGAGCTGGATGACCCGCTTTCACGGCGTGGCCACCCGCTACCTCCCGAATTACCTGGGCTGGCGCCGCATGCTAGAGCGCTATCAGCGGAATATTCGGCCGGCTCACTGCATTCAGGAGGCGGTAGGCAGAACCCTGCAACACGCTATTGGTACATAGCCTTTTTGTTGCCTGTATGAAAGGGCCAGCCCTGGCCCAGGCACCTCTCCTCTTCAGTCCCGCAAGGGCTAGCTGTGTCTGGGCAGTCTTTGTGGCAAGAGGCTTCTCGGCCTTTGGCATCAGACGAAAAAGCCGGCTCAAATAGCCGGCTTCGTTGTGTTTGCAAGAAACTTACCCACTAAAAAGGTAGATTCTGACTATTTGATTTAATACTTATTTTTCAGATAGTTAGGATTCATTTTTTGAAGATATCGAGTTTCCTTGCACAGCTTATCCACAGCTGAGCTCAGGTTGGCTCGACGGACTCGGTGGGCGTCGCATCAGCGCGGAGCGCGCCGATCTCGCGCTGCGCCTGGGCGACCCAGGCAAAGGCGCGGTCGTTCAGCTCGGCGATCGCCCGGGGGCCGCTGCCTTCGGCATGCAGGGACGGGCCTATGACGACCTGGATGGTGCCCGGCCTCTTGCCCCAACCCTCCTTTGGCCAGAACTCGCCGGCGTTGTGCGCCACCGGCAGTACCGGCAGGTTGGCGTTGACCGCGAGGGCCGCACCGCCGCGGGAGAACTTGCCGATCTGTCCGGCGGGGATGCGCGTGCCTTCAGGAAAAATCAGTACCCAGGCGCCCTTCTGCAGGCGCTCGTGGCCCTGCTTGGCGAGCTGCTTGAGCGCCGCCTTGGGGTTGTTGCGGTCAATCGCGATAGGGCTGAGCATGGCCATTGCCCAGCCGAAGAACGGTATGTGCAGGAGCTCGCGTTTGAGCACCTGGCTAAGCGGTTCGAACAGCGCGGAGAGGAAGAAGGTTTCCCAGGTGCTCTGGTGCTTGGCGAGGATCACGCACGGCTGCCGCGGGATGTTCTCCAGGCCTTTCACTTCATAGCGAATGCCGACCAGCACCTTGGCTAGCCAGACGGCGAAGCGGCACCAGGTCTGGTTGACGAAGCGGTAGCGGGCGCGAAACGGCAGCAATGGCGCGACGAAAACGCTGAGGATGCACCAGAAGCAGGCGCTCAGCGCCAACAGCAGGTAAAAAAGGGCGGTTCTAACGGACTGCACTGGCGACATAGGAGCTTTACCGTGGCAGGTCGGAGCCTGCGTTATCAGGAGAGGAGATGGTCGGCGACCGCCGCCATATCCTCGAATACCAGGGTTCCCGCTGGCAATGTTTTGGCCAGGGTACGTTGGCCCTTGCCGGTCTTGACCAATACGGGCTGACAATCGACGGCGCGGGCGGCTTCGAGGTCACCGCTGCTGTCGCCGACGAACCAGACACCGGCCAGCGGGAGCCCGTAGTGCGCGGCAATGGCCTTGAGCATGCCGGGCCTGGGCTTGCGGCAGTCGCAGCCGTCGTCCGGCCCGTGCGGGCAATGAACGATCAGGCCGACTTCTCCGCCCTGCTCCGCCACCATCTGGCGCAGGCGGGCGTGCATCGCCTCCAGGGTCGGCAAGTCATAGTAGCCACGGGCCAGGCCCGACTGGTTGGTGGCCACCGCCACGGTCCAGCCGGCCCTGGACAGGCGCGCGATGGCTTCGATGGCTCCCGGCAGTGGAATCCACTCCTCGAGGCTCTTGATGTAGGCGTCGGAGTCGTGATTGATCACGCCGTCGCGGTCGAGAATCAGTAGTTTCATATCCAAAGCTTCGTGTGGCGGAGCGTGGCGGCCGAGGCCGTAAACCTTGGCCGCCACGCCCGTCCTGGCCGGGGCTCAGCCCAGCACGGAGATATCGGCGACGCCGAGGAACAGGCCGCGCAGACGCGCCAGCAGCGCGTAGCGGTTGGCCCGCACGGCCGGCTCGTCGGCGTTGACCAGTACCGCCTCGAAGAAGCTGTCGACCGGCTCGCGCAGGCTGGCCAGGTGCTCCAGCGCTTCGCGGTAGCAACGGGCGGCCGCCATGGGCAGGACCGCCTGCTCGGCGTTTGCCACGGCCTCGGCCAGGGCCTGTTCGGCGGGCTCCTGCAGCAGTGCGGCGTCGACCTGGGCCGGCACCTCGCCGTCGAACTTGCTCAGCAGGTTGGACACGCGCTTGTTCGCCGCAGCCAGGGCTTCGGCTTCGCTGCGGGCACGGAAGGCCTGGACCGCCTGCACGCGCTGGTCGAAGTCGAGCGGTGCGCTCGGGTTGAGGGCGCGCACCGACTGGTACACCGCCACATCCACACCCTCGTCCTCGTAGCGGGCACGCAGGCGGTCGAAGACGAAGTCCTGCACCTGGGCGGCCAGGCCGTCGGCCTTGACCTTGTCGCCGAACTGCTCGATGGCGAAGGCCACGGCATCGTTCAGATCCAGGTCCAGGCCCTTCTCGATGAGGATGCGCAGCACGCCCAGGGCAGCGCGACGCAGGGCGTAGGGGTCCTTGCTGCCGGTGGGCAGCATGCCGATGCCGAAGATGCCGACCAGGGTGTCGAGCTTGTCGGCCAAGGCCACGGCGGCGCCAGTCAGGGTGCTCGGCAGTTCGGCCCCTGCCCCGCGCGGCATGTACTGTTCGTTCAGCGCCAGGGCGACGTCCTCGGCCTCGCCGTCGTGCTTGGCGTAGTAGTAGCCGGCGATGCCCTGCATCTCCGGGAACTCGCCGACCATCTCGCTGGCCAGGTCGCACTTGCAGAGGATGCCGGCACGGGCGGCACGCTCGGCGTCGCCGCCGGTCCGCTCGGCGATAAAGGCCGCAAGCCTGGAAACACGCTGGGCTTTCTCGAAGACCGAGCCGAGCTGGGCCTGGAACACCACACCGGCCAGGCGCTGGTTGAAGTGTTCCAGCGGCTGCTTCTTGTCCTGCTTGAAGAAGAACTCGGCGTCGGTCAGGCGCGGGCGCACCACCTTCTCGTTGCCCGAGATGATCTGCGCCGGGTCCTTGCTCTCGACGTTGGCCACGGTGATGAAGCGCGGCAGCAGCTTGCCTTCGGCGTCCAGCAGGCAGAAGTACTTCTGGTTGTCCTGCATGGTGGTGATCAGGGCTTCCTGGGGCACCTCGAGGAAGCGCTCCTCGAAGGAGCAGACCAGCGGCACCGGCCACTCGACCAGGGCGCTGACCTCATCGAGCAGCGCCGGCGGCACGATGGCGCTGCCCTGCTGCTCGGCGGCCAACTCGTCGATGCGCCGGGCGATCAGCTCGCGGCGCTCGCTGAAGTCGGCCAGCACGTAGGCGCTGCGCAGGTCTTCCAGATAGGTCGCCGGTGTGCTGATGCGCACCTTGCTCGGGCTGTGGAAACGGTGGCCACGGGACTCGCGGCCGGCCTTCTGGGCGAGGATTTCGCAGTCGATCACGTTGTCGCCGAACAGCATCACCAGCCACTGGGTCGGGCGCACGAATTCATCGCGGCGGGCGGCCCAGCGCATGCGTTTGGGAATCGGCAGTTCGTTCAGCGAGGCCTCGACGATCGCCGGCAGTAAGGCGCTGGCCGGTTGCCCCGGAATGCGCTGGGTGTAGCGCAATTTGGGGCCGCTCTGGTCGATCTCGGCGAGCTCGACCCCGCACTTCTTGGCGAAGCCCAGGGCGGCCTGGGTCGGTTCGCCGGCGGCGTTGAAGGCGGCCTGCAGCGGCGGGCCGTCGAGGTTGTGGCTGCGATCGGGCTGCTGGCTGGCCAGCTGGTCGATCTGCACCGCCAGGCGGCGCGGCGCGGCGTACATGCGGCTGGCCTGGTAGTCGAGGCCGGCGGCCTTGAGGCCCTTTTCGATGCCGGCCAGGAAGGCCTCGCCGAGGCTCTTCAGGGCTTTCGGCGGCAGCTCTTCGGTGCCCAGTTCGACGAGGAAATCCAATGCACTCATTCTGCAGCCTCCAGCTTGGCCAGTACTTCGTCACGCAGTTCGGGGGTGGCCATGGGGAAGCCGAGTTTGCGCCGCGCCTGCAGGTAGCTCTGGGCTACGGCGCGGGCCAGGGTGCGCACGCGCAGTATGTAGCGCTGGCGTTCGGTCACCGAGATGGCGCGGCGGGCGTCGAGCAGGTTGAAGGTATGCGAGGCCTTGAGCACCATCTCGTAGGTCGGCAGCGGCAGCTCCAGGGCGATCAGGCGGTTGGCTTCGCTCTCGTAGAAGTCGAACAGCTCGAACAGCTTGTCGACGTTGGCGTGCTCGAAGTTGTAGGTGGACTGCTCCACCTCGTTCTGATGGAACACGTCGCCGTAGGTCACCTTGCCGAACGGGCCGTCGGTCCACACCAGGTCGTAGACCGAGTCGACGCCCTGGATGTACATCGCCAGACGCTCGAGGCCGTAGGTGATCTCGCCGGTCACCGGGTAGCACTCGATGCCACCGGCCTGCTGGAAGTAGGTGAACTGGGTGACTTCCATGCCGTTCAGCCAGATTTCCCAACCCAGGCCCCAGGCGCCCAGGGTCGGCGATTCCCAGTTGTCTTCGACGAAGCGGATGTCGTGCACCAGCGGGTCGATGCCGATGGCCGCCAGCGAGCCCAGGTACAGCTCCTGGAAATTCTCCGGGTTGGGCTTGAGTACCACCTGAAACTGGTAGTAGTGCTGCAGACGGTTGGGGTTCTCGCCATAGCGGCCGTCGGTGGGACGGCGGCTGGGCTGCACGTACGCGGCGTTCCAGGATTCCGGGCCGACGGCGCGCAGGAAGGTGGCGGTGTGGAAGGTGCCGGCGCCCACTTCCATATCGTAGGGCTGCAACACCACGCAGCCCTGCTCGGCCCAGTACTGCTGCAGGGTCAGGATCAGGTCTTGGAAGGTGCGCACGGCAGGCGTAGTCTGGCTCACGAAAAATTCACCTGTTGAGGCTGCGACAGAAAGGGCGGGAGTATACCCCAATCCGTACAGCCTCCACTGCCCGGGAAGGCCTTATGCCACGCTGCTTCTGGTGCACCGAAGACCCGCTCTACCAAGCTTACCACGACCAGGAATGGGGGGTGCCGCAGCGCGATCCCCAGGCCCTGTTCGAGTTGCTGCTGCTGGAAGGATTCCAGGCCGGCCTGTCCTGGATCACCGTGCTGAAGAAGCGTGCGCGCTATCGCGAGGTGCTGTTCGGCTTCGACCCCGAGCGCCTGGCGCAGCTGAGTGACGAGGAGATCGAGCGGCTGATGCAGGACCCGGGCATCATCCGCAACCGTCTCAAGCTCAGGGCTGCGCGGCAGAACGCCCAGGCCTGGCTCAGGCTGGAGGACCCGGTGGGGCTGCTCTGGTCGTTCGTCGGTGGCGCGCCCAAGATCAACCACTTCAGCGAGCGCAGCCAGGTGCCTGGCGCCACCGCCGACGCCGAGGCCATGAGCCGTGCGCTGAAGAAGGCCGGTTTCACCTTCGTCGGGCCGACCATTTGCTACGCCTACATGCAGGCCGCCGGCATGGTCATGGACCACACCACCGACTGCGACCGCTACGCCGCGCTGATCGCGAGCTGAGCGTGTCGAGGGCGGTGCCGCTCGAGCCGCAGCTCCAACCTGCATGGCGGCCACCGGCGTGGTTACAATAGGCCCTTTGCGATTTCTGGAGTTGCCTGTGGAGAAGCTCAAAGGAGCCCTGGTGGTGGGCTTTCTGTACCTGCTCGCGCTGTTGCCCTGGCGCGCCGTGCAAGGCCTGGGGGCGGCCATCGGCTGGCTGATGTGGAAGCTGCCCAACGGCTCGCGCGACGTCGCCAGCATCAACCTGAGCAAGTGCTTCCCGGAGCTGGATGCGGCGGCCCATCGGCGCCTGTTGCGCGACACCCTGGCGGACATCGGCAAGACCCTGACCGAGAGCGCCTGCGCCTGGGTGTGGCCGGCGCAGAAGTCGTTGGCCCTGGTGCGCGAAGTCGAGGGCCTGGAGGTGCTGCAGCAGGCCCTGGCTTCCGGCAAGGGAGTGGTGGGCATCACCAGCCACCTGGGCAACTGGGAGGTGCTCAACCACTTCTACTGCGCCCAGTGCAAGCCGGTCATCTTCTACCGTCCGCCCAAGCTCAAGGCGGTGGACGAGCTGCTGGCCCGGCAGCGGGCGCAGATGGGCAACCGGGTGGCGCCCTCGACCAAGGAGGGCATCCTCAGCGTCATCAAGGAGGTGCGCCGCGGCGGCGCCGTGGGGATTCCCGCCGACCCCGAACCAAGCCTGTCGTCCGGCGTGTTCGTGCCCTTCTGTGGCGTGCCGGCCCTGACCAGCAAGTTCGTGCCCGGCATGCTCGCCGGCGGCAAGGCGCTGGGGGTGTTCCTGCACGCCGTGCGGCTGGACGATGGCAGCGGCTACAAGGTCGTGCTCGAGGCCGCCCCCGAAGGCATGTACAGCGAGAAGGTCGAGGAAAGCGTGGCGGCCATGAGTGCGGTGATCGAGCGTTACGTGCGTCGCTACCCGAGCCAGTACATGTGGAGCATGAAGCGCTTCAAGAAGCGTCCGCCAGGCGAAAAGAAGTGGTACTAGCGGCGCACTCGCGCTGAAGCGGTGGAAAAATCCCTCTGTCTGAGGTTTTTCTGCCGGCCCCGCTGGGCTTGGCGGGCATCTTGCGCTATTAACTCTGAAGCCCAGTCGAGGAATGTCGCCCCTATGCCCAACCAGCGCCAACACATCCGCACGTCGATGAAGTGCCGAATCAAGATCTGTCATCCGAGCTTCGGTGAGCTGGTGGCCCAGACTCGGGACCTGTCCGACGGCGGGGTCTACGTCAAGCACCCGCAACTGGCCGCCCTGGAGGCTGGCACTCGGGTCACCGGGCAGGTTCAGGACCTGCCGATCGAAGCACCGGTGCTGGAAATGGAAGTGATGCGCGTGGACAGCGAGGGGGTCGGCCTGCGTTTCGTCGAGGACTGAGGCTCAGTCCTGCGGCGCCTGGCGCTGCAAACGCTTGAGAAACACCGTCATCTCCTTCTCCGCCTGCTTGTCGCCGTGGCCCTGGGCCGCGGCGATGCCCTGTTGCCAGGCCTGTTCGGCGCCCTGCCGGTCGCCCAGTTCCAGGCACGCCTTGCCCAGCAGCTTCCAGGCCGCCGAGTAGGCCGGATCGTGCTCCACACAGCGCTGAAAGTGCTCGGCGGCGCGGGCGAATTCGCCGGCATCCAGATAGCCCTTGCCCAGGCCGAAGCGCAGCAGGGCGTTATCCATGCCCTGTGCCAGCATTTTCTCAAGGGATTCCAACATGGCGACTCCGGACTCCGAATGGGCTGGGGATTGTTCGGCAATCCCTTAGAAGAAGGTTAGCCCGACCTGGAACAGGCTCTCGGCATCGCGGATGTATTTCTTGTCGACCAGGAACAGGATCACGTGGTCGCCGGACTCGATCACCGTGTCGTCGTGGGCGATCAACACCTCTTCGTCGCGGATGATCGCGCCGATGGTGGTGCCCGGCGGCAGGGCGATCTCCTCGATCGCGCGACCGACCACCTTGCTTGACTTGGCGTCGCCATGGGCGATGGCTTCGATGGCCTCCGCCGCGCCACGGCGCAGTGAGTGCACGCTCTCGATATCGCCGCGGCGCACATGGGTCAGCAGGGTGCCGATGGTGGCCAGCTGCGGACTGATGGCGATGTCGATCTCGCCGCCTTGGACCAGGTCGACGTAGGCCGGGTTGTTGATGATGGTCATCACCTTGCGTGCGCCGAGACGCTTGGCCAGCAGCGAGGACATGATGTTGGCCTCGTCGTCGTTGGTCAGGGCGAGGAAGATGTCGGCATCGTTGATGTTCTCCTCCACCAGCAGGTCACGGTCCGAGGCACTGCCCTGCAGCACGATGGTGCTGTCCAGGCTCTCCGACAGGTAGCGGCAACGCGCCGCGTTCATCTCGATGATTTTTACCTGGTAACGGCTCTCGATGGCCTCGGCCAGGCGCTCGCCGATATGTCCGCCGCCGGCGATCACCACCCGCTTGTAGCTGTTCTCGAGGCGGCGCATCTCGCTCATCACCGCGCGGATATGCGCCTTGGCGGCGATGAAGAACACCTCGTCGTCGGCCTCGATCACCGTATCGCCCTTGGGCATGATCGGCCGGTTGCGGCGGAAGATCGCCGCCACCCGGGTGTCGACGTTGGGCATGTGCTCGCGCAGCTGACGCAGCTGCTGGCCGACCAGCGGACCGCCGTAATAGGCCTTGACCGCCACCAGCTGGGCCTTGCCGTCGGCGAAGTCGATCACCTGCAGGGCGCCGGGGTATTCGATCAGGCGCTTGATGTAGTTGGTGACCACCTGTTCCGGGCTGATCAGCACGTCGACCGGGATCGACTCGTTGTTGAACAGGCCGCTGCGGCTCAGGTAGGCGGCCTCGCGCACCCGGGCGATCTTGGTCGGCGTGTGGAACAGGGTGTAGGCCACCTGGCAGGCGATCATGTTGACTTCGTCGCTGTTGGTAACGGCCACCAGCATGTCGGCGTCTTCCGCGCCGGCCTGTCGCAGCACCGCGGGAAAGGAGCCGCGGCCCTGCACGGTACGGATGTCCAGGCGGTCGCCGAGCTGGCGCAGGCGGTCGCTGTCGGTGTCCACCACGGTGATGTCGTTGGCCTCGCTGGCCAGGTGTTCCGCCAGGGTGCCACCGACCTGGCCGGCGCCGAGAATGATGATCTTCATCCGCTGTATTCCTCAGCCGCGGTCGGCGGCGATCTTGATCAGCTTGGCATAGTAGAAACCGTCATGGCCGTCTGCCTGGGCGAGCAGCTGGCGGCCATGGGGCTGTTTCAGGCCGAACGGCCCGGCGATATCCAGCTCGCGGGCGCCGGGAGTGCGGGCGAGAAAGCCGGCGATCACCTCGGTGTTTTCCGTGGGCAGGGTGGAACAGGTGGCGTAAAGCAGGATGCCGCCGACCGCCAGGGTCGGCCACAGCGCATCCAGCAGTTCACCCTGCAACTGCGCCAGGGCGGGGATGTCCTCGGCCTGGCGGGTCAGCTTGATATCCGGGTGGCGGCGAATCACCCCGGTGGCGGAACAGGGGGCATCCAGGAGGATGCGCTGGTACGCCCTGCCGTCCCACCACTGCTCGACTGCCCGGGCATCGGCGGCGATCAGCTCGGCCTGCAGGTTCAGCCGCGCGAGGTTCTCGCGCACCCGCACCAGGCGTTTTTCCTCCAGGTCCACCGCCACCACCGCGGCCAGTTCGGGCTGCGCCTCGAGCAGGTGACAGGTCTTGCCACCGGGCGCGCAGCAGGCGTCCAGCACCCGCTGTCCGGGGGCCAGTTCGAGCAGCTCGGCGGCCAGCTGGGCGGCTTCGTCCTGCACGCTGAGCCGGCCTTCGGCGAAGCCAGGCAGGCCGGTCACGTCGCAGGCCTGCTGCAGGCGGATGCCGTCACGGCTGTAGGCGCAGGCTTCGGCCGCGATGCCGGCGTCGCGCAGTTCCGCGAGGTAGTCGTCGCGGCTGCCGTGGCGGCGGTTGACCCGCAGCATCAGCGGCGGGTGGGCGTTGTTGGCTGCGCAGACGGCCTCCCAGTGTTCGGGCCAGTGGGCCTTCAGGGCCTTCTGCAGCCAGCGCGGGTGAGCGGTGCGCACCACCGGATCGCGCTCCAGCTCGGCCAGCAGCTGCTCGCCCTCGCGCTGGGCGCGGCGCAGCACGGCATTGAGCAGGCCCTTGAGCGAGGACTTCTTCAGCTTGTCGACGCAGGCCACGGTCTCGCCAATCGCCGCATGGGCCGGGATGCGGGTGTAGAACAGCTGATACAGGCCGACCAGCAACAGCGCCTCGACATCGCGGTCGGCGGCCTTGAAGGGTTTCTGCAGGAGTTTCTCCGCCAGCAGGGCCAGGCGCGGCTGCCAGCGGGCGGTGCCGAAGGCCAGCTCCTGGGTCAGGCCGCGGTCGCGCGGCTCGACCCTGTCCAGCTGCGCCGGCAGGCTGCCGCCCAGGGAGGCCTTGCCGTTGAGCACGGCGGCCAGGGCGCGGGCGGCGGCCAGACGCGGGTTCATGCGCCCAGCACCGTGCCGAGGGCGAACTGCTCGCGCCGGCTGTTGTACAGGTCGGCGAAGGCCAGGGCCTTGCCACCCGGCAACTGCAGACGGGTCAGGCGCAGGGCGCCGCGGCCACAGGCCACCGTCAGGCCGACCTTGTCGGCGGCGAGTATCTGCCCCGGCTCGCCCTGTTGGTCCGCCAGCTGCGCAGCCAGCACTTTAAGCGTTGCACCGTTGAGCGTGCTGTGACAGATCGGCCAGGGATTGAAGGCGCGAATCAGCCGTTCCAGCTCCTCTGCCGGGCGCGTCCAGTCGAGGCGCGCCTCGTCCTTGTTCAGCTTGTGCGCGTAGGTGGCCAGGCTGTCGTCCTGCACTTCGCCGACCAGCGTGCCGGCGGCCAGGCCGTCGATAGCCTCGATCACCGCCTGGGGACCGAGAACGGCAAGGCGGTCGTGCAGGCTGCCGCCGCTGTCGTCGGCGCCGATCGGGGTGCAGGCCTTGAGCAGCATGGGCCCGGTATCCAGGCCCGCTTCCATCTGCATCACGGTCACCCCGCTCTCGCCGTCGCCGGCCTCGATGGCGCGCTGGATCGGCGCCGCGCCGCGCCAGCGTGGCAGCAGCGAGGCATGGCTGTTGATGCAGCCGAGGCGCGGGGTGTCGAGTACCACCTGGGGCAGGATCAAGCCGTAGGCCACCACCACCATCAGGTCGGGCGCCAGCGCCGCCAGCTCGGCCTGAGCCGCCGGGTCGCGCAGGGACAGGGGCTGGTAGACCGGGATATCGTGCTGCAACGCCAGCTGCTTGACCGGGCTGGGCGTGAGCTTCTGCCCACGACCGGCCGGGCGATCCGGCTGGCTGTAGACCGCGATGATCTGGTGGCGGGTGTCGAGCAGGGCCTTGAGGTGCTCGGCGGCGAATTCCGGGGTGCCGGCAAAGACGATGCGCAGTGCTTCAGTCATGGGGTCTCGCTAAAGAAAAAGGCTTGCCGCAGCAAGCCTTTATACAGGTGGTGGCTCACGCCCGCTGGCGATGTTGCTTTTCCAGCTTCTTCTTGATGCGGTCACGCTTGAGCGTAGACAGGTAGTCGACGAACAGCTTGCCGTTGAGGTGGTCGCATTCGTGCTGAATGCACACCGCCAGCAGGCCTTCGGCGATCAGCTCATAGGGCTGGCCGTCGCGGTCCAGCGCCTTGATCTTGACCTTCTGCGGGCGGTCGACGTTCTCGTAGAAGCCGGGTACCGACAGGCAGCCTTCCTGGTACTGGTCCACTTCGTCGGTCAGCGGCTCGAACTCGGGATTGATGAATACCCGCGGCTCGGAGCGGTCTTCCGACAGGTCCATTACCACCAAGCGCTTGTGCACGTTGACCTGGGTCGCGGCGAGGCCAATGCCCGGGGCTTCGTACATGGTTTCGAACATGTCGTCGATCAGCTGACGCAAGGCGTCGTCGACCACGTCCACCGGCTTGGCGATGGTGCGCAGGCGCGGATCGGGAAATTCGAGGATGTTTAGGATCGCCATATGCGTTTGTGATGCACTTGTGGAATAAAGTCAAAATCCGCTGCTAAGATGATGAGCAGCATTGAAAAACGGCTTCACGCCGCAGTTTCACTGGGTTTCAGTCGCGGCGCTAGGGCGCTCCACGTGAAGACACATAATAAAGGGATTCACCGTATGAGGAAATCACTACTCGCCCTGCTGCTGCTGGCCGCAGGTGGCTTGGCCCAGGCGGAAGTGCAACTCAAGGAAGGTCACCCTGACCATTACACCGTGGTCAAGGGCGATACCCTCTGGGATATTTCCGGTCGGTTCCTCAGTCAGCCGTGGAAGTGGCCGGAGATCTGGCACGCCAACCCGCAGGTGGAAAACCCCCATCTGATCTATCCCGGCGACGAGCTCAGCCTGGTCTACGTCGACGGTCAGCCGCGCCTGATGCTCAACCGCGGCGAGTCCCGCGGCACCATCAAGCTGTCGCCCAAGGTGCGCGTCACGCCGATGGCCGAAGCCATTCCGACCATTCCGCTGGAGGCGATCAACAGCTTCCTGCTGAGCAACCGCATCGTCGACAACCCGGAAGAGTTCCAGGGCGCCCCCTATGTCGTGGCCGGTAACGCCGAGCGGGTGGTCAGTGGCGCCGGCGACCGCGTCTATGCCCGCGGCCAGTTCGACGAGCACGCACCGGTGTACGGCATCTTCCGCCAGGGCAAGACCTACGTCGATCCGGAGACCCAGGAGTTCCTCGGGATCAACGCCGACGACATCGGCGGTGGTGAGATCGTCGCCGAGGAAGGCGACATCGGCACCATGAACCTGACCCGCTCGACCCAGGAAGTACGCCTGGGTGACCGTCTGTTCCCCACCGAGGAGCGGGCGATCAACTCGACCTTCATGCCCAGCGAGCCGACCAATGAAGTTCGCGGCCTGATCCTCGACGTGCCGCGTGGCGTGACCCAGATCGGCCAGTTCGACGTGGTCACCCTGAACAAGGGCGCGCGGGACGGCCTGGTGGTGGGCAACGTGCTGGCGGTGTACAAGACCGGCGAAACCGTACGCGACCGGGTCACCGGCGAATCGGTGAAGATTCCCGACGAGCGTGCCGGCCTGCTGATGGTCTTCCGCACCTACGACAAGCTCAGCTACGGGCTGGTCCTCGGCGCCACCCGCCAGCTGGCGGTGATGGACAAGGTCCGCAACCCGTAACGTCGAAAAGCCCCGCTCCCGCGGGGTTTTTTTTGCCTGCCGATTTTCTGCCGCCCGAGTGGCGCGACCGATCAAGGATGATCAGCATGTCGCAGCGTCTGTCCCCTGCCGAGCTCGAAGCCCGTTTGCGCCTACATGGTCTGCCGGAACTGGGGCCGCGGCGTTTTCGCAAGTTGCTGGCGGCCTTCGACACCGCCTCGGCCGCCCTCAGTGCGCCGGCCAGTGCCTGGCGCGCCCTGGGCCTGCCGGCGGTCTGTGCCGAGGCGCGGCGCAATGCCGAGGTGCGTGAGCGGGCCAGGGCCGCCCTGGCCTGGCTGGAGGCCCGGGACCGGCACCTGCTGATGTGGGATGACCCGGCCTATCCGGGCCTGCTCGCCGAGCTCGACGATGCCCCGTCGCTGCTGTTCGTCGCCGGCGAGCCCAGCCTGCTCGAGCAACCGCAGCTGGCCGTTGTCGGCAGTCGCCGCGCCTCCCGCCCCGGCCTGGATACCGCCCACAGTTTCGCCCGCAGCCTGGCCGCCGGCGGCTTCGTGATCACCAGCGGCCTGGCCCTCGGTATCGACGGCGCGGCACATCAGGGGGCGCTGGACGCCTCGGGAAAGACCATCGCGGTCCTGGGTACCGGGCTTGAGCAGCTGTATCCGGCACGCCATGCCAGACTGGCGGCGGACATTGTCGCGGGGGGTGGCGCGCTGGTGTCCGAGCTGCCGCTGGACTGCCCGCCCCAGGCGGGCAACTTTCCCCGGCGCAACCGCATCATCAGCGGTCTGTCCCTCGGTGTGCTGGTGGTCGAGGCCAGCCCGTCCAGCGGCTCGCTGATCACCGCCCGCCTGGCGGCCGAGCAGGGCCGTGAAGTTTATGCGATTCCCGGCTCCATCCATCATCCCGGGGCGCGGGGTTGCCATCAGCTGATCCGCGAAGGGGCCACCCTGGTGGAAAGCATCGAGCACATTCTCGAGGCCCTGCGCGGCTGGCAGGTCCAGATGCCGCCTGCGGCCGAGCCCGCTGCGTCCCTGCAACCAAGCCATCCCCTGCTCGAGCTGCTGCATGCCGCGCCGCACAGCAGCGAAGCCCTGGCAGCGGTCAGTGGCTGGCCGCTGGCCGAAGTGCTGGCGGCCCTCACCGAGCTGGAGCTGGAAGGGCGCATCGCCCGCGAAGGCGGCCGCTGGGTCGGGCGTGGCGGCTGAGCTGCACGCTGGGGTCCGGCAAGGGTTGGCAAGCTTGGATACACTGCCCTGCAGGGGTAAATGGGGAGAGCGGCGGATGGCCAGTCATTGGCAGGTGCAACAGGCGGCACGGGTGGTGAGCCAGGGCGGGGTGATCGCCTATCCGACCGAGGCGGTGTGGGGGCTGGGTTGTGACCCCTGGGACGAGCTGGCGGTGGCCCGTCTGCTGGCGCTCAAGGAGCGGCCGATGGACAAGGGCCTGATCCTGGTGGCCGACTGCATCGAGCAGTTCGATTTTCTCCTCGAGGATTTGCCGGACGTCTGGCAGGAGCGCCTGGCCAGCAGCTGGCCGGGGCCCAACACCTGGCTGGTGCCGCACCAGCAGCGCCTGCCGGAATGGATCAGCGGACGGCATGCCAGCGTGGCCCTGCGGGTCAGCGATCATCCCCTGGTGCGCCGGCTGTGCGCCCTCACCGGCCCGCTGGTGTCGACCTCGGCCAACCCGTCCGGGCGCCCGGCGGCGCGCACCCGCCTGCGCGTGGAGCAGTATTTTCCGCGGCAGCTGGACCTGGTGCTCGGTGGTGCCCTGGGCGGGCGCCGAAACCCCAGCGTGATCCGTGACCTGGCCAGCGGCCAGGTGCTGCGCCCGGCTTGAGCCAACCGGCCGTGCCGCCTGGCCTTCGTCAGGCGGTAGCTGCTGGTCAGGGCAGCAGAATGGTCGAGCCGGTGGTCTGTCGTGCGGCCAGGGCGGTCTGCGCCTGAGCGGCGTCCTTGAGCGCGTGGCGGCTGCTGATCTCCACCTTGAGCCGGCCGCTGGTGATCATCGCGAACAGCTCGTCGGCCATGGCCTGCAGGCGTTCTGGGGTATCGGCATAGCCGGCCAGGCTCGGCCGGGTGACGAACAGCGAACCCTTCTGCGCGAGGATGCCCAGGTTGACCCCGGTGACCGCGCCGGAGGCGTTGCCGAAGCTGACCAGCAGGCCGCGCGGGGCGACGCAGTCCAGGGAGGTTTCCCAGGTGTCCTTGCCGACGCCGTCGTAGACCACCGGGCACTTCTGTCCGTCGGTCAACTCCTGCACCCGTTGCACCACGTTCTCGTGGCTGTAGTCGATGGTCGCCCAGGCGCCCTGCTCCATCGCCCGCGCCGCTTTTTCCGGCGAACTGACGGTGCCGATCAGCTTGACCCCCAGGGCCTTGGCCCACTGGCAGGCGAAGGAACCGACGCCGCCGGCGGCGGCATGGAACAGGATGGTTTCGCCGCCCTTGAGCGCATAGGTCTGGCGCAACAGGTACTGCACGGTGAGGCCCTTGAGCATGACCGCCGCGGCCTGCTCGAAGCTGATCGCCTCGGGCAGCTTGACCAGTTTGCTGGCCGGCAGCACGTGCAGCTCGCTGTAGGCGCCGAGCGGGCCGGTGGCGTAGGCCACACGATCGCCGACCTGGAACTGGCTGACCCCCTCGCCCACCGCCTCGACGATGCCGGCACCCTCGGTGCCCAGGCCGGACGGCAGCGCCGGCGGCGGGTAGACGCCACCGCGGTAATAGATATCGATGAAGTTCAGGCCGATCGCCTGGTTCTGCACCCGCACTTCATGGGGGCCGGGTGCGGCCGGCTGGTAATCGAGGTACTCGAGCACTTCGGGGCCGCCGTGGCGGCTGAACTGGATTCGCTTGGCCATATCAGGCTCCTGTGCAGTGGGGATCGCGCCTGGCCATGATGCCTCCGGGCGCTTGCGCGGGCACCTATCCAATCGTCCCTATTGACCTGCGTCAACTGCGGGTCGCCGGTGGCAAATGCTATGCTGGCCGCCGATTTCGTCGACAGGGCCGCGCCCTGCCGGCCTGACTCGTTTTTCAAGGTGCCGCCGTGAGTGACCGTACTGAGGCCGTGAAGGCCTATCTGCTCGACCTGCAAGACCGTATCTGTGCCGCCCTGCAAGCCGAAGACGGCAGCGCCGACTTCATCGAGGACGCCTGGCAGCGTCCCGCCGGCGGTGGCGGGCGCACGCGGGTGCTGGAGAACGGCGCGCTGATCGAGAAGGGAGGGGTGAACTTCTCCCACGTCCATGGCAGTGGCCTGCCGCCCTCGGCCAGCGCCCACCGCCCGGAGCTGGCCGGCCGCGGTTTCGAGGCCCTCGGCGTGTCCCTGGTGATCCACCCGCACAACCCCCATATCCCCACCTCCCACGCCAACGTGCGCTTCTTCATCGCCGAAAAGGAAGGCGAGGAGGCGGTCTGGTGGTTCGGCGGCGGCTTCGACCTGACCCCCTACTACGCCAACGAGGAGGACTGCGTGCACTGGCACCGGGTGGCCCAGGCCGCCTGCGCGCCCTTTGGCGAGGATGTCTACCCGCGCTACAAGGCCTGGTGCGACCGCTACTTCCACATCAAGCACCGCGACGAGCCACGCGGCATCGGCGGGCTGTTCTTCGACGACCTCAACCAGTGGGACTTCGACACCAGCTTCGCCTTCATGCGCGCCATCGGCGATGCCTTCCTCGAGGCCTACCTGCCGATCGTGCAGCGGCGCAGGAACACCCCCTTCAGCGAGCGTCAGCGCGAGTTCCAGGCGTTCCGTCGCGGCCGCTACGTGGAGTTCAACCTGGTCTACGACCGCGGCACCCTGTTCGGCCTGCAGTCCGGCGGGCGCACCGAGTCGATCCTCATGTCGCTGCCGCCGCAGGTGCGCTGGGGCTATGACTGGAAGGCCGAGCCCGGCAGCGAGGAGGCGCGCCTGACCGAGTACTTCCTGCAGGACCGCGACTGGCTGCAGGAGGCAAAGGCCTGATGGACCGCTATGGCGTATTCGGCAACCCCATCGGCCACAGCAAGTCGCCGCTGATCCACCGCCTGTTCGCCGCCCAGACCGGCCAGCAGCTGAGCTACGAGGCGCTGCTGGCGCCGCTGGACGACTTCCCCGGCTTCGCCCGGAACTTCTTCGCCGAAGGCAAGGGTGCCAACGTCACCGTGCCGTTCAAGGAGCAGGCCTTTCAGCTGGCCGACGAACTGAGCGCCCGGGCCCGCCGCGCCGGCGCGGTGAACACCCTGATGAAGCGCGAGGACGGCAGCCTGCTCGGCGACAACACCGACGGCGCCGGCCTGGTGCGCGACCTGACGGTCAATGCCGGCTTCGCGTTGCGCGGCAAGCGCATCCTCCTGCTCGGTGCCGGCGGCGCGGTGCGTGGCGTGCTCGAGCCGCTGCTGGCGCAGCAGCCGGCGGTGCTGGTGATCGCCAACCGCACGGTGGCCAAGGCCGAGCAGCTGGCCGGCGAGTTCGCCGACCTGGGGCCGCTGGTGGCCAGCGGCTTCGACTGGCTCGACGCGCCGGTGGACCTGATCGTCAACGGCACCTCGGCCAGCCTGGCCGGCGAGTTGCCACCGATCGCGCCGAGCCTGATCGAGTCGGGCCATACCCTGTGCTACGACATGATGTACGCCCGGGAGGCTACCGCCTTCAATCGCTGGGCCGCCGAGCAGGGCGCGGCGCGCACCCTCGATGGCCTGGGCATGCTGGTCGAGCAGGCCGCCGAGGCTTTCTTCCTGTGGCGCGGGGTGCGCCCGGACAGCGCGCCGGTGCTGGCCGAACTGCGCCGCCAGCTTCGGCAGGGCTGATTCCGTAGGGTGCGCCACGCGCACCGATGCTTCTAAGCGGGTGACAAGGCTGGCGCGGTTCTGGTGCGCGTGGCGCACCCTGCCTAGTCCTCGAACAGCACCGGACAGTGCTCGGCCCCTTCCAGCTTGTGGATCTCCTCGATCACCTGGGGCCGCGCCCGACGCATGATCAGGAAGCGGTTCTGCGCCTTTAGGCGGCGCGCCTCCTGGTGCAGCATCTCGACCCCGGCGTAGTCGATGAAATTGACGTGGTGGGCGTCGATGACCACGCGTCCCTTGCGGGTGCGCTGCAACAGCTGCTGCACGTAATGGCAGGCGCCGAAGAAGATCGAGCCCTCGACCCGCAGCAGGTCTTCCTCGTCCTCCTGCCAGAACTTCACCCGCGGCTGCGAGGTGCGCTTGAGGTAGAAGAACAGCGAAGCCAGCACCCCGGCGTAGATCGCCGTCTGCAGCTCCAGCAGCAGGGTGGCCAGCAGGGTCAGGGCCATCACCAGGAACTCGGCGCGGCTGACCCGGTACAGCGCCCGCGCCCCGGCGATGTCTACCAGCCCCCAGCAGATCAGCAGGATGCCGGCGGCCATGCAGGGCAGCGGGATCAGCGCGATCAGCCGCGCGCCGAACAGGGCGAACAGCGCCACCAGCAGCGCCGAGCACACCCCGGCCAGCGGCGAGCGGGCGCCGGCCTGCAGGTTCAGCGCCGAGCGGGTGAAGGAGCCGGCCGACAGGTAGCCGGAGAACCATGGGCCGATCAGATTCGACAGGCCCTGGGCGCGTACCTCCTGGTTGGCGTCGAGGAACTGCTGGGACTTGCTGGCCAGGGCGCGGGATATCGACAGGCTGGTGACCAGGCCGAGCATGCCGCAGGCCACCGCCGCCGGCAGCAGCTGAAGCAGGCTGGACAGCTCCAGGCGCAGCGGGCTGAACGGCGGCAGGCTGCCCTCGAAGGCGCTGACCAGGGCGATCCCGCTCATCTGCTGCGGCAGCAGCAGGACCACCAGACTGCCGGCCACCAGGCCCAGCAGCAGGGCCGGCGCCCGTGGCCACAGCTTGCGAATCAGCAGGCTCAGACCCAGGGTGAACAGGGCCAGGGCCAGGGCGCGCCAGTCGCTGTCGAGCAGGTGTTCGCCGATGTTCAGCAGGGTTGCCAGGGCGGTGGCCTGGCTCGGTACCTCGATGCCCAGCAGGTTGGGCAGCTGGCCGAGGGCGATGACCACGGCGGCGCCGATGGTGAAGCCGAGCACCACCGAGTGGGAGACGAAGTTGACCAGGGCGCCGAAGCGCAGCAGGCCGAGCAGCCATTGGAACAGCCCGGCGACGAAGGTCAGCAGCAGCACCAGGGCGATGAAGTCCGCGCTGCCCGGGATGGCGAAAGGGCTGACGCTGGTGAAGATGACGATGGAGATCGCTGCGGTCGGCCCGCAGATCAGGTGCCAGGACGAGCCCCACAGGCAGGCGATGATCACCGGCACGATGGCCGCGTACAGGCCGTACTCGGCCGGCAGGCCGGCGATCAGGGCATAGGCGATGGACTGCGGCAGGGCCAGGATGGCGCCGCTCAGGCCCACCAGCAGGTCATTGCCGAGGCTGCGACGGCTGGTGTTGGGCAGCCATCGGAGGAAGGGCAGCAGGGTCTGGCGGCTGGGTAGCGGCATCGGTGAGGTTCTGTGCGAGGGTGGGCTGCGGCCCACCACGTGCGACAAGGGTAGGCCGAAGCCTACCCTAAGCCAAGTTTACCTAAGGGGTCAGAGGCGCGCTTTCACCGCCGCCAGCGCGTCGCCGCCGTCGCGGGTGGTCACGCCCTGCAGCCAGCCGTCGAGTACCGCCGGGTTGGCTTTCACCCAGGCCTTGATCGCCTCGGCGTTGCTGGCCTGCTTGCTCAGCACCTGATCCATGATGCTGTTCTCCATCTGCTGGGTGAATCTGAGGTTGCTCAGCAGCTTGCCGACGTTCGGGCACTGCGCGGCGTAGTCCTTGCGCGCCAGGGTGTTGACGCTGCCGCTCTCGCCGAAGTACTTCTCGCCGCCCTTGAGGTACTTCATGTCGTAGTTGACGTTCATCGGGTGCGGGGTCCAGCCGAGGAACACCACGAACTGGTCGCGCTTCACCGCCCGGCCGACCTGCACCAGCATGGCCTGCTCGCTGGATTCGACCAGCTTCCAGTCGCCCAGGCCGAACTCGTCGGATTCGATCATCTGGCGGATCGACTCGTTCGCCGGCGAGCCGGAGGCGATGCCGTAGAGCTTGCGGTCGAACTTGTCGGCATGCTTGTCCAGGTCGGCGAAGGTCTTCACCCCGGCCTCATAGGCATAGGTCGGCACGGCCAGGGTGTATTCGGTGCCCTCGAGGTTCTGCGCCAGCTTGGCCACCTGGCCACTGGCGACGAACTTGTCGTAGTTGCTCTGCTGCGCGGGCATCCAGTTGCCGAGGAACACGTCGACCTGGCCCTTTTGCAACCCGGCGAAGATGATCGGCACCGCCAGGGTCTGGCTCTGCGCCTTGTAGCCGAGGCCCTCGAGCAGGAAGCCGGCGACGCCGTTGGTCACCGCGATGTCGCTCCAGCCCGGATCGCCGAGCTTCACCGTGGCGCAACTCGCGTCCTCGGCCTGGGCCTGCATGGCGCCGGCCGCCAGGATCAGGCCGCCGGCCAGTGCTGTACTGAATCTGTTCATGCCTAGTCTCCGCTTTGTCGCTCTTGTTCTGAGGGTGAAAGGCAGGCGCAACGCTGGCGGCGCCTGCCGGGGGCTGGGTTCAGGGCTGGGGATAACGGGCGCGGCGCTCCAGGTCGTCCAGGTCGATATGGTTGCGCATGTACTGCTGGCTGGCGTCGACCATCGGCTGGTGGTCCCAGCTCTTCAGCTTGCCGTGGGTCAGCGCCTCGGCGACCAGGCGCCGGCGGCGCTGGCTGGCCAGGGTGGCCTGGTGGATCGCCGGGATGTCCCAGCGCGCCCGCGCCTCGGCGACGAACGCGTTGAGCAGTTCCTGGTGGTCGGGCGACTGCGCCAGGTTCTCGCACTCCCGGGGATCGTTGCGCACGTTGAACAGCAGCAGCGGATCCACCTCGGAGTAGATGAACTTCCACTCGCCGCGGCGGATCATCATCAGCGGGCCGATGCTGCCCTCGGCCATGTACTCGCCGAGCACCTCGTCATGCCCGCCCTCGCCCTGCAGGTGGGGCAGCAGCGAACGACCGTCCAGGGCCAGGCCCGGCTCGAGGCTGCCACCGGTCAGCTCCACCAGGGTCGGCAGCAGGTCCATGGTCGACACCGACTGGCTCACCCGGCGCGCGGCGAAACGCTTGGGCGCGTGCACCAGCATCGGCACCCGGGCCGACATCTCGAACCAGTGCATCTTGTACCAGAGGCCACGCTCGCCGAGCATGTCGCCGTGGTCGCCGGAGAAGACGATGATGGTGTCCTCGGCCAGGCCGCAGTCCTTGAGGGTCTTCAGCAGCTTGCCGACGTTCGCGTCGATGTAGCTGCAGGCACCGAAGTAAGCGCGGCGCGCGTCCTTGATCTTCTGCTCGGGCATCTCCTTGCCCCACAGGTCGATGACCTTGAGGATGCGCTGCGAGTGCGGGTCCTGTTCGGCCTGGTCGATGGTCTGGCTGGGCAGCGGGATGTCTTCGTCGCGGTACAGGTTCCAGAATTCCTCGGGAATGGTGTAGGGGTCGTGGGGGTGGGTCATCGACACCGTCAGGCAGAACGGCTGGTCGGCGCTGGTGCGCACGTGGTCGTAGAGGTACTGCTGGGCCTTGAACACCACCTCCTCGTCGAAGTCCAGCTGGTTGGTGCGCACGCAGGGACCGGCCTGCAGCACCGAGGACATGTTGTGGTACCAGCTCAGGCGCTCTTCCGGCGCGTCCCAGTTCACCGCCCAGCCGTAGTCGGCCGGGTAGATGTCGCTGGTCAGGCGCTCCTCGTAGCCGTGCAGCTGATCCGGGCCGCAGAAGTGCATCTTGCCCGACAGCGCGGTGCGGTAGCCCTGGCGGCGCAGGTAGTGGGCGTAGGTCGGCACGTCGCCGGGGAAGTCGGCAGCATTGTCGTAGGCGCCGATCTTGCTCGGCAGCTGGCCGCTGACCAGGGTGAAGCGCGACGGCGCGCACAGCGGACTGTTGCAGTAGGCGGAATCGAACACCACGCCTTCGGCGGCCAGGCCCATCAGGTTGGGCAGCTTGATCGGCGAGGCGGCGTCGTGCAGTGGCAGGAGCGGCGCGGCCATCTGGTCGGCCATGATGAAGAGGATGTTGGGACGTTTCATGGCGAGCCTGTTTTCCATATGGAAGGTTTATGCGAAATTGCTGGTTCGATCATTGCGTCTCAGGGCAAGCGGGTAAACCCGCCGGGAATACATGACTCGGATAAGTACAGCTTATGTTTAAACACTTCGATGGGCTGTCCCTGGATGCCCTGCTGGTGTTCGAGTCAGCCGCGCGCCACCTCAGCTTCACCGCCGCCGCCGCCGAGCTGGGCAGCAGCCAGCCGGCGATCAGCCAGCAGATCAAACGCCTCGAGCAGCAACTGGCCACCCGCCTGTTCGACCGGGTCTACCGCGGCATCGTGCTCACCGAGGCCGGCGAGCTGCTGTTGCGCCATGTGCGCGACGGCCTGCAGAGCCTGGACGCCGGCCTGGCGGCGGTTACCGCCCAGCCGCAGCACGAGGTGCTGCAGGTGGCCACCGACTTCGCCGTCGCCGCCTACTGGCTGATGCCGCGCCTGCACCGCTTCAATCGGCGCCATCCGGAGGTGGACGTCAGCCTGATCACCACCAATCGCGACCTCGGGATGCTGCCGCCGGAGATCGACGTGGCCATCGCCTTCGGCGACGGCCGCTTCAAGCATGGCGAGGCCCATCTGCTGTTTGCCGAAGCGGCCTTTCCGGTGTGCAGCCCGCAGTTGTTGCGCGGCCGCCAGCCGCCCCTGGCGCCGGCGGCGCTGACCGAGCTGCCGCTGCTGCACCTGCGCCCGGAAACCCGCTCGCGCTGGCTGGACTGGCATGGCCTGTTCCGCGCCTTCGCCATCGCCCAGGCGCCGAGCCCCGGCAGCCTGCGTTTCGACAATTACACCCTGCTGATCCAGGCCGCCATCGCCGGTCAGGGCGTGGCCATCGGCTGGCATCATCTGGTCGACGACTTGCTCGCGCAGAACCTGCTGTGCCGCGTGTGCGGCGGCGAGGCGCGCACCGCGTTCGGCTATTACGTGGTACTGCCCGAACGCAAGCGTCGCCAGCGCCTGACCGAGCAGTTCGTCGCCTGGCTGAAGGACGAGCTGAGTGGCAGCGAGCCGCTCTAGGGCGGTCCCCGGAGACTGGCGAAAGGCCGCCGGATGCCCCGTCGCCCCCTGCAAGAACGCGGGCCGACTGCCTATACTGTCGGGGTCGGAACCCGCTGTTCCGTCGTCCCCCACCCAACCCAGTGAAGCCTTCCGTGAAAATCCGTGATTCGATAGTAAGCCTGCTGCTGATCTGCAGCTGCGTTGTAGTTGCTTCGAACAGCCTGGCCGCGCAAAAACTCCCGCGCCATCAGGAACTCGCCGCCGGCAGCGCCCTGCTGGTCGACCTCAAGACCGACCAGGTGCTGTATTCCAGCAACCCCGATCTGGTGCTGCCGATTGCCTCGGTGACCAAGCTGATGACCGCCATGGTGACCCTGGACGCCAAGCTGCCGCTGGACCAGGTGCTGCCGATCACCATCCGCGACAATCCGCATATGAAAGGGGTGTATTCGCGGGTGCGCATCGGCAGCGAAATCAGCCGCCACACCATGCTGCTGCTGACCCTGATGTCCTCGGAAAACCGCGCGGCTTCCAGCCTGGCCCACCACTATCCGGGCGGCTACGGCGCCTTCATCGCGGCGATGAATGCCAAGGCCAAGGCCATCGGCATGCACAGCAGCCGCTTCGTCGAGCCCACCGGCCTGTCCGAGGACAACGTCTCCAGCGCCAAGGACCTGGTGGTGCTGCTCAAGGCCAGCCAGCAGTACCCGCTGCTCAGCCAGCTGAGCACCACCTCGGAGAAGACCGTGAGCTTTCGCAAGCCCGCCTACAGCCTGGGCTTTCGCAACACCAACGGCCTGGTGCGCAAGGCCAACTGGAGCGTGCAGCTGAGCAAGACCGGCTTCACCAATGCGGCCGGCCACTGCCTGGTGATGCGCACCGTCATGGCCAAGCGCCCGGTGGCCTTCGTGGTGCTGGATGCCTTCGGCAAGTACACCCACATGGCCGACGCCAATCGCCTCAAGCGCTGGCTGGAAACCGGCCAGGTCACCCCGGTGCCGGCGGCGGCCATCAGCTACCGCAAGCAGAAGCAGGCCCAGCGGGTTCTGCAGAAGGCGCAATAAAGGCGCCGCGGCGGGGCGCCGACCCTGCTCTGGTCTAGACCGGCCCAACCTTGGTTGGGTAGATGGGGCAAGCGCGACTGCGCTTTAGTTGGAGTCCGGCGTTGCAATGGTTCTGCCATCAACGCCGGCTAGTACTGCTCAACTCCAACTACAAAAGAGCGCCCTGCCCATGAAAACCATCTCCACCCTGCTGCTTGGCCTAGGCCTGGCCTGCTGCGCCGGTCAGGCGGCCGCCTGGTCGCAACCCACCCACAAGAACATCGTCAAGGACGCCCTGGCGTTCATGAACTCCGGCTCCGCCAGCGCCGAGATGCGCCGCGCCTACCAGTTCTATGTCGGCGCCGCCGGCAGCGAAGCCAAGGCCGGCGAGGTCCTCGGCCAGGCCGCCTATGACGTCGACGACTTCAAGGACACCCGCCTGGGCGGCTGGTGGGTCGGCTACGAGCACGCCCCGGTTGGGGGCGCGGCCGCCTCCATCGTCAACTACACCTCCTACTGGCACTTCATCAACATGGCCCGCCAGGGCGACGCCCACGGAAACGACCACGGCGGCTACGACTACCGCTACCGCAAGGTCGACGGCAGCTGGAGCGGCGACGTCGACTGGTACGCCATGGTCTACCTGTACAACCGCGAGCTGAAGAAGAGCGACTTCGACAGCACCGAGGCCCACTACCGCCAGGGCAGCCGGTCGAACTGGCAGGAGCATTACGGCGACTTCCAGACCGCCGCCTTCCAGCCCATCGACAACCTGGCCAAGTACTGGTTCGACCAGTTCAAGGCCGCGCCCTCGCTGCAGACCATCGGCTATTCGCTGCACGCTACCGGCGACGTGGCCCAGCCGCACCACGCCTGGGTCACCTCGGGCAACGGCCATTCCGGCTGGGAAGGCTGGGTCGACGACCACTACTTCAGCGAGCGCCTCAACGACCCATCGGCAGTCGCCAACCTGGTCGGTCGCTACGATCCGCAGAAGCCGCTGCGCGACCTGCTGACGCAGACCGCCCAGGTCGCCTACCAGCACCCCGAGCCGCTCTACGACACCGGCTACGCCACGCGCTTGCGGGTGGCCAAGGCGCTGATCCCGGAGTCCATCGCCTTGACCGTCAACGTGCTGACCAAGGGCGCGAACAGCTTCCACGGCCAGGGCGGGCTCTGAGGTGGCGGCTTTTCTGAGCCGTGCCCTGGTCGTGCTGGGGCTGGCAGGCATTTGCCTGTCGGCCCAGGCCGCCCAGGACCTGCATATCGACGGCGAACGCCTGCCGGGCAAGAGCATCGCCCTGCTCGAGCAGGCCCTGACCCGGGTCAAGTTCAACACCGACCCGGCGCAGCTGCGCGCCGGCCTGGTGGAGAACCGCCTGCTGGCCCGGGACGTCGAGGCCGAGCTGCAGCCCCGCTACCGCACCGATCTGGAGGCATTGGTGGAGGTCGAGGCGGCCAACCTGGTCGAGCAGGTCCATGGCCGGCGCTTCGAGCATGACGTGCGGCCGTTCCTGCGCCAGCTACAGCCGCTCAGTGCCGAGCGCCTGCGCGGGGTGCTGGCGTCGCAGCAGCAGGGGGTGGTGCTCGATAGCCTGCAGCTGAGCCCGGCGCAGCAGGCCGAAGCGCGGGAGGTGCAGTTGATCGCCTGGCAGTTCCCCGGCCAGGCCGAGCGGCGCCTCGACCTGCTGGCGCTGTACCAGGGCGACAACGTCCAGGGCCGGGTCGAGCTGCAGCAGGGCAACCTCGCCTACCTGGCCGAACAGGTGCGTCAGCACGTGCTGCGCGACTACCTCTGGTACCAGCTGGCCGAGCAGGGCTTCGACGCCGCCGAGCGCCAGGGCCTGCGCCTGCTGGTGCGCGACAAGCTGGTGCGCCACCAGTACCTGCACCAGATCGGCCTGCACGGCGATTTTCATCACGAGACCGACAGCCTCAAGCAGCTGGCCCGCCAAGTCAGCGATGCCGACGCCGAGGCCTACTACCGGCGCCACCTGGCGCAGTACCGCAACGTCGCCCAGGTTCAGGCCGCGCACATCCGCCTGGCCGACCAGGCCAGCGCCGACCGGGTGCACGCCGAACTCGTCGCCGGCCTGGACTTCGACGAGGCGGTGCGCCGCTATTCCCTGGCCGACGACAAGGGGCGAACCCCGCCCGGCGACCTCGGCCTGATCCGCCCGCAGGACGGGGACCTGGACTTCCTGCGCAAAACCGCCCTGCTGCAGAAGGCCGGCACCTTCTCCCAGCCGATGCTGATCGACGGCGCCTTCGAGATCGTCCAGGTGCGCCAGCGCGAGGACCGCCAGCTGCCCCTGAGCGACCCCAGCGTGCGCTACGAGGTCAATCAGGCAGTGGCCAAGGAACAGCTGGCCAGCCAGTTGCAGGCGCGCCTGCAGGCCCTGCGGGCCAACAGCAAGGTAGAAGGGCTGTGAGGCGCTGGCTGGGGGCGGCCCTGCTTGGCTGTGGCGGCGCCGTGGCCCTGACCCTCTGGTTGTCGCCAGCGGCGGCGCCGGTTCGGTTGTCCGCGCCGGCCCGGGCCAAGCTGCTGCCCGAGCCTGCACGGTTGGCGCCTGTCGCGGTGGCGCCCGCTACCGTCCAAGCGCAGGCGACAGTCAGCGCTGCGGCTGCGGAGTCGCCTGCCGAGGCGCCGGTGCAACCCAGCCTCGAGCCAGTGGAAGCCCAGGTGCTGATGCAGCTCATGCTGGAACGCGGCGACCCGCGCAGCCCGCCGCTGGGCGAACTCAAGCCGCGTCCCACACCATCGCCGGCGGAACTGGCCGACCCGGTCCAGTACCAGGCCTTCGAGGATCGCCACAGCCGCGCCGAGTTGCAGGCTTATGCCGGCGGCGTGCAGCAGATCCCGGCGATCCGCGCGCGCATCGAGGAGGCCGCCCAGTCCGGCGAACGCAACGCCGCCGAACTGAACGAAGCCCGCGCGGCCCTGGAGCAACTGGAGATGCTTCAGCGCAAGTTAGAGCGCGAGGCGCCGGAGCTGCTGCCGGGCGCGCCGCCACCCGGCAGCGGCGGGTCCTGAGTCAGCCGCTGACAGTGAGGTACACCAGTGGGCGGTCGCCGCGCCCGTATTGCTTCCCGCGCGCCCCACAGGCTACTGTCGCGGGCTCCTGCCCCGACAAATGGACTTGTTTCGATGGTGTATAAACCCCTCCCCCCCAGTCGCCCCTGCCGAGCCCCCGCGCCAGGGCGCGCCGCGCTCAACTTTCCCAGATTGCTATCCACCAATTGGTGCGTTTAAACGCACCAATTGGGGTCTAATTTTAATTAGAGAACTATCAGAAAAGGAGTATTCGCATGGAAGAAAACGCATCGGAAACAAAGCCAGAGGCAACCTTTGGGCTTGCAGCTAAATTTGCACTTCGACTATTGGCGCTCACCATTCTATTCAGTATCATCCCCTTGCTTTTTGTAAATCTACCTCTAAATATGTTCCTAACGAACTTCGGCAACCTATACATCCCAGCAATGCTAGTCGCAAACTGTCTCGCAGTATTTCTCTCCTGCGCGCTTGCTATAAAATTAATACTGGCATGGGGTGTCGGCGGCTTTCAGTTTACGCTAACAAAAGAAGCCAAGGTGTAGCTTTCTAACTACGCGCTCAACCTCGCTCACTTCGTTCGCTGGACAGTCAAAAGCTTAGCTTTTGCCTGCCGCTTAGCTCAAACGTTAGCCATATCGAGTACCCACATGCTGAAACTCTATCGGCTCACCGACGCCAAGAAAGATTACTGGGAAACATGGGACAACGAAGATGGTTCCCATACCGTTCACTGGGGTGAGCTTGGGACAACCGGCCAATCCAAAACAGTCAAATCTACACTCCTAAAAAAAGCGGAAGCATCGATACAAAAGAAAATCGATACCCTTGTTGCCCAAGGCTTTCATCCGGTCGATATTGAAGATCACATCACTCTACTCATTGAGTACGCAGTCGATGGCATGGGGTCGCGGGAGGATGTCGAGAAACGACACCGCCTAGAAGAAAGAATGAATGAAACTCTCGGTTGGGCGGGCCTTGGTGCTTGTGACGGTGGCAGCATTGGCAGCGGCACAATGGAGGTCTGCAATTTCGTAGTGGACTTTGAGACTGCAAAGGCAGTGATCGCGAAAGACTTAGAAGGTACGGAATTTGCCAACTTCACACGAATCTATGACGAAAATGTGTAGGCATATGGCTAGCACTACGCTCCAAGAGACGTTAGGCACAGGGTAACTCAAATTAATGCGACAAGTTTTAAGAAAGAAAATTATCGGTGTGTGTGCGAAGAAAATACTCGCCAAGGGTGAGTCAGTTGGCGTTTCTTTTTACGCCTTCTTCGCAAATAAAAATGATGACCCAGAGCTTCTTATGGAGGCTGCAACATGGTGGATAAAAAACCACAAACTAGACCATTTCGAGAAAGCTACAAAAATAAAACAAATGGTTGAATTCGGGCTCTGATTTATTTGGTTTATAACCAGCTCATTAAGCTGGCTATAAGGCAGACCAAGAAACAAAGCGAAGGAAACGCATGAAACAGCACAGACAATCAAAAGCAATGTTGGAAATCGTGCTGTTTCCGCTTACAGCGTTCGGCTCAAGCGCGAACCTAACAAGTATATATGGGTGCTCCCCACAAGCAGTGAGGAATCGCTTTTCAAGGCTGTCGTCAGTGCGGTTGCATGCGTATACCCGGCCTGTTGTGGGCTGTAATGCCCTGGCCATTCTGTAGTTCGCACAGCGGGGGCCAAGCGTTCAAACGATCCCGAAGATCAGCATGGTTATCGGCCTTGTTCCGCTGCAGGGCTCGCCTGTTGCGACAGTCGCGCTTCTCACGCACCACCCGCCAGGGCTATTGGCCGTAACCCTTCGCCGGCGGAACGCTAGACATTAAGAAGCCGCTGTTCCCTCATGGTAACAGCGGCTTTTTCTTGGCTGGGGTTTGGGCTTTAGCCGCGCGCGCCGCGTACCCCTTCGGCCAGTTGGCGGCACAGGCCGAGCACGCCGTCCACGGCCTGCTTGTCGTCCTGGGCATTGGCGATCTGGTCGATCAGCGCCGAGCCGACCACCACGCCGTCGGCCAGGCGGGCGATGGTCGCCGCGTGGTCCGGGGTGCGGATGCCGAAGCCGATGCTGATCGGCAGGTCGGTGTGGCGGCGCAGGCGTGCCACCGCCTGCTCGACATGCTCGACGGTGGCCGAGCCGGCGCCGGTGACGCCGGCCACCGAGACGTAGTAGACGAAGCCGGAGCTGCCGTTGAGCACCTTGGGCAGGCGCGCATCGTCGGTGGTCGGGGTGGTCAGGCGGATGAAGTCCAGGCCGGCGACCTGGGCCGGGTCGCACAGGTCGGCGTTATGTTCCGGCGGCAGGTCGACCACGATCAGGCCGTCGACCCCGGACTCCTTGGCCTCGGCGATGAAGCGCTCGACCCCGTACTTGTGGATCGGGTTGAAGTAGCCCATCAGCACCAGCGGCGTCTTCTGCTCGCCTTCACGGAATTCGCGGACCATCTGCAGGGTCTTGGCCAGGTCCTGCTTGGCGGCCAGGGCGCGGATGTTGGCCAGCTGGATGGCCGGGCCGTCGGCCATCGGGTCGGTGAACGGCATGCCCAGCTCGATTACGTCGGCGCCGGCCGCCGGCAGGCCCTTGAGGATCGCCAGGGAGGTGTCGTAGTTCGGGTCGCCGGCGGTGACGAAGGTCGCCAGGGCGGCGCGGTTCTGCTCTTTCAGCTCGGCAAAGCGGCTCTGCAGGCGGCTCATGCGTGCTTCTCCTGTTCGCTCATGTGGTGCATCACGGTCTGCATGTCCTTGTCGCCGCGGCCGGACAGGTTGACCACCATCAGGTGATCCCTGGGCAGCGAGGGCGCGCGCTTGAACACTTCGGCCAGGGCGTGGGCGCTTTCCAGGGCCGGGATGATGCCCTCCAGGCGGCAGCACTGGTGGAAGGCGGCCAGGGCCTCGTCGTCGGTCACCGAGGTGTATTCGACCCGGCCGATGTCGTGCAACCAGGCGTGTTCCGGGCCGATGCCCGGGTAGTCGAGGCCGGCGGAGATCGAGTGGGCGTCGATGATCTGGCCGTCGTCGTCCTGCAGCAGGAAGGTGCGGTTGCCGTGCAGCACGCCCGGCACCCCGCCGTTGAGGCTGGCGGCGTGCTTGCCGGTGTCGATGCCGTAACCGGCCGCCTCGACGCCGACGATCTGCACCGACTCGTCGTCGAGGAAGGGGTGGAACAGGCCCATGGCATTGGAGCCGCCGCCGATGCAGGCGACCAGGCTGTCGGGCAGGCGGCCTTCCTGGGCCTGCATCTGCTCGCGGGTTTCCTTGCCGATGACCGCCTGGAAGTCGCGGACCATCGCCGGGTAGGGGTGCGGGCCGGCGACCGTGCCGATCAGGTAGAAGGTGCTGTCGACGTTGGTCACCCAGTCGCGCAGGGCCTCGTTCATGGCGTCCTTGAGGGTGCCGGTGCCGGCGGTGACCGGGATCACCTCGGCGCCCAGCAGCTTCATGCGGAAGACGTTGGCCTGCTGCCGGTCGATGTCGGTGGTGCCCATGTAGATCACGCATTCCAGGCCGAAGCGCGCGGCCACGGTGGCGGTGGCCACGCCGTGCATGCCGGCGCCGGTCTCGGCGATGATGCGCTGCTTGCCCATGCGCCGGGCCAGGAGGATCTGGCCGATGCAGTTGTTGATCTTGTGCGCGCCGGTGTGATTGAGCTCCTCGCGCTTGAGGTAGATCTTGGCGCCGCCGCAGTGCTCGGTCAGGCGTTCGGCGAAGTACAGCGGGCTGGGCCGGCCGACGTAGTCACGCTGGAAGTAGGCCAGTTCCTCGGCGAACGCCGGGTCCTGCTTGGCCTTCTCGTACTCGGCGGCCAGCTCGTGGATCAGCGGCATCAGGGTTTCGGCGACGTACTGGCCGCCGAACGAGCCGAACAGGCCGTTGGCGTCGGGGCCGGTGGTCAAAGAGTTCATGGCGTTCTCCTGGGGAGCGTGCGAATGGGCGATGGGCAGAGGATAAGGCTGTGGCGCCGATGGTAAAAGCGATAAGATCGCCTGGACCTGTCAGGAAATCTCACATATGAGCCAGGAGCTTCCCCCACTCAATGCCCTGCGTGCCTTCGAGGCGGCGGCGCGGCTGCAGAGCGTCAGCCAGGCGGCCGAGCAGCTGCACGTCACCCATGGCGCGGTCAGCCGGCAGATTAGGGTGCTGGAGGAGCACCTGGGAGTGGCGCTGTTCGTCAAGGACGGGCGCGGCCTTAAACTCACGGATTCCGGGCTGCGCCTGCGCGACGCCAGCGGCGAGGCTTTCGCCCGCCTGCGCACGGTCTGCGCCGAGCTGCAGCAGGTCCAGGCCGATGCGCCGTTCGTCCTCGCCTGCCCCGGCAGCCTGCTGGCGCGCTGGTTCATCCCGCGACTGGACCGCCTGCAGCGCGAGTTGCCGGAGCTGCGCCTGCAACTGTCGGCCAGCGAGGGCGAGCTGAACCCGCGCCGCGCCGGGGTCGATGCCACCCTGCTGTTCGCCGAGCCGCCCTGGCCGGCGGACATGCAGGTGTTCGAGCTGGCCGCCGAACGCATCGGCCCGGTGCTCAGCCCGCACCATGGGCGCTTCGCCGAGCTGCACCGGGCGCCGGTGACGGCGCTGCTGGGCGAACCGTTGCTGCACACCAGCTCGCGGCCCCAGGCCTGGCCGAGCTGGGCGAGCCGCAGCGGGCTGGATGAGAAAACCCTCAGCCTCGGGCAGGGCTTCGAGCACCTCTACTACCTGCTGGAGGCCGCCGCCGCCGGTCTGGGCGTGGCCATCGCCCCGCAGCAGCTGGTGGCCGATGACCTCGCCAGCGGTCGCCTGGTGGCCCCCTGGGGCTTCGTCGAGACCCCGGCGCGCCTGGCCCTGTGGGTGCCGGCGCGGCAGCTGGACAGGCGTGCCGAGCTGCTGGCCGAGTGGCTGCGCGGCGAGCTGGGCGGCTGAGCGGCCGGCCGGTTCCGCAACAATCCGGAGCACATGGCCGGCACTTCTCGTCTAGCGTTTAACTATCGCCCAGAGGAGGAATCGCCATGTCGAACCATCACACCTACAAGAAAATCGAGATCGTCGGCTCATCGCCCGTCAGTTCCGACGAGGCGATCAACAACGCCCTGGCCGAGTGCGCCAAGTCCATTCGCAACCTCGAATGGTTCGAGGTGATGGAAACCCGCGGGCACATCGAGAACGGCAAGGTCGGCCACTACCAGGTGACCCTCAGGATCGGTTTCCGCATCGCCAATAGCTGAGGCCCTTGGAATCCGCTGATTAAGCCCCACTATTGCACTCGGGTATTGGCGTCGTCCCGGCGCCGATCACGAGCGGACTATGAGCAGGCGGGCCGATGAGCGTTCTAGACCAGACCAGGATTTCCATACTCGACCTCGCGCCGATCCGCGACGACGGCGGTCCCGCCCAGGCGTTGGGCAACTCGCTGAAGCTGGCCCGGCATGCCGAGCGCCTCGGCTTCAGCCGTTTCTGGGTGGCCGAACACCACAACATGGACGGCATCGCCAGTTCGGCCACCGCGGTGCTGCTCGGCTACCTGGCCGCCGGCACCTCGAGCATCCGCCTCGGCTCCGGCGGGGTGATGCTGCCCAACCATGCGCCGCTGGTGATCGCCGAACAGTTCGGCACCCTGGCCACGCTCTATCCGGGGCGCATCGAGCTGGGCCTGGGCCGGGCCCCGGGCGCCGATCAGTTCACCGCCCGGGCGCTGCGCCGCGAACGCTCCGGCAGCGCCGACGACTTCCCCGAGGATGTCGCCGAGCTGCAACGCTACCTGGGCCCGCGCAGCCCCGAGCAGCGGGTAATCGCCATGCCCGGCTGCGGCACCCAGGTGCCCCTCTGGCTGCTCGGCTCCAGCCTGTTCAGCGCCCAGCTGGCCGGGCAGATGGGCCTGCCCTACGCCTTCGCCTCGCACTTCGCGCCGCGCTACCTGCACGAGGCGATCCGCGTCTACCGAAACCATTTCAAGCCCTCGGCGGTGCTCGAGCGGCCCTATGTGATGCTCGGCGTGCCGCTGGTGGCGGCCGACAGCGACGAGCGCGCCGACTACCTGGCGACCTCGGTGTACCAACGCGTGCTCGCCCTGCTGCGTGGCCAGAGCCTGGTGCAGCGCCCGCCGGTGTCGAGCATGGACGGCCTCTGGCTGCCCCACGAGAAGCAGGCGGTGGGCGATTTCCTCGGTCTGGCGGTGATAGGCGGCCCGCAGAAGGTGCGGGCGCGGCTGGAGGTGCTACTGGAGCAGACCGGCGCCGACGAGCTCATCTTTACCGGCGACCTGTACGACTTCGACGATCGCCTGCGCTCTTTCGAGCTGCTGGCGGAACTGCGGCGGAGCGCCTAGGGCGAGGTCACGCTTAGAAGGTGCCGCAGCGCAGCACCCGGCCGCGGGCCAGGACGTTGCGCTGGTCGTCGTACAGCCAGGCCTGGGCGTTGTACATGATGGAGCGCGCCTCCAGACGGTAGCGCTGGCCGGCGGCGAAGTCGGCGTAGCGCACGCGGATCTCGCAGGTGCGCTGGATCGGCTCGGACATCATGTCGGAGCCGCCACCGCCACCCGGCACCTCGAACAGGAAGCGGCTGATCAGCTCATGGGAGCCCGGCGAGACCTGGAAGTAGCGGCCGTCGTTGAGGCGCTCGCCGTCGAGCTCGTCGGCCATCAGCAGGTCGCTGGCCGGGGTGTACAGCTCGACCCAGGCCTGGCCCGGGTCGTGCGGCGGCAACGGCGAGGCGCAGGCACCGAGCAGGGACAGGCTGGCGATCAGGGCGAAGCGACGCATGACAGTCTCCAAAACGAAGTGGCGGGCGCGGATTTGGCCGATCCCATGGTGGAGGCAGTGGCGGCAATGCGCTAGCGTGGCGCGCATGACGCACAACACGACTCCCTTCTCTATCGACTCGTCGGCCTGGCGCTGGGTTCCGCTGCTGGCGGCGCTGCTGCTGGCCGGTTGCAGCACCCTGGACTACTACGGCCAGCTGGTGCGCGGTCAGCTCGAGGTGCTGCGCGCGCGCCAGCCGGTGGAGCGCCTGCTGGCCGACCCCGCCACCGCCGCGCCGCTGCGCCAGCGCCTGGCCCTGGCCCTGCAGGCGCGGCGTTTCGCCAGTGCCGAACTGGCCCTGCCGGACAACCAGAGCTACCGGCTGTACGCCGACCTGCAGCGGCCCTATGTGGTGTGGAACCTGTTCGCCACCGATGAGTTTTCCGTGGAGCCCGAGCTGCACTGCTTTCCCATCGCCGGCTGCGTCGCCTACCGAGGCTACTACAGCCAGGGCCGTGCCCGCGGCGCGGCCGCGCTGCTGCGTCAGCAGGGGCTGGACACCTATATCGGCGGCGTGGAGGCCTATTCGACCCTGGGCTGGTTCGATGACCCGCTGCTCAACACCATGCTGGCCTGGAGCGACGAGCGCCTGGTGGCGGTGATCTTCCACGAACTGGCGCACCAGCAGCTGTACGTGGTCGACGACACGGCGTTCAACGAGTCATTCGCCAGCTTCGTCGAGCGCGAGGGCCTGCGTCAGTGGCGCGGGAGCCGTGGCCTGCCCGAGGCAGACGCGGCGCAGGACCGGCAGCGCGCCCGGCTCACCGAACTGGTGCTGGCCAGCCGCGAGCGCCTGCGCCGCCTGTATGCCCGCGATCTGCCGCTGGCGGCCAAGCGCGCCGCCAAGCAGGCCGAGTTCGAGCGCCTGCGCCGCGACTACCGGGCGCTGCGCGAGCGTGAATGGGGCGGCGTGGGGCGCTACGACGCCTGGATCGAGGCGCCGCTGAACAACGCCAAGCTGCTGCCCTTCGGCCTGTATGATCGCTGGGTGCCGGCCTTCGCCGGGCTGTTCCGCCAAGTGGCGGGGGACTGGCCGGCCTTCTACCGGCGCGTCGAGCGGCTCGGCCAGCTGTCGCCGTCGCAGCGCACCGAGGCGCTGCAGGCCTTGCAGGCCGCCGAGCAGAACCTTGCTCCGGCCGCGGCGGTCCAACCCTAGGAATCGTTCGAACCAGAGAGGCGCAGCGCATGAACAGATGGATGCTGGTACCTGTGTTGGGCCTGCTCGGCGCCGTCGCGCTGGCGCAGCCCAAGCCCTGCGAGGAGCTGAAGCAGGAGATCGAGGTGAAGATCCAGGCGGCCGGGGTGGCCAGCTATACCCTGGAGATCGTGGAGAACGACGAGGTGCACGACCCGAGCATGGTGGTCGGCAGCTGCGAAAACGGCACCAAGAAGATCCTCTACCAGAAGAACGGCTGAGCGCCTGGAGTTCAGGCGGCGAACGCGTGGTGCAGCTCGTCCAGCGTGGCGAAGTGATAGGTCGGCGCCTCGGCCTGCAGTTCCGCGGCACTGCCGAAGCCATAGCCCACCGCCGCCGCATCCAGGCCATTGCGCCGGGCGCCGATCAGGTCGTGCTTGCGGTCGCCGATCATCAGCGTGCTGGCGGCGTGTAATCCTTCCACGTGCAACAGATGGCCGATCAGCTCGGCCTTGTCGGTGCGGGTGCCGTCCAGCTCGCTGCCGTGGATTGCGCGGAAATGTCGGGCAAAGCCGAAGTGCTCGGCGATCTGCACGGCGAACAGGGTCGGCTTGCTGGTGGCGATGTACAGGGTGCGACCCTGCGCGGCCAGGGCCGTGAGCAGGGGGTCGACGCCGTCGAACACGCGGTTCTCGTACAGGCCGACCTCGGCGAAGCGCTCGCGGTAATGGCGCACCGCCTGCCAGGCGGTGGCCTCGTCGAAGGCATAGCTGTGCATGAAGCAATGCAGCAGCGGTGGGCCGATGAAGTGCTCCAGGGCCTGCAGGTCGGGTTCGTCGATGCCCAGCTGGGCCAGGGCGTACTGCACCGAGCGGGTGATGCCCTCGCGCGGGTCGGTGAGGGTGCCGTCGAGGTCGAAGAGGACGTTCCGGTAGTGCATGGACAACCTTGTGCGGGGCGCGATCAGTTGGAGGAGAAGCCTTCCATCAGGTGCTGGTCCTTCAGGCGCACGTAATTGTCGGCGCTGTAGCGGAAGTAGCTGCGTTCCTCCTCGGTCAGCTGGCGGGCCTGTTTGGCCGGGCTGCCGACGTACAGGTAGCCGCTTTCCAGGCGCTTGCCCGGTGGCACCAGGCTGCCGGCGCCGAGCACCACCTCGTCCTCGATCACCACGCCGTCCATGATGATGCTGCCCATGCCGATCAGCACCCGATTGCCGACGCTGCAGCCGTGCAGGGTGACGTTGTGGCCTACGGTCACATCGTCGCCGATGTTCAGCGGGTAACCGCCGGGGTTGAAGGGGCCGGCGTGGGTGATGTGCAGCACGCTGCCATCCTGGACGCTGGAGCGCTCGCCGATGCGGATGCTGTGCATGTCGCCGCGGATCACCACCAGCGGCCAGACCGAGCTGTCGTCGCCGATCTCCACGTCGCCGAGAATCACGGCGGAGGCGTCGACGAACACCCGCTCGCCGAGTTGCGGGGTGAACTGTTGGTAACTGCGAATCGCCACGATAGAAACCTCTTGGGCTGCGGTGAGCGTTGATTGTAATTAAGATAGCTGGCAAATCCGCTGAAACTTGGCTCTGCAGGCTTTTTGCCAGCGCCGGCATCAGCATGAAACTCCCTTGGTTACAGGTGACTCAGTCGTGACTGCCAACAACCCCCTGCTGCAAGACTTCGACCTGCCACCCTATTCCGCCATCCGCCCCGAGCATGTCGAGCCGGCGATGGACGCCATCCTCGCCGACAGCCGCGCGGCGATCGGCGAACTGCTCAAGCAGCAGTCTGGCACACCGAGCTGGGACGGCCTGGTGCTGGCGCTCGATGAGCTGCACGCTCGCCTCGGCCGCGCCTGGGGCCCGGTCAGCCACCTCAACGCCGTGTGCAACAGCGCCGAATTGCGTCAGGCCTACGAGGCCTGCCTGCCCAAGCTGTCCGAATACTGGACCGAGCTGGGCCACAACCGCGCGCTCTACCAAGCCTACCAGGCTCTGGCCGACAGCCCGGCCGCGGCCCGGTTCGAGGTGGCCCAGCAGACCATCCTCAAGCACGCCCTGCGCGATTTCCACCTGTCCGGCATCGACCTGCCAGAGGCCGACAAGCAGCGCTTCGGCGCCATCCAGAGCAAGCTCGCCGAGCTAGGCAGCCGTTTCTCCAACCAGCTGCTCGACGCCACCCAGGCCTGGACCAAGCACATCGCCGACGAGGCCCAGCTGGCTGGCCTGACCGAGTCGGCCAAGGCGCAGATGCAGCAGGCGGCCGAGGCCAAGGGCCTGGACGGCTGGCTGATCAGCCTGGAGTTCCCCAGCTACTACGCGGTGATGACCTACGCCGACGACCGCGCGCTGCGCGAAGAGCTGTATTCCGCCTACTGCACCCGCGCCTCCGACCAGGGGCCGAACGCCGGCCAGCACGACAACGGCCCGGTGATGGAGCAGATCCTCGACCTGCGCCAGGAGCTGGCCAGGCTGCTGGGCTTCGGCAACTACGCCGAGCTGAGCCTGGCCACCAAGATGGCCGAGTCCAGCGAGCAGGTGCTGAGCTTCCTGCGCGACCTGGCGGTGCGCAGCAAGCCCTTCGCCGCCCAGGACCTGGAAGAGCTCAAGGCCTTCGCCGCCGAGCAGGGCTGCAACGACCTGCAGAGCTGGGATGTCGGCTACTACGCCGAGAAGCTGCGCGAGCAGCGCTACAGCATCTCCCAGGAGATCCTGCGGCCCTACTTCCCGGTGGACAAGGTCCTGAGCGGCCTGTTCGCCATGGTCGAGAAGCTCTACGGCATCCAGATCCAGGAGCTCTCCGGATTCGACACCTGGCACCCGGACGTGCGCCTGTTCGAGATCAAGGAGCACGGCCAGCACGTCGGGCGCTTCTTTTTCGACCTCTACGCCCGCGCCCACAAGCGCGGCGGCGCCTGGATGGACGGCGCCCGCGACAAGCGCCGCAGCGCCAGCGGCGAGCTGATCAGCCCGGTGGCCAACCTGGTGTGTAACTTCACCCCTGCGGTGAACGGCAAGCCGGCGCTGCTGACCCACGACGAGGTCACCACCCTGTTCCACGAGTTCGGCCATGGCCTGCACCACCTGCTGACCCGGGTCGAGCAGGCCGGCGCCTCGGGCATCAACGGCGTGGCCTGGGACGCGGTCGAGCTGCCCAGCCAGTTCATGGAGAACTGGTGCTGGGAGCCCGAAGGCCTGGCGCTGATCTCCGGCCATTTCGAGAGCGGCGAGCCGCTGCCCCAGGACCTGCTGGACAAGATGCTGGCGGCGAAGAACTTCCAGTCCGGGCTGATGATGGTGCGCCAGCTGGAGTTTTCCCTGTTCGACTTCGAGCTGCACGCCCACCACGGCGACGGCCGCAGCGTGCTGCAGGTGCTCGAGGGCGTGCGTGACGAGGTCTCGGTGCTGCGTCCGCCGGCCTACAACCGCTTCGCCAACGGCTTCGCCCACATCTTCGCCGGCGGCTACGCGGCCGGTTACTACAGCTACAAGTGGGCCGAGGTGCTGTCCGCCGACGCCTTCTCGCGCTTCGAGGAGGAGGGCGTGTTCAACGGCGACACCGGCCGCGCCTTCCGCGAGGCGATCCTGGCGCGCGGCGGTTCCGAGGAACCCATGGTGCTGTTCGTCGATTTCCGCGGCCGCGAGCCGCGCATCGACGCCCTGCTGCGTCACCTCGGACTGAGCCAGGAGGCCGCGTAAGCGGAGCGCCCATGAGCATCACCACCAAACGCTTTATCGCCGGCGCGGTGTGCCCGGCCTGCAGCGAGATGGACACCATCAAGATGTGGGACGAGGACGGCGTGCCGCACCGCGAGTGCGTCAGCTGCGGCTACGCCGACACCCTGGACGAGCGTGGCAACTCGGTGCCCAAGGAACTGCCGACCCGGGTCAACGTCAGCGCGCTGAAACCCAAGGCCGCCGATCCCAAGGTCAAGGCCGTGCAGTTCTTCCCCAACCCCAAGCTGAACAAGCCCAAGGAGTAGGCGATCCGTCCGGCGCGCTGGCTGCCTGTTCGGCAGCCGGTGCCGCGGACCTAAAGCGCCTGAGTCCGAGACTCAGGACGCGTCCTGCAGGTTCGGCGGCACGATGCCCAGGCGCTTCATGTGCCGGTAGATGGTCGGCCGCGACAATCCCAGTTCCCGGGCCACGGCGCTGATGTTCCAGTGCAGCCGGCTCAGGGCTTCCTGCAGCGGATCCTCGCCGCGGCCCGGCCCGGGCGCGATCCCGGCCGCATCCGGCGTGCCGGCGGGAATGCGTGCCGCGGGATGCGCCAGGCGCCCGCTGGTGCATTCCGCCGGCAGATCGCTGACCACCACCTCGTCGCCTTCGCAGGTGGCCAGCGCATAGCGCAGGGCGTTCTGCAGCTCGCGGATATTGCCGGGCCAGGGGTAGGCCAGCAGGGCGCTCATGGCGTCGCCGCGCAGCCGCACCCGCTGTCCGCCGCGCTCGGCCTGCAGCTCCTGCAGCAGTCGCCGGATCAGGTAGCTCTGGTCGGCCCGCTCGCGCAGGGGCGGCAGGCGCAGGCTGGCGCCGTTCAAACGGTAGAACAGGTCCTCGCGGAAGCCGCCCGCCTCGATCAGGATGCGCAGGTCGCGGTGTGTCGCCGCCACCACGCGCAGGTCAACCTTGATCGGCCGGCTGGCGCCGATGGGCAGCACCTCCTGCTCGGCCAGCACCCGCAGCAACCGGGTCTGCAGCTGCAGCGGCATGTCGCCGATCTCGTCGAGGAACAGGGTGCCGCCGTCGGCCTGGGCGATCAGCCCCTTCATGCCCTTGCTGCGGGCGCCGGTGAAGCTGCCCGGCTCATAGCCGAACAGCTCGCTCTCGATCAGCGACTCGGGCATGGCGGCGCAGTTGATGGCCACGAAGGGCTTGTCGCGGCGCCGGCTCGAGTCATGCAGCGCCCGGGCCATGCGCTCCTTGCCGGTGCCGGTCTCGCCGATCACCAGGATGTTGATCGGCTCGTTGCGCAGCCGCGCGGCCCGGTTCAGGGTATCGCGCATCGCCGGATCGTCGTCGGCCAGCGCTTCCAGCGGCGCCAGGCTCGACTCCTGCTGGCTCGCCCCGGCGCTGGGCGCGCGGCGGCGTTGCGGTTCGATCAGGGTGGCGAAGTGCAGTTCGTGGTGGCGACGGGTATGGAAGGCCTGGACCCGATCGTCGGTGTTCTGGGGAATGGCCAGCACCTCGTCCACCTCCGCGTTGAGCAGGTCGCGGATGTTCCAGGCCTTGAAAGGACGAGTCTCCCCGGGACCGGGCAACGGCAGCTCATGGTGAGCCAGGAGCTTGCGCCCGGCGGTGTTGGCGGCCACCAGGCGGCCGTCCTCCTCGATGGCGATCAGGTAGCGCCGGTAGATCTGCACGAATTCCCGCGAGCGATCCAGGCCGACCAGGTGGTAGCCGCTGTACTGCTGCAGGAAGTAGGCATCCTCGATCATCTTGGCGGTGAACTTCACCAGCTGCAGGGCGAAGGTCTGCGAGCTCTTGGATTCCGGCGAGCGGTAGGCGGAGATGTCGAGCACTGCCAGCAGCTCGCCGTGGGGGTCGAAGATGGGCGCGGCGGTGCAGGTCAGGCCGATATGGTGGGCGCTGAAGTGATCGCTGTGGTGGCAGGTCAGGGCGGTGCGCTCCTGGATGCAGGTGCCCACCGCACAGGTGCCGGCGTGGGCCTCGCTCCAGTCCGCCCCGAGGAACAGTCCGCTGCGCTGGTGCTCGTGCCGGTTGGCCTCGTCGCCGAGGAACTGCACGGCGATGCCACGGGCATCGGTGAGCAGAACCACATAGCCGAGAGACGACACCTGGCGATAGAGCTGCTCGACCCCGGAGCGGGCCACCTGGAGCAGCGCATCGGCCTGATCCAGGCGTTCGCGCAGCGTGGGGGCGGGAACGTAGCGGGCCGGGGTGGGTCGGCTCGGGTCGAGGCCATAGCGGTCGATGCACCGTCGCCAGGAGCGCTCGATGATTTCCTCTTCTCCTGCCTGGGCCGGATTGGCCAAGGCCCTGAAGATGGATTCGACGTGCTGACGCTGGCTCAAGGAGGTGGTCATGAGCTGTCTCTGCTGCTTGTGATTGTTATGCCGGTACTTATACCAAGCTACCGCGAGGAGGCGTACTTCCGAAACACGACGTTCGTCGCCTCATTACACCTGTAACGTCGTTACAACGAGCTTTACAGGAGTCATTACAGCTGTTGTCACGTTTTCCCGGTGCTCCCCTGTAAATTTGCGGTGCAATTTCTTAAAAACATTTAAATAACAGCAAGTTAAATATTCTGGCATGGGGTTTGCCCTTTCCGTTGTGAGCGTAAGACAGCGTTCTTGCAAAACGCTCCAAACCAATCACCGGATTCGGGAGACAACAACAATGAAATCATTCCGCATGAAGTCCCTTGCTGCACTCTGCCTGACGTTGGCAGGTGGACTCTCCAGCACTGGCGTGCTGGCTCAAGAAGGGCCGAGTGGCCAGCAGCTGCTGGCGTCACACTGGATGCACGCCGGGCCGACAGAACCGTTCAGTGGTCGGATGTGGAGCTCCTGGAGCTTCCAGGATCGGGTCGAGGAACTGGGGCGCGTAGGCTTCACCGGAATCGGTCTGTTCCAGGATGACATTGCCTACATCCTGAAAAATGAAGCCCAAGGCGAGACCCGCACCGAGAAGCTGCAGTGGATGAAGGAGCAGCTCGACAAGAATGGCATCAAGACGGTCGAGCTCGAGTTTCTCGTCAACTGGATGTATCCGGAAGGTCACCCCAAGCGTTTGGAAGAACAGGAAATTCGCGACCTTCTGCTTGAAGCGGGCAAGGTGCTCAAGGCCCGTCACCTGAAGGTAGGCAATATCTTTGGCGTGGTGGCACCGGTTGCACAGCTGAAGGAAACCTTCGCCGATATGTGCGCCGATACCAAGCAGGCCGGCATGAAGCTGGGCATGGAGATCATGCCGCCAGATCCTAACTCCCGCACCCTGAAGCAGGCGCTCGAGTGGATTGGCAATGACCCGGATTGCGGGATCTATCTCGATACCTGGCACGTCAATCACATTAGCACCATCACCTATGACGATATTGCCGCGCTGAAGCCGGGCAATATCGTTGCAGTCGAACTCGATGACGGGTTTGTACCGGAGCCGGAACTGCAGCACGTGTTCAATGAAGTTGGATCGCCTGGTTTCATCGAACAAACCGTCAACCTGCGCAGAATTCCGGGTGATGGCAATTTCGATGTCGTGGGTTTCATCAAAGCCGTCAAGGCCTCCGGGTACACCGGCCCCTGGGGCAATGAAATTCTCTCCGAAGAATACCGCCGCCTGCCCAAAGAGATCGCTTATCGGCGCGTCTTCAACGCCACCAGCGAGCACATGGAAAAGGCCAAGCAATAAGGCCTGCACCCTTCGTGTGCGGGGCTGGGCAGGTCTCGATCCGAGTCCTGCCTGCCGCCTGAAGACGGAAGACGTTGAGGCCTCACCTGTCTCGGAAAAAGCATGAGCACGGCGAACCAAAGCGATGGCCATGCTTTTTTCCGACCGGTGATTGGTCCTGAAAGGACGGGCACGCAGCGGCGTCCTCACATTCCCAAATCGTATTCAACGGAGTAGTTGTCATGAGTGCTGAAGAAGTACTGGATCATCACCTGGACTGCTTTGGTCGTGGTGATGTCGACGGAATCATGTCCGATTATGAAAGTGACTCGGTGCTGTTTCTGCCAGAAGGGGTTCTGGTGGGAAAGGAAAAGATCAGGGCCTTTTTCGAGGGCCTGATTGCCGAATTCTCCAAGCCGGGCATGTCATTTGATCTGGCCGTGAAGGCCGTTGAAGGGAAGGCCGCCTATCTCGTCTGGTCCGCGACGACGCAAGACCATGTTTACGAATATGCCACCGACACTTTTGTCATTGAAAAAGAAAAGATCACGATTCAAAGCTTTGCCGCAAAGGTAGTCCCGAAATAACCGACGACTTACCTGCCATAACGGCTTTGCATGCGGCCGCATTATTCATGTGATCGCAATACCGGTCTTTGTCTGAACAGTCGGCGAGCGCAGTTCGTTTGCCGACAGCGCGTGATGGAGAAACATCATGGATCCTACTCCTACTATTGAACAACGCCTCTGGATGTACCGCCATATGGTGCTCAGCCGCTACCTGGAAGAGCGCATCGAAGCGATTTACATGGAGGGCAAGACGCCGGTATTCAACATGGCCAAGGGGCCCATTCCCGGCGAGATGCACCTCTCCAACGGCCAGGAGCCCTGTGCGGTCGGCGTCTGCGCCCACCTCAACGCCGAGGACGTTGTCGTCGCCACCCATCGCCCGCACCACATCGCCGTGGCCAAGGGCGTCGACCTGGATGCCATGGTCGCCGAGATCTTCGGCAAGGCCACCGGTCTTTCCGGGGGCCGCGGGGGGCACATGCACATCTTCGACGCCGACGTGAATTTCTCCTGCTCGGGGATCATCGGCCAGAGCCTGGGCCCGGCGGTGGGCGCCGCCTTGTCGCGCAAGATGCAAGGCAAGCCCGCCGTGGCGGTGTCCTTTCTGGGCGAGGGGGCGGCGAACCAGGGTGCCTTCCACGAGGCCCTGAACCTGGCCGCCGTCTGGCAGCTGCCAGTGGTGTTCGTCATCGAGGACAACGCCTGGGGCATCTCGGTGGCCAAGCAGGCCTCCACTGCTGTGCCGCGCAACGACACCCGTGCGGCTGCCTATGGCATGCCCGGCTATCACGTGGCTGACAACGATGTGGATCGGGTGTTCGCCGTGGCCGGCGAGGCCATCGCCCGGGCTCGTGCCGGGCAAGGGCCGAGCCTGATCGAGATCGAGACCTCGCGCCTGGCCGGCCACTTCATGGGCGACAGTGAGGACTACCGGCCCAAGGGCGAAAAGTCCGGTCTGCAGAGCCGCGATCCCATCAGCCGTTATCGCCAGGCGCTGATCGCGGCGGGGGTGCTCGACGAGGCCCAGGATGCCGACCTGGTCGGCGAGGCCCATGCACGCGTCGAGGCCGCCATCCACTTCGCCCGGGAGAGCGACTTCCTGCCCCCCGAGGCGGCCCTTGAAGCCGTCTTCATCTGATTGCTCAGGAGAGTTCCCATGACAACAACAACCACCTCCAGCGGCTCTCGCAAGCTGACAATCGCCCGGGCGATGGCCGAGGCCACGGCCCAGGAAATGCGCGCCGACCCGACCGTCTTCCTGATGGGCGAGGACGTGGGCCCCCTCGGCGGGGTCTTCGGCAACACCCGGGGCCTGTATGCCGAGTTCGGCGCCGAACGGGTACGCGATACCCCGATCTCCGAGACCGCCTTCATCAGCGCCGCCGTGGGCGCGGCCGCCGATGGCATGCGCCCCATCGTCGAGCTGATGTTCGTCGACTTCTTCGGCGTGTGCATGGATGCCATCTACAACCTGATGGCCAAGAACACCTACTTCTCCGGCGGCAAGGTCAAGGTGCCGATGGTGCTGATGACCTCCACCGGGGGCGGCTATTCCGACGGCGGGCAGCACTCCCAGTGCCTCTACGGCACCTTCGCCCACCTGCCGGGCATGAAGGTGGTGGTGCCGAGCAACGCCTACGACGCCAAGGGGCTGATGACCGCGGCGATCCGCGACGACAACCCGGTGGTGTTCATGTACCACAAGGCGCTGCAGGGCATGGGCTGGCTGGGCACCGAGAAGGGCGCCACCGTGTCGGTACCCGAGGAGCCCTATACCGTCGAGATCGGCAAGGCATCGGTGGTGCGCGAGGGCCGCGACCTGACCCTGGTCAGCCTGGGCGTTGGCGTGCATCACTGCCTGCGCGCGGCCAAGGCCCTGGAGAGCAAGGGTGTCGACGCCGAGGTAATCGACCTCCGCAGCCTGGTGCCGCTGGACCGCGAGACGGTGCGCGCCTCGGTGGCCAAGACCGGCCGCCTGATCGTGGTCGACGAGGACTACCACAGCTACGGCGTCAGCGGCGAGATCATCGCCAGCGTGGTCGAGCACAACCATCGCCTCAAGGCGGCGCCGGCCCGGGTCGCCTACCCGGACATCCCGATCCCCTTCGCGCAACCCATGGAGCAGTGGGCCCTGCCCAATGCCGACAAGATCGTCGCGGCCTTCCACCAGATGCAACAAGAGCGTTGAGGAGAGAAACATGACAACCGATATCACCGTACCCCAGGACCTCTGGGAGGGCGACAGCGAAGGCGTGATCACCTCCTGGTTTGTCGACGACGGCAGCCAGGTCAATCAGGGCGACCTGGTGGCCGAGGTGATGGTGGAAAAAGCCCAGTATGAGATCGAAGCGCCGGCCTCGGGTCGGCTGAGCATCAGTATCGGAGAGGACGAGGTGGTGACCAAGGGTACCGCCATCGCCAGCATCGAGACCTGAGAGGCCTGCCATGAAACTGTATGACGATGACGCGCCAGTAGCCCGATCCGCCCCTCTGGGGGCGGGCCCCGCCAAGTCGGAGGAGCGGGTGCGGGGGCGGGAGATCCCGCTGCGCGCGATGCGCGGCATGATCGCCTCGAAGATGCTGCAGAGCCTGCAGTCCAGCGCCCAGCTCACCCACCATGCCGGCGCTGAGCTGGGCGCGGTGCAGGCGTTGCGTGAACACTGCCGGGCGAGGAACCTGACGCCGCCCTCGGTGCAGGACATCCTGCTGCGCCTGCTGGTGCAGACGCTCGCCGAGTTCCCGGCGCTGAACGCGACCCTGGAAGACAACCGCATCACCGAACATCCCGCGGTGCACCTGGGCCTTGCGGTGCCGCTGCCCGATGACCTGCTGCTGGCGCCGGCGCTGTTCGACGCCCAGGCGATCCGCCTGGGTGCCCTGCCCCAGGCCCGTCGTCACCTGGTGGCGCAGGCCCAAGCAGGCAAGCTCGGCGTGCGCGAGCTGGCCGGGGCCACCTTTACCGTGACCAATCTGGGACGCTCCCGGGTGCACCACTTCACGCCCATCCTCAATGTGCCGCAGGTGGCCATCCTCGGCATCGGCGGCACGACGTGGCGGGCCGCGCCGGCTGCCGATGGTGGTGTGCGCCTGGCCGAGGTGATCGGCCTGTCGCTGACCTTCGACCATCGGGCGGTCAACGGCGCGCCCGCGGCGGCGTTTCTCGACAGGCTGGGAGAGCGTATCGAGACGCTGGCCCCCGATGCCTTCGATCATGAACTGATCGACTGAACCGGGAACAGGAGGGCGATCATGTCCGGCCCAGGCGTCGTTTCCAACATGAAGCTGTCCAGCATGACCCTGCAGCGTCCGACGGTGCAGGAGGGACTCGTCGCCGAGGAGGCCCTGCTCGACATGATCTGCCAGGGCGAGGCCTCGCTCGGCTGGCTGGCCTGGTCGCCGCGGGATCGGGCACTGGTGATGCCCCATCGCCACGCGCGGCTGGCGGGCTTTAGCGAGGCCAGGCAACGCCTGGCCGAACAGGGCTGGCCGATCCAGTTCAGGGGCACCGGGGGCACGCCGGTGCCCCAGGGTCCGGCGGTGGTCAACGTGGCGCTTGCCCTGCGTTGTCGGCTGGGCGGCCCGGAGACGCACCTGGAGTGGGGCTATCATCGCCTGGGCGACGTCTGGTGCGACTGGCTCGGTGCCCTGGGGGTGGGTGAGGCCGATCTGGGGCCGGTGCCCGGCGCCTACTGCGATGGGCGCTTCAACGTGCGCATCGGCCGGCGCAAGCTGGTCGGCACCGCCCAGCGCTGGCGCCGGGTCCGGGACGGTCGGGCCATGGCCGTGCTGGTTCATGGCGCGATGCAGGTCGACGACGGCCCGGAGGCGCTGGTCGGGGTGGTCAATGCCTTCCAGGCCGCCATCGACGATCCCCAGCGCTTCCGGGGCGAAAGCCATATCGCCCTGCGCGACGTGCTGCCGGAGCTGGACCTCGACGCCCGCGTGCCTGAGCTGCTGGCGCGGCTGGTGACAACGGCAGACGTCGTGCAGGCCTGAGGCGTCGCTGTATGGGCCTCGCCGCCAGTCTCGGGGCGGATGGAGAGGCGTATCTAGGGGCGAAAGAACTCGCCGGGGGTGCAGCCGAACTGCTGGCGGAAGGCGGCGATAAAGGCCGAGGTGGAGTCGTAGCCGCTGGCCAGGGCCACGTCGGTGACCCGCTGGCCCTGCTCCAGCGGGGTCAGGGCAGAGAGCAGGCGCAGGCGCTGGCGCCAGGCGCGGAAGGTCAGGCCGGTGTCACGCAGGAACAGGCGGCTCAGGGTCTTCTCGGAAACCGCCAGCTCGGCGCTCCACTGGCCCAGGCTGCGGCCGTCGTCCGGCGCCGCCTGCAGCTGCCGGCACAGTCGCTGCAGGCGCGGGTCCCTGGGCAGGGGCAGGGACAGGCTCACCTCCGCGGCGCCGTGCAGCTGATCCAGCAGCACCTGGGCCAGGCGCCCGTCGGCCCCCTCCGGATCGTATTCCACCGGGCCGGCGCAGAAGCGGCTGATCAGCTCGCGGGTCAGGCGGTCGATCTGCAGCACCCGGCAATGGGCCGGCGCCCAGGCGGTGGCGGCGCAGTCCAGGTACAGGCTGCGCATCTCGGTATGGGCCGAGCTGATCACCCCGTGTTCCAGCCCGGCGGGAATCCAGATCGCCCGCTGCGGCGGGGCGACGAAGCTGCCGGCGCTGGTGTGCACATGCAGCACCCCCTCGATGGCGTAGGACAGCTGCACCCAGGGGTGGCTGTGCCAGGCGGTGCCGACCTGGCGCGGCAGCGATTCGTTGCGCGCGTAGAGCGGCCGCGGCAGCCGCTGCAGTGCCGGTATCGGCCGTTCGGGCAGTGCGTGTTGTCCGTTTGGCGACATTCTCTGGCCTTATGGCGTTAGTCGGCAATTCGCTGCCAAGGTAGTGTGGGCGGGCCCCTTGTGGCAAGCCCGTACTCCTGCTTCGGAACTCATCGCCATGGCCCGCTCCCGCCTGCTCCCCGACAACTTCACCCTGAGCCTGCTCGCGGTGGTCGCCGTCGCCTCGCTGCTGCCGGTCAGCGGTCAGGCCGCCGTGGCTTTCGGCTGGCTCACCAATGCCGCCATCGCCCTTCTGTTCTTCCTGCACGGGGTCAAGCTGTCGCGCGAGGCGATCATCGCCGGCGCCGCCCACTGGCGCCTGCACCTGCTGGTGTTCGCCTGCACCTTCGTGCTGTTCCCGCTGCTCGGCCTGGCGCTCAAGCCGCTGCTGTCGCCGCTGGTGGGCGACCAGCTGTACCTTGGCCTGCTCTACCTCTGCGCCCTGCCGGCCACGGTGCAGTCGGCCATCGCCTTCACCTCCCTGGCCCGCGGCAACATTCCGGCGGCGATCTGCAGCGCGGCGGCCTCGAGCCTGTTCGGCATCTTCCTCACCCCGCTGCTGGTGGCGCTGCTGCTCGACGTGCAGGGCGACGGCGGTTCGACCCTGGACGCCATCGGCAAGATCACCCTGCAGCTGCTGGTGCCCTTCATCGCCGGGCAGGTCGCCCGCCGCTGGATCGCCGCCTGGGTCGGGCGCAACAGGGATTGGCTGAAGTACGTCGACCAGGGTTCGATCCTGCTGGTGGTCTATGCCGCGTTCAGCGAGGCGGTGGTCGAGGACATCTGGCACCAGGTGCCGGCACCGGCGCTGCTCGGCCTGGTGCTGGCCTGCTTGGTGCTGCTGGGCCTGGTGCTGCTGCTGACCCATCTGCTCGGCAAGTGGCTGGGCTTCAACCAGGAAGACCGCATCACCATCGTCTTCTGCGGCTCGAAGAAGAGCCTGGCCACCGGCATCCCCATGGCCCAGGTGCTGTTCGCCGGCGGCCCGGTCGGCCTGCTGATCCTGCCCTTGATGCTGTTCCACCAGATCCAGCTGATGGTCTGCGCGGTGCTGGCCCAGCGCTACGCCAAGCGCCCGCCCGAAGCGGCCCTGGGCGAAACCCGGACGTCCTGAGCGGGCCCATAGCCGAAGGCGACGACGGGGACTTGGTGAAACGACCGATTAACTGTATGTTTGTACAGTATCCTGTCGGAGTCGCTCCATGTCCGTTTCCCTGCCGCCGCGAGGCCGTGGCACCGCCAGCAACCCCGCCAATCGCTACGCGCCGAGTCGCTCGGTGGTCGAAGACGACGGCTGGTTCCAGGAAGTGCCGCCCAGCCGCGCCACCGAGGTGCGGGTGGAGATGGCCAAGAGCATCATCACCCGCAACCAGTCGCCGGACCTGCCGTTCGACCGCTCGATCAATCCCTACCGGGGTTGTGAGCACGGTTGCATCTACTGCTACGCGCGGCCCAGCCATGCCTACTGGGACCTGTCGCCGGGGCTGGACTTCGAGACGAAGCTGATCGCCAAGACCAACGCGCCGAGCCTGCTCGCGCAGCAGTTGGCCAAGCCCGGCTACGTCTGCGCGCCGATCAACCTGGGCTCCAACACCGACCCCTACCAGCCGATCGAGCGCCAGCAGCAGCTGACCCGCCGCACCCTGCAGGTGCTGCTCGATCACCGCCATCCGGTGACCATCGTCACCAAGGGCGCGCTGATCCTGCGCGATCTCGATCTGCTCAGGCAGCTGGCCGAGCAGCGCCTGGTGACGGTGATGATCAGCCTGACCACCCTGGACGACGAACTCAAGCGCATCATGGAGCCGCGCGCGGCCTCGCCGGCGGCGCGCCTGCGGGCGATCCGCGTGCTGCGCGAGCAGGGTGTCCCGGTGGGCGTGCTCTGTTCGCCGATGATTCCGATGATCAACGACATGGAGCTGGAGCGCCTGCTCGAGGCGGCCAAGGCGGCCGGGGCGCAGCGCGCGTCCTACATGTTCCTGCGCCTGCCGCGCGAGGTGGCGCCGCTGTTCGAGGAGTGGCTGCAGGCGCACTACCCGCAGCGCGCCGAGCACGTCCTCAGCCTGGTACGGCAGAGCCGCGGCGGCGAGCTGTACGACAGCCGCTTCGGCGCGCGCATGCGCGGCGAGGGCGCCTTCGCCGCCCTGCTGGCGCAGCGCTTCGCCGTGGCCAGCAAGCGCCTCGGCCTGCGGGGCCGCCAGGACTTCGACCTGGATTGCTCGCGCTTCTGCCCACCGGGCGGGCAGCTGGCGCTGCTGTAAGCGCCGTGCGTAGCGCGCTGCGCCCTGCACGGACCCTGCCGATCGGCTGGGCGCCAGTCACCTGGCCGGCGGGGCTACTATGCTAAAACGAGTACCATGGGTGAGGCGCGACCGGTCGGTCCGAGTCACCTCGGCATTGTGCCCGGCGCTGCCGCGCAACCTGCAACCAGCCTGAATCTGCCAGCCACTATGAACCGTACCCTTCGCGTCCCCGAACCCTCCTTCGAATTGATGGACGATCACGAGGGCCACTCGCTGATCTATCGCGAGCATGGCTTTCCCAGTCCGCTGGTGCGCTGGCATTTCCACAAGGAATACGAGCTGCACCTCATAGTCGCCAGCTCCGGCAAGGTGTTCATCGGCGACTACATCGGCAACTTCTCCCCGGACAGCCTGTTCCTCACCGGGCCCAACCTGCCGCACAACTGGATCAGCCAGACCGAAGAGGACGAGGTATTCGCCGAGCGCGACATGCTGGTCAACTTCACCGACAAGGTGCTGGACAGCGGCATCCCGGTATTCGACGAGCTGAAGAGCCTGGCACCGTTGCTGGCGCGGGCGCAGTTCGGCATCGAGTTCCGCGATCCGCGCTGCATCCGCGAGGCGCGGCAGCTGCTGCAGAAGATCGCCGACACCCAGGGCGCGACCCGACTCGGCCACTTCTTCATCCTGCTCGAGCTCCTGGCCGCCAGCGAGGACTACCAGCTGCTCTCCGGCCGGCTACCCACGCAGCCGGCCGACGAGCTGCATGTCGACCGCATCAACCGGGCGGTCGACTACATCTTCGAACGCTACGCCCAGGACCTGAGCCAGGAAGAGGTGGCCGAGTACCTGGGCATGACCCCGACCTACTTCTCGCGCTTCTTCAAGAATGCCACCGGCCGGGGCTTCGTCGAGTTCGTCAATCGCCTGCGGGTGAGCAAATCCTGCGAGCTGCTGAGCCAGAGCGACATGCCGGTGACCGAGGTCTGTTTCGAGTCCGGTTTCAGCAACATTTCCAACTTCAACAGACGCTTCCAGCAGTTGAAGGGCATGACGCCATCGGACTACCGCAAGCAGGTGGTGCAGCGTCTGACCGAGCAAAACCTGTACTGATTTGCCTGTTGGGTCGCCTGATAGGCACGGTTTTACTGGCCTTCGGCAGGGTTTGTGGCTGGTTTGCCGGGTTGTTCAGTGCAAAAAAGTATCAATCTATGTGCAGTCGAGGATTTGTTCGAGGCTGCGTCACGGAGGTGTAATGCAGGTCGACTAATACAAAAACAATATCGATCTCCGGTCGCCATGGCGATGCAGGAGGGGAGTTCAGAACAATGAACAAATTAGCTACAGCATTAGTTGCCGTTTCCTGCCTGTCCCTGTCGGTGTCTGCCTACGCCGCCGAAAACCTGACCATCGCCACGGTCAACAACAGCGACATGATCCGCATGCAGCGGCTCGCCAAGACCTTCGAAGAGCAGAACCCGCAGATCAACCTGAAGTGGGTGGTGCTCGAAGAGAACGTCCTGCGCCAACGCCTCACCACCGATATCGCCACCCGCGGCGGCCAGTTCGACGTGCTGACCATCGGCATGTACGAGGCAGCGCTGTGGGGCGAAAAAGGCTGGCTGGAGCCGATGACCGACCTGCCGGCGGACTACGCCCTGGACGACGTGTTCCCCTCGGTACGCGAAGGCCTGTCGGTGGATGGCAAGCTCTACGCCCTGCCGTTCTACGCCGAAAGCTCGATCACCTACTACCGCACCGACCTGTTCGAGCAGGCCGGCCTGCGCATGCCCGAGCACCCGACCTGGGAGCAGATGCGCGAGTTCGCCGCGGCCCTGCACAAGCCGGAGCAGGAGCAGTACGGCATCTGCCTGCGCGGCAAGGCCGGCTGGGGCGAGAACATGGCGTTGATCAGCACCGTGGCCAACGCCTACGGCGCACGCTGGTTCGACGAGCAGTGGCAGCCCGAATTCACCGGCAGTGAGTGGAAGCAGGCACTGAACTTCTACGTCGATACCATGAAGCAGTTCGGCCCGCCGGGCGCTTCCAGCAACGGCTTCAACGAGAACCTGGCGCTGTTCAACAGCGGCAAGTGCGCGCTGTGGGTGGACGCCAGCGTGGCCGGCTCCTTCGTCACCGACACCAGCCAGAGCAAGGTCGCCGACAAGGTGGGCTTCAGCCACGCGCCGCAGCAGGTCACCGACAAGGGTTCGGCCTGGTTGTATTCCTGGGCCCTGGGCATTCCCACCAGCTCCAAGGCCAAGGCGGCGGCCAAGCGCTTCAGCGCCTGGGCCACCTCCCAGGAGTACGCCAAGCTGGTCGCCGAGACCGATGGAGTGGCCAACGTGCCGCCGGGCACCCGCGCCTCCACCTACAGCGACGCCTACATGACGGCCGCGCCGTTTGCCAAGGTCACCCTGCAGTCCCTGAAGCAGGCCGACCCGGCGGATCCGACGCTCAAGCCGGTGCCCTATGTGGGTATCCAGCTGGTCACCATTCCCGAGTTCCAGGCCATCGGCACCCAGGTCGGCATGCAGTTCACTGCAGCGCTTACCGGCCACATGTCGGTCGACCAGGCGCTCATGGCGGCCCAGCAGTCCACGGCGCGCGAAATGAAGCGCGCGGGCTATCCCAAGTAGCCCACCCCACCTAGACCGTCCAGGCACCGCGCTTACTGCCCCGTAGGCCGGTGTCCGACCGTCCGTTCTCGCCGAATCAACACGGAGTCGCCATGACTACTTCGACCCTCGACACGCACCTGAAAAGTGCACCTGCGCCCGCCGGCGGCAAGCGCTTTGCGTTCAAGCCGGGCTGGTTTCTGGTCAGCCCTTCAGTGGCGTTGCTGCTGCTGTGGATGATCGTGCCGCTGGGCATGACCATCTACTTCTCGCTGATTCGCTACAACCTGCTGTATCCCGGCGAGAACCAGTTCGTCGGTCTGGAGAACTTCGAGTACTTCCTCAGCGACGCCGGCTTCATGCCGGGTGCGCTCAACACCCTGCTGCTGGTCGGCAGCGTGCTGCTGATCAGCGTGGTGTTCGGTGTGCTGATCGCCGCGCTGCTGGAGGCCTGCGAGTTCTGGGGTCGGGGCGTGGTGCGGGTGCTGCTGATTTCGCCCTTCTTCATCATGCCCACGGTCAGTGCGCTGGTGTGGAAGAACCTGATCTTCCATCCGGTCTCGGGGATCCTCGCGGCGATCTGGAAGTTCTTCGGCGCGCAGCCGGTGGACTGGCTGGCCGAATACCCGCTGCTGTCGATCATCTTCATCGTCTCCTGGCAGTGGCTGCCGTTCGCCATCCTGATCCTGATGACCGCCATGCAGTCGCTGGACCAGGACCAGAAGGAGGCCGCGCGCCTCGACGGTGCGGGCTCGCTGGCGATCTTCTGGCACCTGACCCTGCCGCACCTGGCCCGGCCGATCGCCGTGGTGGTGATGATCGAGACCATCTTCCTGCTCTCGGTGTTCGCCGAAATCTTCACCACCACCAGCGGCGGTCCGGGCTTCGAGTCCACCAACCTGGCCTACCTGATTTACAACCACGCCCTGCTGCAGTTCGACGTCGGCATGGCGTCCGCCGGCGGCTTGATCGCGGTGGTCATCGCCAACCTCGCGGCGATAGTGCTGATCCGGATGATCGGCAAGAACCTCACCAACCAGCAATGAGGCCTTGATCATGTTGACGCTCAAACAATCCCGTCGCCTGCAGAGTGTGCTGGTGGGTACTTCGGCCTGGGCTATCGCCGCGCTGATCTTCTTCCCGATCCTGTGGATGATCCTCACCAGCTTCAAGACCGAGATCGCCGCGTTCGCCACGCCGCCGCAGTTCCTCTTCATGCCGACGCTGGAGAACTACCTGCTGATCAACGAGCGCAGCGACTACTTCAGCTTCGCCTGGAACTCGCTGCTGATCTCGGTCACCGCGACCCTGCTGTGCATGCTCATCGCGGTGCCGGCGGCCTACTCCATGGCCTTCTTCGAGAGCCGCAATACCAAGCGCACGCTGCTGTGGATGCTGTCGACCAAGATGTTGCCGCCGGTGGGCGTGCTGATGCCGATCTACCTGATCTGCCAGAGCCTGGGCCTGCTCGATTCGCGCATCGCGCTGATCGTCATCTACACCCTGATCAACCTGCCGATCGTGGTGTGGATGGTGTACACCTACTTCAAGGACATCCCCGTCGACATCCTCGAAGCCGCTCGCCTGGATGGCGCCACCACCCTGCAGGAAATCGCTCGCGTGCTGCTGCCGATCGCCCGTGGCGGTCTGGCCTCGACCATGCTGCTGTCGCTGATCCTGTGCTGGAACGAGGCCTTCTGGTCGCTCAACCTGACCAGCTCGGCCGCCGCTCCGCTGACCGCCCTGGTCGCCTCCTACTCCAGTCCTGAAGGCCTGTTCTGGGCCAAGCTCTCGGCCGTTTCGACCCTGGCCTGCGCGCCCATCCTGATTTTCGGCTGGATCAGTCAAAAACAACTCGTGCGCGGCCTGTCCTTCGGCGCCGTCAAGTAACAAGAGGATTTCCCCATGGCTAATTTGAAGATCCGCAACCTGAAGAAAGGCTTCGACGGCACCGCCATCATCAAGGGCATCGACCTGGACATTCGCGATCGCGAGTTCGTGGTGTTCGTCGGCCCGTCCGGCTGCGGCAAGTCCACCCTGCTGCGCCTGATCGCCGGGCTGGAAGAAGTCACCAGCGGCCACATCGAGCTGGACGGCAAGGACATCACCGACATGGCCCCGGCCAAGCGCGACCTGGCCATGGTGTTCCAGACCTACGCCCTGTACCCGCACATGACCGTGCGCAAGAACCTGTCCTTCGCCCTCGACCTGGCCGGCGTGGACAAGCGCGAGGTGCAGGAGAAGGTCGACAACGCCGCGGCCATCCTCGAGCTCAAGCCCCTGCTCGAGCGCAAGCCCAAGCAGCTCTCCGGCGGCCAGCGCCAGCGCGTGGCCATCGGCCGGGCGATCGTGCGCAACCCGAAGATCTTCCTGTTCGACGAGCCGTTGTCCAACCTCGACGCCGCCCTGCGCGTGCAGACCCGCCTGGAGCTGGCGCGCCTGCACCAGGACCTGCAGGCGACCATGATCTACGTGACCCACGACCAGGTCGAAGCCATGACCCTGGCCGACAAGGTGGTGGTGCTCAACGGCGGTCGGGTCGAGCAGGTCGGCTCGCCGATGGAGCTCTATCACCATCCGGCCAACCTGTTCGTCGCCGGCTTCCTCGGCACGCCGAAGATGGGTTTCCTGCGGGGCCAGTCCGGCCAGGCCGACGACGCCGGCTGCGAGGTGAAGCTGGAGTGCGGCGCGCGGCTGAGCCTGCCACTGGCCGCCGGCGGCCTGGCCGCGGGTAGCGCGGTGACCCTGGGCGTGCGTCCCGAGCACTTCAATATCGTGCCGAGTGGCCAGGGCCAGCTGCAGGTCACCGCCGATGTCAGCGAGCGTCTGGGCAGCGATACCTACTGCCACGTGCGCTGTGCCTCCGGGGAGATGCTGACCATCCGGGTACGCGGCGATTTCGCCCCGCGCGCAGGCGAAGTCCTCGACCTGGCCTTCGATCCGGCCGACTGCCACCTGTTCGATGCCGATGGCCAGGCCATTGCCAAACGACTCCAGCAGGCGGCCTGAGGCCGCCCGTCAGCCCCATCCAGGAATTCTCAGATGAAACTCAATCGCCAGCATCTCGACCGGCTGGCGGCGCCTATCGCGCTGCCCGCCTACCGTGCCGACGCCACCCAGCAGGGCATCGTCCATATCGGCGTCGGTGGTTTCCACCGCGCCCACCAGGCGTTCTACACCGAGGCCCTGATGAACCAGGGCGAGGCCCTCGACTGGAGCATCTGCGGCGTCGGCCTGCGCGGCGCCGACCGCGCCATGCGCGATGCCCTGGCCGCGCAGGACTACCTCTACACCCTGGTCGAGCTGGGCGACGACACGGGCAACGCGGTGCAGGTGGTGGGCGCCATCAGCGGCATGCTGCTGGCCGAGGATTCGCCCCAGGCGCTGATCGACAAGCTGGCCGATCCGGCGATCCGCATCGTCTCGCTGACCATCACCGAAGGTGGCTACTGCATGGACGACAGCAGCGGCGAGTTTCTCGCCCAGCTGCCGGACATCCAGCATGACCTGGCTCATCCCGAGGCGCCGCGCAGCGTCTTCGGCTTCCTCTGCGCGGCCCTGGCCAGGCGCCGCGCCGCCGGCACCCCGGCCTTCACCCTGATGTCCTGCGATAACCTGCCGCACAACGGCACGGTGACCCGCAAGGCGCTGCTCAGCTTCGCCAACCTGGCAGACCCTGGGCTGGCCGCCTGGATCGAGGCCAATGTCAGCTTCCCCAATGCCATGGTCGACCGCATCACGCCGATGACCAGCGAGGCCCATCGCCAGCAGCTGGTCGAGCGCCATGGCATCGAGGACGCCTGGCCGGTGGTCTGCGAGCCCTTCGTGCAGTGGGTGCTGGAGGACAAGTTCGTCAATGGCCGGCCGGCCTGGGAAAAGGTCGGCGTGCAGTTCACCGACGACGTCACGCCCTACGAAGAGATGAAGATCAAGCTGCTCAACGGCGGCCATATGGCGCTGACCTATCTGGGCTTCCTCAAGGGCTATCGCTTCGTCCACGAGGCGATGGGCGATCCATTGTTGCGCCGCTACCTGCGCACCTTCATGGACCTGGACGTCACCCCGCAGCTGGCGCCGGTGCCGGGTATCGACCTGGAGTCTTACAAGGACACCCTGATCGAGCGCTTCTCCAACCAGGCCATCGCCGACCAGCTGGAGCGGATCTGCTCCGATGGTTCCTCGAAGCTGCCCAAGTTCATCGTGCCGACCCTCAACTGGCTGATCGACGACGAGCGCGCGCTGGAGCGCGCGGCGCTGGTGGTGGCGGCCTGGGCGCTGTATCTCGAGGGTGTCGACGAGCGCGGCGTGCGCTTTGCCATCGCCGACCCGCGCGCCGCCGAGTGCCAGCAGCTGGTGGCCGACCGCGAGCAGATCAGCGCCCGGCTGCTCGGCGCCGAGGCGATCTTCGGCACGGCGATCCCGCGCTCGCCGGCGTTCGTCGCCGCCTTCCAGCGCAACCTCGACAGCCTGCGCAGCCAGGGGGTCACGGCCACCCTGGAGACCCTGCTGGCCTGATCCGCCAGAAATCCCGGTCCGCCTTGGGCGCCCAGGCGCCCTCATCTCATGTGGAGTCAGTTATGTATCTGGTATGTGGCGAAGCCCTGTTCGATGTCTTCAGCCAGGACGCCAGCGCGCGCAGCAGCGAGCTGGAGCTCAGGGCGATTGCCGGCGGATCGCCGTTCAACGTGGCCGTCGGCTTGCGCCGTCTGGCCGCCGATTCGGCGCTGTTCGCCGGGATTTCCACGGATTTTCTCGGTGACCGACTGCGCCGGGTGTTGCACGAGGAGGGTGTGAGCGGCGACTACCTGGTATCCAGCGATGCGCCCACCACCCTGGCGATGGTCGCGGTCGATGCCCAGGGCGTGCCGCACTACAGCTTCCGTGGCGAAGGCTGCGCCGACCGGCTGCTACAGACCGAGCATCTGCCGCACCTCGACGCGCGGGTGCGCGGCATCCATGTCGGTTCCTACTCCCTGGTGGTGACGCCCGTCGCCGATACCCTGCTGGAACTGGTGCGGCGCGAGAGCGAGCGGCGCCTGATCAGCCTCGATCCCAATGTGCGGCTCGGGGTCGAGCCGCGGGTCGCCGTCTGGCAGCAGCGCATCGAGGCCTTCGCGGCGCAGGCGCACCTGATCAAGGTCAGCGAGGAAGACCTGGCCCTGCTGTACCCGGACCGCGAGCCCCATGAGGTGGTCGGGCACTGGCTCGGGCAGCGCTGCCAGCTGGTGTTCCTCACCCACGGCAGCGACGGCGCCAGCGTGTTCAGCCGCCTGCACGGCCATTGGTCGGTGCCGGCGCAAGCGGTGGCCACCCGCGACACCGTCGGCGCCGGCGACACCTTCCAGGCCGCGCTGCTGGCGTACCTGGCCCGCCACGGGCTGGACAGCCCCGCCGCCCTGGCCGAGCTGTCCCGCGGGCATATCGAGGCGATGCTCGCCTACGCCGTGCGCGCCGCCGCAGTGACCTGCTCGCGGGTCGGACCGGATCTGCCCTACGTCCATGAACTGGAACAGCCTTGAGCCCCTTCGGCGCCTCAGGCCTTTCGTCCATTACCTTCGCAGGAGTTGTCATGCCGCACCCTCAGCCTTCCCACGATGTCACGCAGCTGCCCGCCTGGCAGGGCCTGGCCGCGCACCGCGAGTGCTTTGCCGAGTTCAGCATGCGCGACGCATTCGCCGAGCAGCCGCAGCGTTTCGCCGAGTTCTCCCTGAACGACTGCGGCCTGTTTCTCGACTACTCGAAGAACCTGATCACCCGCGAGACCCGCGACCTGCTGGTGCGCCTGGCCGAAGAATGCGGCCTGCGGCAGGCGATTGGCGCGCTGTTCGACGGCGAACGGCTCAATGCCTCCGAGGGCCGCCCGGCCCTGCACACCGCCCTGCGCCGACCGATCGGCGACAAGGTGCTGGTCGACGGCGTCGACGTGATGCCCGAGGTGCACCGGGTGTTGCAGCAGATGACCGAGCTGGTTGGGCGGGTGCATGACGGCCTGTGGCGCGGCTACAGCGAGAAGCCCATCACCGATGTGGTCAACATCGGCATCGGCGGCTCCTTCCTCGGCCCCCAGCTGGTCTCCGAGGCCCTGCTGCCGTTCGCCCAGCGCGGCGTGCGCTGCCATTACCTGGCCAATATCGACGGCAGCTCGTTCCACGAGCTGGCGGCCAAGCTGCGCGCGGAAACCACCCTGTTCATCATCTCCTCGAAGACCTTCGGCACCCTGGAGACCCTGAAGAACGCCCAGGCCGCGCGCAGCTGGTACCTGGCCCAGGGCGGCTCGGAAGCCGAGCTGCATCGTCACTTCATCGCCGTGTCGAGCAATGTGCCGGCGGCGGTGGCCTTCGGCATCCGCGAGGAGAACATCCTGCCGATGTGGGACTGGGTCGGTGGGCGTTACTCGCTGTGGTCGGCCATCGGCCTGCCGATTGCCATGTCCATCGGCATGTCCAACTTCAAGGAGTTGCTGTCCGGCGCCTATCGGATGGACGAGCACTTCCAGAGCGCGCCCTTCGAGCAGAACATGCCGGTGCTGCTGGCGCTGCTGGGCATCTGGTACGGCAACTTCTGGGGCGCCCAGACCCAGGCGATCCTGCCGTACGACCACTACCTGCGCAACATCACCAAGCACCTGCAGCAGCTGGACATGGAGTCCAACGGCAAGCGCGTGCTGCAGGACGGCCGCCCCGTGCCCTGCGCCACCGGCCCGGTGATCTGGGGCGGGGTCGGCTGCAACGGCCAGCACGCCTATCACCAGTTGCTGCACCAGGGCACCGCGCTGATTCCGGCCGATTTCATCGTGCCGGTGGTCAGCTACAACCCGGTGGCCGACCACCACCAGTGGCTCTACGCCAACTGCCTGTCGCAGAGCCAGGCGCTGATGCGCGGCAAGACCCAGGCCGAAGCCGAGGCGGAACTGCGGGCCAAGGGCCTGGACGAGGACGAGGTGCAGCGCCTGGCGCCGCACAAGGTGATTCCCGGCAACCGGCCGAGCAACACCCTGGTGATGGAACGGGTCAGCCCGCGCCGTCTCGGCGCCCTGGTGGCCCTGTACGAGCACAAGGTCTTCGCCCAGAGCGCGATCTGGGGCATCAACGCCTTCGACCAGTGGGGCGTGGAGCTGGGCAAGGAGCTGGGCAAGAACGTCTACTCGCGCCTGCTGAGCAGCGAACCGGGGCCGGCCGAGGACCCCTCCACCCAGGGCCTGATCGACTTCTTCCGCGGCCGTCATCGCGGCTGAACGGCGGCGGGATCCCGCCAGGCGCCCGCTGCAGCCGTCCGGGCGAGCGTCTTCTGCGAGTCGGCGGGGCAATTCCCGGCCCATTCTCGGGGCCGGCAGCATGGGATTGCTCGCGCGTCTGTTCGTCGGGCGGGCAACTCGCGCCGCTGTGAAGTGTGACTCTTCGGGGCCGGCGGCTGTCCGCATGGCAGTCTGGTAGTCTTCACCTTCGCGACCGCGCGACAGTTTCAGCAAGAGGTAGATGCAATGCCCTACAAGCACGACGCCATTCCCTTGAAAGCACGTACCGCGCCGGAGAGCGCCGATGAGGCGCTGAATGCCATAGTCGGCGGCTTCAAGCGCTTCCGCCATGAGGTCTTCCCGCAGCAGCAGGAGTTGTTCAAGGCGCTGGCCACCGCGCAGAATCCGCGCGCCATGTTCATCACCTGCGCCGACTCGCGCATCGTGCCCGAGCTGATCACCCAGAGCGCCCCGGGCGACCTGTTCGTCAGCCGCAACGTCGGCAACGTGGTGCCGCCCTACGGGCAATTACTCGGTGGGGTGTCCACCGCCATCGAGTATTCGGTGATGGCGCTCGGCGTACAGCACATCATCATCTGCGGGCATTCCGACTGCGGGGCGATGAAGGCGGTGCTCGATCCGCAGACCCTCGAGCGCATGCCGACGGTCAAGGCCTGGCTGCGTCATGCCGAGGTGGCCAAGACGGTGGTGGCGGAGAACTGTGGCTGCGCCGATCACAACACCCTGGAGGTGCTCACCGAGGAGAACGTGGTGGCCCAGCTCGATCACCTGCGCACCCACCCCTCGGTGGCCGCGCGGCTGGCCAGCGGGCAGCTGTTCATCCATGGCTGGGTCTATGACATCGAGACCTGCGCGATTCGCGCCTACGACGCGGAGAAGGGCGAGTTCCGTCCGATCGACGACGGTCCGCTGCCGATGGCGACGCCACGGGCGCGCTACCCTCAGAGCTGAAGGGTGGTGAGCGACGGCGCGGCGGCAAGCCTCCGCGCCGTAGACGCCGATCAGCTCGCGGCGCGGGGCTGATCCAGCTGCAGTTCCACGCCCAGTTGCCGCGACAGGCAGGGCCAGCGCTGCCACGCCTCCTCGGTATGCGGGTCGCTCAGGCGCTCGCGAAAGGCGCGCACCGACGCCTGGGTGAAGCTGTCCTCGTCGAGCATGCCCTCCACCGCGTGATGCACCGCTTCGTCCAGCTGGTTGGCGAAGGGCTCGCCGATCAGCTGGTGGGCGATCAGGTTGGCCACCGTGGTGTCCAGCGGAATCAGCGGCTGGCCCAGATGGGTCATGTAGCGGTCGTTGACTTCCTCGACCAGGCGATGGGCCAGATAGGCCTCGTCGAGCAGCCCGTCGAGGCCTTCATGCCCTTCCATCAGCGCCGGCGGCTGCAGGAAGAACTGCTCGGCCACCTTCAGCACCGGTTTGATCTGCGTCTCGATGCCCGCTTCGCGGGCCACCTGGCTGGCGGCGTCCAGTACATCCGGCACCTGTTCGATATAGGCCGTGACGAAGCGCGTCAGCACGCCGAGGGCATCCTGGCTGGGCAGGCGGATGGAGGGGTGCAGGCGCTCGAGCTGGCCAGCGGCCAAATGGCGAGCGAGCTGGCCGCTGGCGGCTTCGTGGTGGTGGGCGCGCTGGATCAATTCGCGCAGGGCGGCAGTGTTCATGACAGCTCCTGAGATAAGGACATGGACGTGAACCTTAGCTGGCCGGGCGGGCCAGCTAAGATGCAATTGTCATAATTTTTTAATGCTTATGCGAGCGCGCTATATCCCTGCGCGCCTGATTTTCTCTGGCGATGGCCACGCGTGGCGTTTAGGACAAGGCTTGCGCGGCTTCGGACATTTTCGTTTGCGCGTTGCCAGCCAGAAGTCGCCGTCTATACTCGAACGCGATAGGCAGTATCTGATGGAACCGGACGGGCTTCGGCACGGAGAGGTTTCGACAGTGGTCGCCAGCAGTTATGGCAGTCGATCCCTTTGCCGCAGGCTCCGCCGGCGGGATAACAAGAATCATAAGGGGAACCCGCAATGATGCGACATCCACGAGTCTGGATGGGCCTCCTGCTGTGGTTGGCAATCGGCTCGGCGCAGGCCGAGTGGGGCGTGAACTTCGCGCCCGGAGCCACCGAGGTCAGCCGCTCAGTTTTCGACTTGCACATGACCATCTTCTGGATCTGCGTCGTCATCGGCGTGGTGGTCTTTGGCGCCATGTTCTGGTCGATGCTGCTGCACCGCCGCTCCAACGGCCAGGAACCGGCGCATTTCCACGAAAGCACCACGGTGGAGATTCTCTGGACCGTGGTGCCGCTGGCGATCCTGGTGCTGATGGCCATCCCGGCGACCAAGACGCTGATCGACATCTACGACAGCAGCGAGTCGGAGCTGGATATCCAGGTCACCGGCTATCAGTGGAAGTGGCACTACAAGTACCTGGGCCAGGACGTCGAGTTCTTCAGCAACCTGACCACGCCCCAGGAACAGATCAACAACCAGGCGAAGAAGGGCCCGCACTACCTGCTCGAGGTCGATGAGCCGCTGGTGGTGCCGGTGGGCAGCAAGGTGCGCTTCCTCATCACCTCGGCCGATGTCATCCACTCCTGGTGGGTGCCGGCGCTGGCGGTGAAGAAGGACGCCATTCCCGGCTTCGTCAACGAATCCTGGACCCGCATCGACGAGCCCGGCATCTTCCGCGGCCAGTGCACCGAGCTGTGCGGCAAGGACCACGGCTTCATGCCGGTGGTGGTCGAAGCCAAGTCCAAGGAAGACTTCGCCGCCTGGCTGGCCGAGCGCCAGCAGGCCGCCGCGGCCGAGAAGGAGCTGACCAGCAAGGAATGGACCCTGGAGGAACTCATGGCCCGCGGCGAGAAGGCCTACAACACCAGCTGCGCCGCCTGCCACCAGCCGACCGGCGAGGGTCTGCCGCCGATGTTCCCGGCCCTCAAGGGCTCGCCCATCGCCATCGGCCCGGCCCAGGACCATATCGACATAGTGGTCAACGGCAAGCCGGGTAGCTCCATGGCCGCCTTCGGCAAGCAACTGTCGGAAGTCGACATCGCCGCCATCATCACCTACGAACGCAACGCCTGGGGCAACAAGGTCGGTGACATGGTCACCCCGCAGGACATCGTCGCGTTCAAAAAGGCTCAGGAGTAAGGACATGAGTGCAGTGATCGATCACGGTCATACTGACCACCACCATGGCCCTGCCAAGGGTCTGATGCGCTGGGTGCTGACCACCAACCACAAGGACATCGGCACCATGTACCTGTGGTTCAGCTTCGCCATGTTCCTGCTTGGCGGCAGCATGGCGATGGTGATTCGCGCCGAACTGTTCCAGCCCGGTCTGCAGATCGTGCAGCCCGAATTCTTCAACCAGATGACCACCATGCACGGCCTGATCATGGTCTTCGGCGCGGTGATGCCGGCCTTCGTCGGCCTGGCCAACTGGATGATCCCACTGATGATCGGCGCGCCGGACATGGCCCTGCCGCGGATGAACAACTTCAGCTTCTGGCTGCTGCCGGCCGCCTTCGGCCTGCTGGTCAGTACCCTGTTCAGCGCCGGCGGCGCGCCGAACTTCGGCTGGACCTTCTACGCCCCGCTGTCGACCACCTACGCACCGGAAAGCGTCACCTACTTCATCTTCGCCGTGCACCTGATGGGCATCAGCTCGATCATGGGGGCGATCAACGTGGTCGCCACCATCCTCAACCTGCGCGCCCCCGGCATGACCCTGATGAAGATGCCGCTGTTCGTCTGGACCTGGCTGATCACCGCCTTCCTGCTGATCGCGGTGATGCCGGTGCTGGCAGGCTGCGTGACCATGATGCTGATGGACGTGCACTTCGGCACCAGCTTCTTCAGTGCCGCCGGCGGCGGCGACCCGGTGCTGTTCCAGCACGTGTTCTGGTTCTTCGGCCATCCCGAGGTGTACATCATGATCCTGCCGGCCTTCGGCGCGGTCAGCGCGATCATCCCGGCCTTCGCCCGCAAGCCGCTGTTCGGCTACACCTCGATGGTCTACGCCACCGCCTCGATCGCCTTCCTGTCGTTCATCGTCTGGGCGCACCACATGTTCACCGTGGGCATTCCGCTGACCGGCGAGCTGTTCTTCATGTACGCCACCATGCTGATCGCCGTGCCCACCGGGGTGAAGGTGTTCAACTGGGCCAGCACCATGTGGCAGGGCGCGATGACCTTCGAGACGCCGATGCTGTTCTCCGTGGCCTTCGTCATCCTCTTCACCATCGGCGGCTTCTCCGGGCTGATGCTGGCCATCGCCCCGGCGGACTTCCAATACCACGACACCTACTTCGTGGTGGCGCACTTCCACTACGTGCTGGTGCCCGGTGCGATCTTCGGCATCTTCGCTTCGGCCTACTACTGGCTGCCGAAGTGGACCGGACACATGTACGACGAGACCCTGGGCAAGCTGCACTTCTGGATGAGCTTCGTCGGCATGAACCTGGCGTTCTTCCCCATGCACTTCGTCGGCCTGGCCGGCATGCCGCGGCGCATTCCCGACTACAACATGATGTTCGCCAACTTCAACATGGTCTCCTCGATCGGCGCCTTCATGTTCGGCGCCACCCAGTTGCTGTTCCTGTTCATCGTCATCAAGTGTATCCGCGGCGGCGCGCCGGCCGCGGCCAAGCCCTGGGACGGTGCCGAAGGGTTGGAGTGGACGGTGCCGTCGCCGGCGCCCTACCACACCTTCCAGACCCCACCGGAAGTCAAATAGGGACGGGGAGTGACCGCCATGAGCGATGCGATCAGCACTCGCCGTCTGGTTCTGCGCCTGTTGCTGGTGGTGCTGGCCATGTTCGGTTTCGGTTTCGCCCTGGTGCCGATCTACGACGTGATGTGCCAGGCCTTTGGCATCAACGGCAAGACCGCCGGGGCCTATCAGGGTGCCCAGGTGGCGGACGAACAGCGTCAGGTGCGGGTGCAGTTTCTCGCCACCAATGCCGCCGGCATGGCCTGGGAGTTCCGTCCCCTGGACGACGAGTTGCTGACCCATCCGGGGGCGAGCAACCAGATGCTGTTCGTCGCCTACAACCCGACCGACCGGCCGATGACCGCCCAGGCCGTGCCCAGCGTGGCGCCGTCCAAGGCCGCCGCCTACTTCCACAAGACCGAATGCTTCTGCTTCACCCAGCAGGAGCTGCAACCCGGGGAGCGCATCGAGATGCCGGTGCGCTTCATCGTCGATCGGGATCTCCCCGAGGACGTGCACCACCTGACGCTGGCCTACACCCTGTTCGATATCACTGCGCGTAAACCGCCTGTCGCCCAGGCGACCCTTGCCCGGGCGGCTCCATAAGGAGAACAACAATGTCGAGTCACGAGCAGTACTACGTTCCGGCCCAGAGCAAGTGGCCGATCATCGCCACCCTGGGCCTGCTGATCTCGGTCTATGGGGTCGGCACCTGGTTCAACGACATGAAGGCCGAGCGTGCGGACTCCAACGGTCCGCTGATCTTCTTCATCGGCAGTCTGCTTCTCGCCTACATGCTGTTCGGCTGGTTCGGCAACGTGATCAAGGAAAGCCGCGCCGGCATGTACAGCGCGCAGATGGACCGCTCCTTCCGCTGGGGCATGAGCTGGTTCATCTTCTCCGAGGTGATGTTCTTTGCCGCCTTCTTCGGCGTGCTGTTCTACGTGCGCACCTTTGCCGGGCCTTGGCTCGGCGGCGAGGGCGCCAAGGGCGTGACCAACATGCTGTGGCCGACCTTCGAGTACACCTGGCCGCTGCTCAACACCCCGGACCCCAAGCTCTACCCGGCGCCTAGCGGCATCATCAGCGCCTGGGGGCTGCCGCTGCTCAACACCGTGCTGCTGGTGACCTCCAGCTTCACCCTGACCTTCGCCCACCATGCCCTGCGCAAGAACCAGCGCAAGCCGCTGACCCTTTGGCTGGCGCTGACCGTGATTCTGGGCGCTGCCTTCCTGGTGTTCCAGGTCGAGGAATACGTGCACGCCTACACCGAACTGGGGCTGACCCTGGGCTCGGGCATCTACGGCGCGACCTTCTTCATGCTCACCGGTTTTCACGGCGCCCACGTGACCCTGGGGGCGATAATGCTGACGGTCATGTTGATCCGCATCCTGCGCGGGCACTTCAGTCCCGATCAGCATTTCGGTTTCGAGGCCGCCGCCTGGTACTGGCACTTCGTCGACGTGGTGTGGATCGGCCTGTTCGTCTTCGTCTATGTGCTGTGACGTCTCTACCAGGTGACCTGGGAGCTCAGCTGGCCGCTGTAGAAGCCCCAGGCGATCAGGCCGACGGTGAGCGCGGTGAGCGTCACGCGGACGGTCAGGGCATTGACCAGGCGGGAGCTGCGGCCCTCGTCCTTGACCAGGAAGAACAGGCCGCTGAACAGGCTGACCAGGGTGGCCAGCAGCAGGATGACGATCGCGGCCTTGAGCATGTGGGACTCCGGGGAAGGGAAATGGGCGTTAGAGGCAGTATACCCAGCTTGATCGGTGCGTTTGTGGGGCGTCCATGAGCGCCTTTCGCCCCGGCGTGCTGCCCAGCCTGGTGGTCATGGCGCTGTTGCCGCTACTGCTGGCGCTGGGCGCCTGGCAGCTGTCGCGGGCCGAGGAAAAGCGCGAGCTGCTGGCCATGCACGAAGCCCGGCGCCTGGCCCCCCCCGTCACCGTCGACCAGCTGGAGCGCCGCCAGGACCGGGCCTACGTGCGGGTGCGCCTGCACGGCAGCTTCGATGCCGAGCATGGCCTGCTGCTGGATAACAGCATCCGTGGCGGACAGGCCGGGGTGGAAGTCCTGCAACCTTTCTACGACCAGGCCAGTGGTCTGTGGCTGCTGCTCAACCGCGGCTGGCTGCCCTGGCCGGATCGGCGCATTGCGCCCACTTTCGCCACCCCCGAAGGCCCCTTGAACTTGACGGCCTGGGCCTATGTGCCGCTGGGCGAGCCGTTCCTGCTGCAGCAGGCCCAGGCGGCGCAGGGTTGGCCCCTACTGATCACCCTGGTCGAGCCCCAGGCGCTATGGCAGCGCCTGGGGCGCGCCGGGCTGCCTCAGGAGCTGCGCCTGGAGCCTGGGCCGGCAGCCTTTCAGGTCGACTGGCCGGTGGTCGCCATGAGCCCGGACAAGCACCTGGGTTACGCCGTACAGTGGTTCGCCCTGGCGGCCGCCCTGCTCGGTCTGTTCATCTATTTCGGTTTGCATAACGCGCGGGAGACTCGCCATGAACCCAGCCATCACACTGCCTGAAGCCTCGACACGGCGCCGCCGCGGTCGCCTGCAACTGATCCTGTTGCTGGCGGTGGTCATTGGCCCGATGATTCTGGCCAGCGCCATGTACCAGTGGCGCTTCTGGGTGCCGGAAAGCCGCAGCTATCACGGCGAGCTGATCGGCAACGGCCAGACCCGCGCCGATCTGGGCGTGGCGGCCGAGGAGAGCCGCTGGCAGCTGCTGGTGACCACACCCGACGCCTGCGCCGCCGATTGCCAGCAGCTGGTGTTCCTCGCCCGGCAGATCCATATCGGCCTCAATCGTGAGGCTACGCGTGCCGCCCATGCCCTGGCCAGCGCCCTGCCGCTGGAAGCGGACTACGCGGCCACCCTGCGCCGCGAATACCCGCAGCTCACGCGCTATCCCCTGCAACCAGCAGCGCACGCGCGGACAGCCGGCGAGGGCGCCGGTGCCCAGCTGTGGATCGTCGACCCCCACGGCAATCTGGTGTTGCGCTACGACAGTCGCAGCAAGGGCAAAGGCATCCTCGACGACCTACGCTATCTGCTTAAGATCTCGCAAATCGGCTAAGGACTGACGATGCATAAACCCGGATATCGCCTGGCCCTGTTCGCCACCCTGCTGGCCCTGCTGGTGGTCATGCTCGGGGCCTACACCCGGCTCAGCCACGCCGGCCTGGGCTGCCCGGACTGGCCCGGCTGCTACGGCTTCATCGGCGTGCCGATGAGCGAGCAGAGCCAGGCCCTGGCCGAGGCGCGCTTTCCCGAGGCGCCGCTGGAGGTGGCCAAGGGCTGGGCGGAAATGGTCCATCGCTACTTCGCCGGCAGCCTTGGCCTGGTGATCCTCGCCTTGGCCGTACAGGCACTGCGCCAGCGTGGTACGCCGGGGCAGCCACTCAAGCTGCCGTTGCTGCTGCTCGGGCTGGTCACGCTGCAGGCCGCGTTCGGCATGTGGACGGTAACCCTGAAACTTTGGCCGCAGGTGGTCACCGCCCACCTGCTGGGCGGCTTCGCCACCCTCAGCCTGTTGTTCCTGCTGACCCTGCGGCTGTCCGGTGCGGCCGCGCCGTTGCCCCGGCTACCCGTTGCGCTGCGCGGTCTGGCGGCCCTGGCACTGGCTCTGCTGATCGGCCAGATCGCCCTCGGCGGCTGGGTCAGCAGCAACTATGCGGCGGTCGCCTGTGTCGACCTGCCGACCTGCCACGGCCAATGGTGGCCGGCGATGGATTTCGCCAACGGCTTCCACCTGACCCAGCACATCGGCCCGAACTACCTCGGCGGCCAGCTCGACAGCGACGCGCGCACCGCCATCCACATGAGCCACCGCCTCGGCGCCCTGCTGGTCACTGGGGTGCTGCTGCTGCTGGCCTGGCGCCTGCGCGCCGCCGGCCTGCCGCGCCTGGCTGCCCTGCTGGTGCTCGCACTTGGCGTGCAGGTCGGCCTGGGCATCAGCAACGTGCTGCTGCACCTGCCACTGGCCGTCGCCGTGGCCCACAACGCCGGCGGCGCCCTGCTGCTGCTGTGCCTGGTACTGATCAATCAGCGGCTGCACCTGGCCGTCATGGCTTGGGCCGGCGCGCTTCACACGCAGCGAGACGCACAGTCGGGCAACAGCCGTCTGCACGTACTGCCAAGCGAATAACAAGAACGATCGAGGAGAAACGCCGATGGCTACTCTATTGCGCAAGCAGCACGTTCACGCCGGCTGGCGCGACTATCTGGAGCTGACCAAGCCCAGGGTGGTGGTGCTGATGCTGATCACTTCGCTGGTGGGCATGTTCCTCGCCACCCGCGCCGGGGTGCCCTGGCAGGTGCTGCTGTTCGGCAACCTCGGCATCGGCCTGTGCGCCGGCGCGGCAGCGGCGGTCAACCATGTGGTGGATCGACGCATCGACTCGATCATGGCGCGCACCCACAAGCGTCCGCTGGCCGAGGGACGGGTTTCGCCGGCTGCGGCCCTGAGCTTTGCCCTGGTGCTGGCGGTCGCCGGCCTGGCCCTGCTGCTGAGCTACACCAACCAGCTGGCGGCGTGGCTGACCCTGGCTTCGCTGCTCGGTTACGCGGTGATCTACACCGGCTTCCTCAAGCGCGCCACGCCGCAGAACATCGTCATCGGCGGCCTGGCCGGCGCCGCCCCACCGCTGCTCGGCTGGGTCGCGGTGACCGGCCAGCTGTCTGCCGAACCGCTGCTGCTGGTGCTGATCATCTTCGCCTGGACCCCGCCGCACTTCTGGGCCCTGGCCATCCACCGCAAGGCGGAGTACGCCAAGGCCGACATTCCCATGCTGCCGGTGACCCATGGCGAGCACTACACCAAGGTGCACATCCTGCTCTACACCTGCGTGATGTTCGCGGTGACCCTGCTGCCCTATGCCATCCACATGAGCGGCCTGCTGTACCTGGTATGCGCCGTGGGGCTGGGCGCGCGCTTTCTGCACTGGTCCTGGGTGCTGTACCGTGACAGCAGGCCACACGCGGCGATCAACACCTTCAAGTACAGTATCTGGTACCTGTTCCTGCTGTTCATCGCCCTGCTGGTGGATCACTATCTACTGCTCAACCTGTAATCGTTGGTCTCATGACTCGTACTCAGAAAACCGTCTTCATACTCGTCGCCGTGGTTGCACTGATCATCGGCCTGACCGTCAACAAGGTCCTCACCGGCAAGGGCCAGGCCGACCCCACCGCCCTGCTCGACGCCGGAATCGTGCTGCTGCCGCAGAGCCGCGAACTGCCTGAGTTGAGCCTGGTCGACCAGGACGGTCAGGCGTTCGCCGTCGATCAGCTCAAGGATCAGTGGAGCCTGCTGTTTTTCGGCTACACCTTCTGTCCGGACATCTGCCCGGCCACCCTCGCCGAGCTGCGCCAGCTGCGCAGCCTGCTGCCGGAGGAGGCGCGAGACAACCTGCGCGTGGTGATGGTGAGCGTCGATCCCCATCGCGACACGCCGGAGCAGTTGAAGAAATACCTGGGCTATTTCGACGCTGACTTCACCGGCCTGACCGGCGATCCGGATGCCATCCAGAAGCTGGCCAATGCCGTGAGCGTTCCTTACATCCCGGCCGACACCCGCGAAGAGAACTACACCGTCAACCACAGCGCCAACCTGGTCATCCTCGGGCCGGACGGCACCCAGCGCGGCTTCATCCGTGCGCCGCTGAACAACCAGAAGCTCGTCGTGCAGCTGCCCGAACTGCTCAAGCCCGCCGGCTGATTTCACCCCGCCTATTGGCTGAATCCCCCCGCCGCGCCTTGTGCGGCGGCGGTCTTCGGCTGCGCCGTCGGCCCCTGGACGCGGTTACTTGGCGAACAGCTGGCCGATGTCCCTGAACGCCTTGAACTCCAGGGCATTGCCGCAGGGGTCGAGAAGGAACAGGGTGGCCTGCTCACCGACCTGGCCTTCGAAGCGCACATGGGGCTCGATGACGAAGCGTGTGCCCCTGGCTTGAAGCCGATCGGCCAGTCGCTGCCAGTCGTCCCATCCCAGCACCACGCCGAAATGCGGCACAGGTACGTCGTGGCCGTCCACCGGGTTGCTGTGGGCCGCCTCCTGATACGCCATCTTCGGCGCCTCGTGGATCACCAGCTGATGGCCGAAGAAGTCGAAGTCCACCCACTGCGCACTGCTGCGGCCTTCGGCGCAGCCGAACACCTCGCCGTAGAAATGCCGGGCGGCAGCCAGGTCGTGCACGGGAATGGCCAGGTGAAAGGGGGCGAGTGACATGGGGAGGCTCCTTGGGGTCGATGTTCAGCCCATTCTAGTAACTAACAATTTGATTAAAAGCGAATATCCTTGCGCGTGAGCACAAACAAAATCGATCAGTCGAGGCGTCCATGCTGCGCGAGCTGAAAACCTTCCTGATGGTTGCCCGCCACGGCACCTTCTCCGCCGCCGGTCTGCACCTTGGCCTGACCCAGTCGGCCGTCAGCGCGCAGATGCGCGTGCTGGAGCAGCACCTCGGCGTGCGCCTGTTCGATCGCAGCGGCCGCGCCGCCGTGCTCAACGCCGCCGGCCGGCATGCCCTGCCGCTGGCCGAGCAGATCCTCGCGCTCTATGCGCAGATGGCCGTGCCCACCGCCGTGGCCGACTGGCAGGGCGAGCTGCGCATCGGCGCCATCGCCACTGTACAGACCGGCCTGCTACCCGAGGCCCTGCCGCGTTTTCGCACCGCCGCGCCGCGGGTCGAGCTGAAGCTGGTGCCGGGGGTGTCCCTGCACCTGCTCAGTCAGGTGGACGCAGGCGAGCTGGATTTGGCGCTGCTGATCAGGCCGCCGTTCGACCTGCCCAAGGAGCTGGTGCAGCTCAGCCTGGCCCGGGAGCCCTTCGTATTGATCGCGCCCCAGGGGGTCGAGGGTGACGATCCGTTGCGCCTGCTCGCCGAGCAGCCCTTCGTGCGCTACGACCGCCACTCCTTCGGCGGTCGCCGGGTCAGCCAGTTCCTCCGCGAGCAGCGCCTGAGCGTGCGCGAGGCGCTGGAGCTGGATGAGCTCGAGGCCATCGTGCGGATGGTCGAATGCGGTCTGGGGGTGTCGCTGATTCCCCGCGCCGGCCTGTGGCTGCAGCGACCGACCCGGTTGCGGGTGATCGAACTGGGCCCGCTGACCTTCCACCGCGAACTGGTCGCGGTGATGCGCCGGGCGCAGCGGCAGCCGGCGCTGGAGTGTCTGCTGGACTGCCTGCGCGGTTGAGGTGGTGCGCGTGGCGCACCCTACGTCCCGAGTAGGGTGCGCCACGCGCACAATTGCGCAGCGGCCGACATGAAAGAGCCCGCACGGGGCGGGCTCTGGGTAGCGAGGGGTGAGTGGTCGGCTTAGAACGCCGGCACCACGGCGCCCTGGTACTTCTCGGCGATGAAGGCCTTCACCTCGGCGCTGTTCAGCGCCTTGGCCAGCTTCTGCAGGGCGGCGTTGTCCTTGTTGTCGGCACGGGCGACCAGGATGTTGACGTAGGGCGAGTCGCTGCCTTCGATGGCCAGGGCGTCCTGGGTCGGGTTGAGCTTGGCCTCCAGCGCGTAGTTGGTGTTGATCAGCGCCAGGTCGACCTGGTTCAGCACGCGCGGCAGGGTGGCCGCTTCCAGCTCACGTACCTTGATGCCCTTGGGGTTCTCGGCGATGTCCTTGGGCGTGGCGAGGATGTTGCTGGCGTCCTTGAGCGTGATCACCCCGGCCTTCTGCAGCAGCAGCAGGGCGCGGCCGCCATTGGTGGCGTCGTTGGGGATCACCACCTGGGCGCCCTCGGGCAGGGCGTCGAGGCTCTTGATCTTGCTGGAGTAGGCGCCGAAGGGCTCGACGTGCACGCCGGCGACGGCGACCAGCTCGGTGCCGCGGCTCTTGTTGAACTCATCCAGGTAGGGCTGGTGCTGGAAGAAGTTGGCGTCCAGGCGCTTCTCGGCCACCTGCACGTTGGGCTGCACGTAGTCGGTGAAGACCTTGATCTCCAGTTCCACGCCGTCCTTGGCCAGGGCCGGCTTGACGAATTCGAGGATCTCCGCGTGCGGCACCGCGGTGGCGGCGACGCTGAGGGATTCCGCCTGGGCGGTGAGGGCGGTGAGGGCGGCGAAGGCCGCGAGCAGTTTTTTCATGTTCGACTCCTTGTGGGTTCGGCGGTGGCGGCGGATGGCCGCGCTATTTTCTGGAGAAGTGCACCACCAGCTTGTCGCCGGTGCTTTGCAGGATTTGCACGAGGATCAGCAGCAGCACCACGGTGACCAGCATCACGTCCGGCTGGTAGCGCTGGTAGCCGTAGCGCACGGCGAGGTCGCCGAGGCCGCCACCGCCGATCAGGCCGCTCATGGCGGTGTAGGACACCAGGGTGATGGCAGTCACGGTGACGGCGGCGACCAGCCCCGGCAACGCCTCGGGCAGCAGGGCGTTGAGGACGATCTGGCGGGTGGTCGCGCCCATCGCCTGGGTCGCCTCGATGATGCCGCGGTCGACTTCGCGCAAAGCGGTTTCCACCAGGCGCGCGAAGAACGGCGTCGCCCCCACCACCAGCGGCGGAATGGCGCCGGCCACGCCCAGTGAAGTACCGGTGACCAGCACGGTGAGCGGGATCATCAGGATCAGCAGGATGACGAAGGGTATCGAGCGCAGCACGTTGACCAGCAGCGAGACCACGCCGTACAGCGCCTTCTGCTCGAACATCTGCCGCGGCCCGGTGAGGAACAGCAGCACGCCCAGGGGCAGGCCGAGCAGCACGGTGAACAGCAGCGAACCGCCGAGCATGCTCAGGGTATCCAGGCTGGCCTGCCAGATTTCCGGCCAGTCGACGTTGGGGAGCAGCGTATCCATCAGCGCAACACCTCCAGGTGCACGTCGGCGGCCTCGAAGCGCGCCAGTGCGGCGTTCAGATCGCCGCCGGTGAGGGCCAGAGTCAGTTGACCGTAGGGCGTGTCCTTGATCCGGTCGATGCGCCCGGCGAGGATGCTGTAGTCGACCCCGGTCTCCCGGGCCACGGTGCCGAGCAGTGGCGCATATGTGGCCTCGCCCTGGAAGGTCAGGCGCAGGATGCTGCCTTCGACATGGGCGAAATCGTCGTGCTGCTCGTGTTCGTCGACATGCTCGGACTCCAGCACGAAGCGCCGGGTGGTGAGGTGGCGTGGGTGCAGGAACACCTCGGCCACCGGTCCCTGCTCGACGATGACGCCGGCATCCATCACCGCCACGCGGTCGCAGACCCGGCGGATCACGTCCATCTCGTGGGTGATCAGCACGATGGTCAGGCCCAGCTCGCGGTTGATCTCGGTCAATAGCTGCAGCACCGAGGCGGTGGTCTGCGGGTCGAGGGCGCTGGTGGCCTCGTCGCACAGCAGGATCTTCGGCTCGGTGGCCAGGGCGCGGGCAATGCCGACCCGCTGCTTCTGCCCGCCGGACAGCTGCGCCGGGTACTTGTTGGCGTGCTCCTGCAGGCCGACGCGGGCCAGAAGGGCGGCGACCCGCTGCTCGATGTCGCGGCGCGACAGTTCGCCGGCCAGCTTCAGCGGCAGGGCGACGTTGTCGGCCACGGTCTTGGAGGACAGCAGGTTGAAGTGCTGGAAGATCATCCCCACCCGCTGGCGGAAGCGCCGCAGACCGTTCGCGTCCAGGGCGGTGGCGTCGACGCCGTCGACGACGATGCGCCCCCCGGAGGGCTCCTCCAGGCGGTTGATCAGGCGCAGCAGGGTGCTCTTGCCGGCGCCGGAGTGACCGATGATGCCGAACACCTCGCCGCGGGCGATGTGCAGGTCGGTCGGCTGCAGGGCCGTAATGGCGCGTCCGGCGACGTGGTACGCCTTGTGGACAGACTGGAATTCGATCACGCGGGAAACCTTTTGGGTTCGTCGAGCGGGCGGGTAGGCCGTAGAGGTCGGCTAGTCTACCCGCCGCTGGTTAGGTCGCAAAAATCTTTGTAGACCTATGCTTATAGCTTAATTGCATTAGTGAGCCGGACTGTCCGAAGCAGTTTAGCCAGCCCAAAGCAAACGGCCGGGCGAGCCCGGCCGTGCCTACCAGGCGTTCGCCTACTGGCGGTGGGCCGGGCTGAGCAGCAGGCGCGGCGTCTGCGCCGGCTTGATCACCTGGGTCAACTGCGGGCTGAAGCTCGGGTCCAGGCGCTTGATCCGCACGTTGAGCAGCGCGGCAACCCACTGGAAGTCCTTGGCCTGGCGCACTTCGACGCGCACCGCGCAACGGAACGCCACCACGTCTTCGGCGACCTGGTCGAGCAGGCTGCGCAGGGCTTCGTTGTCCTGCCTGTCCAGCATCGGCAGCGGCACCAGGCTGCTGGCGGCGCTGGGGTCGATCACCCTGGCCTGGGGCTGGCCCGGCGTCTTCGGGGTGTCGGGCAGTTGGCTCGCCTGGATGGCGGCGGCCTGGCTGGCGGCAGCCTGGCGCAGCTGACGGGCCTGTTCCTGGCGGGCCGCCTCGGCGCGCGCGGCGGCCTGCTCGGCCGCACTGTGGGCGCGGTCGGCGGCATCCAGCTCGGCGTCCCGGGCGTGGGCGATGGCGCCGTCCAGGCCGGTGGTCAGGGCCGGGGCCTCGGGCATCAGGCTGCGGGCCTGGCTCAGGGCCTTGGTGGCGCGGTCCAGGTCGCCGCTCTGCAGGGCCTGCTGGCCTCGCAGCAGGTAGGCTTCGGCCAGTTGCCGCTGGTACTGTTCCAGGCGGGTATCGCCGTCGGCACGCTGCTGCAGGGCGGCGAGCTGGCGCTCGGCGGCTTCCAGCTGGCCCTCGCTCAGGCTGTGGTCGAGTTGGCGAAAGGCGCTGACCAGTTCGTCGGTGGGCGGCGCCGCGACCTGGGGCGCCTGCTGGCAGGCGGTCAACAGCAGCGCAGCCGCGATCAGGACTAGACAACGTGAGGCGAACGACTTCATGGCTGCGAGTCTCGAGTTGTGCAAAAAGTGCGCGAGTCTACACCCCCGGACCGGGCGGCACCAAACGCTGTCATGGCGGCCGCGGATCAGGCCGTGCGCCGCGGCCAGGCCAGGCTCAGCAGGAACAGGCTGGCGGCGGCGACCACGATCGACGGGCCGGCCGGGGTGTCCTGGAACCAGGATAGACTGAGCCCGCCGCAGACCGCGAGGACGCCCAGCAGGCTGGCGCCCAGGGCCATCTGCTCCGGCGTTCGCGCATGGCGCTGGGCGGCGGCGGCGGGAATGATCAGCAGCGAGGTGATCAGCAGCACCCCGACTATCTTCATCGCCACGGCGATCACCACGGCAATCAGCAGCATCAGGCTCAGGCGGATCGCCGCCACGGGCAGGCCTTCGACCCTGGCCAGTTCCTCGTGCACGGTAATCGCCAGCAGGGGGCGCCAGAGCAGGCACAGCAACAGCAGGACCAGGGCGCTGCCGGCGAGAATCCAGGCCAGGTCGGCGGCGCCGACGGCCAGCAGGTCGCCGAAAAGGTAGCTCATCAGGTCGATGCGCACCTCGCGCATGAAGCTCAGCACCACCAGGCCGAGGGACAGGGTGCTGTGGGCGAGGATGCCCAGCAGGGTGTCGGAGGCCAGCGGCTGGCGGGTCTGCAGGGTCACCAGCAGCACCGCCAGCAGCACGCAGCCGACCGTCACCGCCAGGGTCGGGCTGACGTCCAGCATCAGTCCCAGAGCCACGCCGAGCAGCGCGGCGTGGGACAGGGTGTCGCCGAAATAGGCCATGCGTCGCCACACCACGAAGGAGCCGAGGGGGCCGGCGACCAGGGCCAGCGCCAGGCCGGCGAGCAGGGCGTTGAGCAGAAAATCAGCCATGGTTGCAGCCATCTCCGTGGACGTGCGGCTTGACCGGACCCTGGATCTTCAGGCCGTCGCGCGCCTCGACCACGGCGCCGTGCAGGTCGTGTTCGTGGTCGTGGTGGTGGTGATAGACCGCCAGGCTCTTGGCGTCCTGGCCGAACAGCTCGACGAAGGCCGGGTCGAAGCTGACCTGCTCCGGGTGGCCGGAGCAACAGACGTGGCGGTTGAGGCAGACCACCTGGTCGGTGGTGCTCATCACCAGATGCAGGTCGTGGGAGACCATCAGCACGCCGCAGCCGTGGCGGTCGCGCAGGCGGGTGATCAGGCGGTACAGCTCGGCCTGGCCGGCCACATCGACGCCCTGCACCGGCTCGTCCAGCACCAGCAGCTCCGGCTTGCGCAGCAGGGCGCGGGCCAGCAGCACGCGCTGCAACTCGCCGCCGGAGATACCCTGCAAGGGGCTGTCGATCACCTGGCCGGCGCCGACCTCGGCCAGCGCGGCCTGGGCGCTGCCGCGGTCGACCCCCGGCACCAGACGCAGGAAGCGCAGCACGCTGAGCGGCAGGGTGGCGTCGACATGCAGCTTCTGCGGCATGTAGCCGATGCGCAGTTTGGGTTTGCGCCAGACGCTGCCGCTCTCGGGCTTGAGCAGGCCGAGCACGGCGCGCACCAGGGTGGTCTTGCCGGCGCCGTTGGGGCCGATCAGGGTGACGATCTGCCCTGGTTCGACGCTTAGCTGCACGTCTTGCAGCACGGCCTGCCCGGCGAAGCTGACGCCCACGCCGTCGAGGCGGATCAAGGCCGTGCTCATTCGGCCTCCCGACAGCCGGCGCACAGGCCGACCACTTCCACGGTCTGGCTGTCGACGCTGAAACCCACAGCCGCGGCTGCCGTGACTATCGCCTGGCTGATCGCCGCCTGCTCCAGTTCGATCGCCGCGTGACAGTCGCGGCAGATGAGGAACTGGCCCTGGTGCGCGTGCTCCGGCTGGTTGCAGCCGACGAAGGCGTTGAGCGAGGCGATGCGGTGCACCAGGCCATGCTCGAGGAGGAAGTCGAGGGCGCGGTACACGGTTGGCGGTGCGGCGCGGCGACCGTCTTCCTCGCTCAGCACGGCGAGGATGTCGTAGGCGCCGAGCGGCTTGTGGCTCTGCCAGACCAGCTCCAGCACGCGCTTGCGCAGCGCGGTCAGGCGCAGGCCCTGGCGCGTGCAGATACTTTCGGCCTCGGCCAGGGCCTGGCTGACACAGCGCGAATGGTCGTGGGGGCGTGAAGCCAGCGGCGTGAGAATCATGGGCGGCGACGACCTGATTGAGAGACGTTATTATATTACCTGTTCCGTCCAGCCTGAGTATTCCCCGTGCCGCGTCTTTTTCCTGCCTTCAGTCTGTTGTTCGTCCTTCTCGCCTTTACCGGCATCGCCCAGGCCGAGGTGCGTCTGCTGACCTCCATCAAGCCGCTGCAGCTGATCGCCGCGGCCGTGCAGGACGGCGTCGGCAGTCCCGAGGTGCTGTTGCCGCCCGGCGCCTCGCCGCACCACTACGCGCTGCGTCCCTCGGATGTGCGCCGGGTGCGCGAGGTCGAGCTGCTGTACTGGATAGGCGCCGACCTGGAGACCTTCCTGCCACGGGTGCTGGAGGCGCGGGACAAGCCGAGCGTTGCCGTGCAGGATCTGCCGGGCCTGCAGCTGCGACACTTCGGCGACGAGCACGACGAGCACGACGAGCACGACGAGCACGACGAGCACGACGAGCACGACGAGCACGACGCTTCCCACGACAAGCACGAGGCCGAGGCGCACGAGCACGACCATGCCCACCGCCCTGGCAGCCTGGATGCGCACCTGTGGCTGCTGCCGGCCAATGCCCGGGTGATCGCCGCGCGCATGGCCGCCGACCTGGCGCTCGCCGATCCGCAAAATGCGCCTCGCTACCGGGCCAACCTGGCGGCCTTCGAAGCGCGCCTGGCCGCCCTCGACCAGCGCCTGCGCACGCGCCTGGCCGGCATCGCCGGCAAGCCCTACTTCGTCTTCCATGAAACCTACGACTACTTCGAGGCCGCCTACGACCTGCGCCACGCCGGGGTGTTCAGCATCGCCGGCGAGGTGCAGCCGGGCGCCCGCCACGTGGCGGCCATGCGCGCACAGCTGCAGGCTGTTGGTCCTACCTGCGTGTTCAGCGAGCCGCCGCTGCGTCCGCGCCTGGCCGAAACCCTGTCGGCCGGTTTGCCGGTGACCCTGGCCGAGCTGGACGCCATGGGCGGCAGCCTGGCGGTCGAGGCCGGTGGTTACGAGCGACTGCTCGAGCAACTGGGCGACAACCTGGCGAGCTGCCTCGAGCGCCTGTAGGGACGCAGACGCCGTCACCCTCGGCCGACTTTTCGCCACGCTGGCGGCGCAGGGGCTAAGGTAGAAGGCAGTGGCCCCGATGGCTGCAGGTCGGCTGCAGCCGCTCTTGGTCTGGGCCGCCCGGCACGTCGACGGGAGGACGGACATGGGCAAACGCGGCAAGACTGCACCGGCGGCTGCGCCTGACATCCCGCTGCAGGCGGCCGCGCTGGACATCTGGGCGCAGAAGTACTGCCTGCGTGATGGCGACGGCCAGCCGCTGGATGCCAGCGTCGATCACGGCTGGCAGCGCATCGCCCGGGCGGTGGCCGAAGTCGAGGCGCCGGCGCTGCGCGAGCACTGGTACCAGGAGTTCCTCTGGGCCCTGCGCCACGGTGCCATCCCGGCCGGGCGCATCGTCGCCAACGCCGGCGCCGGGGCCTACAAGCCGGCCACCTCGACCATCAACTGCACCGTCTCGGCGACCATCGAGGACGCCATGGAGGCGATTCTCGGCCGCCTCTTGGAGGCCGGGCTGACGCTCAAGGCCGGCTGTGGCGTCGGCTACGAGTTCTCCACCCTGCGTCCCCGCGGGGCGCGGGTTTCCGGGGCGGGCGCACAGACCAGCGGGCCCCTGTCGTTCATGGATATCTACGACAAGATGTGCTTCACGGTCAGTTCGGCCGGCGGTCGCCGCGGCGCGCAGATGGCCACCTTCGACATCGCCCACCCGGACGTGCGCGCCTTTATCGACGCCAAGCGCGAGGATGGGCGGCTGCGTCAGTTCAACCTCAGCCTGCTGGTCGGCGACGATTTCATGCAGGCGGTCGAGCAGGACGCCGACTGGCCCTTGCTGTTCCCGGTCCATCCCAAGGAACGCGAGGGCCTGGACTTCGACGATCCGGCCCAGGTGCGCTGGCGCGACTGGCCGCTGCAGCAGGGCTACTGCGTGGATGAGCAAGGCCGGGTGGCCTGCAAGGTCCATGGCAGCCTGCCGGCCCGCCAGCTCTGGGACCAGTTGATGGCCGCCACCTACGCCTACGCCGAGCCGGGCTTCATCCTCATCGACCGGGTCAACCAGTGGAACAACAACTGGTGGTGCGAGAACATCCGCGCCACCAACCCCTGCGGCGAGCAGCCGCTGCCGCCCAACGGCTCCTGCCTGCTCGGCTCGATCAACCTGACCCGCTTCGTCCTCGACCCCTTCGGCGCTCAGGCACGCTTCGACTGGGACGGTTTCCGCCGCGTGGTGCGCATCTTCACCCGCCTGCTGGACAACGTGGTGGAGATCAACGGCCTGCCGTTGCCGGCCCAGCGCGAGGAAATCCTCGGCAAGCGCCGCCACGGCATGGGCTTTCTCGGCCTGGGGTCGGCGTTGGCGCTGCTCAAGTTGCGCTATGGCAGCGCCGAGGCCTGCGTGTTCACCGAGGAGGTGGCGCGCGAGATGGCCCTCACCGGCTGGCAGGTGGCCCTCGAACTGGCCGAGGAGAAGGGCCCGGCGCCGCTGCTATGCGAGGCGTTCGAGGTGACCGCGCAGATGCTGCGGCTGCGCCCGGAAATGGCGGCCGATGGTTACCAGGTCGGCGACTCCGTGCCCGGGCGCGTGCTGCATGCCCGCTACTCGCGCTATATGCAGCGCCTGGCCGAGCATGCTCCCGAGCTGGTGGCGGCCCTGGCCGAGCGCGGCGCGCGCTTCACCCACCACAGCTCCATCGCCCCCACCGGCACCATCAGCCTGAGCCTGGCCAACAACGCGTCCAACGGCATCGAACCGAGCTTCGCCCAGCACTACTGGCGCAACCTGATCCGCCCCGGGCGCAAGAGCAAGGAGCGGGTCGAGGTGTTCAGCTACGAGCTGCTGGCCTATCGCTGCCTGATCAACCCGCGGGCCATGCCCGGCTCCGACGACCCGACCGAGCGCCTGCCCGACTACTTCGTCAGCAGCGAGGACATCGGCCCCACCGAGCACGTGGATATCCAGGCGGCGGCGCAGAAGTGGGTCGACTCGTCGATCTCCAAGACCGCCAACGTACCCACCGACTACCCCTTCGAGGCCTTCAAGGACATCTACCGCTACGCCTGGCGCCAGGGCCTCAAGGGCTGCACCACCTTCCGCTTCAACCCGGCGGCGTTCCAGGGGGTGCTGGTCAAGCCGGCGGACCTGGCGCGCACCCGTTACCGCTTCGAGCTGGAGGACGGCAGCCAGGTGGAGCTGCAGGGCGACGAGGAGGTGGAGTACGACGGCCAGCTGCACAGCGCCGCCAACCTGTTCGAGGCGTTGAAGGAAGGCTACTACGGTAAGTATTGAGCGGCGCTGCGCCCCCCTGGGCAGCCCGGTGGAGAAGAGCATGGCGGTCAAGATCGAACAACGCATCACGGGTTTCCAGCTGGTCGACGAGGTGCCATCGGCGCAGCGCACCGCGGCCGAGGCGACGCCGGCACCGGTGCAGATGGACGAGACCCTGCAGCGTCCGGAGACCCTGTTCGGGGTGACCTACAAGATCAAGTCGCCGCTGTTCGAGCATGCCCTGTACGTCACCATCAACGACATCCTGCTCAACGCCGGCACGCCCCATGAGCAGCGGCGCCCCTTCGAGATCTTCATCAACTCCAAGGGCATGGAACATTTCCAGTGGATAGTGGCGCTGACCCGGATCATGTCGGCGGTGTTCCGCAAGGGCGGCGACTGTACCTTCCTGGTCGAGGAGCTGAAGGCGGTGTTCGACCCGCGTGGCGGCTACCTCAAGCGTGGCGGGGTGTACATGCCGTCGCTGGTGGCGGAGATCGGCGCGGTGCTGGAGCGCCACCTGACCGCCATCGGGCTGCTCGAAGGCCATGAGCTGGACGCGCAGCAGCGGCGGATGCTGGCGGAGAAGTGGGCGGTCTACCAGGCCAGCCAGGACGCCGCCTCGGTGGAACCCGGAGAGGGCTTTCCGCCGGGCGCCCAGTTGTGCGGCAAGTGCCAGACCCAGGCGGTGGTGCAGCTGGAAGGCTGCGCCACCTGCCTCAATTGCGGCTATTCCAGGTGCGGCTAAGGCAGCTGCCGTAGGGTGCGCTCAGAGGGCGAACGGCAGCGGCAGGTCGACCCGCTGGCGCTGGGCCAGGCGGCGGAGGAACTCGTTGGGGTCGTGGATCAGCACTTCCTGGCCGGCGAAGGACTCGGCGGCGATCAGCCGGGACAGCCAGAAGCGCACGCAAGCCACGCGCAGCATGGCCGGCCACAGCTCCGCCTCGGCGGCGCCGAACGGCCGTAGCGAGGCATAGGCGCCGAGCAGGGCCTGGGCGCGGGCGTGATCGAGGCTGCCATCGGGCTCCGAGCACCAGTCGTTGAGGGTGATCGCCAGGTCGTAGAGCATCGGCCCCGAACAGGCGTTGTAGAAATCGATCACCCCGGTCAGGTGGTTGCCGTCGAACAGCACGTTGTCGCGGAACAGGTCGGCATGCAGGTTGGCCCGCGGCAGGGCGAGAATCTTCGGCTTCAGCGCGGCGATCTCGGCCAGGGCGTCGCGCAGCAGCGGCAGGTCGGCTTCCGGTAGCTTGAGGGCCAGGCTCGGGCCTTCGGCGAGCATCCAGTCCAGGCCGCGGTCGCTCTTGCGCTCGAGGATCTGCTTGCGGGTGGCCAGGTGCAGGTGGGCCAGCAGGCTGCCGACCTCCGCGCAGTGGTGCGGGTTGGGGTGGGTGATGTGCTTGCCGGGCAGGCGCGGCTGCAGCAGCGCCGGCTTTTCCGCCAGCTCGCGCAGCGCCTCGCCGGCCTCGGTGCGCAAGGCGTAGGGCACCGGCAGGTCGGCCTCGTGGAGCACGTCGAGCAGTTCGATGAAGAACGGCAGGTCGGCGCTCGGGCCGCGCTCGATCAGGGTCAGGACGAACTCGCCCTGCTCCAGGCTGACGAAGAAATTGCTGTTCTCGCTTCCGGCGGCGATGCCCTGGAAGTCGCGCAGGCGACCGAGCCCGTAAGGCGCGAGAAAGGCTTCCAGCTCATGACGCTCGAGGGGGGTGAAGACCGACATATCAGGATCGCTTTACCATTTGAAGATTTCCCAGGCCGGAATCAGCATGTCCGGTTGGTCGGAGCGCACGAAGTTGCCATCGCTGCCATCGGCACGCACCAGGAAGTAGGGGACACCGCCTTTCGGGATGACCTTGATTGCATAGAGGAAGCCATTGACCCGGTACTCCTCGATGGTCTTGTCGCCCTCCTGGCGGATGGTCACGTCCGGTTCCGCGGACACCGGATCCTCGGCGTGCGCCGCGAGCGACGCACATGCCAGCAGGCTGGCCAGCAACAGGCGATTGACTGTGCGCATGATAACCTTGTCCCTTTGTCGTCAATGGTGCAGTCATTCTAGCGCTGCCTCCGCCGAAAAGGTTGATCCTGCTCATGAGCCAAGCCCCTCTCGTCCTGGTCGACGGGTCCTCGTACCTGTACCGCGCCTTCCATGCCCTGCCGCCGCTGACCACCTCCAAGGGCCTGCCCACCGGCGCGGTCAAGGGCGTGCTGAACATGCTCAAGAGCCTGCGCAAGCAATACCCGGGCAGCCCCTTTGCCGTGGTCTTCGACGCCAAGGGCGGGACCTTCCGCGACGAACTCTATGCCGAGTACAAGGCCAACCGGCCGTCGATGCCCGATGACCTGCGCGTGCAGGTCGAGCCGTTGCACGCCAGCGTCCGCGCCCTGGGCCTGCCGCTGCTGTGCGTCGAGGGCGTGGAGGCCGACGACGTGATCGGCACCCTGGCCCGCCAAGGCGCCGCCCAGGGCCGCGACGTGGTGATCTCCACCGGTGACAAGGACATGGCGCAGCTGGTCTGCCCGCACGTTACGCTGGTCAATACCATGACCGGAAGCGTCTACGACGTGGATGGCGTGAAAGAGAAATTCGGCGTCGGTCCGGAACTGATCATCGACTACCTGGCGCTGATGGGCGACAAGGTCGACAACATCCCCGGCGTCCCCGGAGTCGGCGAGAAGACCGCGCTGGGCCTGCTGGTCGGCATCGGCGGCGGCCTCGACGTGCTCTACGCCAACCTCGACAAGGTGCCGGCGCTGCCGATCCGCGGCGCCAAGACGCTGCCGGCCAAGCTCGAGGAACACCGCGAGATGGCCTACCTGTCCTACGAGCTGGCGACCATCAAGCTGGACGTGCCGCTGAACATCGAGATCGACGCCCTGCAGCCGGGCGAGCCGGACCAGGCGGCGCTGGCCGAACTGTATGCCGAGCTGGAGTTCAAGAGCTGGCTGGACGACCTGCTGCGTCAGGACAAGCGCCTGGCGCAGCAGGCCGCGGCCCCGGCCGGCGACCTGTTCGCCGCGCCGGCGGCGGAAACCACCGCAGAGGCCGCGGCCGTCGAGGCGGACTACCAGGTCGTTCTGGAGCAGGACCAGTTCGAGACCTGGCTGGGCAAGCTCAAGGCGGCCGAGCTGATCGCCTTCGACAGCGAAACCACCAGCCTCGACGCCCAGCAGGCGCAGCTGGTCGGCCTGTCCTTCGCGGTCAGCGCCCACGAGGCGGCCTATATCCCCCTGGCCCACTCCTACATGGGCGTGCCCAGGCAGCTGGATCGCGACGCGGTGCTGCAGGCGCTCAAGCCGATCCTCGAGGACCCGGCCAAGGCCAAGGTCGGCCAGCACGCCAAGTACGACATCAATGTCCTGGCCAATGCCAGCACGCCGATCGCCGTGCAGGGCGTGGCCTTCGACACCATGCTCGAGTCCTATGTGCTGGACGCCACCGCCACCCGTCACGACATGGACAGCCTGGCGCTCAAGTACCTGGGCCACAGCACCACCCGTTTCGAGGACATCGCCGGCAAGGGCGCCAAGCAGCTGACCTTCGACCAGATTGCCCTGGAGCAGGCCGGACCCTACGCGGCGGAGGACGCCGACATCACCCTGCGCCTGCACCAGACGCTGTGGGCCAGGCTCGAGACCGAGCCATCCCTGGCCAAGGTGTTGCGGGAGATCGAGATGCCGCTGGTGCCGGTGCTGGCGCGCATCGAGCGCCAGGGCGCGCTGGTCGATGCCAAGCTGCTCGGCGAGCACAGCCAGGAGCTGGGCGACAAGCTGGTGGAGCTGGAGCGTCAGGCTTTCGCCATTGCCGGCGAGGAGTTCAACCTGGCCTCGCCCAAGCAGCTCGGGGTGATTCTCTATGAAAAACTCGGCCTGCCGATTATCAGCAAGACCGCCAAGGGCCAGCCGTCCACCGCCGAGGCGGTGCTCGCCGAACTGGCCGAGCAGGACTTCGAGCTGCCCAAGGTGCTGATGCAGTACCGCAGCCTGAGCAAGCTCAAGAGTACCTACACCGACCGCCTGCCGGAGCAGATCAACCCGCGCACCGGGCGCATCCACACCAGCTATCACCAGGCGGTGGCGGCCACCGGGCGGCTGTCGTCCAGCGATCCGAACCTGCAGAACATCCCGATCCGCACCGCCGAGGGCCGGCGCATTCGCCAGGCCTTCGTCGCGCCCAAGGGCTACAAGCTGCTGGCCGCCGACTACTCGCAGATCGAGCTGCGCATCATGGCCCACCTGGCCAGGGACGAAGGCTTGCTGGACGCCTTCCGCCATGATCGCGACGTGCACCGCGCCACCGCCGCCGAGGTGTTCGGCGTGGCCCTGGACGAGGTGACCACCGAGCAGCGGCGCAGCGCCAAGGCGATCAACTTCGGCCTGATCTACGGCATGAGCGCCTTCGGCCTGGCCAAGCAGATCGGTGTCGACCGCAAGCAGTCCCAGGCCTATATCGACCGCTACTTCTCCCGTTACCCCGGCGTGCTCGCCTACATGGAGCGCACCCGCGAGCAGGCCGCGCAGCAGGGCTTCGTCGAGACCCTGTTCGGCCGCCGCCTGTACCTGCCGGAGATCAACGCGAAGAACCAGGCGCTGCGCAAGGGCGCCGAGCGCACGGCGATCAACGCGCCGATGCAGGGCACCGCGGCGGACATCATGAAGCGCGCCATGGTCGCGGTGGATGCCTGGCTGAGCGAGTCCGGGCTGGACGCCAAGGTGATCCTGCAGGTGCACGACGAACTGGTGCTGGAGGTGCGCGAGGACCTGCTCGAGCAGGTCGGCGAGCGGATCAAGGCGTTGATGGGCGGCGCGGCGGAGCTGGCGGTGCCGCTGCTGGTCGAGGTCGGCGTGGGGAACAATTGGGACGAGGCGCACTGATACCTTGGGGTTGTGCCGCGGCGCCTGCGGCGTGATGCCTCGGGCGCCGGGCCCTTAGATCCAGGGGGTATTGTCCGTGCGTTACTTATTGCCAATAGATTCTAAAAACGCGCTGAACTTTGCGTTTGCACCGGCAGTCACAGTCTAGGAACGGCTGATCAAGCCTTCGATGCTCCTATGTTGTGTTAAGTGTTGGCAGACATCTGAACCCCGCCCTAGCGGTTCAGACCCTTAAACCCCGAACTTCTCCCTCCCCATCCGAAGCTCGGGGTTTTTTTTGCCCGCAGGAAAGTGCCGCGGGGCCGTCGGACCGCAGCCCTACCCGCCCGCCTGCGTCACTCGTCGTCTGTGGCCGGCTGGCTCAGCTCCATCCACTCGGCCAGCACCGCCTGGGCCTGTTCCACGCCCTGGCGCTTGGGCGCCGAGAACAGCTGAATGCTGACGCCATTGCCCCAGCCTTTGCGAATGTCCTGCTGGACCTTGAGCAGCGCGTTCTTCGCCGCGCCGAAGGCCAGCTTGTCGGACTTGGTCAGGAGGATATGCATGGGCATCTGGCTGGCGCCCGACCAGTCCAGCATCAATTGGTCGAACTCGGTCAGCGGGTGGCGGATGTCCATCATCAGGATCAGCCCGCGCAGGCTCTCGCGGCTGCCCAGGTAGGCCTCCAGGTGTTTCTGCCAGTGCTGCTTGAGCGGGATCGGCACCTTGGCGTAGCCATAGCCGGGCAGGTCGACCAGGCGGCGCTCGTCGTCCAGGCGGAAAAAATTGAGCAGCTGGGTGCGCCCCGGGGTCTTCGAGGTGCGCGCCAGGCTGGCGTGGGTCAGGGTGTTCAGGGCGCTGGACTTGCCGGCGTTGGAGCGTCCGGCGAAGGCCACCTCATAGCCCTGGTCATCCGGGCATTGGTCGACTTTCGCGGCGCTGATAAGGAAGCTGGCCTGTTGGCACAGACCGATAATGGGGTTCTTGGCTTGCATCGGGGCATCCGTTGAGGGCGGGCGTGGGGACGTGGTGAGGCGCGTGGCCCTTGCGACAATTGCGCACAGCCTGCCGGGCGCTCGGCCGCGCGGCAAGTGGCGTCGTTTCCGTTTCAGTGGCGCCAGTATATAATGCCGGCGATTTTGTGTGCGCTTTGTCCCAGCTGCTGGATAAGTGTTCACGGGAACGCTATAGATCATCTGCCCCTAGAAAGCAGGACGTTCCCCTCTCCGATGAGGCTGATCTCATGAAAAAAATACTGCTCGCCGCCGTTGTGTCGATGTTGTCCCTCCAGGTCCAGGCCGCCCAGGATCCGGAGGCCGTGTACGCGCGCGCCTGCGCAGCCTGCCATAACGGTCAACTGCCGATGGCGCCGAAACGGGGCGATCAGGCAGCCTGGGAGCCGCGACTGGCCAAGGGCATGGACGTGCTGGTACAGAACGTCACCAATGGTCTGAATGCGATGCCGCCCCGCGGCCTGTGCATGGACTGCACCGCCGAGGACTACCAAGCGGTCATCAAGTTGATGTCCGAGTAAGCCCGACGCAAACCTCTTTCACTCTTAGCCGTAGTTGGATTAGCTGATGAACAAAGTACTCGTGAGTCTGCTGTTGACCCTGGGCATCACCGGCCTGGCCCAAGCCGCTGGCGGTGACGCTGCCGCCGGTCAGGGCAAGGTTGCCGTGTGTGGCGCCTGCCATGGTGCCGATGGCAACAGCGCTGCACCGAACTTCCCGAAACTGGCCGGTCAGGGCGAGCGCTACCTGCTCAAGCAGCTGAAAGACATCAAATCCGGCAACCGTGCCGTGGTGGAAATGACCGGCCTGCTGGACAACCTCGGCGAGCAGGACCTGGCCGACATGGCCGCCTACTTCGCCAGCCAGAAGATGAGCGTCGGCGCGGCGGACCCGAAGCTGGTCGCCCAGGGTGAAGCCCTGTTCCGCGGCGGCAAGCTGGATCAGGGCATGCCGGCCTGCACCGGTTGCCATTCGCCGGACGGCGCCGGCCTCGACGCCGCCGGCTACCCGCAACTGGGTGGTCAGCACGCCGCATACGTGGCCAAGCAGCTGACCGATTTCCGCGAGGGCAACCGCACCAACGACGGCGACAGCCAGATCATGCGTGGCATCGCCGCCAAGCTCAGCAACAAGGACATCGAAGCGCTGTCCAGCTATGTGCAAGGCCTGCACTGATGCCGACACAGCCTGCAATGCTGTGACTGGGAAAGGGTGGCTTCGGCCACCCTTTTTCGTTGGCCGCGCCGCTACAATAGCCGGAACCCGGAACCGCTCAGGCGGGTCGAACGCTGGTCGCCGCAGGGCACCGCTCAATCGTCAAGGAGTCACACATGCGTAACCTGATTCTCAGTGCTGCACTCGCTACAGCCAGCCTGTTCGGCATGGCTGCCCAGGCCGAGCCGATCCAGGCCGGCAAGCAGTACGTCGAACTGACCAGCCCGGTGCCCGTGTCCAAGCCGGGTCAGATCGAAGTGGTCGAGCTGTTCTGGTACGGCTGCCCGCACTGCTATCAGTTCGAGTCGACCATCAACCCGTGGGTCGAGCAATTGCCCGAGGACGTCAACTTCGTCCGCGTGCCGGCGCTGTTCGGCGGCGTGTGGAACGTGCATGGCCAGGCCTTCATCACCCTGGAGAGCATGAAGGTCGAGCAGAAGGTGCACGACGCCGTGTTCGACGCGATCCACAAGCAGGGCAAGAAGCTGGCGACCCCGGAGGAGCTGGCCGAGTTCCTCGCCACCCAGGGCGTCGACAAGGACAAGTTTCTCAGCACCTACAATTCCTTCGCGGTGAAGGGCCAGATGGAGAAGGCCAAGAAGCTGGCCATGGCCTATCAGATCAGCGGCGTGCCGGTGATGATCGTCAACGGCAAGTACCGTTTCGACATCGGCAGCTCCGGTGGCCCGCAGCAGGCCCTGCAGGTGGCTGACCACCTGATCGCCCAGGAGCGCGCCGCGCAGTAGCGGCCCGCCGCGAGCGCCGAGCATGCTGCGCCGATGGTCCAACGCCCGCCCGGCAGGCCTGTGCGACCCGCGGGTCAACCCGGGCTGCCCGGCCGCCGGCGACTGGCCTAGTGATGGGCGCCTGCGCCTGCTCAGTTTCAACATCCAGGTCGGCATCAGCACCGAGCGCTATCGCCACTACCTGACCCGCGGTTGGCAGCATCTGCTGCCCCACCCCGGCCGCGCCGGCAACCTGCAGCGTATCGGTGCGCTGCTCGGCGATTACGACCTGGTGGCGCTGCAGGAGGCCGATGGCGGCAGCCTGCGCTCCGGCTTCATCAATCAGGTCGAGCACCTGGCCCACCTCGGTGCTTTTCCCTACTGGTACCAGCAGCTCAACCGCAATCTCGGTCGCCTGGCCCAGCACAGCAACGGGGTGCTCAGCCGCCTGCGTCCCAGCCTGCTGGAGGATCACCCGCTGCCGGGCCCGCCAGGGCGCGGGGCAATGCTCCTGCGCCTCGGCGAGGGGCCCGATGCTCTGGTGGTGGTGATGATGCACCTGGCCCTCGGCGCCCGCACGCGCACGCGCCAGCTGGCCTACATCCGCGAGCTGATCGGCGACTACCGCCATCAGGTGCTGATGGGCGACATGAACACTCATGCCCGTGACCTGCTGCAGCATTCGCCGCTGCGCGATCTTGGCCTGTTGGCGCCGCAGGTCGAGGCGACCTTCCCCAGCTGGCGCCCGCAGCGCTGTCTCGATCACATCCTGCTCAGCCCGGAGCTGCAGCTGGAGCGTTTCGAGGTGCTGGCTCTGCCGATTTCCGACCACTTGCCGGTGGCGGTGGAGATCCGCCTGCCGAACGCCCCGGAACCGCGGCGCACGGCTGTGGTAACTCGTCCACCTGTGGGAGGCTTGGCATGAGCGACGACGCGCAGCGCTGGAAAGACAAGTACCTGGCCAGCCTGGAGCAACAGGAAAAACTCGAGCGGCGCTGGGACGCCCGACTCGACTTGCTGCGCCGCAGTCTGGTGCGCAGCAGCCTGGCCGCCGAGGGGGCGGACAAGGCGGTCGACCAATGCATGCAGGACCTGCGCGAGATTCTTCGGCGCGACGACATCGATGTCAGCCTCGCGGCCCTGGTCCCGCGCCTGGAGCGGGCGGTGCTGGACTCCGAGCAGCAGCGCGGGCAGCGCATCGCCCAGGTTGCCAGTGCGCTGGCGGCGCTGGTCGAGCCGCTGCTGGCGCTGGAGCTGCCGCGCGAGGTGCGCAAGCCGCTGAAGAGCTTCGCCAAGCGCCTTCACGAGCGAACCGGTCAGGTGCGTGAGTGGCCGGCGCTGCTCGCCGAACTCGCCCAATTGCAACAGCAGGCGCTGGCCGAGCATGAGCAGGCGCCGCGTGGGCGGGCGGGGCTGCTGCAGCGCTGGTTCGGCGGTCGCGATGGCGGCGCAGTCACCAGGCCGCTTGCGCCGCCGGGCGACACCGTGCTGGCAGCCGCGGCTGCGACGCCGGGCTTGCCGCAGGTGGCGAGTCAGGCCGCGCCAGAGCAGGCCGAGGCGGTCGCCCTGGCGTCGCCGCTGACCAGTGCGCCGCTGGACAGCCTGCCCGCCCCCGCCGATCTGCTGCCGCACGAGCAGAGGCCGGACCCAGGGCCAGAGGCAGAACCAGGCGTTGAGGCGGAGCCAGAACAAGAGCCGACTGCGTTGGCCGTGCTGCCGGGGCTCGCTGCGCCCGAGCAGCCGCCCGGCCAGGGTGCGGAGGCCGAGTACGCCTTGCCGGCGCCGCCCGAGCCCGGCTACAGCGCCATCGCCAACCATGTCGAGGCGACCCTGCTCGGCCTGCTGGACGAGCTGCCCCTGCCGGAGCGTCACCAGGCCCAGGCCGAGCTGTTGGCCGAGCGCATCCGGGCTGGGCTGAACATGTACGAGCTGGTGCCGGTGCTGGACGACCTGGCCGTGCTGATGCTGGCCATCGCCGATGTCGGCCAGCGCGACTTCGAGGCCTATCTCAAGCAGCTCAACGAGCGCCTGTCGACCTTTCAGGGCTCCCTGGAGGACGCCCATGAGGGTTACGCCGACTCGATCAACGTGGCGCGCGAGCTGGACAGCGAGTTGCGCCAGCAGGTCGACGGCCTGCACAGCAGCGTGCGCCAGGCGACCGATCTGGGCAGCCTGAAGGAGTTGGTGGAAAGCCGCCTGAACGGCCTGCTCGACACCATGCAGCAGTACCAGCGTCAGCGTGACGAGCGTGACCAGTCGGTGGGTGGACGCCTGCAGACCCTGGTCGAGCGGGTGGCGCACATGGAGCAGGAAGCCAAGGGCTTTCGCCAGCACCTCGAGGAGCAGCGGCAGAAGGCCCTGCTCGACCCGCTCACCGGCCTGCCCAATCGCGCGGCCTGGAGCGAACGCCTGGACCTCGAGCTGGCCCGCTGGCAGCGCTATGGCGGTGACCTGCTGCTGGCGATGGTCGACATCGATCACTTCAAGCGGATCAATGACGCCTACGGGCACCTGGCCGGCGACAAGGTGCTGAAGATCATCGCCCAGGAGCTGCGCAAGCGCCTGCGCAAGATCGACTTCATCGCCCGCTTCGGCGGCGAGGAGTTCGTCCTGCTGCTGCCCTCGACGCCGCTGGAGGGCGGGCTGCAACTGCTGGAGACGTTGCGCGAGGGCATCGAGTCCTGCCCGTTCCACTTCCGTGGCGAGCGGGTGAGCATCAGCCTGTCGGCCGGGATCAGTGCCTTCGCCGAGGGCGAGCACAGCGACTTGGTCCTGGAACGCGCCGACCAGGCCCTGTATCGGGCCAAGCGCGGCGGGCGCAACCGGGTCGAGCCGGGCTAGGCCGCCGCTGCCAGGTAGGGCCGCCAGGTCTCGGGAATCTGCTCCAGGCGCGGGTAGTTCAGCGCCTGCAATTGCAGCTGCGGCAGCAGGAACGGGGTGTGCCGCTGGTGCTGCGGCAGGTGACGCAGCTCCGGCAGCCAGAGGCTGACGTAGGCGGCGTCGCGGTCGAAGGCGCGGGCCTGGCGCAGGGCATTGAACATGCGGCTGCGCTGCGGGTCGCAGGCGATCCCGGCGAGGTAGGCCCAGTTGCCCCAGTTGCTGGCCGGGTCGTAGTCGATCAGGTGTTCCTCGAACCAGGCGGCGCCGTGTCGCCAATCCTGCTGCAGGTCGTTGATCAGGTAGCTGGCGACCACTTGGCGACCCCGGTTGGACAGGTAGCCGGTGGTGGCCAGCTCGCGCATGTTGGCGTCCACCAGGGGCAGGCCGGTGCGGCCGAGGCACCAGTGCCGGAAGCGCTGGTCGAGCTGGCTGGGCGCGCGCTCGGTGGCCTTCACCCCGCCGCGGCGAAACAATGCGGCGCCATGGCGCACCAGGGTCCAACGGAAGAAGTCACGCCACAACAGTTCCAGCCATAGGGCATAGGTCGAGTCGTTGCGCCCGGCCTGGGACTCGTGGCGGCGCAGCTCGGCGACGATGCGCCGGGGCGACAGGCTGCCGTTGGCCAGCCAGGGCGAAAACTTGGACGAGTACTCGCTGCCGATCAGCTGGTTGCGGGTCTCGTGGTAGTGCCGCACGGCCTGGCTGTCCCACAGGTAGTCGCGCAGCCGGGCCTGGCCGGCTGCTTCGCCGCCGGAGAAGGGAAAAGCGCTGGCCGGCACGCTCAGCGGCTCGCCAAGGCCTAGCTGGGACAGGCTCGGCAGCGGCTGCAACAGCGCCGTGGCGCCTTCGGGCAACCCTGGCAGGCGGCTCGGCGCCGGGTGCGGTTGGAACACCTGCAGGCGCTGCTCGACCAGTTCGCGGAACTGGCTGTAGACGGCCGGCAGCTGGTCGATGGCGCAGGGCAGGTCTTCGCTGCGCAGCAGGCTGTTGCCCGTTGCCTGCAGCAGCGGCACCTCGCCGAGGCCGCGCTGCACCCGCGCCAGCTGGGCGCGTTCTTCCGGGGCGATTTCCTCCAGGGTCAGCACCCGGTCCAGGCCCAGGCGCGCGACCAGCTCGGGAATCACCTGCTCCGCACGGCCGGGCAGCACCAGCAGCTGGGAACCGCGCTGACGCAGGGCGCCGTTCAGCGCGGCGAGGCTTTCCAGCAGAAAACGCGTGCGGTGCACCCCGAGGCGACGGGGGCCGAATTCGCCCGGCTGCAGTTGTGCCGGGTCGAAGACGAACAGCGGCAGCAGGCATTCGGCGCCCAGGGCGGCCTGCAGGGCCGGGTGGTCGTCGAGTCGCAGATCCTGTTTGAACCAGAGCAGGGCGCGCATGGTGGAGTCCTCGGAAGCCTGGCGAAGCCCAAAGGAAACTACTGCAGGGGCAACGGATAATGTGTCTTATGTCGCGTCGCCCTGTCAGCCGCAGACGGACAAGCGTCGCCGATCCCCGGGCCGAAGGGCGCTTTACCGACAGACGGGCGTGTCGCATAACACTAAACTGTGTCGATGCGTTGAGGAGTGCAGCATGGAAATTTTCGGCATCGCCGCGTTGATCTTTCTGGTCACCGACCCCTTCGGCAATATCGCCATCTACATCGCCGCCCTGAAGAATGTCGAGCCCAAGCGCCGCCTGTGGGTGGCCGGTCGCGAGCTGCTGTTCGCCCTGGCCCTGCTGCTGCTGTTCCTGACCTTCGGCGACAAGGTCCTCAGCGGCCTCGGGCTGTCGCGGGAGGCGACCGCCATCGCCGGCGGCATCATCCTCTTCGTCATCGCCATGCGCCTGATCTTCCCCAGCCCCCAGGGCCTGCTCGGCGACGTACCGGACGGCGAGCCGATGCTGGTGCCGCTGGCCACCCCGGCGGTGGCCGGGCCTTCGGCCCTGGCGGTGCTGATGACGCTGCGCAACACCCACGAGGGGCCGCTGTGGGAGCTGTACCTGGCGGTGATCCTGGCCTGGGCGGCGACCGCCTTCATTCTCCTGCAGGCGTCGTTTCTGCAGCGCTTCCTCGGCGCCCGCGGCCTCACCGCGGTCGAGCGCCTGATGGGCATGCTGCTGATCATGCTCAGCGTCGACATGCTGCTCGACAACCTGCAAAGCGTGTTGCACATCCGCCCATGAGAGTGCTTTGCCTCACCCTGTGTCTCGCCCTGCTCGCCGGTTGCGCCCGGGGGCCGCGCATCGATACCCAGCACCAGGCAATCGGCCAGAGCAGCCGGGTGCAGTACATCATCCTGCACTACACCTCGACCGGCCTGGCGCGCTCGCTGCGCCTGCTGACCCAGGGGGACGTCAGCAGCCACTACCTGATCGGCGACGCGCCGGCGACCATCTACCGCCTGGTCGACGAGGATCGCCGCGCCTGGCACGTCGGCGACAGTCAGTGGCGCGGGCGCACCTGGCTCAACGCCAGCACGATCGGCATCGAGCTGGTCAATCACGGCTATGCCGAGGGCCCCGACGGCCGCACCTGGGAGGCCTACCCGCCGGCGCAGATCGATGCCCTGATCGCCCTGCTCAAGGACATCATGCAGCGCCATGACCTGGCTCCCGGTAGCATCCTCGGGCACAGCGACGTGGCGCCGCAACGCAAGGTCGACCCGGGCCCTCTGTTCCCCTGGCGGCGCCTGGCCGAGGCGGGCCTGGTGCCTTGGCCGGATGCCCAGGCGGTGGCGCGCCAGCAGGCGCTGTTCGCCAGCAACCTGCCCAGCGTGGCCTGGTTCCAGGCCCAGCTGGCCCGCCAGGGCTACGAGGTGCCCAGCCATGGCGAATTGGACGAGGCCACCCGCAATGTGCTGGCCGCGTTCCAGATGAAGTACCGAGCGGCCCGTTACGATGGCGCGCCGGATGCCGAGACCGCCGCCCTGCTGCTGGTGCTCAACAGCCAGTTCTGATCCGTCCGCCGCCGCCACCGGCCTACCTGGCTGGCGCGTCATTCGTGCGCGGCAGCGCCTTCCTCGTACAGGTCTCGCTCCAGCCGGCCTCAGCCGGGCTATTATCCGCCCCATCAATTGGGGGGGATGGAGCATGCTCAACGGCCTGTGGCTGAGTTTTTTCCTGGTGGCCGCGATAGCCGGCCTGTCGCGCTGGCTGCTCGGCGACGATCCGGCGGTGTTCGCCGCCATGGTCGAGAGCCTGTTCGCCATGGCCAAGCTGTCGGTCGAGGTGATGGTGGTGCTGTTCGGCACCCTGACCCTCTGGCTCGGCTTCCTGCGCATCGCCGAGAAGGCCGGGCTGGTCGATCTGCTCGGGCGCGCCCTCGGTCCGCTGTTCGCCCGGCTGATTCCCGAGGTACCGCGGGGCCATCCGGCGCTGGGTTTCATCACCCTCAACTTCGCCGCCAACGGCCTGGGCCTGGACAACGCCGCCACGCCGATCGGCCTCAAGGCCATGCGCGCGTTGCAGGAGCTGAATCCGAGCCAGACCGTGGCGAGCAATGCGCAGATCCTCTTCCTGGTACTCAACACCTCGTCGCTGACCCTGTTGCCGGTGAGCATCTTCATGTACCGGGTGCAGCAGGGCGCCGACGACCCGACCCTGGTGTTCCTGCCGATCCTCCTGGCCACCAGCGCCTCGACCCTGGCCGGTCTGCTGGCCGTGGCCCTGGTCCAGCGCCTGCGCCTGTGGGACCCGGTGGTGCTGGCCTACCTGATTCCCGGGGCGCTGCTGCTCGGCGGCTTCATGGCCCTGCTCGGCGGGATGAGCGCCACGGCGCTGGCGGCGCTGTCCTCGCTGCTCGGCAACCTGACCCTGTTCGGGCTGATCCTGCTGTTCCTGCTGGTGGGGGCGCTGCGCCGGGTGCCGGTGTACGAGAATTTCATCGAGGGCGCCAAGGAAGGCTTCGACGTGGCCAAGAGCCTGTTGCCCTATCTGGTGGCGATGCTCTGTGCGATCGGCGTGCTGCGGGCCTCCGGCGCCCTGGACATGGGCCTCGACGGGGTGCGCGCGCTGGTCCAGGCGATCGGCTGGGACACCCGCTTCATCGACGCCCTGCCCACCGCGCTGATGAAGCCCTTCTCGGGCAGCGGGGCGCGGGCCATGCTCATCGAGACCATGCAGAACTTCGGCGTGGACAGCTTCCCGGCTCTGGTGGCAGCCACGGTGCAGGGCAGCACCGAGACCACCTTCTACGTGCTGGCGGTGTACTTCGGCTCGGTGGGCATCCAGCGCGCCCGCCATGCCGTGGGCTGCGCGCTGCTGGCCGACCTCAGCGGCATCATCGCCGCCGTCGCGGTGTGCTACTGGTTCTTCGGCTGAACCGGCAGCGCCGGCTCGTCGACCTCCAGGGCCGCGTCCGTCGGCGTGACGGGCGCGGTTGAGGGCGCCGCGGCCGTTGGCGCCAGGACCCGGAAGCGCAGCACGCCGATCATCTGCCCGGCCTCGGTGACGACCTGGACCTGCCAGCGACCGAGGGCGTCGGTGGGGAAGTTCTGTTTGCGGGTCCAGGCGCGATAGCCCTGCTTGCGCCCTCCGTGGATGGTCAGGGCGATGCGCTCAACCTCCTTACCCTCGTGCAGCCAGACATGGTAGATGCGTTCGTCCAGGCCCCGCGGCGCGCTGATCGCGGCGTAGGCGTAGAGGCCCTGGCGGCGCAGCTGCTCGAGATCGAGCTGCTTCACCCGCTTGCCCGGCGTGCGCCGGTAGCCGTCGAACTCGCTGGACAGCGCCACCTCGGTCAGCCACAAGGTCGCCGGCGGCACCCAGAAGCGCGCCAGCCAGCCGCTGGCGCCGAGCGCCAGGGTCAGGCCGAGCAGCAGCAGGCCGCGCCACCAGGCCGCCACGTTGATGCTGCCGTACAGGCTGGGGAACGACAGCAGCACCGCCACCGCCAGGGCCAGCTGGTAGCTCTGCGCCGTGGTCAGCTGGAGGATGATCGGCAGCGCGGTGAGCAGTACGGCGAACAGCGTCAGGGTGTGGAAGGCCAGGAACAGCCAGCGCCGCGGCGCCAGCCAGCGGTAGTACAGCGGGTCGATGATCGACACCAGCGCGGCCGCCCCGAGCAGGGCGCTGAACAGCGCCTGGCCGCTGTTCCAGGTGGTGGTGATGAAGAAGAACGGCAGGACGAAGAACAGGCTTTCCTGGTGGATCAGCTGGGTCGCATAGCGCAGCAGCGGCGGCGGCAGCTTGAGGCCGAACCAGCGGGCGATGCTCGCGCGCAGCAGGTTCTCCAGGGCCAGCCACAACCAGCTGGCCAGCATCACCAGGGCCAGCACGCTGGCCAGCTGAGCCTGACGTTCCACCAGCAGGAAACTGGCCAGGCCGGAGGCGAAGCCGAAGATCGCCACCAGCCAGGGATGGCGCTGGATCAGGGCGGCGAGACGCAGCAGCGTGGGCAGGCTGCGCTGGAGCATGGGCAGGGGCAAGGGGCGACTCGCAGCGAGGGGTGGACCGCCCAAGGATACTGCATCCGCCCCGTTCAGGCGGTGCCTGGCCGTCGGTCGCATCGGGCAACCAGGAGGGTCGCCTGACCTATGCTGACACCAGGCGGAGCCGGGTCCGTTCCGGTTCGCGCTATTGCACCGGCGGGTTGCCGGGTGGGGAGGTCTTCATGCGCGTCCTGATCACCGGCGCCGCGGGCTTCATTGGCCGGCAGGTGCTCAGCGAACTGGCCATTCAGCATCCGCAGTGGACGTTGATCGCGGCCGATGTCCGTCCCGTAACCCTGCAGGGCCTGCAGCTCAACGTAGAGACGGTGCAGCTGGATATCAGCCGACCCGGGGAGGTCCGTGAGTGCGTCGCCGACTACCGGCCGCAGGCCATCCTGCACCTGGCCGCGGTGGTCAATCCGCCGGCCGCCATGGGCGAGGCCCGGCTGCATGCCATCGAGGTAGGCGGCACCCAGGCGCTGCTGGAGGCGGCGCTGGCTAATGGCGTCGAGCAATTGATCGTCACCAGCTCCGGCGCGGCCTATGGCTACTGCGCGCAGAACCCCGAGTGGCTCGACGAAGATCAGCCGCTGGCTGGCGATGGGCAGTCCGCCCATGTCCGCCACAAGCGTGAGATCGAGCAACTGCTGGCCGTCGCTCGCGTGCGCCACCCGCGGCTCAGGCAACTGGTGCTGCGTCCCTGCACCATACTCGGCCGGCGCATCGACAGCCGGGTCAGTGAGCTGTTCGACCGGCGCGCAGTGCTGGGCGTGAAAGGCCACGACAGTCGATTCGTGTTCATCTGGGAGCAGGATGTGGTGAACGTGATTCGCCAGGGCCTGGAGCGCGGGCGCGAAGGCATTTTCAACCTGGCCGGTGATGGCGCCTTGTCGCTGCGGGACATCGCCGGCCTGTTGGGCAAGCCCTATCGGTCGTTGCCCGCTGCCGTGCTGGGCACTGCCTGGCGACTGCTCAAGCCTCTGGGGCTGAGCCGAAGCGGCGCCGAACAGCTCGATTTCCTCTGCTATCGGCCGCTGCTGGCCAACCGCCGCTTGAAGGAATCGTTCGGCTACACGCCACGCTACACCAGCCGCGAGGCGTTTCTCGCGTACCTGCAGGTGCGCGGCATTGCGCCTCGAGGCTGATTGCGCGAACGGCTTGAGGTGGTGCCGGGCGCTCTATTTCGGGGCTGCCGGCGATCGCGTCCGTGCAATATTTGTCTGAGTGGTTAGACTAAGTGGGTTCCGGCCCCCGTCCAGAAGACGCCGCCGGCCCAAAAATCAAGAAAAAGGAGAATTCCCATGAAAGGCAAATCCCTCGCATGGGTCCTGTCGGCTGCGCTCGCGGGTATCACCCTCGGCGGTGCGGCACAGGCCGAGGAAAAGTTCGTCACCATCGGTACCGGCGGCCAGACCGGCGTCTACTACGTGGCCGGCCAGTCCATCTGCCGCTTCGTCAACCGTGGTGCGGCTGAACATGGCATCAAGTGCAACGCCCCGGCCAGCGGCGGCGGCGTGGCCAACGTCAATGGCCTGCGCAGCGGCGAATTCAACCTCGGTGTCATGCAGTCGGACCACCAGTACAAGGCGCTCAAGGGGCTGGCCCCGTTCGAAGCCGAAGGCGCGATGGACGACATCCGTGCCCTGTTCTCCCTGCAGAGCGAGGTGTTCACCATTCTCGCCCGCCGCGACGCCAACATCGCCGGCCTCGATGACCTCAAGGGCAAGCGCGTCAACGTCGGCAACCCGGGCTCCGGGCAGCGCGACACCCTGGAAGAGATCATGCGCGTGAAGGGCTGGGACAAGTCGGTGTTCGCCCTGTCCGCCGAACTCAAGCCGGCCGAGCAGGCCTCCGCCCTGGGCGACAACAACATCGATGCCATGACCTACTTCGTCGGTCACCCCAATGGTGCGATCCAGGAAGCCACCACCACCACCGATGCGGTGCTGGTGCCGGTGACCGGCGCGGATATCGACAAGCTGCTGGCCGACAAGACCTACTACACCAAGGCCGAGATCCCGGCCGGTCTGTACAAGGGTAATGACGCCGCGACCCCGTCGATCGGCGGCAAGGCGGTGCTCTCCACCACCGCCAAAGCCGACCCGGAAGTGGTCTACCAGCTGGTCAAGGCAGTATTCGACAACCTCGACCGCTTCAAGCGCCTGCACCCTGCCTTCGCCGATCTGAAAGCCGAAGACATGATCAAGGTCGGCCTCACCGCGCCGCTGCATGAAGGCGCCGTGCGCTACTACAAGGAGCGCGGCTGGCTGTAACGGCAGCGCTCGCCTCGGCGCCCGGCAACGTCCGGCGCGCCAATCTTGACTAAGCTTGAACCAAGCCCGCGCGCCGCCAGGCCGCGGGTTTTTGCCGTTCTTTCACCTCTCGAATGCAGGTTGCACCCATGCATGACAAGCAATTGTCCACCGAAGAACTGATTGCCCAGGACGTCGGCGCGCGCACCCCCGAGGGCGCCATGGCCCGGGTGATCGCCGGCCTGGCCCTGCTCTGGTCGCTGTTCCAGTTGTGGATAGCTTCGCCGCTGCCCTTTCTGCTCAACTTCGGTGTGCTGAACAATACCGAGACCCGTGCCATCCACCTGGCCTTCGCCCTGCTGCTGGCGTTCCTGGCCTTTCCGGCGTTCAAGCGCTCGCCGCGCGAGCGCGTGCCGCTGGTGGATGTCGCCCTGGGGTTGGTCGCCGCGGCCAGCGCCGCTTACCTGTTCATCTTCTATCAGGACCTGGCCCAGCGCCCCGGCAGCCTCACCACCGCCGATCTGGTCACCGCCTGCATCGGCATCCCGCTGCTGCTCGAGGCCACCCGCCGCGCCCTCGGCCCGCCGCTGGCGATCATCGCCCTGATCTTCCTCGTCTACAGCCTCGCCGGCCCCTACATGCCCGGTCTGCTGGCCCATCGCGGGGTGAGTTTCACCGCGCTGGCCAACCACCAGTGGATCACCACCGAGGGGGTGTTCGGCATCGCCCTCGGCGTGTCCACCAGCTTCGTCTTCCTCTTCGTGCTGTTCGGCGCCCTGCTGGAGCGGGCCGGCGCTGGCCATTACTTCATCCAGCTGGCCTTCAGCTTGCTCGGTCACCTGCGCGGCGGCCCGGCCAAGGCGGCGGTGGTCGCCTCCGGCCTGACCGGGATGATTTCCGGCTCGTCGATCGCCAACGTGGTCACCACCGGCACCTTCACCATCCCGATGATGAAACGTACCGGTTTCTCCGCCGAAAAGGCCGGCGCGGTGGAAGTGGCCTCCTCGGTCAATGGCCAGATCATGCCGCCGGTGATGGGTGCGGCGGCCTTCCTGATGGTCGAGTACATCGGCATGCCCTATGTCGACATCATCAAGCACGCCTTCCTGCCTGCGGCGATCTCCTATATCGCCCTGCTCTACATCGTCCACCTGGAGTCGCTCAAGCTCGGCCTGCAGCCGATCGGCGGCCACCAGCCCAAGCCCTGGCTGCGTCGCCTGACCGGCTTCGCCTTCGGTGCGGCACTGATCAGCGGCCTGTCCCTGGCCGTCTACTACGGCCTCGGCTGGCTCAAGCCGGCCCTCGGCGACTACGCCCTGGAAGGCATAGGCGCGCTGCTGGCGCTGGTCTACCTGGGCCTGCTGAAGATAGCCGCCAGCGTCGCCCCGCTGGAGCCCGAGGACCCGGATGCGCCGCTCGACGCCCTGCCGCAGACCCGCGCGGTGTTGCTGTCCGGCCTGCATTTCGTGCTGCCGGTGGTGGTGCTGGTCTGGTGCCTGATGATCGAGCGCCTGTCGCCCGGGCTGTCGGCCTTCTGGGGCAGTGTCATGCTGGTGATCATCCTGCTGACCCAGCGGCCGCTGCTGAGCTGGTTGCGCACCGATGGCCTGCATGAACACGGCACCTTCATGGACGGGTTGGTCGATCTGCGCGAAGGACTGCTGGCCGGCGCGCGCAACATGATCGGCATCGGCATCGCCACGGCCGCGGCCGGGATCATCGTCGGCGCGGTCTCGCAGACCGGCGTCGGCCTGGTGCTGGCCGACCTGGTCGAACTGTTGTCGATGGGCAACCTGCTGCTGATGCTGATGCTCACCGCGGTGTTCAGCCTGGTGCTGGGCATGGGCCTGCCGACCACCGCCAACTACATCGTGGTGTCCAGCCTGCTGGCGCCTGTGGTGGTCACCCTGGGGCAGCAGAACGGCCTGATCGTGCCACTGATCGCGGTGCATCTGTTCGTCTTCTACTTCGGCATCATGGCCGACGTCACCCCGCCGGTGGGCCTGGCCTCGTTCGCCGCCGCCGCGGTGTCCAAGGGCGACCCGATCAAGACCGGCATCACCGCCTTCTACTACAGCCTGCGCACCGCGGCGCTGCCGTTCCTGTTCATCTTCAACACCGACCTGCTGCTGATCGACGTGGACTTCTGGCACGGCTTGCTGATCTTCGTGGTGGCCACCGTCGCCATGCTGATCTTCGCCGCCGGCACCCAGGGCTTCTTCCTGGTGCGCAGCCGCTGGTACGAGGGGCTGTTGCTATTGCTGGTGGCGTTCACCCTGTTCCGCCCGGGCTTCTGGATGGACCTGCTGCACGACCCCTACCGCAACACGCCGCCGGCGCAGCTGGCGCAGGTGTTGGGCGAGGTCGAGGCGGGCAGCCAGTTGCGTCTGCGCATTCGTGGTGAGGACGCGGTCGGCGATGCCCGCGAGTTCGCCCTGTTGCTGCCGGTACCGGAAGGGGCCAGCGGCGAGGAACGCCTGGAGGCGCTGGGCCTGCTGACCTACGAGGACGGCGACAAGGTGCTGATCGACAGCGTCGCCTTCGGCAGCCTGGCGGCCGAGGCCGGCTTGCAGTTCGACCAGGAGATCCTGGTGGTGCGCGCGCCGACCGAGCGCTGGCCCAAGGAGTTGATGTGGTTGCCGGGCTTCGCCCTGTTCGGCCTGGTGGTCTGGCTGCCAGCGGCGCCTGAGGCCCTGAGCCGGCGCCCCGGCCTGGGGCGTTGGAATAAGGCGCGGAGGGAACGGCAAGCGTCCCGCCGCGTCGATTCAGGTGCCCGGCTCGGTGGGTGCTCGGCTGGCGGCGAGGATCGCCGCGCTGTCGACCTGCTCGTCGTCCAACGGCAGTCGCCGCAGGGTTTCCGAGGTCAGCCGCAGCTGGTCGATATACAGCTGGCAGCGATCGCACCGGCGCGTGTGCATCAGCACCGCGAGGCGCATGCGCCAGCTCAGGCGCCGGTCGATGATGTCCGATCCCAGTTCCGACATTTCCTGGCAGCTCAACATGTGCCTACCTCCTCGAAGTGCTCCAGCATCGCATGCAAGCGTTGCCGCCCGCGGTGCAGCAACACCCGCACGTTGCCTTCGGCCAGCTTCAGGGACTGGGCGATTTCGCTGAAGTCCAGGCCGGCGACCTCACGCAGCATCACCACCGACTGCTGGTCCCGGGGCAGCTTGTGCAGGTGCTGGCGGATGCATTGGTAGAGTTCCTCCTCGGTCAGCAAGGCCTCCGGTGAGTCGTGGTGCCAGCGGATCGGTGGCCGGGTCCAGGTGCCATCGCGGTTGAAACGGCCCTCGATGGGCGAGCCGCCATCGGCGCCCCAGGCGTCCCAGGCGACCTCGCGCTTGGCTTTACGCAGCATCGCCCGCGCCTCGTTGAGGGCGATGCGCGCCAGCCAGGTGCGCAGCTTGGAGCGCCCCTGGAATTGGCCGATGGCGGCGAAGGCCTTGATCCAGGTTTCCTGCGCCACATCCTTGGCCAGCTCGGGACCGGCCAATGGCGTGGCCATCAGCACCAGAAAGTGGTGGTGGGCCCGGATCGCGGCCTCCAAGGCATGGGGGTCGCCCCGTTGCATGCCGCTGATCAGCTCCTGCTCGTTGTCCATCGGGTCCTCCTGGGCATGATGCTGCCGCAGAGGGCGGACCGCATCGTCGGAGACGGCCCTCCCAGTTATTCGAAGGCGCCCGCGCGGCGCTGTTACACCTTCCGTCCGCGCGGCGCCGGATTACTCGCCGGCCATCTCCTCGACCTTCAACGCGCCGGTCTCCCCGGCCTCCAGCACCACATAGGCGCTGCCGCAGAACAGCGAGTTGAGACGCTTCATGTCGCTGATCAGCTCCAGGTGCAGGGCGCTGGTCTCGATGCTCTGCACCACCTGGCGATGCAGGCGGGCGACGTGGGCGTGGGCCAGGCGCCGCTCGCGGGCGCGGAAGCGGCGTTTCTCGCGCAGCAGCTGGCGCGCGCTCTCGGCGTCGCCGGAGAGGAATACGTTGAGCCCCAGGCGCAGGTTGGCCAGCAGCTGCCCGTGCAGTTCCGTCAGCTCCTCCAGACCGCTGTCGGAGAAGGCGCGACGCTGGGCGGTCTTCTCGTCCTGCACCTTGCCGAGCATGCGCTCGATGATGTCGCCGGCCTGTTCCAGGTTGACCGCCCATTCGAGGATCTCCGCCCAACGCCGACTGTCGCGCTCGCTGAGGGCGTCGCGCGACACCTGGGCCAGGTACAGCTTGACCGCGCTGTACAGCGAGTCGACGTCGTCGTCCAGGCGCCTGAGCTCTTTGCTCAGGGCCGGCTGGTTGCTGCGCAGTACTTCCAGCAGGTGGCGCAGCATGGTCTCGACCAGGTCGCCGATACGCAGGGTCTCGCGGACCGCGCCGGACAGTGCCAGGCTCGGTGTGTCCAGCGCGGTGCGGTCGAGGTGGCGTGGGCTGGCTATGCCGGTTTCATCGGGGCGGTCCGGCAGCAGCCAGTTGCAGAAGCGCGCCATGAGGCCGACGCTGGGCAGCATCAGCAGGCAGCGCAGGCCGTTGTAGAGCAGGTGAAAACCGATCACCAGCTCCGCCGGCCGCCAGTCCAGGCTATCCAGCCAGGCCACCAGCGGGTTCAGCAGGGGGATCACCAGCAGCAGGCCGATCACCTTGTACAGCAGGCTGCCCAGGGCCACCCGCCGGCCGGCCGGCGTCTGCAGGCTGGCGGTCATGAAGGCCAGCAGGCCGCTGCCGATGTTGGCGCCGATGACCAGGCCGATGGCCACCGGCAGGCTCAGCAGTCCGGCGCCGGCCAGGGTGGCGGTGAGCAGTACGGCGGCCAGGCTGGAATAGGAAATGACCGCGAACAGTGCGCCGACCAGGGCGTCGAGCAGCAGGTCGCCGGTCAGCGAGGCGAACAGCACCTTGATGCCCTGGGCCTGGGTGATGGGCGTGGCGGCGCCGACAATCAGCTCCAGGGCCAGCAGGATCAGGCCCAGACCGATGCCCACGCGGCCGAGTTGGCCGGCGCGGGTCTGCCGGCGCGAGAGGAAGAAGATCACCCCGAGGGTGATCAGCAGCGGCGACAGCCAGCCCAGGTCCAGGGTCAGCACCCGTGCCATCAAGGCGGTGCCGACGTCGGCGCCGAGCATGATCGCCAGGGCCGGGGTCAGTGCCATCAGGCCCTGGCCGACGAACGAGGTGACCAGCAGGGCCGTGGCATTGCTGCTCTGCACCAGCGAGGTGACGCCGATGCCCGCGGCGAAGGCCATCGGCAGTCGGCTGACGTTGTGGCTGAGCACCTTGCGCAGGTTGGAACCGTACACCCGCAGGATGCCGGTACGGACGATATGGGTGCCCCAGATCAGCAGGGCGACGGCCGATAACAGATTGAGCAGGGTCAGCATCGTGCATCTCCCTGTCTTGGGTCACCCAAAAGGGGCGACGAGCGGATGTGGTGCATCTGACCCCCAGGCACAGTCGGTAACGGCCGGGCCAAGTGGTCGGTCCGGCCTTGGTGGTTTTCTGCCGGACCCTATTTAAGCTGTAGACGGCGAATGGCCTTGGCGCCAGCCGCCGGTCGCCCTTCGGCACGCTCAGTCGGGCAGGCGTTTGGCCAGTTCCACCAGGCTGGCGACCTGCAGATCGGGCTCCAGGCCCCAGGGGTCGAACTGGGCCCTGTCGCTGCGCTTGACCCAGGCGCTGCGCAGGCCGGCGTGACGGGCGCCGAGCACGTCGAAGGGGTTGCTGGAGACCAGCCAGGTGGCATCCGCCTGGCTTGCGGTACGGCTCAGCAGGTACTCATAGACCGCCGGCGCCGGCTTGAAGCTGTGCACCGTTTCGACGCTGACGACTTCGACAAAGTAGTCGGCCAGGCCCGCCTGCTCGAGCAGGGCGCTGACCGCCGCTCGGCTGCCGTTGGAAAACGCATAGAGCCGGGCGCCCTGTTGCTGCAGCTGTTGCAGGCCGGCGGCGCTGTCGGCGAAGGCCGGCAGCTGGCTCCAGGCGTCCATCAGCTGCGTTTGGGTCTGAGCGTCGAGTCCGGTCTGGGCGCTGGCATTGATGAAGGCCAGGGCCTCGCGGGTGCACTGGGAGAAGTCCACGTAGGCGCCCATCAGGCCGCGGCGAAAGCTGTACTCCAGCTGCTTGTCGCGCCAGCGCAGGTAGAAGTCCTCGGCCTGGTCGCCCAGCAGCGCGCGCAGTTGGCGGGTCACGTCGCTGGGGTCGATCAGGGTGCCGTAGACATCGAAGGTCAGGCAGGGCGTCATGGGGCGTACCTCGGTTGGAAGTTCGTCTTCAGGGTTACAGAGTGAAGCACAGGCGACACTTGGCCATTGGTCGCAGAGGCCATCGACGGGGCGGCGACACAAACTGTCGGCCGACCCCGGCAAGCTGAGCGAACTGGTAACCTAGCCCGATTGAACGGAAGCGACCTGCCCGATGCTCAGCCTCTACCATGCCCCCGACCTGGAAACCCTCGGTGAACTGGCCACCACCCTGCTGGCGCAGCCCTTGCGCGAGCCGTTCGCCGCCGCCCAGGTGGTGGTGCCGAGCCAGGGTATCGGCCGCTGGCTGACCCTGGAGCTGGCGCGCAAGCAGGGCATCGCCATGCAACTGGAGGTGCAGCTGCCGGCGACCTTCGTCTGGGACCTGTCGCGCTTGGTGCTCGGCCAATTGCCGGAGCAGTCGGCGTTCAAGCCCGAGACCCTGACCTGGCGCCTGTACGACTGGCTGTGCGAACCGCAGCAGCTGGCCGAGGCGCCGCGCCTGGCTCACTACCTGGCGGGCGGCGACGAGCGTCGGCGGCTGTCGCTGGCCGGCAAGATCGCCGACGTCTTCGACCAGTACCTGCTGTACCGCGACGACTGGCTGGCCGCCTGGGAAGCAGGCGAGCTGCTCGGCCTCGGCCCGGACGAGGCCTGGCAGGCGCTGCTCTGGCGCGAGCTGACCCGCGATGGCCACCCGCACCGCGCCCGGTTGCTCGACGAGTTGCTGCAGCGCCTGTACGCCGAGCCTGCCATCGCCGGGCTGCCCGAGCGCCTGCTGGTGTTCGGCATCAGCGCCCTGGCGCCGCATCACCTGCGGGTGCTCGACGGCCTGGCGCGGCATACCGAGGTGGTGGTCTTCGCCCTCAACCCCTGCCGCGAGGCCTGGGGCGAGATTCGCGATGTCCGCGAGCTGGCCCGGCACTCCGAGCTGGCCCCGGACGACTGGTACCTGGACGTCGGCCACCCGCTGCTGGCCAGCCTGGGCAAGCAGGGCCGGGACTTCTTCGATTCGCTGTTCACCCTGGCCTCGAGCGAGGGCAGCCAGGAACTGGGCCTGTATTCCGAGGACGCCGACCTGCACGACGGCAGCCTGCTGCAGGCCCTGCAGAACGACATCCTGCGCCTGCGCAGCCGCCAGCCCGAGGAGCGTCTGGTGTTGCGCGAGGACGACCGCTCGCTGGAGGTGCACATCGCCCACTCGCCGCTGCGCGAGGTGGAGATCCTCCACGACCAGCTGCTCGCCCGCTTCGCCGCCGATCCGACGCTGACCCCGGACCAGGTGGTGGTGCTGACCCCGGACGTGGAGCGCTATGCGCCCTATATCGAGGCGGTGTTCGCCGCCAGAAGCGGCGCGCCGCGTATTCCTTTCAGCCTGGCCGACCGCAGCCTGCGCGCGGAGGTGCCGCTGATCGAGGCCTTCCTCGAGCTGCTCGCCCTGCCCGACAGCCGCTTCGGCGCCGAAGAGGTGCTGGGCTGGCTGGAGCAGCCGGCCCTGGCCCGCCGCGCCGGGATCGAGGCCGAGGACCTGACGCTGCTGCGCGACTGGCTGCGCGAGGCCGGCGTGCGCTGGGGCCGCGACGCCGGCCACCGGGCCCAGCTCGGCCTGCCGGCGGATGCCGCCTTCACCTGGCGCCAGGGCCTGGACCGCCTGCTGCTGGGTTTCGCCGCACCGCCGCAACTGGCCGGCGAGGGCGCGCCCCTGCTCGGCGACAGCTGGCCGCTGGATGCCCTGGAAGGCGGCCGCGCCCAGTTGCTCGGCCGCCTGGCCGCCTTCGTCGAGCGTCTCGCCAGCCTGGCCCAGGGCCTGCAGCGGCCGCGGCCGCTGGCCGAGTGGGCGCAGGCCCTGGTCGAGCTGGTCGACGCCCTGTTCGACGAGCGCGAGGCCGGCGACACCCTGCTGTTGCTGTCGAAGGCCTGCGCCGCCCTCGCCGAGCAGGCCCAGGCGGCCGGCATCGAGCGGCCGCTGGAGCTGGCCCTGGTGCGCCAGCAGCTGACCGCGGCGCTGGAGCAGGGCGGCGGCGCCTCGGGCTTTCTCACCGGTGCGGTGACCTTCTGCACCATGGTGCCGATGCGCAGCCTGCCGTTCCGCCAGGTCTGCCTGCTCGGCCTGGACGACGGCGCCCTGCCCCGGCGCACCCCGGCCGCCGGCTTCGACCTGATCGCCCAGAAGCCGCGGCGTGGCGACCGCGCCCGGCGCCTGGACGATCGCTACCTGCTGCTCGAGACCCTGCTCTCGGCGCGCGGCGGCCTGTACCTGAGCTACGTCGGCCGCGACCCGCGCAGCAATGCCGAGCTGCCGCCCTCGGTGCTGGTCAGCGAACTGCTCGAGGTGATCGACCTAACCGCCGTCTGCGCCGATGGCAGCCCGGCCGCCGCCCACCTCACCCTGGAGCACCCGCTGCAGCCTTTCGCTCCGGACAACTTCGCCGGTGGCCGCCATGCCGGCTTCGCCGCATCCTGGTTCCGCGCCGCGCAGTGCTTGAGCGAGGCCGTCGCGGCGCCACGACCCTTCGCCGAGGCCCTGCCGGCGCCAGGCGAGGGCGGGCCGGGCGACGACCCGCTGACCCTGGAGCCCAGCCAGCTGATCCACTGTTTCAAGCACCCGGCGCGCTACCTGCTGGAGCAGCGCCTCGGCCTGCGCCTGGCGCAGAGCGAAGAGGCCCTGGCCGGCGACGAGCCGTTCAGCGTCGAATGGACCAGCCAGCACGGCCTGCGCCAGCTGGCGCTGCAGGCCGTCGAACGGGGCTGGAGCGAGGCCGAGGAGCGCGCGGTGGCCGCGGCTTCCGGTTGGCTGCCGGTGGGTGAGCTGGGCCAGGCCCACTGGGGGCAGATACGCGGACCGATCCGCGCCTTCGCCCCGACCCTGTTCGACGAACGCCCGAGCGATACGCCGCAGCCGCTGCTGGTGGATGTGCAGCTGGCCGGCGTGCGCATCCACGGCTGGCTCGATGGGGTCACGGCCTGCGGCCTGTTCGATTACCGCCTGCGCGACCTCGGCGCCTGGGAGCTGGCGCCGTTCTGGCTGCGCCACCTGCTGCTGGGCTGCGCCGCCACCCCGGGCATCGCCTGCGACAGCCGTCTGCTGTCGCCGAAGAGCGAATGGCGCCTGGGCCCGCTGGCCAATCCCCTCGACTTGCTCGAGCCCTGGCTCGAGGCCTACAAGTCGGCGCTGTGCGAGCCGCTGCCGGTGCTGGCCAAGTGCAGCTACGGCTTCGCCAAGAAATGGCGCAAGCCGGGGCGCAAGGAGCCGCTGGAGGCGGCGCGCAGCGAGGCGCGCGTCATGTGGCTGGGCAACGACTTCATGACCGGCGAGAGCCAGGACCCCTGGAACGCCCTGGCCTTTCGCGACCGCGACCCGCTGGATGCGCGCTTCGAGGCCCTGGCCGAGCAGCTATACGGCCCGGCCCTGGACGCCCTGCAGGGCGAGGAGGACGAAGCATGAGCGGCGCCAACCTGGACCTGCTGCAGGACAGTTTTTCCGGCCGCTCGCTGATCGAGGCCAGCGCCGGCACCGGCAAGACCTGGACCCTGACCGCGCTGTACGCCCGCCTGCTGCTGGAGAAGCAGCTGTCGGTGGCGCAGATCCTGGTGGTCACCTACACCACCGCGGCCACCGCCGAGTTGCGCGAGCGCGTTCGCCGGCGCCTGGCCGAGTTGCTGGCGGTCTACGAGCAGGGCCCCGGGGCGGACGAACTGCTCAACCGCCTGCACGCCCAGTACCCCGACCCGGCCAGCCATCGCCGCCTGCTGCTGGCGGTGCACGGCTTCGACGAGGCGGCGATCTTCACCATTCACGGCTTCTGCCAGCGGGCCCTGCAGGACGCGGCCTTCGAGGCCGGCGGCGACTTCGACAACGAGCTGACCCAGGACGACCGCGAGGTGCTCGATGCCCTGCTCGCCGATCTCTGGCGTCATGAGCTGGCCGCCGCCGAGCCGCAGTGGGCGGCCTTCCTGGTGCAGCACAAGCTCACCCCGCAGCGCCTGCGCCAGCGCCTGCGCAGCCACCTGGGCAAGCCCTACCTGCGCATCGAGCCGGCGCCGGGCGCCCAGGCCGATCTCGGCGCCCTGGGCGCTGCCTGGGAGCAGGCGAGCGCTGCCTGGCAGCGCCACAGCGGCGAGTGGCTGACGCAGCTCAAGGCCTTCGAGGGCTTCAAGAGCAACATGGTCGATGCCACCAAGCTGGGCGCCTGGCAGCAGGCGCTGGATGGCTACTTCAGCGATGCGGCCGCCCTGTTCGGCGCCCTCGATGCGCTACCGCGGCTGTCCCGGGAGGGCCTGCTCAAGGCCAGCAAGAAGGGCGCCAGCGTGCCGCAAAGTCCCCTGGCCGATGCCCTGCAGCAGCTGTGCGAGGCGCTCGAGGCCGCGCGCCCCGCAGCCGAGCAGCGGTTGATCGACCTGCAGGTGCGGCTGATCGGCCAGCTCAACCAGCAGCTGCCGCAGCGCAAGGCGGCCCAGCGCCTGCTGGCCTTCGACGACCTGCTCAACCAGCTGCAGCAGGCCTTGTACGGCGAGGGCGGCGAGCACCTGGCCGGCACCCTGCGCACGCAGTACCCGGTGGCCCTGATCGACGAATTCCAGGACACCGATCCGATCCAGTACCAGATCTTCCGTCGGGTCTACGCGCACGAGGGCGATCTGTGCTTTGTCGGCGACCCCAAACAGGCCATCTACGCCTTCCGCGGCGCCGACCTGGCCACCTACCTGCAGGCCCGCCGGGAGGCCGCCCGGCAGTACAGCCTGGCCACCAACC